>JAFTVI010000030.1 GCA_017465825.1 Clostridia bacterium
CAACAGAGCGAACTGGACAACAAAGGGCGATGTGCATACTGCAAAAATCACATATTCAACAGATGCAGTTTATACATTTGATATTGAATATGCAGATGTAATCGGCAATAAATCAGCTGATTACGAGGCAGATGAGTTTGTAGTTGACCATAAAGCTCCTACTGATCTTAAGATATCCTACAGTACATCAGTACTTGAAAAAGTTATTGAAACACTGACATTCGGATATTACAAATCAAATGTAACGGTAACCCTTACTGCAGATGATATCACATCAGGAGTGGATTACTTTGTATGGTCATATACACAGCAGGTCGGCACAAGTGACGTAAACAAGACAAACGACACACAGACAATAGCAAGTGACGCAATCACTTACAGCAACAACGGAAAAACAGCTACAGCAAAGTTCGTAATCAGTGCACAGGCAAGAGGTTACATCTCTGCAACCGTAACTGATAAAGCGGGTAACACAAGCAAGACATCCGATAACGATATTATCAATGTTGTAGATAATGTTGCACCAGAGAGAGCAGTAACCTATACTCCCGAAAGAATTTTCGATGCAGAAACAATGCTTGATGTTGAGAGCTTCAATGAGGGTGACGATGTAATTCTCTATTATCACGATACGGCAGTTGTCACATTCAAGTGTAAAAGACACTTATTCATTTAAAATTAATTATGTTGCAAATGCTGACTATGTTTTAGAGATCGAATATACGGATCTTTCATCAAATCTTCTTGACAGTACGGTAAATCTTTTGAAAAATGGTTTTAAATGGGCAACAGGAAGTTCAGCCAAGCTGTCTGATATTAATTTAAAGAGAGATGTTTTTACCAAAAAGACATGGTCGGATTTTAAATTGAAATTAGGCGATATAAAGTTAGCTTTTAAATCCGGAGGATTATCTACTTTTGTGGAGTATGGTAAGTTTATGATAAAAGATTTCGGTAAAAACTTCAAAAAAGAATTTTTTGATTTTACCGATGTCAATGGTAAATTTGATTGGAAAGGGACATTAGGTTCAGTAAAAAATATTTTGGGAGTTCCCAAAGCCTTGTTGGATGATGATCTTTCTTTATCAAGTGTATTAAAAGTTGGTTTGAAGAATATCGTTTTACCGTCACTTTCAGCTTTTTCTGTAAATAAAATAGATACGATTACCGGAAGTGGCGGACAATTAAAGTGGGATTTTACTTATGATAATATATCATTAGATACTATTGTCAGCTTTGGAAAAGATATCTGGGATGCAGGTGTTGATCTTGAGGGTTTATTCGATAATACAATAATTGGCAAAGATGTGATATCTAAACTGTCGGAAGGTTGTCCATTAGATATATCAATTCCTGTAATTAAGATTCCGGATACTAATTTATTGATATTAAGGACGGCATAAGGAAATAAGAATGAATGCTCCAAAATATATTTTAAGAATTAATGAAGCTGTTTTTATGCCTGTGGAACGCAATAAAATAAAATATGCTATCAAGATTTTTGTTTGGGTTATAGTTGCCGTCATAATATTGAGTTCGTTGATTTTTCAGGATAATATGTTTTCAGAATTGTCATGGATGTCTAGGGCGTTTTTGATATGTTTGGCAGTCGGATTTGGTTTTTATGGCAATAAAACTGAATTGACCCCATCACATATGGAATTGCAGTTCTTTAATGATTATGTTGTTGTGTATCGTCCTAACAGGTATTATAGCAGAAGAGTTACTCGCAAAGAGATTATAAAAATAAATTATTGCGATATATCAAGGTGTGTTTTAAAAACACAAGCTCAAAGAATTCATATTTATTGCGGTGGAGTTTCTACATTTTTTAAATTAAAATCCAATGGAACATTCCCACAGAGTCCAACGGAAGTCAGAAACTTTGCTGAGGGACTGGTATATTTTGATATCAGTTTTATTAAAGACGTTGATATTGTTAAAGAAATTGAAACTCATTCTCCGATAAAAGTTATCGTAGAGAATAGTTAGGAGGATAATAATGGAAATGAACGAAATTCGCCTTGAAGCGCAGGATTTGAATCAACAGGGAGCAATTCTCCTGAAATCCGGTAATTTAGAGGCTGCTAAGACAAAGTTTGATAAAGCTATCGAAATTGATCCTATGTTAATGGATAGCTACAAAAATTATGGAGATCTTTATATGGCATTGCAGGAATATCAGAATGCAAAGAATTCCTACAAAAAAGCAATGCTTATAGAAAAAAATGGTTTGCTCCATTTTCTGTATGGAAATGCTTGTTTTATGAATGATGAGCTTCATGAAGGTTTTGAAAGCTATAATCTTGCGATTAATGAAGGATATGACAGTGATGAAATGATGTTCTTTATGGGTATGGCATATGAGCATATGAATGACGATAATATGGCATTGAGATATTTCCAGAAAGCATGCATCAAGAATCCTTCAAGACCGGATTATCTCATTAAGAAAATAAAAACCCTTATAAGACTTGGTATGTTGGACAATGCAAATGAATCTACAGAAGAACTTTTGGCAAAAGCACCTGAAATGTTTGATGGTTATCATATAAAGACAATGCTCTTGCTACATAAAAAAGATTACGAATCTGCAATTGTTTTCGCAAAAGCTGCATCTGAAAAGTTTCCTGAAGATGCTGATCTTTTATATGATTATGCCAAATCTCTTTCTCTTGCAAAAAAATTAGATGATGCAATTAAAGTGATTGAACATGCAAAAGCATTGAAATATTTTGTTGACGCAGAACGTAGTTTTACTCTTCTTGAAGGTCAGATATTTGCTGAATGTAACAATTTCGAAAAGGCTGTCACATGTTGTGAAAAGTGTATTGAGCTTGAGGATGAAGTTACTTTTGATGGCGAAGCACGTTTTATGCTTATGAATCTTTATCTTGCTGAACCAAATTACGAAAAAGCTCTTGAACAGTCAATGGAAATTGTTAAAAGAAATGTCGAAGATTTATATTATTATGCTGCACTTTATTACAAGCCTTTCTGTACGAAGCAATTAGGTGATACGGATGCTGCTCGTGCACTTTTTAAAGAAGCAAATTCTATTTACAGGCTTGCAACTTTAAAAAATCCTGCTGCGATTGACGTTTATCTTTACAGAGCATTGTGTATGAAAGAATTAGAGGAATATGACAAAGCCCTTGATTTATTGGATTTTATTGATGGGCTCAGCACTGAAATTGCCGAGGTGCATGTTATAAGATCGGATATTTATAGCATTCAGGGTAGAAAATCACTTGCAGATGAGGAGTTGCAGAAAGCTTATAGAATTAAACCGGAGCTTAAAGTGAATTCAGAAAGTGCGGGTGTGTAATAATGTCTCTTGCAACTGAAGGTAATACCGACCTTGCATTTGATACAACAGTCTTGCGTGACTATGGTAATCGTTATGGACAGATTGCAACGGATCTTAGAAATATGTCAACCAAGTTAAATAATTGCTTGTCAGAGCTGAAAGATAGTGGGTGGACAACTCCGGCAGGCTCTGCATTTCAAAAAATGGCAGAAACGAATTGGGAAGATAATATTGATAAGTATGCAGATTTGCTTGATACGCTTAAAGATATTTTATTCCAGGCATCAAAGCAATATGATAATTTGGCAATTAACTACATAGAAAAAACAAAACTTTAATTGGGCATTGCAGTTTAAACTGTTTGCTATACATTATATTTGAAAGGAGAAAGGTAATATGGCAAGCATTAGAGTTACCCCTGAAACCCTAAATTCTCAGGGCAACGACCTCATCGGCTATGCTGGTGATCTTGCGGATATTCTCACCAGCATCAATACCAAGATCAATGAAATTATTGATGGTTGGGACGGTCTTGCACAGGATGCATATTTCGATATGTATACCACTATGAAAGAAAGCTTAGATAAATTCCCTGAGCTTGTTAACTCTCTTGGTGAAGCAACCGTATCTGCGGCTGAGGCATTCAGCAGTGTTGATGAACAGCTTCAGAGCGGTTTTAAATCAGCAACCTGAGGCGCTACAGAAGTATACTTGGGAGCATTATGCTCCCAAGTATATTATTTTAGTGCTAATAAACAAAAATATCCTTTTTTATAAGGTGATTCGTATTGAAACATATAATAATATATATCGCCATCTGTGCTGTATATTATAACATTGGTGGACTTGCCACTACAAATATATTACGCTTGACGGCGGGTAATACATTATCTGTCAATAATTCACGCTGTGTTTGTGATAACTGTGGCGCAAAAATCTCCCCGTTTTTGCAATTACCCATAATTTCATATATCGTTTGCAAGGGGAAATGCAGGAATTGTAAAGCAAAGATACCAATATATTCGTTGTTTTTGGAAATAACTGTTTTTCTTGGAATGAGTCTTATTTCATTTGTTTTTGATTTTTCAATGTTTGGTGTAGCGTTGAGTTTTATTTACTATGAAGCAGTGCGGATTGTGGTTGTTTGTGTCAGAAGAAAGAGAACAATTGATTTTGTAAAACAATATTTAATTGCAGTTGCATCAATGATACTTTTTTTTGCTATTACGGAGTCGATGGCACTTTTAAATTTTTATCTGACGGATGTATGAAAGTATTTTAAATAATATAATCCGAACCTTCTCATGGTTAGAGATGGGTTCGGATTTGTTGTTTTTGAAGAGTATATCAAGATTCCATAATATTTCCGCCCGATTAAGTTTTTTGACTTGACAAGGGTGGTATATATGGATATAATTATATGGTTACATACTTATTTTATTATCAGAATTTAACAAAAGATATTGAGCTACATAATTCAAAATCCGGAGATGATATACAGTGGAGTTTAAAACGGTTTTCGGTCCCGGTACGGGCGGTCCCTCTGATTATTACAGAATTCCGTCAATGGTAACTACAAAAAACGGAACAGTGGTTGCCTGTGCTGATGCAAGATTTTATACAGGGGCAGACAATCCCAACAGAATTGACAAGGTTGTCCGCAGAAGCTTTGATTCCGGCGAAACCTGGGAAGATTACATAATTGCCGTACAGGAACACGGCACAGAAAAAAACCGTGCTTCCGCCGCTATTGACCCCATTCTTACATACGTCAGCGAGACAGGAAGAATATATATGCACTATTGCCACACTCCGGCGGGTATAGGCATTCTCAATTGCAAATGCGGTGTCGGTGAAAATCCGCAGGGAAATAAAATAATCGAAGGAAAATTCGGTAAACGATACATCCTGAAAGACGGTATGCTTTATACAAAAAGCGGAAAAGCAAGCGCATATAAAGTAAACGACGACGGTGATGTGTCCGAAAACGGAAAACTTGTAGGAAATATTTATACCGGCGGAGATTTCAGAGCGTTCGGCACATCAACATTGATGATGTGTTACAGCGATGATGACGGATTGACCTGGTCAAAGCCCAGATCTCTCAACACGCAGGTCAAGAAAAAATTTATGAGCTTCATAGGCCCCGGCCCCGGAAACGGTATTGTTATCAAAAACGGTAAATACAAAGGAAGAATTGTTGTTCCTGTTTATTACGGCACAAAAAAATGGCCTCTTTGCTTATCCTGCTGTGTGATATACAGTGACGATAACGGCGAAAGCTGGCAGCTTGGGGAAACACCGAACAATACAAGAAAAATCAAAGGCTTCAAAGCTAATCATTTTCTCATTTCACACAATGAGATGCTTACTGAATCTCAGGTTATTGAGCAGAGTGACGGCACGTTAAAATACTTTATGCGAAATCACAATCCCAAACGCTGTGTTGCCGTAGCATACAGCAAAAACGGCGGTGCAAGCTGGGAGAACTTTTCACTTGACGAAAGTCTTCCTCAGCCCGTTTGTCAGTCTTCTGTCATTAAAATTGAAAATGCAGACAAGCCGTATGTGGTTCTTCTGAATCCTGCCGACAGAAAGGAAAGAAAATGCGGAACGGTCAGGCTTTCGGAAGATGACGGTGAAACTTTTACCTACAGCCGCGTGCTCAAAGAAGACGATTTTGTTTACAGCTCTCTTACGTTATTACCTGACGGAAATATCGGTGCTCTTTTTGAACCCGACAAAGAGTGCAAAAACATATTGTTCACAAAGTTTTCTTTGGACTGGATTAAGGGAAACGATAATTGATATACGAAAGGATATTTGATTATGGCAACACAGAATGGTATAGGAGTAAAAATCAAACAATTGCTTACCGATGTGCGTGCACATTGGAATGAGGCTCCCGACGGCAGATATATGCCGTATAAAGAAGTCGCAGGTTATTCTGTAGGCGGTATCGGTATAAAGTTCCTTGCAGTAATGGCAACAAAAATGATATTATCCGCCACAAGCGTGCTGATCGGAAACACTTTGGGTGTTCAGCCGCTTGATATGTACGTGCTTTATCTGATTACTGTTATTGCAAACATTCCTCTGTCGGGAATAAGAGCGAATATAATTGATAATACAAGAAGCAGAGAAGGTAAATACAGACCTTATATCGTCAAAATGGCAATTCCCAGCGCAATAGTAACGATACTGTTCGTCTGGTTCCCGTATAATGAGTTCGGAGCACTTTTCGGCGAGGGTATGATTTTCGGCAGAGAAAAGGCATATGTTGTAACCTGCGCCGTTATTCTGATTCTGAACTTCTTCCAGATTTTCTTCTACAACTTCTTCTCAGAGGCATATACGAACTTAATACACGTATTGTCACCCAACACTCAGGAAAGAACCGATGTCTTAACAATCAAAGGCGTGCTTTATTCGCTTGCACCCTCTATTCTGGATCTTGCAATGCCTATTTTTGCACAGCTGCTGACCAACAACAACATATACGATATCAGACTTTACAGATACATTTATCCGCCTCTCTCAATAATTTCCATTTTATTCAGTATTATGGTTTACGTAAGCACAAAGGAAAAAATTGTTCAGGCAAGAACTCACGTTGTGCATATCAAGTTTATGGATTCACTTCGCGAGGTTATAAAAAATAAGTATTTCTGGGTCATAGCAATGGGCGGATGGCTCGGCTTCCTTGAAACCTCTATGTCCGTTGTGTTAGGCTGGCTTTATACTTACGGCGGTATCTGCAGCGGTGCGGCGTATTCGGTCATATTGTTTTTCTGTCAGAATGCAGGTCTTATAGGTATGCTTATTGCACCCTTTGCAATAAGGAAGTGGGGTAAGAGATTCGTACTTATTGCAACGAATTGTCTGAACATTGTATTTATCTCGCTTATGCTTCCTGTTGTTCAGATTATAGATATGACAGGTACAAGCAACAGCTTTGTCGATACCTGGTTGCCGTTGCTGCTCCTTGTCGTGTGCTTCTGGATGAACAATCTTATGAATGCGTTCGGACAGATTCTCAGCCCGTCAATTCAGGCGGATATCAGAGATTATCAGCAGTATGTAACAGGTGAAAGAATTGACGGTATGTTTTCAACCATTACTGCCGTCGGCGGTCTTATAACCGTTGCAACCAGCGGTGTTGTCAACATTCTTTACGATAAGTTCGGTATCAATGAAGCAACTGCACAGCAGGTTATCAGCAATCCTGATGTTATGAATAAGGTTCTTCGCAACGGCGGCGTTGTTAAAGACATAATTTCTGCCGCTGACACCTCCAGCATAGCATATTTTTCACTTTATGATGCTGACGTGCTCCAGACTGTTCTCAGAGTTCTTATAATAGCTTCAATCGCAGGTGCTGTCATTAATGTTACCCCTTATTTCTTCTATGATTTAACAGAGCTTAAACAGCAGGGTATGATAAGAGTTCTTAAAATCCGTGCATTCTTTGAAGACTTCGGTAACAATGCCCTGAGTGATAAAGACCTTATTGAAGTTGTGGAAATGGTTGAGAATGCAAACGGTCTTATTAAAGAAAATGAAGCACCTCTGTCCAAGGCTGAAATAAAAGCCGCACGCGCTTCAAAGGATAAAGAAGCCATCAAACAGGCAAAAGAAAACTACAAAACGGCAGTAAAAAGAAACACCGAAATCAAGCTTGCTCCCTTTGTTATCGGTGAGATGAACCGTTTTGAAAGCGAGCTTGGCAAAATGCAGATTGCCGATGCAACAATGATTTGCAATGCAGGACTGCACGGACTTGAAAATACCGATATTTCTCTGCTGAAAAAAGAGCTCAGCGATGCAAAAAAACTTCCCCGTAAAACAGAGGAAGAAAAAGAGATTCGCAAATATAAAATCAGTTTTTGCAGAACAAGGATAACTGCAGCAAAATATTATAAAAAGTATTATAAATCCGGCAAGGCAATTGAAAAACCGGATGATACACATATGAATGAACTGTTCAATGTGGAAGAAAACTATGATAAGCAGGAGGATGTCCTTTATAAAAAGCTGTTTGAGGCTAAGGAAAGAAAAAATAAACAGCAGATTAAAGAGCTTAATCAGGAAATCAAAATGCTCAAAGGCAAATTCAGAGCACTCAACAAGCAAATCAACGAGGAGCAGGAGTTCAGACTTTCGTACACACGCTCGGTTAAACCTTTGCTTGATGCACAGAAGCTTTTGAATCAGTTTGAAAACTACTCTCACTTTAACGAAATCAAAGCCCGCTATGATGAAGTCAAAAGCAATGCATAAGCCGAATTTCCGTACATAATACTAAAAAGCTAACTGATTTTTATGTCAGTTAGCTTTTATTGTTTTATGAGATTATAATTTAAGCAATCCAGTTCTTTACAGCTGTTTCAACAAGTGAAACAACCTTGTCAACGATAACTTCATCGCCGTCTTCAAGGTTAAGAAGGGGAGCTCTTACACCGCCAAGCTCAAGTCCGGCTCTCTTTTTAAGAGCGGCTTTTGCAGTAGCATACATATTGCCCTTTGTTGAGCACATTGTGTAAATTACTTCATCGATATCGTCCTGTAATTTACCTGCGTTTTCAAAATCACCTGCTTTGAGCAACTGATCAAGCTTTACAAACAGCTCAGGCATAACAGCGTATGTACCGCCAATGCCGCCGTCAGCGCCTATAAGTCTGCCGCCTACAAACTGCTCGTCGGGGCCGTTGAAAATAACAACTTCCTTGTTGTTAAGCTTTGCCTGTCTTCTGAACATCTGTATGTCCTGAATGGGCATTGATGAATTCTTTACACCGATTACTCTCGGGTTTTTAAGCATTTCATCAAACAACGATAATGTAAGCGCAACACCTGCAAGCTGAGGAATGTTATAAATTATATAATCAGTGTTCGGTGCGGCGGCGGAAATATCGTTCCAGTATTTTGCGATTGCCTTTTCGGGAAGTCTGAAATAGATGGGAGGGATTGTTGCAATGGCATCAACTCCGAGAGATTCAGCGTGACGTGCAAGCTCACAGCTGTCCTTTGTGTTGTTGCAGGCTACGTGAGCAATTATTGCGATTCTGCCCTTTGCCGCTTCCATAACAGCTTCAAGGGTCTGTTTTCTTTCTTCAACACTCAGATAAATGCATTCGCCTGATGAACCGCCTACGTAAAGACCGTTTACACCTTTTTCAATGAGAAATTCAACCAACTGCTTTGTTCTTTCTGCTGAAACGTTTCCGTTATCATCATAACAAGCGTAAAATGCAGGGAAAATGCCCTTATATTTATCAAGACTCATTTTAATCAACCTCTTTCTTCAATCTCTTCAATCATTTTGTCAAGCATAATAAGACATCTCGGCACGTGGAACGGGCCCTTGAATGTTGAGCCGATACAAGCCGGCAGGGTAGGCTTGCCGTCGCGTCTTAAATATCCGTACCATTCACCGCAGGGTGCTGAGGCAAAATGATTCTTTGTGTAATCAAGAATCTGCTTGAAAATATCAAGATATTTATTATCGCCCGTATCTCTGTAAATCATAAGAGATGCGATAAGTGCTTCATTATGAGGCCACCAGAGCTTCATATCGTGCTCGTATGCTTCGGGCGGATTGCCAAGACAGTCGAAGAAATAAAGAATACCGCCGAACTCCTTGTCCCAACCCTTCTGGAAAGCCATATCAAAAATTTCAATTGCCTTTTTATGTAATTCCTTGTCGCCCGTCTGATTAGCTCTTTCCATAAGGAACCAGCTGCATTCAATATCGTGACCGGGGTTTACAACTCTGCCTTCGGTAACGTCAAGTCTTGGTGTTCCGTCAGGAGCAACTGATTCAAGGGTGCATCCTAAATCCTTCTTTACGTGGTATCTGAAAATGTCCTCAACACATTCGTCAGCTCTCTTGTTGTAAAGCTCCGCATTTTCAGGGTCAACGCGAAGAAGAACCGAAGTGACGTTAAGAAGAATCATCGGAATGCCGAGTGCTCTGCCTGTACGTGTCTCAGGTTCAGTCTTGGGTCCCAATCCTGTCGGGTCAGGCATACCGTGATTAAGATTCCAGTACATATCGTAAGCTCTGCGGGCTCTTTCAAGATGCTCGCGTTCGCCTGTCAATCCGTAATATTCAGCATTTGCGATGCAGTAAAATGCTTCGGAATAGCAATATCTGCGTTGACGAAGGGGCTTGCCGTCTGCTGTTACCGTAAAATAAAGTCTGCCGTCTGCGGACTTGTTGATGCAGTATTTTTCTAAAAAGTCGATACAGCTTTTACTTGCTTCGAGCCATTCTTTTTTAACTCCGTAAACGTGACAAAGATAAGCGAAAATCCATCCGCAACGACCCTGCATCCACACGCTTTTGTCAGTGGAAAACACCTTGCCGTCTTTATCAAGACAAGTGTAAACGCCGCCGTTAACCTTATCCATACCGTTCTGAAGCCAGAAATCAGCTACATTGTTAATTTCATCAGAAAGCCATTTTTTAGTTTCTTTTAAATACATTTAATTCACCTTGCTTTATCTGTATAGATACCTAATTATACCATATGCTTCCGATTAAGTAAAGCATAAAACATAATAAAGTAATATAAAAATGCCCTGTTATTCAACAGATCTGATAATGCTTTTGAGTACGGACGGTTTTCTTGTTGTAATATTATCTGGAGCAGTATTAAGTATTCTTATCATATCGGCTTCTTCGTTGCAGGTCCATACTGAAACAAAAAGATCGTTTTCGCGGAATATATCAACAAATTTTTTTGTTACATTTTTATGATTGCAGTTTATTCCGATTGCACCGCAATCTATGACCCTTTTTACCAATGATAGCAGATATTCCTCCGACTGATTTTCAGGCTCTGCAATATCAGCGTTGAGATAATAGGGAATCTGCGGTGTTTCCTTTACCGCTTCAATAAAATCAATGTCAATGCCCGTGTAGAAAATTCTGTCCGCTACGCCGTATTTTTCGGCAAGAACGGGGATGATTTTCAGGTTATCAGTCCTCTTGATATCGAGATTACAGCGCATATTTTTATATCCGGCAAGCTTTTGGAATATCTCCTCAAGAGTAGGCTCGCCGCCGACGGGTGCATCGTGAGCAAGCACGGGAGCTCCGTTTGCATCAAATTGTACGTCTGCTTCAAAAATGTCTGCGCCGCTCTCAAAAGACCTGACAACGGATTCGATTGAATTATCGGGTGAACCTTCACAGCCTGTATGTGCTGTCACGGTGAAATTATCGGGTAATTTTAAAGCTTTAATCATTCGTTTTACCTCTGTGAGTCAGTATATCAACAATATATCATCATACAACAACAAAATCAACAATTATCCGCAAATTGCACTGTATTTGACTTGATTTTCCTTTTGTTAATATATATAATATAATCAAATAATCCGTAACGGAGGAATTAACAATGTCAAAAGTGATTAAAATAGGTATTATAGGTAACGGCGGAATCTGCAAAGGCGCACACGTACCTACATATGTTGAGGATGACAGAGTTGAGGTTGTGGGAGTCTGCGATATTATCGAAGAGCGCGCACAGTATCTCAAGGATGAATTTTTCCCCAATGCAAAAGTTTATACCGATTATAAAGAGCTTCTTAAAGACGAAACGATAGATTCGGTTGACATCTGCACACCTAACTATCTTCATTCAATTATTGCAGTAGATGCATTCAAAGCAGGAAAGCACGTTTTCTGTGAAAAACCCGATGCAATTGACGTTACTGAAGTTCTTAAAATGCAGAAAGCGGCTGATGAAGCAGGCAAAATTCTTATGGTAATGAGAAATAACCGCTTTGTAGGCGCTTCTCAGTATGCTAAAAAATATATTGAATCAGGCAAAATGGGTGATGTATACGCGGCACGTTGCGGCTGGCAGAGAAGAAGAGGTATCCCCGGCAAAGGCGGCTGGTTTACAACAAAAGCGCAGTCAGGCGGCGGCCCTCTTATCGACCTCGGCGTACATATGATTGACCTTGCAATCTGGCTTATGGGCAATCCCACACCCGTTTCGGTCAGTGCAAACACATATTGCAAATTTGCAGATAACGATACGAGCGATTCGGTGAACTCCGATTTCGGCGATAAAAATTCAGCAGGAACATTCGATGTTGAAGACCTTGCAATGGGTATGATAAGATTTGACAACGGTGCTGTTCTGCAGATTGAATTCAGCTGGGCATCAAATATCAAAAAAGAACGCCGTTTTGTTGAACTCAGAGGTACAAAATCAGGACTTACCTGGGAAAATGACGAGGTTGAAATTTATACAGAGGAAGACGGACAGCTTATTGATATCAAGCCGGCAGGCAAGCCCGACAACAAGGGACATCATAAAAATCTTACTCATTATATTGATATACTCACAAAGGGCGGAGAGCCTTGCTTTAAACCTCAGCAGGGTGTTGATATGATAAAGATTCTCTGTGCGATATATGAATCCGCAAAATCAGGCAAAGAAATAACAATTTGATTTTGCAAAAAATGAGGTGTGGTATGAAGAGATTTTTATTTCAGGGCGACTCAATAACCGACGCAGGCAGAGCGGATGATTCCGATCTGGGAACAGGTTATCCGTTGCTTGTCGCAGCTGATTTAATGAAAAATAGAAAAGGCGAGTTCAGTTTTTTCAATCGCGGTGAAAGCGGCGACAGAATCACCGATATTTACGCACGCATCAAAGAGGACATTATCAACCTTGCGCCCGATTATATGTCAATTCTCGTAGGCGTGAATGATGTTTCTCACGAGCTTACAATAAAATGCGGCGTTGATGCGGATAAATACGAAAAAATTTACACAATGCTCATAGAAGAAGTGAGAGCCGCATTGCCGGATATAAAAATCATAATTTTAGAGCCTTTTGTTTTAAAAGGTACTGCCACACAGGAGCTGTGGGAGCAGTTTTATGCCGAAGTGAAAAAACGAAGCGCGGCGGCAAAATGCGTTGCGGAAAAATTCAGTCTTGAATTTGTTGAACTGCAGAATAAGTTTGATGATGCCTGTGCCGACGGTGACACAAGATACTGGAGTGTTGACGGTGTTCATCCTACAGCCGCAGGACATCAGATAATAAAAGAGGAATTGTTGAAAGCAATAAATAAACTTTGATATACGGCGCAGAACGGCTTGAGGAAAACTCAGGCCGTTTTGTTGATTTAAGTGTTGACAATAATAATAAAATTTGATAAAATTCAGTGGTACAGAAAAATATCTGCCTCCTTAGTTAAATGGATATAAGAACCTTATGCTACGCATAAGAACCTTGTTACTCACTTCGTTCGTAATAATAAACTCAAAAACATAGAATATCTGCCTCCTTAGTTAAATGGATATAATAAACCCCTCCTAAGGGTTAGTTGTGAGTTCGATTCTCGCAGGGGGTGCCAGAAAAAAACGCAAGTCGCAAGACTTGCGTTTTTCTCTGCTCCTGCTGTGATGGTATCAAATCAGTAGCACAGCTACGTTCTTTTCATCCGTTGTTGATTTATGCGCTTTTTTGTGATAATATTTAAATAACAAACACTAAGGGGTGTGTTAAATAATGAAAAAAGAAAAAGTATTACCGTATGTTATCGGTTCAATTGCAGGCATTGCCGTTCTGGCAATATGTGTATATCTGTTTTGTCCTGCCATCAATATACATAATCCGTTACTTTGGGTTATAGTTGACATTGCACTTTTCGTTTTTGTTGTTATTGAACGTCTTGTTAAAGGCTGCAAGGATTTCGGTTTTGTAACCGTTAGCAAAAAAACAGGCTCAAAAGGCAGAACAAAGAAATACACAAAATTCAATTTTTCGGTTAAGCATTACATAGTTCCCATATCTTTGACTGCACTGATTGTTTTAATATTTTTTATCAGCAGTACATTTTTCAATGCAACCTCTTATGCGCAAATCCTTAAAGTAACAGATTCTGATTTTACGGCAGATTTGTCGGAGTCTGTAGGCACGGATTCTATTGCATTGATGGATACTGCTTCAGCTCAGATGCTGGGTGACCGTGAAATAGGTGCACTTTCAGAAGTTGTAAGCCAGTTTGATGTTTCTTATGATTACACACAAATAGATTATAACGGCAAGCCTGTTAAGGTTGCCGCATTGGAATATGCGGGATTTTTTAAATGGGTAAACAATAAAGCCGACGGAGTAAAAGGTTATGTTACCGTTGACCCTGTTTCAATGTCTGCATCTTTCCATAATTCTCAGGGAATGAAATATGTGCCCTCTGCATTTTTCTCTGAGGATGCATACAGACATATTCGTATGCAATATCCCACGCTGATGCTGGATAATCTTCATTTTGAGATAGATGAAAACGGAAATCCCTGTTATGTAGCTTCTGTTGTTGAAAATACAATAGCTCTGTTTGGTGGCGAAACCGTCATCGGATGCATAGTTCTTGACCCTGTAACAGGAGAAACCTTAAAATATAATTTAAATGATATACCTAAGTGGGTAGACGTGGTTTTCTACGGTGACCTTATATGTCAGCAGTATAATTGGTACGGTATGCTGCAAAACGGTTATATGAACAGTCTTTTTGCAAAAAAAGGATGTAAACAGGTTACAACATATTATTCAGATGATGAAACGGTTGATGAAACACCTGTTTCGGACTACGGATATGTTGCTAAAGATGGGGATATATGGATTTATACAGGTGTTACCTCCGTAAACGGCGACAGTTCAAATATAGGTTTTCTTCTTGCAAACGAACGTACGGGAGAGAGCAGATACTATTCGATTGCAGGCGCGGATGAGAAATCAGCTATGGCGGCTGCAGAAGGCGAAGTGCAGGAAAAGGGGTATCAGGCTTCATTCCCGTCCCTTATCAATATAGAAGGTTATCCGACATACATAATGGTGCTCAAAGATTCGGGCGGTCTTGTCAAGCTTTATGCGGCGGTTAATGTTGAACAGTACAATATCGTGACCACAGCAGTAACTCAATCAGAGTGTATTGAAAAATATAAAGAACTGCTCGGTATAGAATCTGACGATGTTACCGAAGAAACAGAATCTGTTACCGTTACCATAGCATCAATAAAATATATCGACATTGACGGCAACACTTATATTTACCTGATTGATAAAGAAAATAATATTTTTAAAGCAAAAGCCGCTGAAAACGAGAATATGCTTTTGTTGAATATCGGTGATATCGTTGAACTTTCCTGTGTGGGCACAGACATAGTTGCCTGCAAAAAGATAGGTTAGTTGTGAGTTCGATTCTCGCAGGGGGTGCCAAAAAAACACGGAAAAGCATATGGCTTCTCCGTGTTTTTTTACGTTGGTGCACCTGACACCTTGAAATCCGAACCCAATGCCGACTTTTCGAGGTCGGCAAAGGTTATGGTTTCAGTACCGTCTTTGAAGTTGAAGGTAATAACCATTCTGTCTTCAAATAAGAATACTGAGTTTACAAAGTTGTTTATTAAGGTTCTTCTGTGGTCAAGCTTCTTTGGATTAAGCTTGCGGAACTTGTAGAACCAATATAGAATCTCTTCACGGGTAAGCTTAGGTCTTGACATTTCCTCTTTCATAATCCTGATTGAAAGCTCACTTTTTTCCATTTCAAGCTCTTCCATACGCTCTTTAGTTGTAGGTGTAATGATACCTTTCTCCATAGCAGTAATGAGATTGTTGATTGCAGTTAGAGTCTGTGCATATTGCTTCTGCAGTATTGGGAGAACAGTGCTTTCCTTGTTAAAGGTTTCAAGTGCTTGGTCAGTTAAATATTCAATGGTTTCATCGTTCATAATGAGTCTGCGGATACTGTCAACGACAATATCCTCAATCCAAGCCTTTTTAACTGTTTTCTTGTCACAGCCTTTGTGATTTTTTACACTAACGCATTTGTAGTATCGGTGCACAAACTTTGTTCTGCTTGTACCGCTTTCACCGACCATAAGACACTGACACTTGCCGCAATAGAGCTTTGTAGTTAAAAGATATTCATCTTCCGCTTTGTGCTTTGCAGGGGCTTTCTTATTCTGCTTCATTTTTTCCTGTACCAATTCAAACAACTCCTTATCAACTATTGCGGGAATTCCTCCCGGTGTAATAACATCCTTAAATTTGTATTCACCGATATATTTTCGGTTGTGCAGCATACGTGCAACAATGTCAACATCTAACTTGGTTTTCTTGTGAGTGCGTACACCTTGGTAATTGAGCATATTTGCAATGTGCTGCATTGACATACCCTCGGCATAGCTCTTAAAAGCCAACACTACCGCAGGTGCAGTGACTTCATCAATTAAATAATTCTGCTCTTTATCAACTTTGTAACCAATCGGCAAGGTGCCACCGTTGTATTTACATTTAAGAGCATTTTCCATCATTCCTCTTGTAACTTTTTCTGCAAGCTCTACCGAGTAGTATTCAGCCATACCTTCAAGTAAGCTTTCAAGAAGAATACCCTCTGCACCCTGAGATATGGTTTCTGTAATAGATACAACCTTTACTCCGTTTTTACGAAGCATATTTTTGTAATGAGCCGAGTCATATCTGTTACGGGCAAAACGGTCAAGCTTCCATACGAGAATGACTTCAAAATGTTTTGAAGCACTGTCTTTTATCATCTGCTGAAATCTTGGTCTGTTGTCGGTCTTGGCAGATAATGCTCTGTCGATATAGGTATCAACTATTTGGATACCGTTCTTTTCAGCGTAGGCTTTACATTCACGAAGCTGACCGTCAATACTTTCTTCCTTTTGATTATCGGAAGAGTATCTTGCGTAGATAACGCCTATCATATATATTTTACCTCCTTTGATTTTCTGAAAATATTGTAATTCATATACTTGTTTTTGTTAAATGTGCGGATGCGACTTTTACATCGCACCCGCTGTTTTTACGTGATTTCTTTTAACTTATCCCAATCCTTATCCCATTCTTCAAACTCTTTTCTGCCGCTTTCACTTTCAAAGAAGGATACAATATCGGGAAGAAAACATCTGACAAGAGATTCAGCGGCATCCTCTGAAATGAGAACACCGCTGAGATTATCAGGATTAACATTGGCTTCGATATAATTAATCTTTACTTCATCACCCATAGGCTACCTCCTTATCTCGCATCTCTGTCACGACTTCGCATCAGATGTCTGTAGTAATATTCGCAAGATTTTAATATAAAGTCTTCTAAATCTTTTTCCTTGATTTTCGGTGCAATTTTCTGTATCTTTTCTGCAGACATCTTTATCATAGGCCTTTGGTTTGCTTTTTCCTCAGCCAAGATTTCACTTACATGCTCAGGGGTTAATCCTTCCTCTCTGCTGATTGCACGAAGCCTTTGTGCCTGAGATAAATTAGGAGTTGCATCACAGACACGGATTTCTTCAACTAAATCAGACTGTTCTACCTCGTTCAGATAGGAAAGTTCTACCGCAGGTGTAAATGCAATTCGCCCTTCATCAACAAGGTCAAGAAGTTCGGGAATGAGATTGTTTAGTCTGATATATCTCTTAACCTGAGATGCACTGTCATTTTTTGAAATTTCTTCAATAGCCAACTTCGGTCCAACTTGGTCCGAAGTTAAATCTGTCCTCTCGCCTTGACTTTTCATAGCATCAAGTTTCATCTTGTAGGCACGGGCTTTCTCACTTGGTAAGATATGCTCTCTCTGTAAGTTAGCATCTACCATTGCAATAACTGCTTCTTCATAACTGAGTTCATAAATAAATGCAGGTATCAATTCAAAACCTAATTTCTTTGCCGCATAAAATCTTCGGTGTCCTGAAATGATTTCATATTCTGTACCGGATATTTTTCTGACAGTAAGCGGTGTGAGAATACCACGCTCATTTATGCTGTCAACAAGGTTTTGCATTTCCTCATTGTCAATCACCTTGTAAGGATGATTTTCAAAAGGTCGTAAATACTCTATGGGTATTTTATTAGCCCACACATATTCTGTGCGGGCTTTCTGTACTTTGTCGTATAAGGTTTCTTTTGTGGGATTGTTTTCTTCAATCTCACGGGGATATACTTTTGTTTTTGGTTTAATAGCCATAATTATCTATTCCTTTCTATTTTTCGAATTTTATTAATTTCTGCCTGATGCTCTTTTTGTAAGAGCTCATACAGGTGCGGAGATTTTTGGAGAATATCTTCTGCCTGTTTGAGTTTCTTTCTCAATGGCGTAATTTCTTGTGTTATCTCCGTTCGCATAGCTTTGTATCTCTCCTTATCTTCAGGAGTGGTTGCTCTGCGTTTTTTGTTGTCTGCTTTGCTTCGCTTTTCCTCAAGCTCGGCAATTTTTAGCTTTGTTTCTTCAATACTCTGTGACAGGTCGTCAGTAGTCTGAATCTGATTATCGGTTAAAAAATGATAGTCAGCCACATATTGCTTAATGTCTTTTACGGCATGCCTCATTTCAGGTGAGATGAGCATTGCATCGGCTACCTCTTTCAGCAGTTGAAAAACCAAGATTATCAACAGGAACATAGTGTTTACATAAATAACCTCAGGTCGTTTGCCGTGCTCAATGCCGAATTCCAATTTCTTTCTCACTGATTCAAGAGGAAAGCATCTGCGCCTTGCATAGAAGAAGTTATTCCAATCAGCAAGATGATGTCCGCTGTAATAGGTTTCATTGAACCTTTTCTCTATGCCCTCTACTGTATATCCAAGACCTTCAACCCTTACACCTCTTTCCCAATCCTTTGCCTTGATAGTAAATCGCCTGTAATCAACTTCATAGCCCATAGTGAAAAGAACTCTTCTGAATTCGTCCCAGCTTGTTGCGACGGTAAGACAAATTTCAATATCTTCTCTGAGCATATCTCTGTGTGTTTGCTTACCTTGCTTATGAAGCCAATAGGCTTTCTTCTCACCACCGTAAAATGGAGCATTTTCAAGAACTGATTTGCCACGTTCCTTGCAGATGGCATCAGAAATCTCACGGAGCTTGTAGTGGTCTGAAATATGATTTTCAAACTTCCTGCCTGTTCTGAATGAAACAGAATTAACTACAAAATGATTGTGCAGGTGGTGATGCTTATCTAAATGGGTTGTAACAACAATCTCATATTCATCACCCCACATACGTTTTGCAGTTTCAACACCGATACTGTGACACTCTTCAGGTGTTACTTCATTTTCTTTGAAGCTCTGAAAGCCATGGTAAGCCACATTACCGCCAAGCTTTCCGTAATGAAGCTTGGTAGTCATCATATGCTCATAGGCTCGTTGCACGGGACAGTTGATAGCTGACACATAAAGTTTCTTATCGGTTTTCTTATCGTTTTCCGCATATTGCAGTGTTTGATACAAATCTTCATCGAGATACTTTTTATCAATGGTTTTGTCGGGATTTTCAGCATACTGAATAACCTCTTTAAGTCGGCTCTTTACGGGCCAGAATCCTGTTGTAGCAATAAGTCATTCACCTCCTCGTATAATAAAGTAGTAGTTATTAGAGTCCCTCTCCAAGGACTGTATGCTATACTGTAATGGATACTGTGGATCGGTTTCACCTCCTACCGCCCGACGGTTTCAGAAAGGCTCCGACCACAGACCTTTACGAG
>JAFTVI010000031.1 GCA_017465825.1 Clostridia bacterium
AACAATGGTCATACAATAGAAATACAATGCAAAAAGGAGTTTCTTGGCAATTCACAACGGCTGATGCCAGAATCAAATTAAAACATCTTTACCCTATTATAGAAATGTAAAGTTTTAAATGAAACAAAGTACTACAATTACCAAGCAAATTCTCTGCTAAATTATTGTTTATTTTCCTCTCAAACAAAAAAGCAGATACATTTCTGTACCTGCTTAAATATAATATTCATTTATTTCAAGAATTTCAAATTTGTATACCTTGAATTTACCTTTTTTGAATGCCTCGACGAAGGCGCCCGTGGCGGTCAGTTTTTTTGTGGTAAGATAAACGTCCATTGTAACCTCAGAGTAGTGAAGCTCGGGCAGTTCCTCAAAAGCCGCAATTTCCATATACCGCTTGTTTTCGTTCTTGTTGGTAAAAAGATAAAAGTTGAGCACGGGCAGAGTTTTGCCGCCTACCTCAATTTTTTCAAATTGACCTCTCGAGGCGTTTTTCTTTTTCTTCTTTTTCTTGAATTTATCAAAAAATCCCATTCATATATCACCTTAAATTATTTTACAGTCAAAACCGGATTAAGTCAATATAAAAATTTATCAAAAGTATTTATTTTAGCAAAAAGATATGGTATAATATTTTGAAAAGGAAGTGAAAAGATGAAAAAACTGTCTGTTATCGTTCCCTGCTATAACGAAGCTGAGGTTTTACCGGCATTTTATGATGAGATAACAAAGGTGCTTGATTCGCTGTACGGTTATTCGGTTGAACTGCTTTTTGTCAACGACGGCAGCCGCGATGAAACACAGAATATAATTGAGAGCTTTGCAACGCGTGATGAAAGAGTAAAATATATTTCATTCTCAAGGAATTTCGGCAAGGAAGCCGCTATGCTGGCAGGTCTTGAAAACTGCACGGGTGACTATGCAGGCTTTATAGATGCGGATTTACAGCATTCTCCCGACCTTATCCCCGAAATGCTCAAAGCCGTTGATGAGGACGGCTATGATATCGCCGCCTGCAGGCGCGTTGACAGAGAGGGCGAGGCAAAATTAAAGAGCTTCCTTTCCGACGGATTTTACAAAATCGTAAATAGCATAACGGATACTCACATTGACGACGGCGCGCAGGATTACCGCATTATGAACCGTAATGTGATAGATTCCATTCTTTCAATAAAGGAGAATGTCCGTTTTACAAAGGGTATATTCAGCTGGGTCGGTTTCAATACAAAATGGTTTCCGCACCACAACCGCGAAAGAGCCGCAGGCGAAACAAAGTGGTCGCTTGTAAAGCTTCTGAAATACGCAATTGACGGCATTATCGGCTACACCTCCACACCTTTAAGATTCCCTCTTTACACAGGAATTCTGTCTTTGATTGCAGGCTTTGTATACACCGTTGTCCTTATTATTACGGCAATAGTCAGCGGTGGCTCACTTGCATTAGGTGTTGCCGCTGTTATAGATGCAGTCGTTATCGTCGGCGGACTTATCCTGTTGAGTATCGGTATAGCAGGCGAGTATCTGTCAAGAATATATACCGAGGTAAAGGGTAGACCCAAATACCTCGTAGCAAAAACAAACTGTAAAAAATAATAATTTATATATCAGGAGTGTTTAAAATGGAAATTACAAAAACAACAAAAATCGGTGATATTCTCGATGCAGACCGTTCACTTGCGCCCTATTTCCTTGAAATGGGTATGCATTGCTTAGGCTGTCCCTCAGCAAGAAACGAAACTGTTGAGCAGGCTTGTATGGTTCACGGCGTAGATGCAGATGAGCTTGTTGCAAAGCTTAATGCAAACAAAGCATAATGATAAAGCTCACCAACAGACTGAAAACGGCTGCCTCGTTCGTAAGGGCAGACCGTGTCACAGCAGATGTCGGCACCGATCACGGGTATCTGCCGGCATTTCTTGTTATGTCGGGGATTACAAAGGATGCTATAGCCGCAGATATTGCCGAAGGACCGCTTGATAACGCACGCAAAACTGTTGAAAAATATGCTTTGCAAAACAATATCCGTCTTATTTTATCCGACGGACTTGATAACATACCTCATAACGTTGATGAACTGATCATCTGCGGAATGGGCGGCAATCTTATTGCGGATGTCCTTGCAAAAGCAGAATGGATAAAGAATGAGAATATGCATCTTGTGCTTCAGCCTATGACTCATTCGCAGGACGTAAGGCAGTATCTTGCGAAAAACGGATTTTACATAGATGCGGAAAAGACCTGTTGTGACGATAACAAAAATTACATAGTTATCAGCGCATTTTACAGCGGTGAAAATGCTGAAAAAGACGGTTTTTATTATCTTTTCGGCGATAAAATAAGCCCCGATTCCTCAACGGACAAAGCCTATATAAAAAGGCAGTATTCATTCCTCAGGTCCCGATACGAGGGACTTCTGCAGGGCAATAACGAAGCAGAGGCACAGAAATACAAAGCTCTGCTTGAAAAAGCGGAAAAGGCAGGTTTTGACTTATGACAGCAAGGGAAGTTTACGACTTTCTCAATTCGCTTGCACCCTATGACACACAATGCGAGTGGGATAACAGCGGTCTTATGGCAGGCTCTCTTGAAACAGAAACAGATGCCGTTATGCTTTGCCTTGACTGCACCAACGACGTTATCGAACAGGCGGTTGCAAACGGATGCAAGCTGATAATTTCCCATCATCCGCTGATTTTCAAGCCGCTTAAATGTGTTGAGGCGGATACTCCCGTTTATAACGCAATTAAAAATGACATAACGGTGCTGTCCTGCCATACAAATCTCGATATGGCAAAGGACGGCGTCAACGATATGCTTTGCAGAACGCTGGGTATCGGAAATGTTCAGCTCCTTTTTGCCGAGGGCGCCCCCATTATGCGTATGGGCGAAAGAGCAGAAATGAGCGCAAAGGATTTTGCCGCATTTGTCAGCGGCAATCTGAACAACAGCGTAAAGCTTACCGACAGCGGTAAAACTGTAAAAAAGGTTGCTGTCTGCGGCGGTGCAGGCGGCGAATACATCCGTGAAGCGGTAAATGCAGGCTGTGATACTTTTGTTACGGGCGAGGCAAAGCATCACGAATATCTTGATGCGGAAAGACTCGGAATCAATCTGCTTGTTGCAGGGCATTTTTCAACGGAGAAAACCGTTCTCGACGCTCTTTGCGACAAATTATTAAAAGCATTTCCAAAGCATAAGGTTTGTATCGCTTATGAGAAATGTCCCTATGAAACGGTGGTTTAAATGGCATTAGACGGCATATTTCTTCATCTTCTCGGGCAGGAACTAAAGGATGTCCTGCTCGGCGCAAAGGTGGATAAAATACATCAGACACAGAAAACGGAGCTCGTTTTTACTCTGCGTACACGCTCGGGCGCATACAGATTGCTCGTTTCAGCATCGGGCAACGCACCCAGACTGCATCTTACCACTCACTCTATCGAAAATCCTGCAAATCCCCCTATGCTGTGTATGCTTATGCGTAAGCATCTGGGCGGCGCAACGCTCATTGATATAAAGCAAGAGGGCTTTGACCGTATTTTAAAGCTGATTTTCAGCAGTGTGAATGAAATCGGCGACAGAGTTGAGCGTACACTCGTTGTGGAGATAATGGCACAGTACAGTAACATTATTCTGCTTGACGAAAATGAGGTTATTATCGACAGTGTAAAGCGCGTTGACAGCACAAAATCCTCCGTAAGACAGGTTCTGCCCTCCCTTGAATATGAACTTCCTCCGTCGCGTAACAAACTGGATATTCTGTCTGCAGATTCGGATGAAATTATTTCTCAGCTTACCAAAAAAGATGTTATCCTTTCAAATGCACTTCTCAATACCGTTGAGGGAATGTCCCCCGTGCTTTGCAGAGAGATAGCATACAGAGCCGCGGCAAGTGAAGCTCCCGCAAACGGACTGACGGCGGTACAGACCGAAAAATTGAGATTTGAGCTTGACGTGCTTAAAAATACTGTTGCAAACAGAACTGTATCTCCCACAGCCGTTGCCGATGCGGACGGAAAGCTCCTTGATTTTTCATTTATACCGGTAACACAGTACGGCGCGGTTGCAAAATATTCTTCCTACGACTCTCTTTCACAGGTGCTTGAGGAGTTTTATTACGAACGCGAGCGTCTTGCACGTACAAGAAGCAAGGCAGAGGACTTTTTCAGAACGGTAAACAACCTCATCGAACGCCTTGCAAAGAAAATCAGCAACCAGATGACGGAGCTTGAGGAGTGCAAGGACAGAGAGGAAAAACGCATTTTTGCAGAGCTTATAAATGCAAATCTTTACCGCCTTTCAAAGGGTTCCGCATTTTATGAGCTTGAAAATTATTACGATGAAAACAAGCCTGTCCGCATAGCGGTAAAGCCTGAACTTACCCCTGCAGAGAATGCTCAGCGGTACTACAAGGAGTACAGAAAGCTCCGCACTGCTGAGGAAAAGCTGACTGAGCTTATTGAACAGGGCAGACAGGATCTTGAATATCTGCGGACTGTTCTCGACGAGCTTAACAGAGCCGAAACGGAAAGAGAGATTTCCGAAATCCGTCAGGAGCTCGCGGACGGCGGCTTTGTCAGGCATAAATCACAGGGCAAGCAGAAAAAGAATCAGCCTGTGCCGCCTCTTGAATTCACTTCCCCCGACGGCTTTAAGGTTTTTGTTGGCAGAAACAACATACAGAACGATAAGCTGTCATTGAAAACAGCCGCAAAAACAGATTTGTGGTTCCATATACAGAAGGCACCCGGCTCTCACGTTATTTTATCCCTTGAGGGAAAAGAGCCTACCGATACGGCTCTTGAATTTGCCGCAAAAACAGCCGCATATTACAGCTCGGGCAGGCAGTCGGGAGCAGTAGAGGTGGACTATACACAGGTCAGAAATCTCAAAAAGCCTGCGGGCGCAAAACCCGGCTATGTGATATATCACGTCTATAATTCAATCTTAGCAAAACCCGAAAATCCTGAGAGGTGAAAATTATGTACATCCTTACATTTTTACGCGTAATTCTTTCGGTTATTATTGCCGCTGTGGGGCTTATTCCCACGGCGCTGGGCTTTGATGCAACCTTCGGCAGTCCTGCCGTTATCTTTGATGCATCCGAGCTTGAGGGCGAAGTCACAAGCGGTGCGTCAGGCTACCTTTACGGCATAGCGGAGGACGGCGTCCCCTCATACAATATGGTAGAGAGTCTTGATATTTCATCCGTTTCCGCAAAAACACAGGGCGGCTTACAGCACCCCATAGGTGAGGTGGGCGACGTTGCACCTTCGCTTATTGAGGGCGGCAGCTGTGATTATATCGTCGTGTATCTTCAGGATATGTATTCCACCTGGTACTACGACAATGCCGCCATTGACGAGGCAAAAGCCGCAGGCACGTACGACTGGAAAACCTACCTTAAGGATACATATTTCCCTATGATTGAGCAGACAGTCAATGAAATGAAAGACGCTGATTATTCAGATAAGCTTGTTTACTGCATTTTCAACGAGTGCGATAACGGCGTGTGGTTCGGAGAATGGATAACCGACGGCGAAAACGGCTGGAACTCCTTTAACGAGCAGGGTATGGACAACTTCAACGAAGCGTGGAAAATGACCTATGACTATGTCAGAAGTCTTGACCCGGACGCTCTTATCGGCGGACCCGGTAACTACGAATACAGCTCAACCAAAACTGATTATTTCTTAAAATATGCATCTGAGAATAATTGTGTTCCCGATGTTATCATTTATCACGAGCTGGGTGACCGTTCAATCTACGATTGGGAAGAAAACGTAAAAGACCTTGAATCCATTGAATCGAAGTACGGCATTTCAACCGATACTCCCGTTATCGTCACCGAGTACGGCAGAATGCAGGACAACGGCGATCCCAACACAATGCTAAAGTATATTGTCCGTTCGGAGTATTCGGGCGTTTACTCAAATCAGGCTTACTGGCTCCTTGCAAACAATTTAAGCAACACCTGTGCGGACTACAACACTCCAAACTCCGCCTGGTGGGTGTACAGATGGTATACAAATATGCAGGGTCAGCTTATGAGTGCTGAAATAAGCGATGTTCTTCATTCCGATTTAGAAAAGTCAATCAAGGAAAAGCGCGAGCCGCGTTATCAGCAGTATCTGGGTATGGGCACACTTTCCGATTCGGATGATAAGCTGGACATCATTGTTGCAGGTGCAGACTATAAGGGCAGAGTGGTTGTAAAGAATCTCGATGAAACCGAGCTTTACGGCAAAAACGTAAAAATCGAGATTACAGCAATCACGTATCAGGGACTTACAGGTCAGGTCACTCAGCCCGAAACAGTCGAAATCTATACAAAAAAATGTTCTTCAAAGCTCAGTATTCCTCTCGATATGGACGAAGACACGGCATATCATATTACGGTTACTCTCAGCGATGAAGAAATTGAGTATGAGAACGAGAACCTGTATGTCAGATTTGAGGCAGAGGACGGCGAACTGCTGAATAACGCCTATACATACGACAGCG
Source organism: Clostridia bacterium (assembly GCA_017465825.1). Lineage (GTDB taxonomy): Bacteria > Bacillota > Clostridia > Oscillospirales > Acutalibacteraceae > UBA1081. Next base: position 6,505 of record JAFTVI010000031.1, read on the forward strand.
CTTATGCCACCACAGGCGAGGATATGGGAATGGTCGGCGGTATGGAAAACGAGGGACAGGGCGTAAAAATCCCTGTTAAAGTTCCTGCTGACGGCACGTATGAGCTCCGCGTAATCTACGGCAACTCAAACGACGGACAGACAAGTGCAGACAGAGTGGATACCCTTGTAAATTTCTCCGTTGACGAGGGTGAAAAGAGTGTTGTTGCTCTTCCGAATACTATCAAAAGCGAGCTTACGGGCACGTACGATATGACCCTTGAGCTTACAAAGGGCACTCACTACCTGACGTTTACCCACAATAAGGGTACATATGTGCTTGACAGTATTCTCGTAAGACAGGCTCGGGATGATAATACCGTTTACACCGAAAAGGACGATGACAGAGAAAACTCATATCTTGTAATCGCAGAAACAGACGGATATTATCTTATAAAAACCGATGCAGATGCCGAAATTACTGTTGACGGCGCGGCGGCATCAACCGATGCACAGGGTGCTGCGGTGGTTTATTTAAGACGCGGACTCAATTATATTGACCTGCCTGCAAATGCAACACTCAAAGCCTTTACAACAACGGAAACAGGTGCTTCCGTAACACTTCTTACAAAGGATGCATCTCTTGCCGATTCGGCACAGATTCAGTATAATGCATCAGCCGATAAGTATTACATAACGGGCATTTCAAGTGAGGGCGGCAGTGCGGATTACACCGTAACCGTGCCCGCAGACGGTACATACAAAATCACAATCTGCTATTCAAACAACAGAGAAAACGGCGTGCACAGCTACAACGTTGACCTTGTTGAGGATTATATCACAATTTCCGTAAACGGCGAAAAGCAGTTCAATCTCTATTGCCGCAACACCTACAGCGCAGATACGTACACAACCGTAACGGCAAATATCGGGCTTAAGGCAGGAGAAAATGTTATAACCTTCTCCAACGACGGCGCAAACAGATTCAATAACACCGTTTCCTATGCTCCCGATATTGCAGAGGTTACAATCAATCCAACAATGAAATAAAAATTATCCCCGAGTTTGGCGTGATACTCCAAGCGGAGTATCACGCAGCGATATAAATCCCTTGCGGGATTTTCGATATTCCCTTCGGGAGCGATATAAGGCTATGCCTTGCGATATGCCCTGTGGGGCGCGAAGGGATTTATATCATATCGCATTGGCGCAAAGCGACAATATATCGTACGAGCAAAGCGAGTATATCGCGTTTGCTTGCAAACATATCGCAAAGCAGAAAAAAGAGAGAACATTTCGGATTTCCCGATTTGTTCTCTCTTTCTGTTAGTAATAGGGGATAGGTTTAGCCCATAACGCGTTTGACTATTCAAATGCAATGCTTGCACTTTTGTCAAAGTGCAAATTCTCCGCTAAGGACATCACCCATTTTCGGGGATGTTTTTATTGTTTAAATGAGCAATGAGAAGTGAGCAATAGAGGAAGCCCTACGGGCTTGATTTATATAAAATGGGTTAAAGGGCAATGCCCTTTCCTACATTGCTCATTGCTAACTGCTACTTGCTCATTTTTATCAGTTTTCCGATAAATTCTTATTCATTTTTATCAGCGCCGCCGCCGCAACGACCATAATCAGCGGAAAAACTGTGCCTGCGAGCACGCCTGCTTTAAGGTTGTTGTTGCATAATTCGGAAACACTTCCTAAAAGGTACGGGCCTGACGAACAGCCGCTGTCACCTGCAAGGGCAAGCATCGAAAACAGCGCGGTTGCGGGATTTTTCCACTTTTTTGCCGCAAGACTGTATGTGCCGGGCCACATTATACCCACCGCAAAACCGCATATTGCACAACCTATAAGTGACAGCACGGGCACGGGTGCAAGGGAAGTTAGCAGGTAACCGAATACACACAGAACCGCACAGAACAGTATATATTTTTCGAGCGGCAGTTTTTCGCTTAATTTTGAGTAAAGCACTCTTGCAATTCCCATTGTTATTGCGAAAAAGCAAGGTCCTGCAATGTCGCCTGCGGTTTTTGATATGCCGAGGCTCTCTTCTGCAAATGCCGATGCCCATTGTGCTATTGACAGCTCCGATGCTCCCGCACACAGCATCATCACAAGGAAAAGCCGGAAGGTTTTGTCCTTGAAAAGCACCTTTACCCCCTGACTTTTTGCCTCATTCTGCGTTGCAAAATCAATAGGCACAAGTGATAAATACACAGCGTTGCAAAGGGGAATTATTGCCCATATAAAGCTCATATAACGCCAGTTTTCAGTGCTGAAAAAGTAGAAAAATGCAGTAGATACAAGCACTGCGCCCATCTGTCCCCAACAATAAAAAGAGTGGAGCAGGCTCATATTTGCCTCTTTGTTGTCCGTCGGGCAGGCTTCGATTATGGGGCTTGTAAGCACCTCAATGAAACCGCCGCCTATTGCGTAAAAGGTGGTTGCAATAATTACGCCTGCATAGTGGTTTTCCATTATATAGGGGAGTGTGCCCAGCGCAACAAAACCGACTGCCGATGAAACGTGTGCAAAAACTATTGCCTTTCTCACACCGAATTTTTTTACAAACGATGCGGAAATCAGGTCTGTGCAAAGCTGAACCAGAAAATTATATGTGGAGAGAAATGCAAGCTGACTTAACGTGATTCCCCAATCCCTCTGGAACGTGATGTAAAGCAGAGGCGCAAAGTTGTTGATAACAGCCTGCGTTATAAAGCTGATGTAGCCCGATATTATGGTATGTCTGTAGTTTGTTCTTATGCTCATTTTAAGCTCCTGTCTGCGGTTGATACTCAATATCATATCACAACGTAATACTTCTTTGCAATCGTTGACAATCAAAAATTTTTATGATAAAATAAAGCAACAAGTGAGTTGGGCAATTGCGCATTTTTAATGTGAGGAAAGTCCGGGCTTCGCAGAGCAGGATAACGGCTAACAGCCGCCGAGGGTGACCTTAGGGACAGTGCAACAGAAATATACCGCCCATTCATGGGTAAGGATGGAAAGGCGAGGTAAGAGCTCACCGGCGTGCAGGAGACTGCACGGCCGTGTAAACCCTATCCGAAGCAACACCGACAGGAGTGGTCTGCTCGGCCATAACTCCGACGGGTGGCGTGAGCACAGGGGCAACCCTGAGCCAAGACAGATGATTGCCTTAAATGACAAAACCCGGCTTACAGACTCACTTGTTTTTTCAGGATGCCCTTTTGTCGCCCGTACCAAGGTATGAGGTGACTTTTTTATTTGAACAATAATTTATCAGTTAGTAGTGAGAAGTGAGGAGTGAGAAGTGGAGGAAAAGGCTCCGCCTTTTGAACCATTTGAATCCAAGCCGCTTTGCGGCTTCCTTAACTCCTAACTCATCACTCCTAACTCCTAACTACAATAATTTAGCTCCGCTAAATTATTGTTTATCGTACATTTTCAGTATTAAAATATCTGTAAAATAAATTTCCGGGGTGATTTTATGTTAAGACCTGTTTTAGGCAGGGCATCATCGGGCAAAACAACCTATATAAGGGGCATTATTGCCGAAAAAGTAAATTCGGGCGAGGATGTTATTCTTATAGTTCCTGAGCAGTTTTCATTTGAGAGCGAAAAGGCAATTATCGAACTGCTCGGTGCAAAAAAGGCGGCTGAAATGAAAATTTTCAGCTTCACTTCGCTTGCAAAAAAAATCCTTGACGAATATTCGCCCGACAGAAAACCCTCCGTCACACCTGCCGCAAAGGCTGTAATAATGAGTATGGCGCTTGAGGCTGTTTCCGACAGACTCAGCATTTTTGCAAAATGTCTTAAAAACAAAAATACCGCCTCGGAGCTTCTTCATATGACGGACGAGCTGATTCAATGCAATGTCACGCCGGAAGAAATGGAAAATGCGGCGGCAGGCACGGGCAATAAAATTCTTGAACAGAAAGCAAAGGAGCTTTCACTCATTTCACAGATGTATGAAGCTCTGCTGACCGAGCGTTTTTCCGATGACAGATATATGCTCAACGCCGCGGCGGAAATTGCCTCGGAAAAACAGCTTTTCACGGGCAAAACGGTATTTTTTGATGAATTCACAGGCTTTACCGCACAGGAAAACAAGCTGATTTCTCTTATGCTCACTCAGGCTGATGATGTATACGTAACAGGCTGTGCAGAAAAACTCCGTGACGATTCAATGGGGACAAGCCCCTTTGCATACTCGGCGGATAACCTTGCAAAGCTGGTCGCACTTGCCAGAAGATGTGACGTTAAGGTTGCCGAGCCTGTTGTGATGCAGAATTCATCCGGTTACCGTGCAACCGCTCTTGCATATCTTGAAAAAGGCTTTTACGAGGCAACACCCGATATATACGGATTTGACGCTCCCGAGCTGACTGTTGCGGCGGCAAAAAGTCCTTACGAGGAGTGCGATTACGTTGCCGTGAGCGCAAAAAAGCTTGTGCGTGAAACGGGTATAAGATACCGCGATATCGCCGTTGTGGGAAGAAACGCAGAGTATGAAAAATACCTTCCCTTTGCCTTTAAAAAATACGGAATTCCCGTGTTTGAGGACACAAGACGAAGTCTTGAAAACGAAATTATCGTTATATTCTCCCTGTGTGCGCTCACTCTTGCCACAGAAGGCTTTTCAAGCGAGTGTATGTTCCGTTACCTTAAAACGTACATAAGCGGAATAAGTGACGATGATATTTCAGCTCTTGAAAATTATGTTTATATGTGGCAGATTGACCGTTCAAAATGGCTCGACGATTGGACGGGTCATCCCGACGGATTCGGCAACGAGCTTGACGAAAAAGCACTTTCACAGCTTGATTACATAAATTCGGTAAGGAAAAAAGCCGTTCTGCCCATACTGAAACTTAAAAAAGAGCTTGAAAACAACAGCGGCACAGGCTGTACGAAGGCACTTTACGATTTTCTTATTTTTGTCAAGGCGGACAGACATCTGCTTGATTTTGCGCTGAAGCTCGATTCTGCCTCGGCTTATGAATGTGAACGCTCCTGGGATGAATTTATGGCTGTGCTGTCACTTCTTGCAGACACTCTCGGTGACAGAAATATCACCCCCAAGCGCTTTGCAGAGCTTTTTAAAATTATGGTTTCTTCCTCGGATATCGGTTCTCTGCCCGGCGGTCTTGATATGATAACCGTAGGTGATGCGGACAGAATCCGTGTAAGCGATAAAAAGGTTATGTTCATAGTCGGTGCAAATGAGGGTGTTTTTCCTGCATCTGCAACGGAATCCTTCGTGCTTACCGAGAATGAGCGCAGACTGCTTAAAAATCAGAATCTTGAGCTCAGCGACGACAGCTCGGAGCGAATGAAAAAAGAGCGGCTTAAGGTTTATACAACGGTCAGTACCCCCACCGACCGATTGTTCATTACGTATTCTCTGGGTAATTTCAAGCTTGAAGAAATCAATCCCTCGGAAATCGTTACAATCGCATTGAACATCGTACCCAATGCTAATAAGGTGGATATTTCACTTCTTGACCCTGTGGATTGCATAGAAAGTGAGCGTTCCGCTTTTGAAAGTGCCGCTTTGCATATTGCCGATAACAGCGAATACGCAAAGTCCGTTAAAAAATATATAAATTCCACCGATTACAGGTCGATGCTCGCCTCTGCTCAGAGACTTGCAGACAAAGAACCCTTTGAAATTAAAGACAGTGAGAAGTCAACGGCTCTTTTCGGTAAAGAAATGTATATTTCATCTACAAGAGTTGAAAAATTCCACGAATGTGCTTTTAAATATTTCTGCGAATACGGACTCAGAGCAAGAGCAATTTCACCTGCTCAGTTTGATTCCCGTCTTAACGGTAATCTTGTGCATTACGTGCTTGAAAAGCTGTTTGAAAGGTACGGCAGCAGCGGACTGAGAAATATGACGAAGGCGGAGCGGAAATCCGCTGTAAATGATATGACCGATGCCTATGTAACTGAGCGTATGGGCGGTGCGGATTTCCTCAGCGGCAGAATCCGTTACAGCGTTGAAAGATGTAAAATATCAATCTGCGAAATTCTTGACCGCTTTGCTTACGAGCTTGCGTCAAGCAGATTCGAAACAAAAGACGTTGAGCTTGAGATTGACCCTGACGGCGATATTGAGGCCTATACCGTTGAGCTTGCAGACGGCGGAAGAGCCATTCTCGGCGGTAAAGTTGACCGTGTTGACACGATGCTCAGTGAGGACGGCGAAAAGACCTATCTGCGCGTTATCGACTACAAAACAGGCGGTAAGGATTTTAAGATCAGCGATATAATATCGGGCGTCAATATGCAGATGCTTCTTTATCTTGTGTGCATTTTTGAAAACGGCAAGGACCGCTACGGCAATATAGTGCCTGCAGGCGTGCTTTATGTTCCTGCCAAAAAGAGCAAGAATTCTCTTGGCAGAAATGCCGATGATGATATGATTGAGCACGAAAAAATCGCTCAGGGCAGAATGAACGGCATCGTGCTTGCGGAAGAAGAAGTTATCCGCGGAATGGAAGAAAACGGCGGCGGACTTATCATTGATGCCAAAATAGAAAAAGGAAAAATCAAGGGTAAAACCTTCAGTATGGAAGGCTTTATGCTTATTAAAAACGCTATAGACAAAGCTATACGTGATATGGGTGATGCTTTGCACAGCGGTAAAATTGCCGCAGAACCGCTTATACAGTCAAGGGACAGAAGCGCCTGCACGTTTTGTGAATTCGGCGCGGTGTGCTGTCACGAAAGCACGGACGGCGGCAAGGAAATATTCAGCGGCGATGCATGGGAGGAAATGGAGGCGATGATGAATGGCTGAAAGACAGTGGACACCACAGCAGAAGGACGCCATTGAGGCAAGAGGCGGCACTCTGCTTTTAAGTGCGGCGGCAGGCTCGGGTAAAACAGCCGTTCTTGTTGAGCGCATCATCACTCTTTTAACTCAGGAAAACAATCCCGTTGAGCCTTGCGAGCTGCTTGTTGCAACCTTTACAAATGCGGCGGCGGCAGAAATGCGTATGCGTATCTCTGCGGCGGTTGATGAACTTATAAAAAATGACCCTGCAAGCAACCGCTACCGTCTTATCAAAATGAAGCTTCCCGAAGCACAGATAAGCACTATCGACTCCTTCTGTATTAAGCTTGTGCGTGAGAATTTCCATTCGGCAGATATTGAGCCTGATTTCACTCTGCTCAACAGTTGTGAGGAGCAGATAATCGTTTCCGAGGCTATGTCGCAAACCCTTGACACACTTTGCACCGCAGACCCCGATGTCTACGATATGCTCAATTCAATGACCTCCTACGGCGGTGATGACAGCAAGCTGTCCGATAAAATAATCAAGCTTTACAATTATTCTCTTGCTCACCCGTTCCCCGATGAATGGCTCAGTGCAATTGCGGATATGTACAAGCCCTGTGAGGATGTGAAAAATTCCGTCTGGGGCAGAATTATCACCGATGACATCACACGCTGTGCAGAATATTGTAAAAGTCTTTGCAGTTCCGCTGTTTCGGATTCTCTTGATGATGAAAAAATCAGAAACGTGTATTATGATCCTCTGTGTGCGGCGTATAATTTCTTCTGCAATTTGTGCGATGTTGTCAGCAACGGCAGTTGGGACGATATTTACCGCTTTATCAATGAAAGCTCTCTGAGCTCAGGTCTGCCCAGAGTTCCCGGCGGTTACGGTGATAATCCTGCCAAGGTTTCGGCGCTGTATAAGTATAAAAAGGCGGTCAGCGGTTTTGATGGGATCAAGTCGGCAGTCTGTACGGATACCAAAGGCTTTAATGAGGATTGTGAACAGCAGCGCCCCGTTATAAATGCTCTTGTCGGTGCGGTGCGCATTTTTGCACACAACTGCAACGAGCTTAAAAAGGAGAAAAACGGCTACAACTTCTCCGATATTATGCACAAGGCGCTTGATTTGCTTGTCAAAACAGATGAAAACGGCAGAACCTTTGCAGATACTCTCAAGGACCGCTACAGAGAAATCCTTATCGACGAGTATCAGGACACCAACGAGGCACAGGATATGCTTTTCAGACTTATTTCCAAGGACGAAAGCAATATGTTTATGGTCGGTGACGTAAAACAGAGCATTTACCGTTTCCGTCTTGCAATGCCCGAAATCTTTATGAAAAAGAGCAACGAATTCCACGCCTATGACGGCAGTAATTACCCTGCAAAAATCATTCTCGGCAGAAACTTCCGAAGCCGCAAGGGCGTGCTTGATAATATAAATCATCTTTTTTACCGTATTATGTCCGAGAGCGCAGGCGAAATGGATTATACTGCAGACGATGCTTTGTATTACGGCAAGGGTTATGATGAAGATACCGCCCCTTGTGTTGAACTGCATTTTGCCGATTGCGAAAACACCGATGAAGAGGCGGTGTATGTTGCAAATCTTATAGACAATATGATTAAAAGCGGCACTACTGTTTACTCTAAAGGAGTGCAAAGACCTGCAAGGGCAGGGGATTTCTGTATACTTATGAGAAGTCCGGGCAAAAAAGGCGCAAAATACGCCGAGGCTCTCAACTGTGTTGGTATAAAATCCACCTTGCAGCAGAAGTCAAGCCTTTTTGATTCTGTTGAAGTGAGCGTGTTTATGTCACTCCTGAAGGTTATCAGCAATCCTACGGATGACGTATCTATGCTTGCCGTTATGTTTTCGCCTGTGTACGGCTTTACACCCGACGAGGCGGCAGAAATGAAAATCAATGACCGCAGGCTTAATATGTACACCTGCCTTAAAAAGGTAAGTAAGCAGAATCCGAAGGCGCAGAAGCTGCTTTCCGATTTGCTCGAATACAGAAAAATGGCGGCTGTTATGCCCTTTGACGTGTTTGTGCGTACACTTATGGATATCACAGGCTATCTTGCAGTCGTGGGCTCAATGGGCGACGGCGCATTAAGGCGCACAAATCTTATGATGCTGTCATCCCTTGCAGTTGAGTATGTTTCATCGGGTCTTACGGGCATTGACGGCTTTGTGCGCTATGTCAACCGCCTTGCAGAGAGCGGAACGGACAATCCTGCCGCATCGGACGTTTCCGATACAGCAAATGTTGTTCGCATTTACAGCATACATAAGTCAAAGGGACTTGAATTTCCCTTTGTGATTCTTGCCGATTGTGCAAAAGCCGTAAATCTTACGGATGCACGCGATGAAATGATAATCAGCGATACCGCAGGCGTAGGTATGGTTATTATAAACAACGATAAGCTGCAGAAATATTCTTCATTAGGTCATACTGCGGCAAAAATCAATATGCGAAACGCAACCGTTTCCGAGGAGCTGAGAGTGCTCTATGTTGCTATGACCAGAGCGAAAGAACGGCTTATAGCAGTATCTTCCGACCCGAAAATAGAAGAAACAATTCAGAAGGTGTGCTATGAAGTGCCTGCTGAGGGTGCTGTGCCGCCCGAGGCTGTGCTGAAAGCATCAACCTATGAAAAGTGGTTTATTATGGGTTATCTTAATCATCCCGATATGCGTAAGTTTATCAATAATGCATCGTATGATGTGCAATACTCTCAGGATGAAAGCCCGTTGAAAATCGTTTCACAGGGCGTAGAGTACAGCGAGGACGTAACGGCAGAGCAGACCGAGGAAACGGCAAACGAAGAGCTTGTTGCGCAGATTAAGGAAAAATGTGAGTTTGTCTATCCGTATATTCTTCCCGAGGATGCAAGACCCAAAAGAGTAGCATCGGATTTTGAAAATCATATTTTCAAGCCCGAATATTTTGCAAAATCCAAGCCCTCATTCATTTTAGGCGATAAGCTCAATCCCGCCGAGGTCGGTACGGCAAATCACCTGTATCTGCAGAATCTCGATTTTGCTTCAACAGACGTTACGGCAGAGTGTGTGCGTATGGAAAACGCTCATATTCTCAATAAAAAGCAGGCGGAGTCAATAAGACTTGACAAAATGGAAAAATTCATCAATTCAACTCTTTTCAGCCGTATAAAAAATGCGGATAAGGTGTACAGAGAGCTTGAATTTACCGCACAGGTTCGTCTTGGTGACGTAAATCCCGATGCGGCTGATAACGTAAAGGACGAAAAAATTCTTGTGCTTGGTAAAGCCGACCTTGTATTCGTTGAAAACGGTGCGGCTGTGGTGGTGGATTATAAAACAGACCGGAGCAAAACCGAGGATGAATTTGTAACAGCCTATTCGGGACAGCTCGATATGTACCGTCGGGCAATGGAGCAGATTCTCGAAATGCCCGTTAAAGAAGCGGTGATATATTCACTGGAGCTGGAAAAGGAGATTGCAATATAGCAGTGCATTTATTTGGTAATCGTAGGGAGCGACGCCCTCGTCGCTCCGAATTATCCAAATCTGCGATTTGGATAATTATAACCAGTTAATCCCGATTTTAATATTATTATTGATAAAAATGGAACATTTTTATCAATCGGCGCGACGGGGGCGACGCGCCCTACGGTGCGCTGAATTATTGTTCATTATAAAAATTTCTGAATAAGCGCAACGCAGCTACTGCCTTTCAGCGGTAACTGCGTTACTTTTTGTTAGATTGGCGACAGAGGAGCTGCATTTTTGGCGCACTTCTCAATAAAAATTAAAAAAGTGCGCCAACCGAAGTCAACGCACCGAAAAACGCAAACTCCGATTGTTGTCACACAAACCTTAACAAACAAAAATATGAATTCCTATACCTGTTCACCAAAGTGGAATTTGCATTTTTACCAAATTCATTATTGGCAAACAGGTGCAACTATAAAACACCCTATAAAAATAGAGAGGCTTCCAAGATTTGTTTGTTAATTTAATTTTGTGTGACAGGGCAATTGTATCATATTTTTGGAGTTTTTTCAACTCTTTAGTATAAATTTCTTTTTCGCCCCTGCGCAAACATTACATTTTAAAATAATTATGAATTATGAATTTTGCATTATGAATTAAATAAAATTTGACATTGTAGTTTTTTGTGTTATAATAAGGTAAAATGTAAATAAGGCAGGTATTTGTTATGATTAAGAAGTTTTTGAAAGAATTCAAAGAGTTTGCTTTACAGGGCAATGTGCTTGACCTTGCAGTAGGCGTTATTATCGGTGCCGCTTTCAAGGATATTGTTACATCTCTTACCGACAACTTCATCAACCCCATTCTTCAGTTTATCACAGCAGGCGCAAGATACACCTGGCAGGATATCGGCGGTTTTGCATCAAACTTTATTACAGCCGTTGTCAACTTTGTCATTATGGCGCTTATTCTTTTCCTTCTTATCAAGGGTATCAACAAGCTTACATCTCTCGGCAAGAAGAAATCTGCAGAAGAGGAAGCCGCTCCCACTACAAAAATGTGCCCCTACTGCTGTACTGAAATCGCAATTGAGGCTACACGCTGCCCCCATTGTACATCCGTAATTGAAGAAACAACTGCAGAATAATAAATTAAATCAAACCGTCGGGCAAGCTCGGCGGTTTTATCGGCGGTAAATATATGATGTCTGTTTGTAATATGTGTCCGCGCAACTGCGGCATTGACAGGAGCAAAAATAAGGGTATCTGCGGCGTGGGTGATACTTTAAAAATCGCCCGTGCAGGCGCACATTTCTGGGAGGAGCCCTGCATCAGCGGCTACGGCGGTTCTGGTGCGGTGTTTTTCAGCGGATGCAACCTTAAATGCGTTTTCTGTCAGAATTATGAAATAAGTACGGGCGGTTTCGGTAAGGAAATCACCGTAGAGCGGCTTTGTGAGATTTACGACGAGCTGATTTACAGCGGTGTGCATAATATCAATCTCGTAACCCCCACTCATTATGCCCACAAGATTCTGCAATCTCTCGAAAAACCGCTTGAAGTGCCTGTTGTCTATAATTCAAGCGGATACGACAGCGTCGCAACTCTTGAAAAATTTGAGGGAAAGGTGCAGATATATCTGCCCGATTTGAAGTATCTCAATACGGATATTGCAAAGAAATATTCAAAAACGGCGGATTATCCCGAAAAGGCAAAGGATGCAATCCGTGAAATGTACCGTCAGGTGGGTGATGCGGTGCTTGATGATGAGGGAATTATGCAAAAGGGCGTTATTATCCGCCACCTTATGCTGCCCGATGAGTTGGAAAACACCCTTGACGTTATAGATTGGGTTGCTCAGGAATTTGATAATAAGGTGATTTTCAGCCTTATGAGCCAGTTTACGCCAAACGAAAACTGCACGATACCGAATCTTCGAAAAACCGTATCAGAAGAAGAATATAACAAAGCGGTGGACTATATGTATCTTGTGGGGCTTGAAAACGGCTACGTGCAGGATTTTTCTTCCGCAAAGAGTGAATACACCCCACCCTTTGACCTGAGCGGAGTGTAAAATGCAAGACTCCCGTCGTTTCCGACGGGAATCTCACTTTATGAGCAGAAAAAGCGGAGGATAGCTTGTTTATGAGCCTATTATAAATGCTCAATGTTAAGTTTTCTTTAATTTTTGCAAAATTTATCAGCAGAATTAAATTGTAAATCGTAGGGAGCGACGCCCTCGTCGCTCCGATTGATGAAAATGTACCATTTTCATCAATAAAAAGATTTATCTTAAGAAATGTTTATCTTGATGTTTTTGTACAATTGTAATTATCAAAATCGTAGATTTTGATAATTCGGCGCGACGGGGGCGACGCGCCCTACGGAACACCGATATAATTAACACAAAGTTTATAATCTTTATCTACAATTCGTGATAGGAGTTGATATATATGTTTACCATACTTGTTGCAGAAGACGATGTGCGGATGAACGGCATTTATTGCGACACGTTAAAGGCTAACGATTTTGATGCTGTGCCCGCATTTGACGGTGAACAGGCACTGGAGCTTATGGCGGAAAATAAAATTGATCTGCTTCTGTCCGATATTATGATGCCCTGTCTTGACGGATACGAATTAACAAAGCAGGTGAGGGAGTTTTATCCCGAACTGCCTATACTTATGATTTCCGCAAAGGAGAGCTACGAGGATAAGCGCTACGGCTTTCTTGCCGGCACGGACGATTATATGGTAAAGCCTGTTGATCTCAATGAAATGATTCTGCGGATATACGCCCTTCTGCGCCGCGCAAAGAGCGTAAGCGAACGCAAACTGCAGATCGGCGGTACGGTGCTTGACCTTGACACTCACACCGTAAACTATGCCGAGGACTGCATTGAACTGCCAAAAAAGGAGTTTCTTATTCTGTACAAGCTTATGTCCTGCACGGACAGGACCTTTACGCGCCGTCAGCTTATGGATGAATTCTGGGAGTATGATTCCGAGTCTGAGGAAAGAACCGTTGACGTGCATATAAACAGAATAAGAGATAAGCTCAAAGACTGTCAGGATATTGAAATCCTTACCGTAAGAGGCCTTGGCTACAGGGGCAAAAGAATATGAAATACCGTGAATTCAAAAAGAAGTACAACAAGGTTTACAGGCGAATGATGCTGACTGTTGTATCGGGTGCACTTTTTATAATTTTTTTGTTGCTCAATCTTCTTGCATTTATTGTAGGCTCGGGAAAATTTGATTTTACCGATGCAAAAAGTATATGGGAGCTAGGTTTTATCCTTATTTCCATAATGCTCATATTTCTCAGTCAGCTTCTGGCAACGTATTGGGTCAAGCGCATTTCAAAACCCGTTGAGGATATAACAAAGGTAACTCAACAGGTTTCGCAGGGTAATTTTGATGTAAGGGTCAACACGGATAATTTCAAAGACGAAATGCTTGAACTGGGAAATACTATCAATAAAATGATAGACCAGCTCAACAGTATTGAGATTCTCCGTTCGGATTTTGTTTCCAATGTGTCACACGAGTTCAAGGCTCCGCTGTCTGCCATTCAGGGGTACGTTACTCTTATGAGCAAGCCTGACCTGTCCAATGAAAAAAGAGCCGAATACTTCACGCTTCTGTCACAGTCTGTTGCACAGATGTCCGGTCTTGTGGATAACGTATTAAAGCTCTCAAAGCTTGAATCCGACAGCAGTACGCCGAAGAAAACGGTTTTCAGACTTGACGAACAGCTGAGAAGATCCGTTCTTATGTTTGAAAAACAATGGATGGAAAAAGACCTTGAGCCTGAGCTTGAGCTGCAGGAATGTACCTGTAACGGCAATGAGGAGCTTCTGGGGCAGATATGGACAAATCTTATAGGCAACGCCATAAAATTCAGCCACAGCGGCGGACGCTTCGGTGTGAAAATTGATGATACCGATGAAAAATTCATAGCTGTAACCGTCTTTGATGAGGGTGAGGGTATGAGCGAAGAAGTGAAAGAGCATATTTTTGAAAAATTCTATCAGGGCGATACCTCGCACAAAGCAATGGGTAACGGTCTGGGGCTTGCTCTTGTTGCCGCAATATGCAATCTTACAGGCTGTACCGTTTCCGTTGAGAGCGAAGTCGGCAAAGGTAGCGAGTTTACGGTAAAAATTCCGAGATGAACAACAATTCAGCAGAATGTTGATTTGATAAATGTAGGGAGCGACGCCCTCATCGCTCCGAATCATCAAAATCTGCGATTTTGATGATTTTATTGAACACTCATCATAAAAACTGACATTTTTGAATTTGCGATAAATCCTTGAATTGATGAAAATGGTACGTTTTCATCAATCGGAGCGACGAGGGCGTCGCTCCCTACAGGCAATACCATTCAATTTCTGCTCCGCTAAATTATTGTTTATCATTATCTTATTTTTCTGAATATTTTTCAGCAACCAAAAAAAGACGGAGTTATCAAACCCCGTCTTTTTTATTACTTAAACTTTTTACTTTTCATAAATATGATCATTGCCACGAGAGAAATTGCCATTGCGCCGAGCACAACTATCGCAAATCCCCATTCGCTGTTGGCAAAGGGCATACCGTTAAGGTTTGTGTTCATTCCGTATGCGCTGAATATAAGCGTGGGAATGGACAGCACGATTGTAATAACCGAAAGCACCTTCATTACGATGTTGAGGTTGTTTGAAATAACAGAGGCGAATGCGTCCATCGTTCCGCTTAAAATGCCGGAGTAGATGTTTGCCATTTCGATAGCCTGTTTGTTTTCAACGATAACGTCTTCAAGCAGGTCAACGTCTTCGGGATATTTCTTTATAATTTCAAGACGGAGCATTTTTTCGAGTATTGCTTCGTTTGAACGCAGAGCCGTTGTGAAGTAAACAAGGGATTTTTCAAGCTTTAAAAGCTCAATAAGCTCTTTGTTCTTCTGCGATTTGTGAAGCTCGTTTTCAACGTTTTCACTTTTCTTGTCAATGATTCTCAGGTATGCAAGGAAAAGTGACGATGTTTTGTAAAGAATCTGCAGGATGAAGCGTGATTTCATATAGGAATAGAAATCCTTCACCTTGCCTATTGCAAACTGGCGCAGAATCGGCGTATCCTCACTGCAGACGGTAATAACCGCATCGTCAACCACAATGATTGCAAGGGGAATCGTGCTGTAAAGCTCCTTGTCTGTATCTTCCTCTCTTACGGGGATGTTAACAAGAATCATTGTGTAGTTGTCCTCAATCTCGATACGTGAACGCTCGTCGGCGTCAAGTGCGGCTTTAAGTGCGTCAATATCCAGATTGTATTTGTTTGAAATTCTGTTGAGCTCGGATTCGCCGGGCGCAACAAGATTGACCCAACAACCGGGTTCGGGTCCTGTCAGCTCCTCAAGGTAGTTGTTCCTTGTGATGTAACAGTTTGTCATATTATCAAGTCCTTTCACAGCCGAACAAAACAAAGCCGTGAACGGACATTCAAAGCTTTGTTTTATTCAGCGTATCTTTGTTCAGGCGGTATGTTGCTCCCTCGATAAGAATCGGGTTCCATTATAAATCACTTCCTTGTTTATGGATTTTTCAAATATACCGTCAGATTATCTGAATGTTAATATTTTATACCATTTTGCCCGTCCTTGTCAATGTTTTGTTTTAAAAGAACAATATTTTGTGAACCACTTATAATGAGGAAAATTCAGTAAATAATATTTTCGGTGATTGTTACGGAAAAGCGGGTTATTTTTTCATTTTTAACTGTTGTTGCACTGTGTTGCGGACTGATTTTCAAAATCGGTTCGCTGTCTGTATCTCAGTATTCTGAGGCGGGTGCAACCCAGAGTGCAAGGCGTGTTCAGGTGGCACAATCGAGAGGTATGATTTACGACAGAAATATGATTCCGCTTGTAAACAGGGAAATTTCTGCCGTGCTGATTGTCAATCCCACCGAAAACGCTATGACCACTCTTTACCGATGCCTTACGCAGACTGAATACGCTGAGGCTGTTGAAAAAAGCAAAAAAGGAAGTCCTTTTCTTTTGTATACCCGGAATTACAGCGGCGATTGCGACGATATCACAGAAATGACCGTTTACAGCAGGTATTCCGATTCCGATGTGTTATCCCACATTATCGGCTATCTCGACAGTGAGGGGAACGGCGCAAGCGGTTTGGAAAAATCATTCGACAGCCTTATGGATAAGAATTCGGGCACGCTGTCTGTCCGTTACCGCGCTGATGCAACGGGTAAAATGCTTCGTGGTGAGGGATTTGAGGTCGCTTCGGATAATTATGCATCCTCTGCAGGTCTTGTGCTGACAGTTGATTATGAAATTCAGAGCGTTTGTGAGAATATAATGGAATATAATAATATAGAAAGCGGCGCCGTTGTCGTTCTTGATGCCGCGACCGGTGAAATTCTCGCTCTTGCAAGCAGTCCCGAATTTGACAGGGAGGATATGTCCGCATCCCTTGCAGATGAGAATTCGCCTTTTCTTAACAGAGCGCTGAGTTCGTATGCGGTAGGTTCGGTTTTTAAGCCTGTTGTTGCGGCGGCGGCTCTTGAACAGGGCATTTCGGAGGATTTGATTTTTACCTGTGACGGCTATGTTACGGTTAACGGTATACGGTTCAACTGTCATAAGAAAGACGGACACGGTACCGTCAGTATGACCGAGGCAATGGCTGTGTCCTGCAATTCATATTTTATTCAGCTCGGTCAGCTTGTGGGCGCGGAAAATATACTCCATACTGCATCACAGCTCGGTTTCGGCTCAAAAATCACTCTTGCAGATTCAATTGTGTCCGTTGCAGGTATTCTTCCCGATATTGCGGATATTGATTCTTCTGCCTCTCTTGCAAATCTTTCCTTCGGTCAGGGCACACTCCTTGCAACTCCTCTGCAGATTGGCGCAGTTTATTGCGCCTTTGTCAACGGCGGCTATTACAGAGAGCCTTATATATTAAAGGAAATAACTGATGAAAACGGAGAGATTCAAGCATATTATGAAAGCGAAACGAATAATAAGGTATTAACGGACAGCGTCTGTAAAAAAATCCGTTCAATGCTTGAAGAAACAGTTGCAAGCGGCAGCGGAAAGCTTGCCGCCCCTATGGAAAATGAAGCCGCAGGCAAAACCGCTACGGCGGAAACGGGCTGGACGGAGAACGGAAGAGAAATCGTGCATACCTGGTTTGCAGGCTATTATCCTGCAGACGAACCGCAGTATGTCATAGTTGTGTTTAAAGAGGACGGAGTTTCATCCTCTACCGAGTGCGCCCCGATTTTCAGAGATATTGTCGATAATATCAGCCACAAAACCGAAAAATAGCAGATTCCTTGGTGAATATTATATATTTTTAAAAATTTTGATAAAAAGTTAATAGAAATGTAATTTTATATCTTGACTTTTTCTCTCATTTGATGTAAATTTAATATAACCGGTGTAATGCACACCAAAATAGTAATTGGGTTAGTAAAAGATGTAATCCATGAAAGGGGTAACTCAAGATATGAAAAAAAGCCACGAGTACGATTCACCCGTACTTTCCAGACTCGTTTCTGTTGTTACTGTTTTAGCACTTTGCGTATGCTCAGTTTGCTGCATCGTAACCGCATCCAAGGTTTCAACAATCGCTACAGGCGGCACTGTTGTTTCTGATGGCAACACAGATAACAGCACATCCAATCCCGGTACTTCAACAACACCCGGCACATCCAATCCCGGTACTTCAACAACACCCGGTACAGATGATTCAAACACAGAAACACCCGGTGCAGATGATTCAAACACAGAAACACCCGGTACAGATGATCCAGGTTCTGATGCTCCCGCAACTTCCGGTCCTACCAACGAGGAGATTCTTGCTAAGTACACAGAAGTTATGAATCAGCTCAAGGACGGCGTTGCTACATACGAGAAGAAAGAGTTCCAGACTCTTGCTGATGACTATGACCTCGGTACAGTTGGTAACCTTGTTCTTCCCATCGCTCAGGGTCTTATGACTTCTGAGGATGAAGCTGATATTCAGCAGAGAGATGACAAGGCTCAGATTCCGATTGTCAGAAACGACAAGGGCTGTCTTCTTACAGATGCAAGTGCTATCAAGTCAGCTTCTATGACTGAAAGCGGCGGCAAGACAACTATCGTTATCGTTCTTAACGACGAAAAAGATGCTCGTCCCGCAGCTGACGGTGCAGCATCCTGCGACAGTATAGTTGGTTCAATGTTCAATCCTCTTGACCAGGAAGAAATCGACAACATCGTTGCTGAGTTCTCAGGCGTTGTTACAATGAAGAAGTTCGACCTTACTTGTAAGGATTGTACAGCTACACTTGTATTTGATACAGCAACAGGTAAAGTTGAATCTCTTACACAGATTATGAACTACTTCATCGAAGTTGACGCAACAGCAGTTGTTGTTCCCGTTTCAGGTTACGCAACTCTTACCAACAAGATGACAATCAACAACGTTACATACAAATAATTAAAAATCAGCAGAGCTTAACGGCTCTGCTTTTTTTGTTTTGATTGGTGATAAAGTTATTCCGTAGGGAGCGACGCCCCCGTCGCTCCGAATCATCAAAATCTGCGATTTTGATGATTGTAGTTGACGTTCAAAAAACAGATAATTATTAAGTTTGTGAACAATTCTTTATTGATGGAAATGGTACATTTTCATCAATCGGAGCGACGGGGGCGTCGCTCCCTACAGAGCGCTGAATTGTTGTTCTGCTTATTTTTTATAATAAAAAGCACCCAATGATTCGGGTGCTTTATCTTTTATTCTGCTTCTGCTGTTACGCTTTCTGCGAGCTTTGCTATGCAGGCTTTGCATATCTTATGGTCATTGTATTCAACCAGATCCTCAGAGCTGCTGCAGAGGAAACAGGAGGGTGTATACTTTTTAAGAATAATCTTGTCTTCGTCAACAAATACCTCAAGCGCGTCCTGTGCGTCTACAATGTTAAGATGCTTTCTAAGCTCCATAGGGATAACAAATCTGCCTACTGCGTCTACTGTTCTTACTATTCCTGTTGTTCTCATTTTTACTGACTTCCTTCCTTTTTTTTCTTAAATATACCATTAAATTTTGCATTTGTCAATCAGTTTTGACAAAATTTAACAAAAAAAATTTTCGAATAAAAAAAGCCTGCCTAACCTAAGCGGTTTGCAAGCTTAAATTATTTTTAAACAAATTCATTCACATCTTCATCAGCATTGGCATTGTCATTATTGTTGTCAGCATTGTTGCCGCCGTTAAACCAACTCTGTATGAGGTCAATGACATACATAATAAAGTTTATAATCTGAGCAAAATTGTTCAATGTATAGACCTCCGTTTCCCTGAGATTTTAATTCGTATACATAATAGCATAAATATCCTGTTTATTCAAGTAGTTTTTTTATAATTATTGTTTATTTAATATTTATGACACAATTTTGTCAACATTCGGCATATAAATGTAGTCAAAAATAAAGAAGCTGTACAAAACAGCTTCTTTACAATCCGATTAATTATTATTCGCCTGCTACTGCGCTTGTGTCTTCAGCTGCAGTTGTGTCACTTGAGCCGCCGCCGAGCAATGCTTCAAAAAGTCTTATGATGATGTCGATAATTCTTTCAAGAAGACTAAGTCCGTCAGCTGCGCCGTTTACGATACTGTTGTCAAACATCACTATGCACTCCTTTACAAAAATTAACTGTTTAGTAAATTATAACATCAAATGTAATATAAATCAACTGTTTTGTTAAAAATTTAATTTTTATACAGCTCAGTCGGCTTTCTTGTCAAGGAAACCGGCTTTGTACATAATAAATGCACCGATTACGGAAGCAATAATTCCGGGGAAGAGAAGTGTTCCGGCAGCCAGTGTAGGCACAAAAATCAGTACGATTATCATAACGATTATGGGAACGAAAGATATTTTCCAGTGCTTTATAAAGTAGCCTAAACCGAGTGCGCCGAAAAGAGCAGGAAGAACCTGTGCGAATGCAGGCTTGAGCAATTCGTTCTCAGTAAATGAATCAAGAAACGGTGCAAATACGAGAATACCGATTGCAAGAACTACTGTCGTAACGATTGAAGACGTTGCTATGGCAATTGTTGAGATAACTTCGCCTTCTTCGGAATTCGGCTTGACGTCTGCGCTTTCCATTGCGCTGATTGCACAGGGGAGCTTCAGATTGGTGATATTACCTGTAACGAATGAAAGGTATGTTCCGCCTGCACCCAGCATAGGTGTGTAGATTAAAACTTCAATAATTGCAAACGTCCAGTATGTAGGAATAAGAACGAGCAGACCTTCAAGAACTTTTGATATAGGAGGGAAAACGTTTAAATAAAGACAGATTGCCATCGGGAACATCAGAAGCACGCAAAGCGCTGTTATGGAAGAAATTCTGCCCCAGGAATGAACACGGTCAAAATATGATTTTTCTTTTTTTACGTTGTTTTTAGCCATAATTTAACCCCTCCATTCCAGTACAGCTATTTCGGGCGGCAGTACATTGTATGCAATTATTGCCGCTACCATTGCAAGTATCATTCCTATCGGCATTACAAAAGGCTCCAGCCAGGTCAGCTTGCATTTCTTTGCAATCACATCGAGTATGATTGATGAAACGATTGCAACAACGAGTGTTATTACGGAGAGCACGCCTGCGCCGTCACCGAATGTGTCTTCGTTGCCTGCACCGATTATTGCTCTTGCAACGAATGCACCGATAAGACCGATGAAAACGGCAGGTGAAACATAATCCATAAAACCGCCGATGCTTCTTTTGATTTTTTTCTTGTCTGTCGCTGTAGCTTCGGTGTTTTCTGCGGGTGCAGCTGCTTCATTATTTTTCTTGCCTGCGTTCAGCAGTTTTTTATGAAGCGGTTTTGCCATAAACGGTAACAGTACCAGAGATAAACATATACCCAGTGTCATTACCCAGGCAACACCAGCGTAAACTTCGGGGTCTGTTATGGGAACTGCCATTCCGCCTTCGTGTCCGAACGCCTTCATTGCTGCTTCGGCTGCGGTTGTTTCGTACATCAGGTTGCCTATAACGGACAGACGGACCCAGGGGATAACAAGACCGAGAGCGGGAGCAAGAGCAATAACAGTTGCAAGAATGGACAGTGCTGACGGAACAGTAAATACCGCACTTGATGTAACTGAATTGCGGAGCTTTTTCTTGTCGATTCCCAAGGCTTTGCCCTGTTTCCAGGCTTTAACGAGGAAAAATACGGATTGAGCAAGAACGAAGAGAATGACTGCGCCTGCAATAATAAAAAGAACAGGATCGTTTTTGTCAAACATTATTGTATCACTACCTTTATTTTTATTTGGGCACCTCTGAAAACTAAAGGTGCAAAGATTGTGTAGAAATTTTTTTGTCAGATAGTTCAAAAAACGCAGGCAATACTTTGTGTATTAACGAGTATTTTTGGGCTATATGACGGAAAAATGGCACACAAGATTTCGTGCATTTAGTTTTTAGAGGTGCCCACTCATTAAATTCTACAAAATTTTTTAACATATGTCAATATCAAGTAACAATCTTTTTGTTGAAACATAATATACCATTAGGTGTAATATCCACCACGCCGCATGAGTTCTCCCTCACACTCCCCGGATTCATTATGTAAAGTCCGTCTTCATAGGCAGTATACGGTGTATGTGTGTGCCCGAAAAGCGCAAGTGTTGCCCCTGCTTCTCTAGCTCTGTCTTTAAGCACTTGATAGCCGAATTTTACCATTTCATTGTGTCCGTGGGTGCAGTAGACCTTTATTCCACCCAGATTCTCAATCGCAAGGGCAGGGTAGTCGCAGAATGAGCCGTCGCAGTTGCCCTTTACAGCAACTAATTTTTTGCGTGCAAGTGAAATTCCTACCTTATCAAGGTCGTGAACTCCGTCACCGAGAAATATGACCGCATCAACATCCTGAGTGTTTTCAACAGCCATTTTCAGCGAAATATAATCGCCGTGAGAATCCGAAAGTACAAGTAATCGCATCATAATCACCTTTCTTTTTTCATAATATTTGCAGGGAGGGATATATATGTCAGATAATTTTGAGGATATGCTCAGTAAAATCAAAAACAACACCGATGAGGAAAACAGAGAGCTTGCACAGCAGCTGCATTCAAATTTAAGTCAGGATCAGGCAAGCAAGCTTAACAGCCTGCTGTCAAACAGTGAATTGATGAATAAGCTGATGGCATCCGATGCCGTTAAAAATATTTTAAACAAGCTGGGCGGTGAACAGAATGGACATCAGTGAAATTCTGTCTTCGCTTACCGATGAGGATATCCGCCAGCTCAAAACCGCCGCAAATTCAATTTTAAATTCCGATTCGGGCAAGAAAGAAAACAAGGCTGACAGTTCAAATATATTCAGCGCAGATATGCTTGGAAATATCGGCAAAATCGGCAATGCAGTTTCACAGGATGATGAGAGAACTGCCCTTATAAAGGCGCTCAAGCCGCTTCTGAGTGAGCCGCGACAGCAAAAGGCGGATGAAGTAATAAAAATACTCAGACTTGTTCAGCTTATACCTCTGCTCAGGGATTCGGGGTTGCTGAACGGACTGCTGTGAGGTGACGCGATGCGGGAATACACTTATCAGGATATGCTCCGTATGCAGGAGGATGCCGCAAACCGTGTGCGCGAAATGAAAAAACGCGCGGCAATCGTCGTTGGTGAAGAAAATGATGAAAAACAGCGTTCGGCACCGCAGATGCCCGATGAAGTAAAGCATATATCATATCCCGTTGAATTACCCGAGGCAGTACAGGAAGAGGTACACGAAGAAAAGAAGGATAATCACGCAGGGATATTTGATATATTGAAAAATGACAAGGACGCAATGCTGATTCTTGCTTTGCTCGCAGTTTTGTCGGACGGCGAACATCAGGACAGATTGATGTCCCTTGCGTTGATGTATCTGATTTTATAATATGAACTGTTTTTGAACAGATTTTGTATTCTGTATGGAATTATTGTTGTAAATTTGTATAATGTTGAGATATTAACAGAATATTCACATTTAATTAATATTGAAATAACATATGTTACGAAAATGTGTGATATCATATTATCAATGGTTAATACTCAGTTTGTGGACTAATAAATACGGAGGGAATTAAAAATGTTTGAGTCATTTGTAAATGTTATAATGTTACTCGTTAACTTTGTACAGTCAATTTTCGGCGCTTAATTTTTAATTCAATGCAGAAAATCCCTCGCTTTACGGCGAGGTTTTTTGCTGTTCTATTAATAAAGACGGAGCTGTTGCCCCGCCTTTTTTTGTTATCTTTCTTCTCTGAAATAGGAAAGTCCAAGGCTTGCGGGAGGCTGATGCTCACGCTTTTTACGCATACTTGTTATAACAAGAACGATAATCGTAACCACGTAGGGAAGCATTTTGAAAAGCTCCTGTGTTTCAGCGCCGAGACCCTGTACATAATTGTTTGCATTACACAATGCACCGAATATGAATGAACCTACGATTGCGGTGGAGGGCTTCCAGAGTGCAAATATAACAAGAGCAATTGCCATCCAGCCTCTGTCGCCGAAGGCATTGTTTGACCAGACGCCGTTTGCATAGGACATAACATACTGAAGTCCGCCCAGACCTGCAATTGCACTGCCGAGACAGGTTGCAACATATTTATACTTTATAACATTGATACCTGCCGCATCTGCAGTAGCGGGATTTTCACCTACTGCACGCAGATTAAGACCGACACGGGTGCGGTTGAGCACAAATGCCACAACAAGAGCTATGATTATAGCTAAGTATGTGAGGAAATCGTGTGAAAGGAATATTTCTCCGAATGCGCCAAGGTCATCGGCAAAAGGTAATTTTACCGAAAAGAAGCTGCTTGTTTTTGTAAGAGCTATTGAAGGCATTTCGCTGTCGGTAAGCTTTATGAGAGAGCCGCCGAAGAAGTTACCGAGACCTATACCGAAGGTTGTGATCGCAAGACCTGTAACATTCTGATTTGCGCGCAGGGTAGCGGTAAGAAAGCTGTAAATAAGTCCCATAAGAGTTGAACCGAGCACGGCACAGAGTAAGGGAATAAGCACGGCAAGGACGCCGTTCATTGAATCAAGGCTGTTTCCGCAGGCATTTTCGTAAAGGAATGAGCCGATAACACCGCTTATTGCGCCAACATACATAATTCCGGGAATACCAAGGTTCAGATGACCTGATTTTTCCGTCACTATTTCACCTGTGGAGCCGTAAAGAAGCGGAACACCTAAAAGTATTGCACGGCAAATAAACTGAACTATCATTCTTTTACCTCCTTCTTGCTGTGGCGGAATTTAACGGAGTATCTGATGAAAAACTCACAGCCGACCACGCAAAGAATTACAACACCTACAACAATATCCGCAAAGGATGCGTTAAGCATACAGGTATCTGCAACTTTACTTGCGCCCAGACGAAGGAAACAGATAACGCCTGTCATCAGTACCATAATAAAGGGGTTGAACTGACCGAGCCAGGATACCATAATAGCGGTAAAGCCCTGTCCGCCGACAGTGTTGGTGTTTATTGAATGGTCAGTACCTGCAACGAGAAGCATACCTGCAACGCCGCAGAGTGCGCCTGAAATGACCATTGTACGGATTATAACCTTTTTTACGTTGATGCCGATATATCTGGCTGTATTCTGGCTTTCGCCAACAACCGATATTTCGTAACCGTGCTTGCTGTATTTAAGGTATATATACATAAATATACAGATGACGGCAACGATAATTATGTTTATAAGATATCTGTTGTTGCCGATTACGGGGAGATTACCCTCGGCTACAGGCTGAATTATATTTGAACCGCCGCCCACGATGTAAACATAGTATGCGATTATCTGTGTTGCAATGTAGTTCATCATAAGAGTGAACAGAGTTTCGTTTGTGTTGAAAAGTGCCTTGAAGATTGCGGGAATAAGTCCCCATACAGCGCCTGCAAGAATACTTGTAATAATTACAACTGCAAGCAAAACAGGATAGGAAAGTGTCTGTCCCAGATTTATCATACACATCATTGCGGCAAGACCGCCCATAAGAGCCTGTCCCTCTGCGCCGCAGTTCCAGAACTTCATCTTGAACGCAGGTGTAAGAGCAAGAGCAAGACAAAGCAGAATTGCAATTTCCTGAAGATATTTCCAGAGCATTACGGTTGAACCTGATTCAATTCTGCCGAAAACACCGCGGAACATCATTTCAAATGTTTCAAAAAGGCTTTTTTCCGTAAGCATCGTAGAAAGACAGCCCATAAGGAAAATTGAAATAACAATTGTTGCAATACGGATAAGCCAGGCTTTCCAGGAAGGCATATCATCGCGCTTTACTATATGTACAAGCGGCTCGTGATGGTGCTTGACAGCTTTTGTATTATCCATTGTCATTCTCCTTTCCGTCGAACTTGGATTTGGTCATAAGCAGACCGATTTCTTCTTTTGATGTGGTTCTGGCATCAACAATGCCCGTTATTCTGCCTGAACCGATAACCATTATTCTGTCGCAGAGCTCAAGAAGCACGTCAAGGTCCTCACCGACGAATATAATGGAAACACCGTTCTCCTTCTGCTCGTTGAGAAGGTTGTATATCATATATGAT
Organism: Clostridia bacterium; assembly: GCA_017465825.1. Lineage (GTDB taxonomy): Bacteria > Bacillota > Clostridia > Oscillospirales > Acutalibacteraceae > UBA1081. The sequence goes on from JAFTVI010000031.1 coordinate 32,375, forward strand.
GAGTTGATGTCAAGACCTCTTACGGGGTAAGCAACCATAAGCACTGTGGGTGATGCGGCAATCTCTCTGCCGACCAGCACCTTCTGAACGTTACCGCCGGAAAGACGGCGAACGGGAGTGTTTGCGCCGGGGGTTACAACCTCAAGGTCGTTGATAATTTTCATTGCAAGGTCCTTGGGAGCTTTTCTCTGCAGGAACATTGAATGTCCCTTAGTGTAGCTCCTGAGCATCATATTGTCAACAATATCCATATTGCCTACAAGACCCATACCCAGTCTGTCCTCGGGAACGAATGAAAGACGGACACCCATATCGCGGATCTGAACGGGTGTTTTATCCCTCAGATTTTCTTTGTTGCCTGTTTTGGGATTAATGTAGAGTATTTCACCCGATGAAAGATGCTGTAAGCCTGCGATAGCTTCAAGCAATTCTCGCTGACCGCTGCCTGCAATACCTGCAATGCCGAGAATTTCGCCGCTTTTTGCGGAGAATGAGATATCGTCAAGCACGGTGGCACCCTGTCTGTCAACACAGGTAATGCCGTTTACAATAAGACGCTCCTGACTGTCTTTCGGCTCACTTCTTTCGATATTGAGGGCAATTTTCTTGCCCACCATCATTTCGGTAAGCTCACTTTCGTTTGTTTCCGCAGTGTTTACGGTGCCAACGTATTCACCCTTGCGCAGAACTGCAACTCTGTCGGAAAGTGAGAGCACCTCGTGGAGCTTATGAGTTATGATGATGATACATTTACCGTCATCACGCATATTACGCAGGATATTGAACAGCTTTTCTGTTTCCTGAGGAGTCAGAACGGCGGTAGGCTCGTCAAGAATGAGAATATCCGCGCCTCTGTAAAGAACCTTTATGATTTCAACAGTCTGCTTTTCGGATACAGACATAGAATATATCTTCTTTTCGGTGTCGATATCAAATCCGTACTGCTCGCTGATTTTTTTGATGTCCGCAGTTGACTTTTTCAGGTCATATTTGCCGTTTTCTATACCGAGAACGATATTTTCCGCAGCGCTGAAAACATCAACAAGCTTGAAATGCTGATGTATCATACCTATTCTGTAGTCAAACGCATCCTTGGGGGAAGTGATCGTAGCTTCCTCACCGTCAACGAAAATCTGACCTTCATCGGGGAAATAAATGCCTGCAATCATATTCATAAGAGTAGTCTTGCCGCTTCCGTTTTCTCCGAGAATGGAAAGAATCTCACCACGGTATGCGGTAAGATTTACATTTTTATTAGCAATAACCTTTGCGCCGAATCTTTTGGTTATATTTTTAAGTTCAATAGCCGGTTGTTTTGCCACATCGACACCTCGTTCCATTAATTCTCAAGAAATTGTTGCAGATAATCAAATGCAGCAATTTCTTCAAAATCAGTCTGAGATGAGTTGCCCCACCTCAGACTGCAAGTCTGAAATTAGCCGTAATTTCTGTCAAGAAGTGTGATACCGTCGATTTCCATATCGAAATAAGGAGCTGAACGGAACTTTGACTCGTGGAATACGCCGTTTTCGATAACTTCTGTATCCTTCTCGTAGTTTGCATCTGTATCAACGTCAGCAAGGTAGGAAGTAACAGCGTTGCCGCCTACTGTGAATGTTGATGCATCAAATACTTCGAGAGTGCCGTCAAGGAGCTTGCCCTTAACTTCTTCAAGCTTAGCAGCTGTGCCTTCTGCAGCAGCAGCTTCGTTAACTTCTGTAAGAACAACTGAACCTGTTTCGATTGTACCTGTCCAGTCAGTAGCAATTGCTTCGCCCTTCTGTACACATTCGATCATATACTTGAAGTAAGGTGTCCAGTTGATACGGGAAGAAACGATGAATGTATTGGGACAAGCAGCAACTGTTGAACCGTTGTATGAAACGTTGGGAACACCTGCTGTTTCGCAAGCTGTGGGAGCACCCATTGAGTCAGCGTGCTGGCTGATAAGTACGCAACCGCCGTTGATAAGAGCCTGTGCAGCTTCCTTCTCGAGCTGTTCGTTGTACCATGAACCTGTGAACTTAACATCCATTGTTACTGAGGGGCAAACTGATTTTGCGCCAAGGTAGAATGATGTGTAGCCGGAAATAACTTCAGCAAATGTGAAAGCGCCTACATAGCCCATCTTTGCCTTGTCAGCTGTGATTTTGCCGTCAGCGATCATTTCGTTGAGCTTGAGACCTGCAGCAACACCTGCAAGGTATCTGCCTTCGTAGATAGAAGCAAATGCGTTGTGGAAGTTAGCAAGACCTGCTGTGTGAGCCTGTGTACCTGTTGCGTGGCAGAACTGTACATCGGGATACTTCTTAGCAGCGTCAATAAGGAAAGATTCGTGACCGAAAGAGTCAGCAAAAATTACGTTACAGCCGTCAACCTCGATAAGCTCAACTGCTGCATCATAACAGTCGTTTGACTCGGGGATCTGAGTCTTCTGAGCGTATTCAACACCCATTTCAGTGCAAGCTGCCTTAGCAGCGTCAATGAAATTCTTGTCGTATGTTGAATTTTCGTCGTGAAGGAAGATAAAGCCAACCTTAACGTCCTTGAGCTCAGTTGATGCTGAGTTGTTTGCGTCTGCGTCTGTGGATTCGTCTTCTGTGCCGGGTGTCTTGGTACAAGCTGCGAATGAGAGTACCATAACAAGAGCAAGAAGGATTGCGAGAAGTTTCTTCATTTTTGATTTCTCCTGTTTTTTAATATTTATATGTAATAAAACATATACAAAGTTAATCTCTGAAAACGACTGTGCCGTTTTCCATTGACTCGATTGCCGCAAGTGATTTTACATCAATACCCGCATCAATCAGGAGCTGTTCGCCGGACTGGAATGCCTTTGTTATTGCAATACCTGCACCGCAGAGTGTTGCGCCTGCATCCTCGATAATCTTCTGCAGACCGAGCACAGCCTGTCCGTTAGCAAGAAAGTCATCAATAATAAGCACTCTGTCGTCGGGCTTCAGGTAAAGCTGTGAAACTGCAACCTCGTAAGAAGTGCCCTTTGTAAAAGAAAAGACCTCAGCCGTGAAAACATCCTTGCCGACATTTTTATGCTGTCCCTTCTTTGCGAAAACAACGGGAACATTGAAATATTCGGCGGTATAGCAGGCTATTGCTATGCCTGATGCCTCAATGGTGAGAATCTTGGTTATATTTTTATCTTTGAAAAGCTCGTAAAAGTCTTTGCCCATATCCTTGAGCAGAGCAATATCGATCTGATGATTAAGAAAGCCGTCAACTTTAAGAATGTTTCCGGGCAGAACCTTACCCTCGGAGAGAATTTTTTTCTGCAGGCTGTTCACAGAGCTTCACCTCTTTCAATTAATATACATATTATATATCTTTGTAGCGATGATTTCAACATAAATTTAAGCTTTTTTACACATTTTTCAATTTTTCTGCATTTTGAACAAAACCGAATATCGGTTAATGATTTTTGTTTGTCAATACGGCTGTTTCGTAATTTGATGAAAAAAGGAAATTAAATTGTTATAAGCAACAAAATTTTTTTACACTTTTTGTGCTAATAACCAAAAATTGTTTGGGAATTATTTAACATCTTATTAAAACTTGACATTTCAGCCGATTTATATTATTCTTTATATGTGCATAATGTGTGCTCAAATATAAAAATCGGCGCAAAGCCGAAACAGAAAGGATCGGTTTACAAATGAAAAAAACCACCAAAATTTTAAGTGTTCTTCTTGCACTTGTTATGGTATTTTCGTGTGTTCCGATGACAGCATTCGCTGCTGAAAGAGATACATCCTCTCTTGATGCTTATCTTGACAGTGACAACCTTGCTGTTGTTGTTGAAACATTACTTACAGACCTTGGTGACAGAAAAGAAGAACTTGTTCCCACAGTTCTCAACTTCGTATTTATGCTTGATCAGCTTAAGGACAAAGCTGCAGAAGAAGGCGTAGATGTTGCAACTGCTGATACAGAAGCTCTTGCAGACGTTCTTATCGCATATGCAGACGAGTTCCTTGCAGAAACTGACCTCAACAACGAAATCAAAGATTTCAGCGGTCTTATCGGCAGTGTTCTCGGCGGTACAGACATCGACCTCAACTCAGTTGACGGTATCATCGGCACTCTTGCAGGCGCTCTTGATTACCTTAAGGGTAAGGGCACAAAATTCTGCGGTGATGCTGCTAAGTTCAGCACAGCTGCTCTCTATGACGGCTCAGGCAGAAATAAGAAGGTTATTACAAGCGCTAACGGTGCAAGCAGTATGGACATCGTAAACGCTCTTTTCGGCTTTATTTCTGACCCCAGCAATATTTCAGTTATCAAGACTGTTATCAAGGGTGAGCTCCAGCTCGGTACAGTTGGTAACCTTATCAGCAGTTTCTTTGATATCAACGAAATCAATGAAACAATGAAGAACCTCAAGGGTGAAATCAACAAGATGCTTTACGAAAACCTTGTTGCAGAGTGGAATGAGGTTGACAACGGCGACGGCACAACATCAAAGGTTATTGCTGTTGAATATGAAGCTTCACAGTACAAATCATACACATCCGACGAGCTCCTTGCAGCTGCTCTCGTTAAGCTTATGACAGGCGAGGACGTAGACAAGGCAACAGCTGCCGCTACAGCTAAGATGACTCTTAACGAGCTTATCGGTGAGTACGGCGATTACCTTATCGCATCCTTTGCTATTGAGCCTCTTAACAACGACCTCAAGACAATGCTCAACGACCTTGTAAACGGCAACGAAGACCTTGCTATTCTCAAGGATATCCTCAATCTTAATTATGAGTTCACAGTTGAAGATTTCAACTTCACATCTCTTGCAGAAAGCGGCATTTTCGAAGGCCTTAACGACCTCATCTGCGGCATTATCGAAAAGCTCGTTCAGCCCGCAGTAGCTAAAGAGCTTGCACTCAAGAAGGGCGGCAACGAAAACATTACCGCTAACCTTACATCTTTCTGTTCATATGTTCTCAAGACTCTCTCCACATATAACGGCGGCAAGCTTGAGTTCACAATCGACGGTACACCTTATTCCTATGACTTCAGCTCCTTCACCGCAGATAAGCTTGCAGGTATGGATCTTGAAGCTATGATTATTGAAGTTGCAAATCTTCTTATCCCCTCACTTCTCGGTGTACAGGTTCCCGCAGATGCTGATACTCTTGAGAATCTTCTCAGCTATGCAGCATATTATGCAATCGACTACTATATGGTACAGCCCGAAGAATGTGCATTCACAACTGATTACAAATCTCTTGTTCTCAATGCTGACGGCACAATCAAAGACCTTGAGTACACAGCATGGATCAACACAATGGGCACAATGGCTATGGAAGTAGCTGATTACTGGCTTGCAAGAGCAGGCGTTGGCTATGCAGCATCAAACGCAGACAACTGGGAAGGCATCCTTGAAGATATCGTTGACTGGGCACTCGGTTGGATCGCAGGTATCCCTGCTGTTTCCGATGAGCTTTCAATCGAAGTAGGCACAGCTGACGGTTACGGCCCCTGGTACAAGCTCAACGTTATTATCAACGAGCTCTTCGCACTCAACTTCATCAATGATTGCGGCGACGAAACATTCGTTGTTGATACTTACACACTCTTCATTGAAAAGCTCGTTCCCAGCCTTGTTGATTGCGACTTTGCAGCATTTGCAAACGTTCTTGCAACAAATGAGGATCCCGAAAGCCTTTTCAATAAGTCAGTTATCACAGGCGTTCTTGACCTTGTAGACAATCTTCTCTTCTCACTCTTTGAGCACGATTGTACAGAAACAGCCTCCTTCACAAAGGCTGCTACTGCAACTCACGACGGTTACGAAGGCACATACTGTGTAGCTAACGGTCACTATATCGCAGTTACAACAACTCCCGCAACAGGCGTTGAAGATCCTGATCCCACACCCGATCCTACACCCGATCCCGATGTTCCTCCTGTTGATGATGAACCCGATTATGTTCCCGGTGACGTAACAGGCGACGGCGAAGTTACTGCAGGCGATGCCCGTGTTGTTCTCCGTCATTCCGCACAGCTTGAGCTTATTGCAGATGAAGCTCTTCTTCTCGCAGCAGACGTTGACAAGAATGGTGAAATCACAGCAGCAGATGCTCGTCACGTTCTCCGCTATTCCGCACAGCTTATTGATTCTTTTGATAATCTCACTTAATCAGTAAACGCAGAATAATATTTTTGCCGCTTCGGTTCACGCCGAGGCGGCTTTAAACTATTGTTTAAGTAATAGGTAATAAGTAATAGTGAATAAGTGTTGAAGTGGCTTTGCCCCTTATCCCGATATAATGGTTCAAAAGGCGGAGCCTTTTCTTTAATTGCTCATTGCTCACTACTCATTGCTCATTACAATAAAGACCACAGGTCTGTACCGGTGGTCTGTGTTTTATTCAAACAAAAGCTTTATGAACAGTCCGCCCTGAACAGAACGGTGTCTGAAACCGACCATTTCGGAGGTGTCAGCGTAATACCAGTCTGTCATAGGTACTCTTGTTCTCATTGTGTTGTATGCATTCCAGAGAATATCTGCAAAGAATTCAAAATCCTCTTTTGTATCGGCAAGACAGGCTACCCAAATAAGCCAGTCGGACTTTGTATATTTTTCACGGCTGTCAAGGGGTACGCCGTAGGGCAGAGCCTCTTTTTTGTATCTTTCAATTTCACCGCTGAAGAAATCGGCAGAGAAAAGATTTGTTTTCCACAGCTTATCCCATACTGCGTTGTATTTCAGGCTGAACGTGCCCTCTCTGTCATAAGCCAGACGGTAACTGCCGTCACTGTTTTCTGCATCGGTCAGGAAAGAGTCTGCATATTCCTTTGCTTTATTGAAAAGCTCCTCGGCTTCATCGTTTCTGCCGATGTTTTTCAGAATCTTTGCAAATCCCGTCATACCCATAATTGCTTTAAGCGAAAGGTTGCAGTTGTGTGAAAGATGTCCTGCAAAGTCATCCGTGCAAAGCTGATTCTCAGGGTCTTTGCCGTACTTTATAAGATATTTGCTCCATTTTTCGAGGAGTTCAATATTTTCCTGAGCAAAGGAGTAGTCGTTATCCTTTTCGCATATCGCGGAAACGAGTATTATCATATTTCCGCATTCCTCAACGGGCATCTGATATTTCAACTGATTTTCACCGTAAACCTGACCGTTTACAAAGGGATAACAGCCTGCATCGTGGGGAGCAAAGTCAAAGGTCCAGTCTTTTGTGCCTGCATAACGGAATATGGGACGAAGCATACCCTTGAGAAGTTCAGTATTATATAAAAGATACATAGGTGCGCTGGGATATGTGACGTCTACCGTGGCCGCACAGCCGTTTGAGAAGCATTCCTTTGAAATGTAAAGGTTGTTTCCGTCTTTGTCCACAACCAGCTTGTGTGCCGCCATAACCTGACGGTATGCAAGAAGGAGTAATTCCGCATATTTTTCTCCGCCTTTGAGTTCAGCCTCCTTGCGGAGAGTGTCAGAGAATGTGTTGCATCTGTCAAGGAGCTCATCATATTCATCAGCGGCCTCTTTTATTGCCTCTTCAATTGTTTTTCCGCCGTTTTTCCAGTATGCCTTTATGTTGTCACCGAAGTATACCATACTGTCAATGTCATCATAAGCAAAGAGGAAAAGCGCCTCATTGTTGAGCTGTGTCTGTGCATATACGGCATATAAATCGTCAATTACTTCGTTGCCCGTTTCTGCTTCACCGTTTACTGCAAGATAAAAATATCCCCAGTCTATACGGACGTCATCACCGTTGCGCCACAGAACCTTTTGTGAGCCGCTGCCCATTTTTATGCAGGAAATGCCGTCAATTTCAACATTCTTTGAATATGCACGTCCTTCACCTGCTTTGTTGAGCACAAGCTCCTCGCTGAAAGACATTTTCGCCGCAACGCTGTGAGCATTTCCGTCTGTCGGTTCGTATGTAAGCTTAAGATATGACACGGGGCGTGATGCATAGTAAAGGTCAGTCACGAGCATAGGAGAAGTAAATTTTGCCGTAAGACGGATACCTGCACCCTCATATATTGCAGTTGTTGAAAATGCATCCGCATCAAGTGAAACCAAAGGCATCACTTCATCGTCACTGTCACCGAGAAAACGGTATGTTGCACCGTCTATGTTAACCGTTCCGAGTACGGTGTTGTCGCTCGCTGTCCAGTGAGTGGGGGTGTGCTTGTTGATATTGTCTGTCCAGACCGAAAAATACGGGTCAACCGTAATAAGCGGTACGGACGGCATTCTCATTTTCATAGAATCAGTCCTTATTTTTTTTATTTAATTGTACGATATATTAAATAAAAATTCAAGAGCATATTAAAGTTGTCTGTTTATATTCAGTTAAAATTGACGATATATTATTATGTGGTAAAATAAATGAAAAGGGGAGAGAGTATATGCTTCAGATAAAAAACATATCAAAAAGCTACACTACGGGCGATTTCACCCAGAAGGCTCTTGACGGCGTAAGCGTAAATTTCCGACGCAATGAATTTGTTGCCATTTTAGGTCCGAGCGGCTCGGGAAAAACAACATTCCTCAATGTTATCGGCGGTCTTGACAAATATGATGACGGTGACCTTGTTATCAACGGCAAGCATACAAAGGATTTTTCCGATTCCGACTGGGATTCCTACAGAAACAACAGTATCGGCTTTATTTTCCAGAGCTACAATCTTATTACCCATCTGAGTATTATTGATAACGTTGAAATGGGTATGACGCTGTCGGGCGTTTCCGATGCGGAGAAAAAGCAGAAGGCACTTGACGCTCTTGAAAGAGTTGGTCTTAAAGACCATATTCACAAAAAACCAAATCAGCTTTCCGGAGGTCAGATGCAGAGAGTTGCTATTGCCAGAGCATTGGCAAATGACCCCGATATTATCCTTGCCGACGAGCCTACGGGCGCACTCGATAAGACAACAAGCCGTCAGATTATGGACCTTATAAAAGAGATTGCTGACGATAAGCTTGTTATTATGGTTACACATAACCCTCAGCTTGCCGAGCAATATGCAGACCGAATCGTCAATTTTGAGGACGGTCAGGTTATAGGCGATTCCAATCCTTACAGCGAGGTTGAGCCTGATTCATCATACGAGCTTAAAAAGACAAGTATGAGCTTCCTGACAGCTCTCAAGCTTTCCGGCAGAAACATTTCCACCAAAAAGGGCAGAACATTCCTTACAGCGTTGGCATCGAGTATAGGTATTATCGGCATTGCGCTGATTCTCAGCCTTTCGGACGGATTCCAGATACAGATTGACAAATATCAGAGCAATGCTTTGAGCGAATTCCCTGTGTTTATAGCGCAGTCGGCAACCGTTATGGATGAGGAAACTGCAAAACAGAATCAGGAACAAATGAAAAATATGATTTCCGGGGAAAGAGAATTTGCAGATACAGACTATGTTGTTCTTGAAGACGTAAGCACGGAAACCACATTTCATACAAACCTGTTCACCGACGAATTTATGCAGTATCTTGAGGATATCGACCCTGAAATCTGCAGCAGTATCGGCTATACACGTTCCGTTTCTATGAATGCTCTTAAAAAGGACGGTAACGGAAACGTAAGCTGGTATACGCTCGCTTCGGGTATCAGCGGATTTATTGACAGTATGTCAGGCGGAATGACGGGCATCAGCATCAGCAGTGTCGGTCTTTCATCCTATCCGGAGACCGTTGGTGAAAATTCTACCTCTTACCTTGATATGTATTATGATGTTATTGAAGGAAGAATGCCCGAAAACACACACGAAGTCGTACTTATCGTTGAATCCGACAACAGCGTCAGCAGAGATATTATGGCAAACCTCGGCTTTGACGTTTCAGGTGATAAGGTTGATTTCAGCGATATTATCGGCACCGAATACAAGCTTGCAGGCAATGATGCATTCTACACAAAGTCAGAGTACGGTATTTACATCCAGAATACAGATTATAATGCTGTTTATGAAAATGAAGATAACATTACCATAACAATCTGCGGTGTTTTAAGGCTTAAAGCAGAGCAGGCAATCGGACTTTTGGGTACAGGTATTGCTTACAGCGATGATCTTGTTCAGGAGGTTATCGACCTTAACACTGATTCACAGATGATGAAGGATATTCTTGCATCCGATATTGACGTTACCCCTACAAGTCCTATGTCACCTGTTGACGATGCAACAAGAAACGCTCTTGTGCTTCAGTACGGCGGCAGCAGTGAGCCTTATGCAATTTTCCTTTACCCCGAAAACTTTGACGAGAAGGAAATGCTTCTTGAGTACCTTGACACATACAATGCAACCGCTGACGATGCGCATCAGATAATTTATACGGATATGTCCGAAACCATTACTGAGCTTACAGGCAGTATAATGAATGCGGTTACAATCGTTCTCGTTGCATTTGCTTCAATCTCGCTGGTTGTTTCACTTATTATGATTGCAATCATCACCTATATTTCCGTGCTTGAAAGAACAAAGGAAATCGGTGTTCTCAGAGCATTGGGCGCAAGAAAGAAGGATATTACACGCGTATTCAATGCGGAAACTCTCATTATCGGTGTTGTTTCCGGCGCATTGGCAATAGGAATTTCCTATCTTCTTACAATTCCTATCAATGCGGTTATTTACAAAATTACCGAGTTGCCGAACGTTGCAGTGCTCAATCCGCTTTATGCATTGGGACTTGTCATCATCAGCGTTGTGCTTACAGTTATCGGCGGCGCAATCCCTGCAAGAATGGCGGCAAAGAAAGACCCCGTTGCGGCACTCCGTTCAGAATAAACATTTGGTTGGTGCCTCGTACAAAAATATTCCACTGTATTGTGGAATATTTTTTTTGCGCTTAAATATTGCATCAGTGCAGTTTTTGTTGTATAATAAAAATCTATAACTTTAAAATCTTATAATTTACATATATGGAGTTGATGAAGATATGGAAGAAAACGCAAAGTCTATGCCTGTGCTTGCACTGAGGGGACTTGTTCTTTTTCCCGATATGACGCTTCATTTTGACGTTGGCAGACCTGCTTCCGTAGAAGCACTCAAATATGCGCTTGCAAATAATGAAGATATTTTTCTCGTTTCACAGCGGAACATTACAGATGAAGAACCCACGTTTACAGGTCTTTACACCGTTGGTGTTATTGCAACGGTCAAGCAGGTGTTGCGTGTGAACGAGGCGGGCAAAACTCTCCGCGTTATCGTTGAAGGTAAAAGAAGAGCGAAACTGTGTGATATTATATCATCAAAGCCTTTTCTCAGAGGTATTGTAAAAGAGCGTGCTGAGATTGCCGTTAAATCCGCAGACCGTGATTACGAGGCGGCATTAGTTCGTAACATCCGTAACCTTTTTGCGCAGTATTGCGATATTTCAGGCAGAATCGCCCCCGAAATCATCGGCGAGGTTATGACTGAGATCGATTCGGGCGTTATCTGTGATAAAATTGCAGGCAACGTATTTCTGCCTGTTGAGGAAAAACAGCAGTTGCTTTCCGAGTTTTATCCCATTAAGCGTATGGAAAAGCTCAGCCTTGCTCTTGCTCAGGAAACAGAGCTTCTTATGCTTGAGGAGGATATTCAGTCAAAAGTTCACGAGCAGATGGACGAAAGTCAGCGTGAATATTTTCTGAGAACTCAGCTCAAGGTTATTTATGACGAGCTCGGCGAGGGGGAGGACGCTCCCGAAGAGGCGGACAGATACGCTCAGCTTATTGAAAAGAGCAAAATGCCCGATGACTGCAAGGAAAAGCTGTTTTCGGAGTGTAAGCGCCTTTCGAAAATGTCCGTTGGCTCACCGGATGCAAACGTGGTAAGAACCTATCTTGATAAATGTCTTGCTCTCCCCTGGGGAGTTTATACACAGGATAATTTAAAGCTTGATTCTGCAAGAAAACAGCTTGACAAAGACCATTACGGTATGAAGGACGTCAAGGAGCGCATCATTGAAATGATTGCCGCAAGAGCAATTTCTCCCGATATAAAGGGGCAGATCATCTGTCTTGCTGGCCCTCCCGGAGTAGGAAAAACCTCAATTGCAAAGTCAGTAGCAAAGGCTATGAACAAGAATTATGCAAGAATATCTCTCGGCGGCGTTCACGATGAGGCTGAGATAAGAGGACACAGAAGAACATACGTCGGTGCTATCCCCGGCAGAATTATAAATGCAGTTATTGATGCAAAAAGCTCAAACGCACTCATTCTTCTTGATGAAATTGATAAGCTGAACGGTGATTTTAAGGGCGACCCTGCGGCGGCATTGCTTGAAGTGCTTGACGGCGAGCAGAATGGAACATATGTTGACCACTTTATTGATATGCCCTTTGACCTGAGCAAGGTACTGTTTATTACAACTGCTAACGATAAGTACGCCATTCCCGAGCCTCTCAGGGACAGAATGGATGTTATCGACCTGAGCAGTTACACTCACGAGGAAAAGTTTAATATAGCAAAAAAGCATCTTGTTCCCAAACAGCTGACGGCGCATAATCTTAAGAAAACTCAGCTTAAATTCAATGATAAGGCTCTGCGTCTTATGATTGACGGCTACACAAAAGAAGCAGGCGTCAGACAGCTTGAAAGGCTTATTGCAAAATGTATGCGTAAGTCTGCCGTTAAATTTGTGGACGGTGAAACGGATAAAATCAGCATTACTGATAAAAATTTAAAGGATTTTTTAGGCCCCGTAAAGTTCCGCGATGATGAATACAGCCTTAACGATGAGATCGGACTTGTAAACGGTCTTGCCTGGACGTCTGTAGGCGGTGAAATGCTTAAAATTGAGATTTCCGTGCTCGACGGCACAGGTAAGCTTGAGCTTACGGGCTCTCTCGGCGATGTTATGAAAGAATCCGCAAAGGCGGCTGTAAGTCTTGTGCGAAGCAGAGCCGAGCAGTTCGGTATTGATAAAGAATTTTACAAAACGAAGGATATACATATCCACGTTCCCGAGGGGGCTGTACCCAAAGACGGTCCTTCCGCAGGTATTACAATGACTACTGCGCTGTTTTCCGCGCTCAGCGGTATTCCCGTAAAGGGTAATGTGGCTATGACCGGCGAGATCACACTCCGCGGCAGAGTTCTGCCTATCGGCGGTCTGCGTGAAAAGTCAATGGCGGCATACAGGCACGGTATGAAAACCGTTGTTATTCCCTGGGATAACGCGGCTGATTTAGCTGATATTGACGACGCAGTCAAAGACAAAATCACGTTTATCCCTGTAAAAACTATTGATGATGTGTTGTCCGTTGCACTTGTAAAGAGTGAAAAAACGGGAAAATCAAATCCGATTCATCATAAGGATGCAAACAATCAGGTCAGTGTATATAACTGCAAAAATATGTAAACATTTGAAATGAGATGATGACTTGAACTATAATCTTGTTCAGTTTGAGGCGGCGTACGGCACATCAAAGCAGCTGCCGATGTCGGATTTGCCCGAAATTGCTTTTGCAGGCAGGTCAAATGTGGGTAAATCATCGCTGATTAATAAATTTTTTGCAAGAAAAAACCTTGCAAGGGTAAGCTCAATGCCCGGAAAAACTACTACCGTAAACTTTTTCAGGGTAGGGGATGTGCGTTTTGCCGATTTGCCCGGATATGGCTATGCAAAACGTTCCGATGCTGAAAAACGCCGTTGGGCAGACCTTATGGAAGGTTATTTTCAGATGGGCAGAGATCTTAAGCTGGTCGTTCAGCTTATTGATATGCGTCATCCCCCCTCAGCGGATGATGTTACAATGATAAATTTCATCAAAGATGCAAATCTTCCCTTTATTATCGTGTTTACAAAGTGCGATAAGCTCAATAAAGCTGAGCGGGCAAACCGCAGGGAAGCTTTTGAAACGGAGCTTGCATTTGCAGGTGACTGTGTTAAAATCGAATTTTCTTCACAGACAGGCGAGGGTTGTGAACAATTAAGAAAAACAGTTGATGAATTTTTAGTTTAATTGATTTTAAGGAGAGAAAAGATATGTTTGTTTCGGACAGCTTGAATGTCAACGAGCTTGGACACCTGACAATAGGCGGCGCCGATACGGTTGAAATTGCAGAAAAATACGGAACTCCCGTTATCGTTTACAGCGAGGACGGCATACGCAGAAATTGCCGGGCATTCGTAAACTCCATTGATAAGTATTACAACGGCAACGGCAGAGTGCTTTATGCAGGCAAGGCGTTTTCCTGCCTTGAAATGTGCCGCATAATGAATGAGGAAAAAATGGGACTTGATGTTGTTTCGGGCGGTGAGCTTTATACCGCTGTTAAAGCAGGATTTCCCACCGACAGAATTTATTTTCACGGCAACAACAAAACTTACAATGAGCTGAAAATGGCTCTTGAATACGGCGTTGGCAGAATTATTGTTGACAATCCGGACGAGCTTGCAACGCTCAGTGCACTTGCAAAAGAAATGGGCAAGACAGCAAATATTTATATGCGAATCAAACCCGGCATTGATGCTCACACTCACAGCTTTATTATGACGGGACAGATTGATTCAAAATTCGGTTTTGCTCTCGAAACAGGTGAGGCTATGGAGTGCGTTAAGCTTTGTGCAGAAACGGAAAATGTCAATCTCGTGGGACTTCATTGTCATATCGGTTCGCAGATTTTTGATGTTGACCCCTTTGTGCACGCAGCTGAGGTTATGATGAAGCTTATTGCCGACGTGAAAGCGGAAACGGGTATTGTTATTTCAGAGCTTGATCTTGGCGGAGGTTTCGGCATTAAATATGTTGATTCGGACAAGCCCGTTGAATTTGATGCATATATGAAGCCTGTTTCCGAACAGGTTAAGGCATCTGCGGAAAAATACGGAATTGATGTGCCGTTCATTCTCATTGAACCGGGCAGAAGTATTGCAGGCGCCGAGGCTGTAACGCTTTATACGGTAGGAAATGTTAAGAAAATACCCGATATCCGCACATACGTTGCAATTGACGGCGGAATGTGCGACAATCCTCGCTATATTCTTTATCAGTCAGACTACACGGTAATGTGTGCAAGCCGTGCAAACGAAAACAAGGATGCTGTAGTTACCGTTGCGGGCAAATGCTGTGAAAGTGGTGACCTCATTCAGGAGAATGCTCCCGTGCAGAAGGTTGAGAAGGGTGATATTCTTGCTGTGCTTACAACAGGTGCATACAATTACTCAATGTCTTCCAATTATAACAGAATCCCCAGACCCGAGGTGCTTATGGTCAAGGACGGACAGGTGCGCACCATAATTAAAAGAGAAACCTATGAGGATATAATTAAGAACGATATGTAAATATAAAGCGAGCTACAAGGGAGACACTCCGTAAGGAAGTTGTCTCCCTTAGGCTTTTGTAATCAGCCAAAATGATTGAATTGTAAGAAAAAATCATGTTACGGAGGATTACGAAAATGACAAAATCATTATTTGAACAAAACGGCGTCACATATAGGAATGTTGGAGGCTACAACATTCCTAACCTCATTTTACTGCCCGAAGAAGCAAGTGTTACCCTCGGCAAATGGGGTATGATGCATAAAAATTATCTTTTGAAACACGAGAAAGTGCTATTTGCAACCCTACTTACTAAGGGTGAACTCTATCAGCACTGTGCCGAAGTTGAAAATCAGGCAAAGTATATGTTTGATACTCTAATTGAGCAGATGAAAGAAAGTGAAGGTGTAACAGAGGAACTGAAAGAGCAAAACCAGTGGGAATGGGTGCAGAGACTCGGTAACATTCAGGTGCGAGCAAGAGAAATGGTATGTAATGAACTAATATACAGATGAAATGTAGAAGGCGTATCTTTGGGTACGCCTTCTATACTTATAGTTGATATTTCCAAGCAACTCTTGAGTACCATACAAAGGATAATTTATTGTTTTTTACGTCCCTATGCGTTATTATATAAACAGACCGGTCAACAAATCTAATCAGAGGTGATAAGAACAATGACTATTTATTTAAGTGAGAACATCAAAAGATTGAGGCTTGAAAAAGAGCTTACACAAGAAACTATTTCAGAGTTTTTAGGTGTTACTTCTCAAAGTGTCAGTAATTGGGAAACAGGAGTTTCACATAGTTAAGGAAACAGTGGGCTGAATCAATCCGTGTTAGTACATTGCTTACGAGTAAGAAAGGTAATTAATAAAACAAGTTGCGTGAACGAAGTTCAAAAAGGCTAATTTATTCAGTAGTAATTTTTGTATTCAAAGAGATAGCAACAAGAGAGAAACCTCGTTGCTACTGCTTAGTTGAGGTATTAAATTTTTATTAGAAAAATTTTTATTTACCTGTTGACAAGGTAGGTAAAAAGGAGTATAATATAGTACATAAATTTAATAAGCTAAACCGTTGAAGCGGAGATAACGGCAATGATGCCTTTACAGAGAGCCTGTGGTGCTGAGAGTCAGGTAAGAAACAAATTGTCAAATGGACCGCTGAGGGCGCAGTCAAAAGAGAAACAAGTTTCTCCCAGTATTCTGCGACGCTGTAGGCAAGCGTACAAATGCCGGGGATATGTTGGTATCCTGCTAAGCGCACGGGTCATGCCGTGAATCAAGGTGGCACCGCGGATAGTGTT
>JAFTVI010000032.1 GCA_017465825.1 Clostridia bacterium
AAACAATAATTTAGCGATATGTTGCTGACGCAACGCGATATGTTTACAACGCGATATATTTGTCGCTTTGCTCAAATGCGATATGATATAAATCCGCGTGCCGACAGGCACATATCGTATACGAATGTATATATCGCACCATCAGGTATATCGCAAATCCGTTTACGGATTTATATCGCTACAATAATTTATCGGCAGATGCCGATAAATTATTGTTTACACAACTCCCTGCTCCAGCATTGCATTGGCAACCTTTAAAAATCCTGCGATATTTGCGCCGGCGACGAGGTTGCCTTTCATTCCGTACATTTCGGCGGCGGCTGATGAATTGGCGTAGATATTTTCCATAATCTCACGCAGTCTTGCATCGACCTTTTCAAACGTCCAATAGCCTCTGATTGAATTCTGGCTCATTTCAAGTGCGGACGTTGCTACGCCCCCTGCATTTGCAGCTTTTGCAGGCCCGAAAAGGATGTTGTTTTTAAGAAACACCTCAATCGCTTCGGGAGTTGAAGGCATATTTGCCCCCTCTGCAACTGCTATGCATCCGTTATCAACGAGCATTAAAGCGGAGTGCTTGTCAAGCTCATTCTGCGTTGCACAGGGCAGAGCAATATCGCATTTTATGCTCCATATTTCCTTGCAATTCTCAAAATACAATGCATCGGGACAGAAATTCACATACTCTTTTATGCGCTTGCGTTCGACCTCTTTAAGCTGTTTTACTACTGACAGGTCAATTCCGTTTTTATCGTAAATATACCCGTCGGAATCGGACAGTGCGACCACCTTTGCACCCAACTCAGTTGCTTTCTGTGTTGCGTAAATCGCAACGTTTCCCGAACCTGAAATAACAACTGTTTTCCCTTCAAAGGATGTGCCGTGGTCATTGAGCATTGCCTCTACAAAATAGCAAAGTCCGTATCCCGTTGCCTCGGTACGGGCGAGAGAGCCGCCGTATTCAAGACCTTTTCCCGTAAGCACGCCCGTAAATCGGGTGGTGCTTCTTTTATACTGACCGAACAGATAACCGATCTCACGGCTGCCAACACCGATATCGCCTGCGGGAATATCCGTATACGAGCCGATGTGCTTTGACAGCTCAATCATAAAGCTCTGACAGAAGCGCATAACCTCCATATCCGATTTACCCTTGGGGTCAAAATCCGAACCGCCTTTACCGCCGCCGATGGGAAGTCCCGTAAGTGAGTTTTTAAAGATCTGCTCAAAGCCTAAAAATTTGATAATTCCTTCATAAACAGAGGGATGAAAACGCAGTCCGCCTTTATAAGGCCCGATTGCGCTGTTGAACTGCACTCTGAAACCTCTGTTCACCTGCACTTTTCCGTTGTCATCCACCCAGGGAACACGGAATTTTATAATTCTCTCAGGCTCAACAATGCTTTCAAGCACGCCTTTTTCGATGTATTCGGGGTGTATTTCAACAACAGGTTCGAGGGATTCAAGCACTTCCCTTACCGCCTGATGAAATTCCTTTTCACCCGGATTTCTCATTACAACTCTGTCCATAAGCTCTTTTAAATACTGATTGGTAAATTCCATAAAAAATACCTCCACGTATATTATGAACAATTTGTTTTAATTTATTTATTCAATTGACAATCCGGACAGGTTGTTATATAATCTTATCAACTTCCTGAAAGAGGCAAAATGCTATGAGAATGAGAAAAAAGAAAAATCTCGAAGAAAAGCTTCAGTCGGTTACTGAAAACCTGACTATGCTCTACTCCGAGGACAGAAATTACAATACAGCCGTTGAAAAGAAGGAGTATATCGACTTCCGCTCAATTTTCGGCAACGACAACCCCATACAGCTTGAGGTCGGCTGCGGAAAAGGTCAGTTCATATGCGAAATTGCAAAGCAGAACCCCGATATCAATTACATTGCGGTTGAAATCAATCCGAACGTTATTTATATGGCGTGCAGAAAGGCTCTTGATGCAGGACTTAAGAATATCCACTTTTTGCAGTGCAGAGCCGAATATCTGCCCAAATACATAGAGGAAAACACCATTGAGAGAGTGTATCTCAACTTCTCCTGCCCGTTCCCCAAGAAAAAGTACGCCTGCCACAGGCTTACGAATGAAAGATTTCTGAATATATACAGACAGCTTATGGTTGACGGCGCGGAAATTCACCAGAAAACGGACAATATGCATCTGTTTGAATACTCAATCGAGCAGTTTTCACAGTGCGGATTTGCTATGAAAAACGTTACTTTCGATTTACACAACAGCAAGTTCGAGGGTAACATTATGACCGAATACGAAAAGAGATTTACGGATTTAGGTCAGCCCATATACAGACTTGAAGCATACATAAAGGAGTGCTAAAAAATGAAATACGAAAACAACTGGGAGTCAATAAATTCAAGACCTGTACCCGAATGGTTTGAGGATGCAAAATTCGGAATTTTTATCCATTGGGGACTTTACAGCGTACCTGCATATGCTCCCAAAGGACACTATGCGGAGTGGTACGGCTGTCATTGTGATGAGAAAAAAGACAGCGAAATTGACAGTCAGTATTATGATTATCATCAGAAAACCTACGGCAAGGATTTCAAATATGCCGACTTTGTATCTATGTTCAAGGCTGAAAACTTCAACGCAAAGGATTGGATAAGCCTTTTTGAGGATGCAGGCGCACGATATATGAATCTTGTTTCAAAGCATCACGACGGTTTCTGTATGTACAAGTCAAAGTATGCGTGGAATTGGAACAGCGTTGACGTTGGTCCGCACAGAGATTTCTGCAAGGAACTGAGCGAAGCCTGTGAGGGTACAAAAGTAAAATTCGGTGTGTATCATTCCGTTTACGAGTGGTTCCATCCCCTTTACCTTAAAAATCCTGAGGAATATGCAACCGAGCATCTTATTCCTATGCTCAAGGAGCTTATCGAAAACTACAAGCCGCACACTCTTTTCACAGACGGTGAATGGGAGCATCCCAGCTCAGTATGGCATTCAACTGAGTTCTTACAGTGGCTTTACAACGAATCAAGCGTAAAGGATTACATTGTACCCAATGACCGTTGGGGCAGAGAAACAAGAGGCAGACTCGGCGGCAATCTTACAACGGAATACGGCTTCGTAGGCTCTCCCGATACAGATGTTGACAACATTCAGGAGCTTGACAGAGTGAGTGAGGAGTGCAGAGGTATCGGCGCATCCTTCGGTTGGAACAAATTTGAAACGGTTGACGATTATCTCTCCCCCAAAGCTCTTATTGATATGTTTGTAGACCTTATTGCAAAGGGACAGAATTTCCTTCTCAACATCGGACCTACAGACGACGGCAGAATTCCCGTTATTATGGAAGAAAGACTCCGCCAGATTGGTAAATGGCTCAAGGTCAACGGCGAGGCTGTTTACGCAAGCCGCAAATACTGCAATTCAACAACGGAAAATGTGAAGTACACAAGAAGCAAGGATAGCAGCAAAATTTTTGCGTTCATAATGAACTATCCTATGGGCAGTATCACTCTTAATGATGTTGATTACAGCGAAAATATGAAAGTTTCACTTTTAGGCTACGACGGCGAAATCAAAGCATCCGAAGACAACGGCAAGCTGAAAATCGACTTCGGTTTTATCAGTCCCGATGATATGAAGTCAGAGTATGTTTATACAGTAAGAATTGAAAAGTAAATCCAAAAAAGACGGCACTCTATGATTCATAGGGTGCGTTTTTTAATCATAATTCATCGTTGCTGCGTAGGGCGCGTCGCCCCCGTCGCGCCGATTGATGAAAATGTGCCATTTTTATCAATAATAATATTAAAATCTGATTCAACCCGTTATAATTATCCAAATCGCAGATTCGGATAATTCGGAGCGACGAGGGCGTCGCTCCCTACGATTTACAATTAAAAACACCGCTAAATTATTGTTTAAATTTACCCTGCAAAAGTTGATTATTTACATTATCTGTGATATTATTGTATAAATAATTATGATTGGAATGTTGACAAATGAACGACGAAATGCTCATTGAAAAAAAAGTATCATCCGAATACATCTTTGACGGCAAGCTGTTGCAGGTTTACAGGGACACTATCGAGCTCCCCAACGGCGAGCCTGCCACAAGAGAATATATAAAGCATCAGGGTGCGGTTGCAGTTGTACCCGTTACCGATGAGAATGAAATTATTGCTGTAAGGCAGTACCGCTATCCTATAGGCAGAGTTACAATTGAAATCCCCGCAGGCAAGCTTGACAAAGATGAAGAGCCTCTCACCGCCGCAAAAAGAGAACTGAGCGAGGAAACAGGCGTTGAAAGCGCTGATATTGAGTACATCGGCGGATTGTATCCTTCCGTTGCGTATACGGACGAAATCATACATATGTACGTCGCAAAAAATCTCAAATACGGTGAAATGCATACCGATGATGACGAATTCCTTGATGTTGTGAAAATTAAAATCGACGATTTTGTTGATATGATATTAAAGGGCGAAATTATGGACTCCAAAACACAGGCGGCTGTGCTTAAGGTTGCAATGCTCTTAAAATGAAAAAAATTGCAACTGTTTACACCGATTTCCCCACAAAATTCGGAGTTCCACGCCAGAGCGGACTGTGCGAAGAGCTGACGGGCAAAATCATATTCGAGCCTGAATACAGAGTCAGCGATGCATTCAAAGGTCTTGATGGCTTTTCTCACATATGGGTCATATGGCAGTTTTCCGAGGCGGTAAGGGACAGTTGGAGCCCGACTGTAAGACCTCCGCGCCTTGGCGGCAATAAAAGAGTGGGTGTTTTTGCCACACGCTCCCCTTTCAGACCGAACAATATCGGTCTTTCCTGTGTAAAGCTTGAAAAAGTTGAGCACAAAGAGAATAATTCACCTGTTCTCTATGTTTCGGGGATAGATATGATGAACGGCACTCCCGTTTATGACATCAAGCCGTACATTCCTCTGACCGATTGCAGAGCTGATGCAACAGACGGCTTTACCGCGTACACAAAGGATTATTCACTTGACGTTGTATTCTGCGATGAGCTGTTGGACATTCTGCCCGAAAGTAAAAGGGACGCGGCAATAAAAATGCTGGCTCTTGACCCGAGACCGTCCTATATTGAAGATGAAAGCCGCATTTTCGGCGTTGGATTTGCAGGCTATGATATAAAATTTAAAGTAAAAGACGGCATACTGACCGTTTACGAAGTTGTAAAATTATGAAGAAAAACACTAAAACCGTAAAAAAAGCGTTTATTGCCACATTACCCGTTATGGCAGGCTACAGCGTGCTGAGTATGGGATTCGGCATTCTTTTGCAGTCAAAAGGCTACGGCGTCGGCTGGGCATTGGCTATGAGCTGTTTTGTATATGCCGGTTCTATGCAATATCTTGCAGTTGACCTGCTTGCAGGGGGTGTTTCGCTTATTACTGCGGCGCTGACTACCCTTATGGTTAACGCAAGGCATCTGTTTTACGGCATTTCAATGATAGACAAATACAAAAACACCGGTTGGAAAAAGCCGTATCTCATTTTTGCACTGACCGATGAGGTTTACTCTCTCAACTGCGGCGATCTGCCCGAGGACGTTGACAATCCGTCGCTTTACTATTTTCTTGTGTCTCTTTTCAATCAGAGCTATTGGGTAATCGGTTCTGTCATCGGCTCGCTGTTGGGCTCGGTCATTCCCTTTAACACAGAGGGTATAGACTTTGCTTTGACTGCATTGTTCGTAACAGTTTTCGTTGAGCAATGGAAAAGCACGAAAAATCACATCCCTGCGCTGACGGGTGTTATTGCATCCGTACTGTGCCTTCTTGTTTTCGGTGCGGATAATTTCCTTATTCCGTCGATGCTTCTTATTACTGCCGTACTGACATTTACCCGCAGGCTTGAAAGGAGGCAGAACAATGGATAACATTCATTCGGCGTTGATGATAGGCGTTATTGCACTTGTTACAGTATTGTTGCGTTTTCTGCCGTTTCTGATATTCCGTGGCAACAAAAAGACACCCGAATTCATTACATATTTAGGCAAGGTTCTGCCCTTTGCAATAATGGGAATGTTGGTTGTTTACTGTCTTAAGAATATTTCATTCGTTTCAGCACCTTTCGGCATTCCCGAAATTATTGCCGTTGCGGTTGTGGTGCTTCTGCACCTGTGGAAACGGAACACACTTGTAAGTATAATCGGCGGTACAGCCTGCTATATGGTGCTTGTACAGCTTGTTTTCGGAGGTTAATTTATGAATTGGATATGGCTTGACGATAAAATTTACAGAAATGAACAGAACACTCATTACAGCGGATTATTGCCCCAATTCAATTATAACTACGCTGTTGCAGAGTTCAGAAAATCTTACGTATTCAATAAAATAGCAGAAAGCGTTTCGTTGGTTTTCAGCGGTGATACTGCGTTTGAGCTTTATCTCAACGGCGAAATAATTGCAACGGGCCCTTCACCTGTCGGCGGTGATTTTCTGGGAAATGAAAAACCCAGAAGCAAGCATTATTCAAATGCTATAACGGTTCATCCCCACAGCAAAACTCTCGATTTTTACGTAAGAGTTAAAATGGGTCCCGTAGGAATTTACGAATACTCAAAAGGGCACGGCGGATTTGCACTTGAGGGAACCGTAACACTTGAGGATAACAGTACAACAAGTATTTCAACCGACAGCACCTGGCTTGCACGCAAAAACGGAGCATACACAAAGCCTTATGAATACGACGGCAGAATCAGTCCCGATGATTGGACAAATGCAACGGAAATCACAGATATATGGAACGCTGAGTTTGTATTTTTGCCACAGCTTGAAAGAAATGTCATAATTCCTGTGGATGACGGACTTACCGTAAAAGCAAAAACAACAGAAGAATTTACTCTTGAGCTTGACAAAATCTACGCCGCAATTCTCTGCTTATCGGTAAAGGCAAAAGGCGACATCAGAATTGAAGTCACAGCCTACGAAACGGAGATTGACAGCCGTTCAAAAACGGAAATTCTTTATTTCAATCAGGACTGTGAATACACAGGCTTACAGGTTCACAGCATAGGTGCATTAAAAATCAGAATCACAAATGAATCGGATGCAGACGCAGTTATAATTCCGAAAGTAATCACAGTGAATTATCCTGCACCGTTCTGTGCAAAAACCGTCACATCCGATGATGACTTAAACCTTGTGCTCGATGTTTGCGCACATACTCTTAAAATATGCAGACAGCACATTCATCTTGACAGTCCCTGTCATTACGAGCCTCTTGCCTGTACGGGCGATTATTACATAGAGAGCCTTATGACAGCATTTTCCTACGGAGATATGCGGCTGGCTGAATTTGATATTATCCGCACAGCGGAGCTTTTAAGAAGCAACGACGGCAGAATGTTCCACACCACGTACAGCCTTATATGGGTGCTGATGCTCTATGATATTTATATGTTTACCGGCAACACTGAACTGCTTGAAAAATGCAAGGATGCCCTTATAATGCTCCTTGACCGCTTTAAAACATACATAGGCGAAAACAATATCATTGAATATCCGCCTGATTATATGTTTGTTGATTGGCTGTATATAGACAAAATCACGCTGCATCATCCGCCGAAAGCATTGGGACAGACCTGTCTTAATATGTTCTATTTCGGTGCGCTTGAAAAAGCCGCAGAGATTTTTGACATTTTAGGTGACACAGACAGGTCAGACGAATGCAGAACAAATGCAGAAGAGCTGAAAAAGGCAGTAAATGAAGTTCTGTTTGACAAGGACAGGCAGATGTACTTTGAGGGACTGACAACAGCAACTCCCGAGCATCTTCTCCGCCACGAAATGCCGCAGAACACAACGAAAAAATATTACCGCAAGCACGCTAATATTCTTGCCGCTTATTTCGGTATCTGTGACAGGGAAATGTCCAGAAATCTTATCCACAGAATAATGAATGATGAAATTGAGGGAATTTATCAGGCATATTTTGCCCATTACCTGATGGAGGCGGTTTACAGAAACGGTCTGCGCGATGAATACACCTTGCAGATTGCAGAGATGTGGAAATCACACGCAAAAGACTGCCCGAAAGGCTTAACGGAAGGCTTCTATCCTCCCGAACCCACTTACAGCTTTGACCACAGCCACGCCTGGGGCGGCACTCCCCTTTATTCCGTTCCGCTTGCATTGACAGGCTTTAAAATGATAAAAGCGGGATTTGAAGAAATCAGTCTTTCGCCCTCATTGTTGGGGCTTGAAAAAGCTGATATACAAATTCCCACGCCTTACGGAAATATAACAGTTTCTCTTGAAAAAGGCAAAGAAACGGTATATAATATACCCGAACAAATTAAATGCAAAAGAGGTTAAATTTATGAAGAACTTTAAAGGTCTTTATACTGCGTTGCTCACTCCCTTTGACAAAGAGGGCAAAATCAACAAGGACGTGCTTACAAAGCTTATAAAGTACAATATTGAAAAGGGTGTTGACGGCTTTTATGCCTGCGGCACAACTGCTGAAGCATTCCTTATGTCCACACAGGACAGAATGACTCTGCTCGAATACACAAAAGAGGCTGCAGAGGATAAGAAAATCATTGCACACATCGGCTCTCTCAATGAGGATGATGCAATTGCAATGGCAAAGCACGCTGAATCAATCGGCTGTGATGCAATTTCTTCCGTTGCACCTTTCTATTACAAATTCTCTTTTGAGGACATCAAAAACTACTACTACCGCATTGCAGAGAGTGTAAATGTGCCTATGCTCGTTTACAACTTCCCTATGAATACAGGCGTTACAATGACTATGAAGGAGCTTGACCAGTTCTTTACAAGCGACAGATTCTTCGGTCTTAAGCACACATCAAGCGATTTCTTTACAATGGAACAGGTCAAGGCAAATTATCCCGATAAAATTGCACTCAACGGCTTTGACGAGATGTTCCTTGCCGGTCTTTCAATGGGCGCTGACGGCGGTATCGGCAGTACATACAACTTTATGGCCGACAAATTTGTTAAGATAAGACAGCTCTTTACAGAGAACAGAATTGCAGAGGCACAGGAAATTCAGCACACTGTCAACAAAATCATTGCAGTTCTTTTCAAGGTTGGTCTTATGCCTGCACAGAAAGAGGTTCTTAATCAGATCGGCTTTGATTTCGGTGTTTGCAAGCATCCTTTCGGCGAGCTTGACGCAGATGCCAAAAAGCTTATTGCAGACGAAGTTATACCTCTGCTGTAATAAAACAAATGATAAAAGACAAAAACATTGATAACGGCAAAGGCTTTGACTGGGGGCTTGCCTCTGCGGATTATGCAAAATACCGTGATATCTATCCCGAAGAATTCTATAAGAGAATCGTTGACCTGAGCTGTTGCATCGAGGGACAGACCGTTCTTGACATCGGCACGGGCACAGGCGTTCTGCCGCGCAATATGCATAAATACGGCGCAAAATTCACAGGAGCCGACATTTCTGAAAATCAGATAAAATATGCAAGAGCATTAAGCGACGGACTTGACATTGATTATGTCGTTTCATCTGCCGAGGAGCTTGATTTCCCCCACAATTCATTCGATGTTGTAACAGCCTGTCAATGCTTTATGTATTTTGACAAAAAAATCATACTTCCGAAAATACACAGATTCTTAAAGCCAAACGGACATTTTCTCATTCTCTTTATGGCGTGGCTGCCCTTTGAGAGTGAAATTGCAAAACACAGCGAGGATTTAGTGCTGAAATATAACCCCTCGTGGACGGGCGGCGGTATGACGCGGTACAAAATCGGCAAACCCGATTGGCTTATGAATTTGTTTGAGGTTGATAATGCAATAACGTACGGCATTGACGTGCAGTTCACACGGGAAAGCTGGAACGGCAGAATGAAAGCCTGTCGAGGAATTGACGCGTCCCTGCCGAAAGAAACGATTGAGCAGTTTGAAAAAGAACATCTTGAATATCTGCAGACTGTTCCGGAAAATTTTACAATCCCCCATTACGCGTCAATACTTGATTTGAAAAAGGTATAAAAATTTTAATCTTAAGCAATATTATGTAGGGAGCGACGAGGGCGTCGCTCCCTACAATATAAATTCAGCATTGTATAAAATTTCTCCCGCAGATTAAATCTACGGGAGTTTGATTTTTAGTTAATTGTACATTGTTAATTGTACATTGATTAAATAAGTCCCTGCTCCATCATTGCAGTTGCAACCTTGATAAAGCCTGCGATGTTTGCGCCTGCAACAAGGTCGTAGCCAAGGCCGTATTCTTCAGCAGCCTTTGCAGAGTTGTCGTGGATATCCTTCATAATCTGCATAAGCTTTGCGTCAACCTCTTCTGCAGTCCAGGAGTATCTCATTGAGTTCTGGCTCATTTCAAGAGCTGAAACTGCAACACCGCCTGCGTTAACTGCCTTTGAAGGAGCAACTGCCTTACAGTTCTCTTTAAGGTACTCAAGAGCATCGTTTGTTGTGGGCATATTAGCAACCTCAATGTAATACTGAGTGCCGTTTGCAACAATTTTCTTTGCTTCGTCCATATTGATTTCGTTCTGAGTCGCGCAAGGCATAGCAACGTCAACCTTTTCGCCCCAGGGCTTCATACCTGCAACGAACTTTGCGCCGAACTTGTCTGCGTAATCCTGAACTCTGTCACGGCCTGATGCTCTCATTTCAAGCATATATGCAATTTTTTCGTCGGTGCTGATACCGTCAGCATCGTAAACATAGCCGTCGGGACCGGAAATTGTAACAACCTTACCGCCAAGCTCTGTAATCTTCTTTGCAGCACCCCAGGCAACGTTACCAAAGCCTGAAAGAGCAAATGTCTTGCCCTTGATGTCCTCGCCGAAGTGCTTAAGCATCTCAACAGCGTAGTATGTAGCGCCGTAGCCTGTTGCTTCGGGTCTGATAAGTGAACCGCCGTAGCTGATGCCCTTACCTGTGAGAACGCCGTTCTCATATGAACCTCTGATGCGTCTGTACTGACCGTAGAGATAGCCTATCTCTCTGCCGCCTACGCCGATATCACCTGCGGGAACGTCAACATTGGGACCGATATGTCTGTAAAGCTCTGTCATAAATGCCTGACAGAAACGAAGAATTTCGCCGTCGCTCTTACCTCTGGGGTCAAAGTCGGAACCGCCCTTACCGCCGCCGATGGGAAGACCTGTAAGGCTGTTTTTGAAGGTCTGTTCAAATGCAAGGAACTTCATAATACCGATATATACTGAGGGATGGAAACGAAGACCGCCCTTGTAAGGACCGATTGCGCCGTTGAACTGCACTCTGTAGCCTGTATTGACCTGAACATTGCCGTTGTCGTCAACCCAGGTAACACGGAAAGAAATCTGTCTTTCAGGCTCAACGAGTCTTTCAAGAAGTGCTGCCTTCTCGTACTCGGGATGCTGTTCGATAACGGGTGTAAGAGATGTAAGTACCTCAGTTACGGTCTGTACAAACTCGGGCTCGTTAGCGTGCTTCTTCTCTACCAAATCAATGGTACGCTCTACATAATTCACTTTAAATACAACTCCTTTTGAGGATAGATAACTAAATTTTGATTGATATTTTATACCTTTAAAAATCAAATTGCAATAATAAAGTTACAAAAAATATCATTTTGTCGAAATGATTAAAAATCACTTACTGATCCTGAATTTTTTAAAAAATTTGACAATAAAATTTTATCAAATAATCATCATATATCAAAATCTGTATATTTTTTGATATTTGTATATTTTTTCATAAAAAGAAAAACAGCGGCAAATAATCACCGCTGTAAATGTATATTATTTGTTATTATCAAATATGATAAAGATTATCGTTCTCATATTCAGGCTCAGTTGTAAGATTTACGCCCAGCTTCCTGAATATTGTATGATCCCTTGATGAAAGAATAACCGAGCAATGCGCTTCACATCCTGCAAGCTGAGGTAAAGCCTTTAATGCTTTTGCGGCATTTTCATCCGTTGCGGCGCTTACGGAAAGGGCGATAAGTACCTCGTCAACGTGAAGTCGGGGGTTTCCGCTTCCAAGATAATTAACCTTGAGTGCCTGTACAGGCTCAATAAGGCTTGAGGGCAGAAGAAGCATCTCCTCATCAATATCGGAAAGATATTTAAGCGCGTTGAGAATGAGAGCCGAAGTTGCGCCGAGAAGATTTTTTGTTTTACCGGTAAGTATCTTGCCGTCCTTGAGCTCAATTGCCGCCGCAGGAGCCTGAGTTTCATTTGCAACTGAATCTGCAACACGGGCAACTGCTCTGTCCTCAGCAGTTATGCCTGCTTTATTCATAAGGAACTGAATCTTCTCAATCTCCTTAGCATTGTCTGCGCCTTTTCTGCGCTCACAGAGAGCGATATAATATCTTCTTACAATCTCCTGCTTAGCGGCGTAGGACACCGCATCATCATCAAAAACGCAGTTGCCTGCCATATTTACACCCATATCTGTAGGTGATTTGTAGGGTGATGAGCCGTAGATACGCTCAAAAATTGTATTGAGAACGGGAAAAACCTCAATATCTCGGTTGTAGTTTACCGTGACATCGCCGTAAGCCTCAAAATGGAACGGGTCAATCATATTAACGTCGTTAAGGTCAGCTGTTGCGGCTTCATATGCAAGGTTGACAGGGTGATTCAAGGGCAGATTCCATACGGGGAAGGTTTCAAACTTGGCATAACCTGCGTCAATTCCTCTTTCGTGCTCATGATAGAGCTGTGAAAGACAGGTAGCCATTTTTCCGCTTCCCGGTCCGGGGGCGGTAACAACAACAAGACGGTGGCTGGTTTCGATATATTCGTTTTTGCCGAAGCCGTTTTCGGAAACGATTTTTTCCACATTGGAGGGATATCCCTCAATTCTGTAATGGATGAACACATTGATGCCCAAGCCCTGAAGCTTTGACCTGAACGCATCGGCAGATTCCTGATGATTATACTGGGTAATAACAACCGAGCCTACATAAAGACCCACTTTTCTGAAAAGGTCGATAAGGCGGAGAACCTCAAGGTCGTAAGTGATATTAAGGTCACCTCTGCGCTTACGGCTTTCGATTGAGCCTGCGCTGACAGCAATAACGATTTCAGCCTCATCCTTAAGCTCAAGGAGCATACGAAGCTTACTGTCCGGCTCAAAACCGGGCAAAACTCTTGATGCGTGGTTATCGTCAAAGAGCTTACCGCCAAACTCCATATAGAGCTTGCCGCCAAAATGCGCCATTCTTTTTCTGATTTGTTCCGACTGCATTTTGATATACTTGTCGTTGTCAAAACCTTGTTTAAACATAACTTTTCACATCTGCCTTAAAATGAATTCCAATAGATATAATAACAGAAAAAAAAATCTATTTCAACACATAAATTTAATTATTTACTCAATCTTGAAAAATAAAGCAAAAGATGTTATATTACAGACAGGTGATTGATATGTCAAAATGCATTGTTCTGTTTGCATCGGCAAACAAAAACGGATTTACAAAACAGCTTACTGACTGTTTTCTGAGTGAATATAACGGCACGGTAAATTTTTACAATATGTACGAAGAAAATTTTGCGCCCTGTACGGGTTGCGGATATTGCACAAAACACGGAAAATGTCATATTGATGATATGAATGATATTCTCAAAGATATTTTTTCGTCTGACTTTGTTATTTTTGCATCACCCGTTTACAATTATACTTTTCCCGCTCCGATGAAAGCATTCTCAGACAGGCTTCAGCTTCTGTTTGACAAAGAAAAAACCGCCTGTGACCGTAAAGGCTTTTTACTTGCCTCCTGCGGTAAAAGCGGTAAATTTTCTGTTGATGTAATGCAAAAACAATGTGATATAGCCTTTTGTGAGCTGTCTTGTAAAAATTGCGGAAATTTCTTTTTTATAAACACCGACAAGCGTTCAGCTTTACAGCAAGATGAAATCCGTAAAGTAAAAGAACTTGCAAAAGAGTTTTTCAATAAGGCTTTTTAAGCTCATATCTGCCTGCTAAAAGCTCTGCTCTGAACTCTTTTACATCACTTACAAAGCGGTCAAGAGCAATTCCTCCTCTTGCCAGATCCTCATACTCGTGAAAGTCCGAGCCTGACGTTGTGATGAAGCCGTGCTTCTTTGCCCACATCTCAGCAATATTGTTTGATGAATCGTGGCGTCTGTTGCCGTTGTAGATTTCGATACCGTCAATATACCTCGGATTTGTAATATTGGAGTCAATTCTGAAAGGATGCGCCTGAATAACCGTAAGCTGATTTTTCTCTGCAAGCTTTTTGAACTGTTTTATGGTCATTTTTGTAAACCATTCATTCTCATAGAGGAAATCCTCATCAACGCCGAAAACAAGATAGTCGTTATCGTTTTCAAATCTTGCTTCAAGAGCAAGCAATACTGCAAAATCCTCGGTTGCAAGTGTTTTTGCTTTTCTGTAACCGCGAAGATAGTAGTCTATCTTCTCTTTCCAGTTTTTGCCCTCATACCTATTATCAAAACAGTCCTGAGAAAAATGGTCTGTTACAACTACTCCCGAATAACCTGCATTTTTATAAAGCTCAACAGCCTCTTCGGCACTTATATGCGCGCAGGTGCTTACGTCTGCGGTGTGAAAATGTGTTTCGTACATATATTTCATAAATTCTTTACCTCACTTCGTGCTATTTCGTGTTATATTATATTACTTCTATTCTGCTTTTTCAAGAATCTTATAAAAAAATGTTGCAATAAATTTATATTTCTGTTAGTATTGAATCTGGAATATTAAGGAGGTTTTTTATATGAAAAAACTTAAAGCAGCCGTTATCGGCGTAGGAAGCATCAGTCAGGAGCATATTAACGGATACATCAACAATCCCGATGTTGAGCTTTACGCATTCTGCGATATCAATGAAGAGCGACTTTATCAGAAAGCCGAAAAGTACGGCGTAGCAAAAGAGCATTGCTTTACAGACAAGGATGAAATGTTTAAAGCTCTGCCCGAAATTGACATTGTAAGCGTTACGACCTGGAACAGCGCACACGCTGAATGTGCCATTGCCGCACTCAACGCAGGCAAGGATGTTATCTGCGAAAAGCCTATGGCAATCAACGCACAGCAGGCTATGGAAATGAAAGAGGCCGCAGACAGAAACGGCAAGCTTCTCCAGATTGGTTTTGTAAGACGTTACGGCAACGACTGCAAAGTTGTCAAGGATTTTATTGACGCAGGCAGCTTCGGTGATATTTACTACTCAAAGGCAACATACCTCAGAAGAAACGGCAACCCCGGCGGCTGGTTCGGTGATAAATCACGCTCAGGCGGCGGTCCCCTTATCGACCTTGGTGTTCACGTTATCGACCTTGTAAGATATCTTTTAGGCAAGCCTCAGCCCGTTTCAATCTACGGTGCAACCTTCCAGAAGCTCTACAACCGCCCCGATGTTATCAAGACAAAGGGCTATGCGGCGGCAGACGCTAAAAAGGGTGACATCTGTGATGTTGAGGACCTTGCATCAGCAATGATCCGCTTTGACAACGGTGCTGTTCTTCACATTGAAGCCGCATTCTCACTCAACATTAAAAATCCCGAAGGTGATATTCAGCTTTTCGGTACAAAAGCCGGCTGCAAGCTTGACCCTCAGGTTGAAATCTTCACGGAAATGAACAAGTATCTTGTCAATGTTGAGTTTGACGATGACACTGCTCTTTCATTCGACGGACTTTTCCAGAATGAAATCAACCATTTTGTTGACTGCGTTCTCGGCAGAGCAGAATGTATTGCTCCCGCACAGGACGGCGTTGATATGATGCGTATTCTTGACGCTGTTTATGAATCCGCAAGAACAGGTCACGAAGTAATCCTCTGATAATTTTTCCAAGTCCGGCGAAATCCGTCGGACTTAATATTGAATTAAAAATACTTTGTTACTATTGATACGGTGATCAACTTTGTTCGGATATATAAGAACTCACAGACCTGAGCTTAAAGTGTGTGAGGATGAAGCATACAAAGGCATTTACTGCTCCCTTTGCAAGGAATTAGGCAAAAGGTACGGTATTGTTTCACGTATGTTTTTAAGCTACGATTCCTCGTTCCTTGCCCTTACGCTTATGGCACTTTCGGAAGAGAAAATCTGCTTTGAGCAGAAAAGGTGTCCGTTCAATCCTGCAAAAAAGTGCAATTTCTGCTCACAAAGCCGGAAAGAGCTTGAATTCGCGGCTGACATATCCGTTTTACTGTTATATCACAAAATCAGGGACAATATTCAGGATTCAACGATATTTAAAGCTTTATTGTACAGAATAATACTGTTACTCGTGCTCCCGTCTTATAAAAAAGCAAAAAAACTCTGTCCCGATGGTGCAAAAATTATCGGGCAGTATATCAGTCAGCAAAACAAAGTGGAAGAAAAGCAATCACGTTCTGTTGACGAAGCGGCTGAGCCTACTGCAATTCTGCTGAAAAAACTCTATTCGATGGGCGAAACGGACGATGATGCAAGGCTTGTCCGTGAGCAGGTGGGATATCATTTAGGCAGATGGGTATATCTTATTGATGCCTTTGACGATATGGAAAAGGACAGAAAATCCGGAAATTACAATCCCTTTCTTCTCGGCAACAACGACAATTACGAGAAAATCAAGGGTGACATTCTTATGACCGCGGGGGAAGCGGCAAAAGCCTATGAATTGCTTGACATCAAATGCTTCGGCGGCATTATCGAGAATGTAATATACGACGGCCTGTATTATGAAACAATAAAAATTTACGAAAGGAGACTTAAAAATGAGTGATCCTTATCAGGTGTTGGGTATATCACCTGACGCCACAGACGAACAGATTAAAAACGCTTACAGAGAAAAGGCAAAAATATACCACGAGGGCGCATACGAAAACGGTCCTCTTGCTGAGGTTGCGGCAAAAAAACTGCAGGAGCTTGACGATGCGTACGACCGGATTATTGCACAAAGGCGTTCCGGCGGTTATCAGTCATCATCAACACATTCATCGAGTGCATACTCAGGTTCAGGCTACTCAAACACATCCTACACTCCCCCTACCTATGCCGCAATAAGGGAGAAAATCAGAAGAAATGATCTTGACGGTGCACAGACCGACCTTGACAGCATCCCCGATATGTCAAGAATTGCAGAATGGTACTATCTGCAGGGAATGATTCAGCAGAAAAAGGGCTGGGCAAACGCCGCCTACGAGAATTACGAGCGTGCTTACAGAATGGACCCGTCAAATGCAGAGTATTCAAGAGCATTCCAGACTATGAACTCACACAGAAACGGCGGCTACAGAACGTCAAACGGACGAAATTCCGATTCCGACTGCAATTTCTGCAGTGTGTGTCAGGGACTTATCTGTGCAGACTGCTGCTGCGAATGTTTCGGCGGAGACATAATCCCCTGCTGCTGAGGAAAAAGCTATGAAAAACAGTGCAAAAACAGCCTTGGGCGGAATGATAAGCGCATTATCGCTCACAATAATGCTTTTAACAGCGGTGATTCCGTACCTGACATATGCATTGCCCGCTATTGCAGGTGCGATGCTCGTACTTATGGTAATTGAGATAAACAAAAAATGGGCGTTCTGCGCCTATGCCGCCATCAGCATACTGTCGTTTCTCATTCTCCCCGATAAGGAAGCGGCTATGATGTATGTGGCATTTTTCGGCTACTACCCTGTTCTCAAGCCGTTCCTCGAATCAAAAATTTTCAACAACAAGCTGTGCTGGTTTGTAAAGGCGGTAATTTTCAACATTGCCGTAGTTATTGCATACCTGGTTATCGTAAATGTGTTCGGTATTCCCATTGAAGAAATGGAAAAAGGCGTGTTTGCGGTTATCGGATTACTCGCTCTGGGAAACGTGATGTTCGTTCTCTACGATATCTGCATAACAAGACTCGTCACACTTTACCTTAACAAATGGCAGAAACGGTTCAGAAAGCTGTTTAAACATTAGAATAAAGGCAGAGTTTAAACACTCTGCCTATTTTTAAAAAATTTTTCAATTTACTACTTGATTTTTAAAAATGAATAGTATATAATATACAGGCACTTCAAACAGAGCTTGTTTGAGTAATATATATGGAGAGTTGTCCGAGCTGGTCGAAGGAGCACGATTGGAAATCGTGTAACGGGCAAACACCTGTTCGAGGGTTCGAATCCCTTGCTCTCCGCCAAAAAATCTCGTTCTTCGGAACGAGATTTTTTATCCAAGCCGAAGGCTTGGTATGTAATCCGCGATAGCGGAATGTATTCACGCGTCAGCGTGTATGTCATCACCATAAGATGTATTTCTTCGGCTTAATTACATACAACGCTTCGCATTGATTACATCCACGGCTTTGCCGTGATTTGTTACTTCAGGGTTTCCCGTTGGCTAAAATACGTATGTTTTTCCATATACGATTCTCAAAAAAATTATTAATTGCATTTCACAAATATTTATGTTATAGTTTAATTGTGAGTGGGGACGGCACCCATTATAAAAAACAGCATCACGAACTGAATATTTACAGCAAAGGGGATGACACCCATCGAAAAAAACATTATTGTTGTAGACGAAAAAGGAAATAAATATGAAGCAACCTACCCGAAACGGGCAAAAGGTCTTGTAAAAAACGGAAGGGCACGCTTCATTGACGAACATACTATATGTCTTGCGTGTCCGCTGAATACTGAAACGGAGGACAATTTTATGTCAGAAAATAAAGTTACAACTGAAACTGCCACCACACATAAGTATACCATAGAGTATATTTTAGAGCAAATTGAGAAAATAGCTGCTGATACCGCTTACTTGCTTGATGCAATCAAAGAGTGCAGCAATCCCGACTGCGCGGCAATATTTGGAGATACACGTGCAATGGCATTAGGAAATATTGTTGAAAGCAGAGAAAAAAGAAATCAGAAGCTGATTTCTTTCTATGAAAAAGTGTACAACGACTTAAAAGCATAAGTCTGTTACAGAAAAAACTGCTAATTTTACAAAAAAGTCCTTGATTTGGCTATTTACAGCCATTTCAGGGACTTTAATTTTTATTATTTTTCAGTATTAATCTTCTTATAAAACATTACACACCAATGACTTCTCGCAAGCGGGAGAAGTGCTCCGCACTCCGAATAATGGAAATGCTGTAAGTCAACACATAATAGTCAATCAATCTTCATAATGACCTTTGCAGGCTAAAATAATAACATCCTTATTGTTATCAATGAAATAAACCAACCTGTTTTTATCGTCAATTCTACGACTCCAGCAGTTTTCACGATATTTAAGCTGTTCGGGTTTACCTAATCCCGAAAAATTATCTCTCTGAATATCCTGCAATAACTGATTAATTTTCTTTAATGTCTTTTTATCTTGTGATTGCCAATACAGATATTCAGTCCAAGCAATAGGTGAAAAAGCTATATTATTCATCCGCCATAGCCTCTAATTCTTCCATAGTTTTTGTTATTACTCTACCCTCGCTTACATCAGCAAGAGAAAGGTCTATTTTATTGAGATATTCAACATTGCGTGCTGCTTTCTGTAATGCGTTCCATTCTTCAAGGCTGATTATAACAACATTTTTTTCATCCTTGCGAGTAACAATAACTGTTTCTTGATTATCTGTTACTCGGTCACAGTAGTATTTTAATTTTTCTCTGATTGTTGAATAGTTTACGGCTAACATTAAAAATCAACTCCTTTACACTTGTACAATTCTTTGTACAACTTATTGTACTATATTATTATATGTTTGTCAATAGATTTTATACACAATCTTTACAAATTTTATAGCAATTTGTACTTTTGGAAATCGTATAAATAGGCAAACACCTAAATGGCTATAATCGGTCATTTTGAGGGGTTGTTTTAATTATTCTAAGCAAGTAAAAAACGGACTAAAAATGAGCATATTGTCCACACTTTTTTATGTGTCGTAATTTTTGTCGTACAAAAAATGTTACATTCTTTCAACTTTGATGCTTATATATACAGACTAATTGAAAGAAGTGATGTTTATGTGCCGGATTTATTACGGCTACTCAAAAACGACGCCTGCAAAGGGGTATGTGTACGGATTAAAATGCGATAACAGGTTTTATGTTATCCCAAAGAGAACATATGAAAACATTCAGAAAAAGCTAAGAATGAAACGTCCCGTTTTTCAGACTGATCTTCCTGTTTACATAGACGGTATCAACATATAATCAACACCAACTGCAACTCTGTTAAGGCTTTGCAGTCTTTTTTATTCTTGAAGAGAAAAAATGAACAAAATGTAAAAAAATTATTAAACTTTCCTGTTATAATTTTCAATAAACAGTTGCTTTTTGTGAAATTAAATGTTACTATTATTTTGTATAATAATGTAATAAATAATAGTAATTACATAAACAGCAATCCCGGAGGTATTCCAATGACTGAAAAAGAATTGAGAAAACTCAGCAGATTGGATATTCTTGAGCTTTTGCTTGAACAGACGAAAATCAACGAACAGCTGAGAGCTGAAATTGACCGTATTCAAGGCTCGGACAGTGAATTCAATTCAATTGAAAATCTGCAAAAACTTAACAGTCAGTTAAGCTCCGCGTTGGCATACACCGATTCACTGACAAAAAAGGCTCAGAAATCTACGAGCAGTCAGGACAGAAAATCGGACAAATACATATACAGCAGAATTATGTACTTTTATTTAAAAAATGATGCTGCAATGTCAGCTCTCCCTCCCGATTTACAGGAGGACATAAGAGAAAGGCTCAGAAAAGTAATAAATGAATGCAAATAAACAGGATTTCCCTCAGATTGAGCATATCGAATCTGAAATAAGCCGTGAGCGCTACAAAAAAAGGTACAGGCTGTCGCTGAAAAGCACCGTATTTACACTTATAACAGTTGCGGCGGTTGCAATTCTTGTTGCAACGCTGTGGATGCCCGTTTTACAGATTTACGGCAGTTCAATGACACCTACGCTCGAGGACGGTGACATTGTAATTTCAACTACCGTTAGTGAGATGAAAACCGGTGACGTCATTGCTTTTTATTACAACAACAAGGTTCTTGTAAAAAGAGTTATCGGTGTATCCGGTCAATGGGTGGACATCAAAGAGGACGGTACGGTGTACGTTAACGGTGAAGCGCTTGACGAACCGTATGTCACAGAAAAAGCCTTCGGCGACTGCGACATAAACCTTCCCTATCAGGTGCCGGAAGGAAGAATATTTGTTATGGGTGACCACCGCAGTGTTTCGGTAGACTCACGAAGCAGCGTAGTCGGCTGTGTTTCAGAAGAGCAGATAGTCGGAAAAATCATTTTCCGCATCTGGCCCTTGGATAAAATAGAAGCTATCCGCTAAATCAACCAAAATCACAACGAAAGGAGGATAGGTAATATGCAGTTGCTTTTTAAGAAAATTGCAGAGCTGATACGTCTTGCGCGTATTGACGAACGGCTGAAAAAGATTGCAAGAGTTCTTGCCATAGCCGTTGTTTTTGCAACTACATATATGCTTATCCTTCCTGCCATTACCCTGGAAACTGATGTTTCCTGCGGATACGAAGAGCACGCACACTCCGACAGCTGTTATATTCTCAAGGAGTTTGCCTCAGGTGAAGCAGAAGAATCCAGCGATGATGAATATGTACTGACCTGCACACTCAAAGAACATACACACAGCGATGAATGCTACATTACCGACAATCAGGTGGAGCTTGATTCGCTTGACAAGGAAACACAGGAAATTATCCGTCACATTATAAATGAAATTGATGCCTTACCCACATACGATGAAATCGATGCAAAACTTCTTGAGTTTGAAGAAAACGGTGATGAAGACGATGAAATTGAGTATCTTACTCAGCTGAAAAAGAAAGCACAAAGCACATATTACACATACAGCATTTTAGGTATTTATCAGGACTATGTAACAAATTCGGACAAGCTCTATGAACTTGAATGGCTATGGAGTGCAGAAAATCTCGGTTTAAACAGCGACGGAAGTTTTACTCTTGATATTTACGAGGTAAACAATTATTATACAGGAAGTGTTCATCCCCCAATAATTATTTACGGAGGCAGTCCTTCAGAAGTAGGTGTTTCCGGTTTCCAATGGTGGGTCGGCATAGTAGTTGACAGTGATACTAACGGCAATCTTTACGTAAGCCAAATTAACAATAATATGGGTTCAAGCTATCCTAAAAGCACCCTGAAAGCATCCACATCCGCAGGATTTGTTGTTTTTATATGGAGTGGTTACGGAGAATACAGCTCAGCGGTATCGAACATTGCAGTCGGTGACAGCGTTGCCGTAAATTTCAACTATAAGACCGATGCAGCTTATTCAGGTACAGCTTTAGGTACGGTTACATTCGGCGGAAGCGTGCTTGAGGATAAGGACAACTCCGACGAGCTTCACGTTGTAGAATCTGCCGACACATACGACCTGATAAAGGTAAATCTGTATGACTACGGTGCAAACATCAACGAAAAATACAACAGTAACACGGAATATCCCGGTTTCCAGCAGGGCGGCGGCACACACACGACACTCACAGCGCTGAGTGCCTGGACGCTCAACTTCGGTGACACGGTAACTGCAGACATTCTTGCAGGTACATCAGGAGTTACAAACAGCACAGCGTCACCCATCAACAAAATGAACACCACAAACTCCGCAAACAGACCGTCGGAAAATGCGATGTCCTATCTGCTGGGTGATGACGGATGTCCCGTGCTTGCAAACGGTCTGAGCCTTGATTATCTGTTTACTGATAACACATATGCAACAAAAAAGAATACGGACAACATAAACGGTCTGTTTATACAGGATGCGGATACAGGCCTGTATCACTACAACAGCCACGACAATCACGCACAGTTTGATGCGGAAACAGACACATTCATCCTTTACGAAGAAGTTATTTCGCCAAACTATATGATGTATCCATTCGGCAACTTCTTCCCATTTGCAGACATCGTTCACGACTCAAAATGCTCTGCTGATATTAACGGCTCATATCTTTCACTTATTGCCAACAGAGCATATTCAAAATATCTCAACGGCGAAGCTCAGAACGACGATTACGATGAATATCTGGGACTTTACAATGCGCTTACAAGCTTTGTAAGTCTTATGAACACATCCTATACAACATCCTGGTCAGCAAAAGATGCAGTTAACTATTACTTCAGACAAAGCGGACTGAAAGATTCATCGGGCAACTACATAACCTTCACCAATGATGATCTGGCAAATATTTACACACTTGACTACGATGTGCCTTCCGACTTCTATTTCGGTATGGAAATGGAAATGAAGTTCATTCAGCCGAAGGACGGTCTTACCGGCACAACAGGACAGGAGCCTCTTAACTTCTACTTCACCGGTGACGACGACGTTTGGATCTATATTGACGGAGTTCTGTTCCTTGACCTTTCCGGTATTCACCGTCACGTAGGCGGCGAAATTGACTTCGTAAACGGTAAGGTTCACTACTACGAGCTGCTGACAACCACGGGTGATGTTTCCACAACCCCTTACAAAACCGAAACCTTTGCGGAAATACTTGAAAGAGCAGGCAAAAGCACAGACGGTCTTA
Organism: Clostridia bacterium; assembly: GCA_017465825.1. GTDB lineage: Bacteria > Bacillota > Clostridia > Oscillospirales > Acutalibacteraceae > UBA1081. The sequence continues at coordinate 23,540 of JAFTVI010000032.1, forward strand.
ACGAAAGCGGAGCTTTTAATGATTATTCATCACATACGCTCAAGTTCTTCTATATGGAACGAGGTTCCGGCTCGGGCGTATGCCGAATGAACTTCAACCTTCCTCTTGTTAAGGACAACACCATAGCAATAACAAAAGAGCTTGATGTTGACACGGAAAACATACTCGGAAATCCCGACTACTCATTTCAGGTTCTTAAGGCTGTTGACGGTGAAAAGACTGAAGAGCTTTTCATCCCTGCAAACGCCGCGTATGAGGTTTTCGACTCCTCAGGTAACAAGCTCCGTGATGAGGTTACCGATGCAAACGGCATTATCACTGTAAAAGCAGGTGAAACAGCAGTTGTCACAAACTCCGACGATAATGTAGGTGAATATTACGTCCGTGAGCTGATAGACGAAGATTTCATCGCTCAGTACGGTCAGGTATCGGTTGACGGCTCGAGCATCACAAAATCAATCGAAGGTATACATATCGGTTCTGAATCCTTTGCCGGCTACGAAAGCGGTATAAAGGATATTCTTGACGGAAACACATCCTTCAATTTCACAAACAGCGTTGACACCTCCGAGCTGGGAGCATTGATGCTGACAAAGAAACTGACGGGACCGGAAAACACATCAAGCTTTACTTTCAACGTAACGATTGACGGTGAAGCCTTACCCGCAGATACGCCGTACATTCTGATTTCCGAAGACGGGACTCAAGCACAGAAAACAGTTGAACAGGACGGTAAAATTTCACTGAAAGCAGGCGAAAGCGCCCGTATTGAAAACATACTTGCAGGCAGTAAATTCTCCGTTACGGAGGAAGCCGAAAGCAAGGGCGATTACACCTTGAGCTACGAAGAAAGCGGTACGTATTACACAACGGACGGCGACACAGCCTCGAGCTTTATACTTCCTGCGTCAACCGTTTCGCCCATTGTTATGACGGCAGTAAACAGTGAAAGCGGAACAAGTGTAACGATAAACGGCACAAAAACGCTTACCGATTCCGACGGCGGCAGTTACACGTACAACATTATTCTGCAGCAGGTAACGGATGCAAGCGGTACCACATTGACGGAAAACGGAGTTCAGCTCACCTCCCCCGTTGTGTTCAGCGGAACGGAAAGCGAACCGAAGCAGAATTTTACATTCACGCTGACTTATTATGAATCACAGCTGACAAACGGTGAGCATAAATTCTATTATCTTATATATGAAGCGACTGATGAGAGCCTTGCGGATGTTACTCAGTTCGATAACACGAAATATGTTGCCGAAATAACGGTAACAAAGACCGAAGATGAAATAACGGCTCTTATGACCGCTTTATATAAGAACGGAGATGCCGTAAGCTCCGACTTGATGTCTGCTGACTTTACAAACAGGCTGACAGGTCAGCTGACGATCTCAAAGGAAGTCACAGGCAATGCAGACGAAAGCCAGCTTGCCTCAGAATTTGAATTTATCATAAGCTTGCAGTACAACGACACTCCGCTCAGCGGTAAATATACCCTGATTTCCACAGATTCACAAGGTGTTTCAGTTCAAAGTGAAATAACCTTTGAAGACGGTATCGGTTATGCGTATCTGCATCACGGCGATACAATAAGCATAAAAGGTATTCCTATCGGCACGCTTGTCACGGTTACGGAAAGCAACTCAGATTTCCTCGTTTCTCACTCCTCGGGAGATTCCGAGATAATAACACCGGGGGATGAAGTAACACTTACCGTAGCAAAGGGTGACAACAGCGTACACTTCTACAACCATATCGCCTATGTTCTTCCCGAAACGGGCGGTACAGGAAACACAATGTATATAATCGGAGGCTTGCTCATATGCTTGAGCGCTGTCTTCCTGCTCTGTTATACAAAAAAAACGCAGGGAAAGGAGGATTGAAAGCTCAAGGCTGTGAGGACAATCCGTATTATATAAAAAATTTGTAAATCACTCCCGAAAGGGAGAAAAGAAAGGACAATACTTATGAAAAAGGCAAAAACACTCCTCAGTGTGATTCTTGCAGTTATGCTTGTATTCACAATGGCACTCACTTCTTTTGCTGCAGGTGAAGGCAGCATCACAATCGCAAACGCTGTTTCCGGACAGACCTACTCTGTTTACAAGATGTTTTCACTTGTTCCCAGCTCAGTAGGCGGCGAATCCTATCTTTATGAAGCAGAAGACGCTTGGGTTGCATTCCTCAGCGGTGACGGCGCTGACTATGTTGAAGTAGACGGCGACACAATCATCTGGGTTGGTGCTGAAAATGACGGCGTTGCAGATGCTGATGCAGTTGCTGAATTTGCAAAGCTTGCTCTTGATTACGCAGAGGACAACAACATTACAGCTACAGAATCAAAATCTGCATCAAGCTCAACAGTAGAGTTCACAGGTCTTGACCTTGGTTACTACCTTGTTGACTCTTCACTCGGTGCTCTTTGCGGTCTTACCTCAACAAACCCCACAGCAACAGTTTCTGAAAAGAACGACCAGCCCAAGGTTGAGAAAACCGTTCTTGAAGACAGCACAGGTGAATACGGTTCTGCAAACACAGCAACAATCGGTGACACTGTAAGCTACAAGACAGTAATCACTGCACAGGAAGGCGCAGAGAACTACGTTCTTCACGATAAAATGGAAAGCGGTCTTACATTTGATGCAACATCAGTTGTAGTTACAAATGGTACAACAACTCTTACATCAGGTACTGATTACACTCTTTCAACAAGCTGTGCTGACGGCTGTACATTTGAAATTGATTTCTCTGACGCATTTGAGGCAACTCTCGGAGCAAACGAAGAAATCGTTGTTACTTACACAGCTACTCTTAACGCAAATGCTGAAATCTCAACAAGCACCAACGACAACGAAACTCACCTTAACTACGGTGATTCAAACAGAACAAACTCATCAATCACAACAACAGAAACCTTCAAGTTTGACCTTGTAAAGACTGATGAAAACAACACTATCATCACAGGTGCACAGTTCAAGTTCTATGCAGACGAAGATTGCACAGACGAAATCAAGCTTGTTCTTGTTTCTGAAGGCGTTTACCGTCCCGCACTTGCTGACGAAACAGCTGTTGATGTAATCGAAGCAGGTACTGTTACAATTGTAGGTCTTGATTCAGACGTTCAGTCTACATACTACCTCAAGGAAACACAGGCTCCCGAAGGCTACAACCTTCTTACAAGCCCCGTAACAGTAAGCCTTACTGACGACAATGACAATGCTGCAAACCTTGTTGCTGAAATAGCTGACGATAAATATGTACAGGGCGGCGTTCAGGTTATCAACGACAGCGGCTCAATCCTTCCCTCAACAGGTGGCATCGGTACGGTTATCTTCTATGTAATCGGCGGTCTCCTCGTTGCAGGCGCAGTTGTTCTTCTTATCACAAAGAAGAAGATGTCTGCTGAAACCAAGTAATTTTTTCCGTTTGCTGCGGGGCGCAAGCTCCGCAGCAAAGCAACCGGGCTAAACCGGTAAGGAGGGTCTTAAATGAAAAAGCACGGAACTACAATACTGTTAATCGTTATATTCACTTTAGGACTTTGCTTACTGCTTTATCCGACTGTCAGCGATTGGTGGAACAGCTCCCGCCAGTCAAAAGCCATCACCTCATACTCGGAAACAGTTGAAAATATGCAGCAAAGTGAGTATTCGGCTATTATTGCCAAAGCGCACGAATTCAACGAGATTATAAAGAAAAAAGGCGTATTTCAATACCTCTCGGACGAAGAGATGAAAAAATACACAGAAACACTTGATATTACGGGCACGGGCATTATGGGATATATCGAAATCCCGTCAATCAACGTGTCATTACCCATTTACCACACCGTTGAAGAAGATGTTTTGCAGGTTGCCGTAGGTCATATTGAGTGGACAAGTCTTCCCGTAGGCGGTGAAAGCACTCATTGCGTGCTTTCGGGGCACAGAGGTCTGCCGTCGGCAAAGCTCTTTACAAACCTTGACAAGCTGGTCGAGGGAGATATTTTCACAATAACCGTACTCAACGAAACACTCACATATCAGGTGGATCAGGTGCTTATTGTTGAACCCGAAGATACGGACGATCTGTACGTTATTGAGGGCGAGGATTTATGCACGCTCATAACCTGTACTCCGTACGGAATCAACTCACACCGCCTGCTTGTAAGAGGTCACCGCATAGAAAACATTGAAGAAGAATCTCCCCTGCACGTCACTTCCGAGGCTTTCAGAATAGATCCGCTTCTTGTGGCTCCTGTGGTTGCCGCGCCTATTCTTCTTGCATTGCTTGTGTATGTTCTTATAAAATATAAAAGAAAGAAAAAATAACGGAAAGGGTGATATTATTTGAAACGGTTGTATTTGCGTATTTTTGCAATCATAATGATTGTTATGCTGGCGTGCATCACGGCATCGGCAGAGAATCTTAACTCCGTAACAATTATATATAACACGGACGAGGGCGTTCTGCAGAATGCAGAATTCGACTTATACCGAATCGGTAGTATCTCCGGCTCTGTTGTCAATCCGGACAGCAAATTTGCTGACTATTCGGTTAATTTCAACATCGCTGACTCCGATGCTGTATCAGCACTTGCGGAAACGATAGGTGCATACGCTCTGCGCGATAAAATCCAGCCGGATCATTCCGACACTACCGATGATAACGGCATTGCCGATTTTGACGATATTCAGCTGCCTGACGGAGCATATCTCTGTATAGGCACAAAGCATACGCAGTACGGTTATATATATTTCTGCAAACCGACAATAATTCTTCTCAAAAACGGTGCAAATGTAGCACTCGAACCAAAATACGAAAAGACAGATACCACTACGGATATAAAAGTAAGATACAAGGTTCTCAAAGCCTGGTACACTGACGAAGAAATACTGAAGCCTGTTGAAATCGAGGTTCAGCTGCTGTGTGACGGCGAGGTTTACGATACCGTGACACTGAATGAATCCAACAACTGGAAGTTTGAATGGAAAGGGCTTTCATCCCACCACGCATGGACAATCACAGAAAAATTCATTCCCGAAGGCTTTGTGGCATCTCTTCAGAAAGATTCAGGTGTCTTTCTGCTCTCGAACATAAATCCCGACACAGAAACCACAACACAGCCGGACGAAACGACAACTGTTCCCGATGAAACCACGTCTGTTCCAGAAACCACAACAAAAGGTGAAGGACTTCCCCAATCGGGCGCTTTAAGCTGGCCTATCCCCTACCTTGCTTGCATAGGTGTGTTTTTATTCATTGCAGGCTATGCAATTTACCGCAAAAGTGAGATAACAGATGAACAGTAATAAAAAAACAGGAAAAATAATAATGCTGGTCGGTGCTGTATGTGTTATTGCGGCTTTGCTGTGGACTTTTTACAACCGATACACCGACAACAAAGCAGGTCAGCTCTCTCAAGAGGTTTTACAGCAGCTGGATATTGAGGTAAGCACTGACACCGATTCAGCACCCGATTATATTATAAATCCCGACATTTTTATGCCGATTAAAGTAATTGACGGATATAAATACGTTGGAACGGTTGAAATACCCTCCATTGATCTGACTTTGCCTGTAATGAACGAATGGAGCACGGACAATTCAAAAATCGCGCCCTGTGTTTACTCGGGCACAGCATATAAAAACGACCTTATAATAGCCGGTCATAACTACAAAAAGCATTTCGGCTATATTGACAATCTTTCTGCAGGCGATAAAGTTGTTTTTACCGATATGGACGGCAACGTATTTAATTATAATGTAATATATACGGAAATTATCGGCGGCGATGCAACGGAAGATATGCTCAGCGGTGAATGGGATCTTACACTCTTCACCTGCAACTACTCAGGCGGCGCGAGAATAACGGTAAGATGCGCCCTTGCCGAATGAACCGTAAATCATAGGATGTGACACAATGCCCTTAGAAATAGTACGCAACGATATAACAAAAATGAATGTTGATGCCATTGTGAATGCGGCAAATTCAACTCTTTTAGGCGGTGGCGGCGTTGACGGAGCCATACACAAGGCTGCCGGCAAAGGACTTCTTATGGAATGCATAAAGCTCGGCGGCTGCAAGACAGGTCAGGCAAAAATCACGGATGCATACAAGCTCCCTGCGCGATTTGTAATACACACGGTAGGTCCAAAATGGAAGGGCGGCAATCACGGCGAAAAGTCTCTGCTTGAATCCTGCTACAGGGAATCCCTTGCGCTTGCAAAAGAACACAACTGCGAAACGGTGGCATTTCCTCTTATTTCATCTGGTGTTTACGGCTATCCCAAGGATAAGGCGTTGAGAGTTGCAATTGATGTTATCAGCGATTTTCTGCTTGAAAATGATATGACGGTTTTTATAGTCATATTCGATAAAGCGGCTTACAAAATCAGCGAAAAGCTGTTTTCCGACATTGCCGAATACATAGACGACAATTACGTTGATGCACACACCGATTACAGCCGCGAAAGTATGCGGATGAAGATGCCGATGCAGTCGGTTATGGCGGCAGATTTCTGCGAATGCAGGGCATCTGACCTTGATTCGAAGTTAAAACAGCTTGACGAGAGCTTTTCACAGATGCTTCTGCGCAAGATTGACGAAAAAGGCATAACAGATGCAGAGTGTTACAAAAAAGCAAACATTGACCGCAAGCTGTTTTCAAAAATCCGCAGTGATGTGAATTATAAACCCAGCAAAACCACAGCTATTGCATTTGCTGTTTCGCTGGAGCTTTCTCTTGAAGAAACTGAGGATATGCTCAGAAAGGCAGGCTTTGCGCTGTCGCACAGCAACAAGTTTGATATTATTATTGAGTATTTTATAGAAAACGGAAATTACAATATATTCGAGATAAACGAGGTCCTGTTTGCCTTTGACCAGAAGCTGTTGGGAGCGTGATTATATGCTGAAATTCATTTGTTACCCTAAATGCACAACCTGTCAGAAAGCGAAAAAGTGGTTGGATGATAATAATATTGAATACGAATCAAGAGATATCAAGCTCAACAATCCCACGCTTGACGAGTTGACTCAATGGCACAAAGCAAGCGGATTACCTCTTAAGAAATTCTTCAACACAAGCGGACTGCTTTATAAATCCCTCGATCTCAAAAACAAGCTACCATCAATGAGTGAGGATGAAATGCGGAACCTTCTCTCAACCGACGGTATGCTTGTGAAAAGACCGCTTTTAATCGGTGATGATTTCGCGCTGGTTGGTTTTAAAGAGGCTGAATGGGCAGAAAAACTGAACAAATAATATGTCGCATACAAAGCGACCATACCTCTCTTTTTTTGGTGTAGAATGAGTACATCAAATGAAAGAGAGGTTTTCTATTATGAAAAACAACATTACTGAACTCGTATTTATTCTGGACAGAAGCGGCTCTATGTCGGGGCTTAAAAGCGACACCATCGGCGGCTTCAACGCTATGATTGAAAAGCAGAAAAAGCAGGACGGCATCTGTTATGTTTCAACCGTTCTTTTTGATGATGTGAGCGAAGTTCTGCACGACCGTGTAAGGCTTGAGAACATCAGACCTATGACTGACAGAGATTACACCGTGCGCGGTTGTACGGCTCTTATTGATGCTCTCGGCGGTGCAATTCATCACATCGGAAACATTCACAAATACGCACGTCCCGAAGATGTACCCGAACACACAATGTTTATTATCACAACCGACGGAATGGAGAATGCAAGCCACCGCTACTCTGCTGAACAGGTAAAGAATATGATTGAAAATCAGAAAAAGAAGTACGGCTGGGAGTTTCTTTTTATCGGTGCAAACATTGATGCGGTTGAAACTGCCGCCCGCTACGGAATAGGCAGTGACAGAGCCGTAAATTACAATGCAGACAAACAGGGCACACATATTATGTACGAATCTGTTGCCGAGGCGGTGTGCAATGTGCGTGCAAACGCTCCCCTGCGTGCCGATTGGAGCGAGGAGATCAACGCAGATTATCAGCGAAGAGGTAAAAAGAGAAAACAATAAACAGTAAACAGAGTATTGCTTATTCAGCAACACTCTGTTTTTTTAAACTATATCATTTTAATTGCAATTAATTCAAACCATTGGCATCATATTTTGCACCTTTTCCTAAATTACAACGATCACATAATGTCCGAAGATTCGTCATTTCGGTTTTTCCTCCTTTTGAAACAGGAAGTATATGATCCACGTGAAGTGTTGCACCTTCTTTTGCGGAAATACCGCAAAGCTTACATCTGAAATTATCCCTTTTCAGCACATCATATCTTAATTTATCAGTCATTAACGTTCGCTGATATTCTTTACTTTTCTTATATTCACTTTGCTGTCTTACTGTATTAATCACTTTTTCCAAATCGTTAATGTTATATTCTCTTTTTCCGCTGTACGAATTTTTTCCTTTCGGACTTGTATACTCACTTCTGATAATAATGTTAATATCAACTCGCAGTTTCAGCATATAATATTGAAACAGCTTTTTCTCTCTGTTTTGGAAAATGCCCTTTTTATCCCATTCAACAGAACGATATTTATAAATATAATCACACTCTTTTTGATACTCTGCAAATTTTTGTTTGTTATACTTAATCTGTGAAAGAAGATTCAAAAAAAGCGGTTCATTAATTAAATAATATTCCTTTAACACTTTTGCATAATCTGTTCTGTCAAATGCAGATTTGCTTTTGTTTTGTTTTATGTAACAATATTTATCTTTAAATGTGCAAAAAACATTTTGATATCGAACATTTAGCTTTTTTAAGGAATCAATTGCCGTACTTTTCTTATTGACATATGCGTTAATAATCAGTTCGGCAATACACACTATTGCTATTATAATAAATACTGTTAAAGCAACTGAGGAAATTATTTTTTCATTTTCCATTATTTTCACTTCCAGACAATATAATGCGAATACTATTTCAATATTATCATACAAATTTATTGATTGCAATATCATCACATAACAAAAGCAACCATCAACATTGTTAAAATATAAACTTTTGTTGTATTTTTATACAATAAGTGCTATAATATAAAAAAACACTTAAGGATGTGAACATATTGGTTCCTGCAATTATTCTTTTTGCCCTTACTTACGTACTTATGTTGATTTTCAGCAAGTACAGACCGTACATAGCACTCGCTTCCGGTATTATATTCATAGTGAGCGGTATGCTCCCCCTCGCAGATGTTCTCGGTTCAATCGACTTTAACGTTATTATGATGATTGCCGGCACAATGGGACTTGTATCACTCTTTACCGAAAGCAAAATGCCTGCATTGCTTGCAGATCTGCTTATGGAAAAAGTTCCGAACGTGCAGTGGGCGGCTGTTGCGCTTGCTCTCTTTGCAGGAATAATATCCGCATTCGTTGACAATGTGGCTACCGTACTTATGGTTGCTCCCATAGCACTTGAAATATGCAAAAAGCTCAAGGTCAACCCTGTTCCGTTCATTATAGCAATTGCTGTTTCCTCTAATCTGCAGGGCGCGGCAACACTTGTCGGCGACACAACAGCCATTATGCTCGGCAGTGAGCTTGATATGAGTTTCCTTGATTTCTTTGTATTCAAGGGCAAGCCCGGTATGTTCTTTGCTGTTGAGCTTGGCGCTGTACTTTCGGCAATTATTCTTCTCGTTATCTTCAGAAAAGAGAAAGCACCTATCGAAAAAGCACAGACAAGAACAAAGGTTACAGATTACGTTCCCACTGCGCTTCTGCTTCTTTTGCTCGGCTCACTTATTTCGGTTTCATTTATCCCCAACAAGCCCGACATCACAAACGGACTTATCTGCTGTGCTTTGCTGGTTGTAGGTCTTATTTACACATTTATCCGCAAGAAAAACCTTGCCGCAGTAGTCAAGCCTCTCAAGGACATTGACTTTGAAACAATCGGCATTCTGCTCGGTCTGTTCCTTATGATAGGCGGTCTTGACGCTTCGGGCGTTATTGACAAAGCAGGCGAACTGCTTGCGGCTCTCGGCGGAAACAATCTGTTCCTGCTGTACACGATTATAGTATGGGCATCGGTAGTGCTGTCTGCATTTATCGACAATATCCCCTATGTTGCCACAATGATACCGATAATCGGCGGAATGGCATCTACACTTGGCGAAGAAGCACTTATCCCCTTGTATTTCGGTCTGCTTTCAGGCGCAACCCTCGGCGGCAACTGCACCCCCATAGGCGCATCGGCAAATATTACGGGCATCGGCATTCTCCGTAAAGAAGGCTTTGAAGTAAAGAATAAGGATTTCTTCAAAATCGGTATTCCCTTTACCCTCGCCGCAATAATCCCCGCTTATATCTATATATGGCTCGTTTTCGGGGTATAATAAAAAAATCAAAAGACCTTCTATGTTCACATTGCATAGAAGGTCTTTATTTTGGCGGAGACGGCGAGATTCGAACTCGCGGGGGATTGCTCCCTAACTGATTTCGAGTCAGCCCCGTTATGACCACTTCGATACGTCTCCATATATTTTGCTATGATATTTTAGCAAAGTACGGTTTGTTTGTCAAGTGAAAAACAACAATTAGCTTTGTCGAAAAGAAAAATGTAACATAAATTTTTGAAAATTATTGACTTTTATTAAGAAAAATATTATATTTTGATTTATAGATATGTTATGAGGTTTTTCCCGCTTATTTATTAACATAAACTATGGAGAGGGGTTGCATAATTGGCAAACAACATTATTGATCTCAGGAATATTTCCGTTACATTCGACGGAGAACAGATACTTAAAAATTTAAATCTTCAGATCGAGGATAAAGAGTTTCTTACCCTGCTGGGTCCATCCGGATGCGGTAAAACAACCACGCTCCGTATTATTGCAGGCTTTTTACAGCCTGACAGCGGCGATGTTATCTTCGACGGTAAGTTAATTAATGGTGTTCCTGCACACAAGCGTCAGGTTAACACCATTTTTCAGCGTTATGCACTTTTTACGCACCTGAATGTTTTTGAAAACATTGCATTCGGTCTGCGTATAAAAAAGACACCCGAAAAAGAGATAAAGGCTACCGTTACGGAGATGCTCAATCTTGTTAACCTCAAAGGCTTTGAAACAAGAAACATCAACACTCTTTCGGGCGGTCAGCAGCAGAGAGTTGCTATTGCCAGAGCTCTTGCTGTAAGACCGAGAGTGCTCCTGCTTGACGAGCCTCTGGGTGCGCTTGACCTTAAGCTGCGTAAGGATATGCAGAACGAGCTGAAAAATATACAGCAAAGATTGGGTATTACGTTTATATACGTTACCCACGACCAGGAGGAAGCTCTTTCAATGTCGGATAAGATCGTTGTTATGAACAACGGTGTTATTCAGCAGATAGGCACTCCCATTGACATATACAATGAACCCGAAAACGCTTTTGTTGCCGACTTTATCGGCGAGAGCAACATTGTTGACGGCGTAATGAAAGAAGATTTCATCTGCGAATTTTCAGGTGCTACATTCAACTGTCTTGACAAAGGCTTCGGCAAAAACGAGGCTGTTGACGTTGTTGTCCGTCCCGAGGACGTTGACGTTGTTCCATTTGAGCAGGGTATGCTCAGGGGTACCGTTACATCCGTTACATTCAAGGGTGTGCATTTTGAGATCATTGTTGACATCGGCGGTTTCAAGTGGATGATTCAGTCCACAGACGAGCAGTTTGTGGGTGATAATATAGGTCTGTACATTGAGCCTGATGCTATTCATATAATGAAAAAGAGTGAATACTCGGGTCTGTACGGCGATTTCAGCAGCTTCAGCGAAGAATTTGACGAGCTTTCCGATGTTAACGCCGAGCAGGAGGAGCAGGACGATGAATAAGCTCTCCTCTCGCACAAGACAGGCGCTGACAGCTCCGTTTTCCGTCTGGATGGCAATTTTCGTACTTGTACCAATAGGTCTTGTTGTCTACTATGCTCTGACTGACGCAACGGGCGGCTTTACGCTGTCAAACCTTGCAAGCATATGGGAGTACAGAAGCACATATCTTGTTTCAATAGAGCTTGCGCTTGTAGCAACGGTTATATGCCTTATTATGGCTTATCCGCTGGCTTACAGCATATCAAGAATGAAAGCACATTCTCAGTCGACAATGGTGCTTCTTGTTATGTTGCCTATGTGGATGAATTTTCTTATAAGAACATACGCCTGGATGACAATTCTCGAAGATACGGGACTTATAAACACATTCATAAAAAGCGTTTTAAGCCTTGTTGGGTATGAATTCGAAGGCTTTTCGATGATAAACACAAACGGTGCAATCGTATTAGGTATGGTTTACAATTTCCTGCCCTACATGATTCTGCCCATTTACACCGTGCTGACGAAAATTGACCACAGCATTATTGAGGCGGCAAGGGATTTAGGCGCAAACGGCTTTCATATTTTCACAAAAGTTCTTCTGCCCCAGAGTATCCCCGGTATTATTTCGGGTATAACAATGGTATTCGTGCCTGCCGTAAGTACGTTTGTTATTTCCAAGCTTTTAGGCGGCGGTATGACCTATCTTATAGGCGACGTTATAGAAAACTACTTCCTCGGCAACACGGGCGAAGTAAACTACAACGTAGGTGCGGCACTTTCGCTTGTGCTTATGATTCTTATTCTCATTTCCTCGGGCATTATGAATCATTTTGATAAGGATGTCGAACCGGACGGAGGTGCGAAGAAATGAAAAAGCTTTCAAAATTATATAATTTTCTCGTATTCGCATTTCTGTATGCACCGATCGTCGTTATGATCGTATACTCCTTTAACGGAATCAAAAGCCGTTCCGTTTTTTCAGGCTTTTCATTCCAATGGTATCAGGAACTTTTCAATGACGAAGTAATTATGAATTCGCTGTATGTTTCACTGCTGCTTGCGGTACTTGCGGCGATAATTTCAACAGTTATAGGCACTCTTGCGGCTGTAGGAATAAACGCTATGGGCGGCATAAAGAAAAAAGCAATGCTTGCTGTCAACAACATTCCTATGGTCAACCCCGAAATCGTTACGGCGGTATCAATGATGATACTTTTCGTGTTCGTTATTTCAAAATTCAACTCAATGGAAATGGGATTCGGCACACTTCTTATATCTCACGTTACATTCTGTATTCCTTACGTAACGCTTGAGGTTCTGCCGAAAATCAGAGGAATGGATGCAAACATTTACAATGCGGCGCTTGATTTAGGCTGTCCGCCTGCAAAAGCATTCCTCAAGGTCGTTTTGCCGCAGATAAAGCCCGGTATCGTAACAGGCATGATAATGGCGTTCACGCTTTCACTTGACGATTTCATTATCAGCTATTTCAACAGCGGCTCGGCGGTGCAGACACTTTCCGTTACCATTTATTCAATGACAAAAAAGCCTTACTCCCCTAAAATCAACGCGCTTTCCACACTTCTGTTCGCTACGATACTGATTCTGCTTATTATCATAAACGTACGCCAGAGCAGAGGAGATGCAAAGAAGAAAGGGGCAAAACGATGAAAAAAGCTCTTTCTTTTATTATTACAGCGGTGATGATATTATCATTGTCGGTATGTGCATTTGCCGAAGAAAAAGTAACGCTGAACGTGTACAACTGGGGCGAATATATCGATCAGGAGGTCATTGAGCTGTTTGAGGCTGAATATCCTGACATTACAGTAAACTACACCACCTATGACAGCAACGAATCAATGTATTCAAAAATGATTTCGGGTGCGGCAAGCTACGATGTGGTCATTCCCTCCGATTATATGGTTAGTAAGCTTATCAATGAGGATCTGATATACGAGCTTGATTTTGACAACATTCCCAACTATCGGTATATCGGAGAAGCCTATAAAAATCAGGCACACGACCCCGAAAACAAATACTCCGTGCCCTATTTATGGGGAACGGTTGTAGTAATGTACAACTCGGCGTATGTTGACGAAGCAGATGTTGAAAATCAAAGCCTTGACCTTCTCTGGAACGAAAAATATGCAGGCAAAATACTGATGTTTGACAACCCGAGAGATGCATTCTGCCTTGCGCTTTTAAAGCTCGGCTATTCAATGAATTCCGAAACCCACAGCGAATGGGATGAGGCGGCTGTGCTTTTAAGCGAGCAGAAGCCGCTTGTTCAGGCTTACGTTATGGATGCAATATTTGACAAAATGGAGTCGGAAGAAGCCTGGATTGCTCCCTACTACGCAGGCGACGCCTATTATATTGCCGACGGCAATCCCAACATAAAGTATTACATTCCCTCAGAGGGTACAAATATGTTTATGGACTCAATGTGTATTCTCAACACATCGGAGCACAAGACAGAGGCGGAGCTGTTCATTAACTTTATGTGCGACCCCGAAATAAGCAGAATGAATGCCGAGGCGGTGGGCTACTCCACACCCAACACGGAAACGCTTAAAATGCTTGATGAAGAGCTTATCGGCAATGATATACTCTACCCTTCCACAGAATTTCTAATTGAAAACACGGATGTTTTCAAAAACCTTTCTCAGTCCACACAGATTCTCCAGAGCAATCTGTGGACAAGTCTTAAAATTGAGGAATCGGCTGAAAGCTCTGCTCTCGACTGGATAGATATTTTCTGCATAGGTATTGTTGCAATCGGTATCACATCGGCAGTTTATTTCGGAATCCGCAGTAAAAAGAGAAAAAAGCTCTGGAAATCATAGGATGATATAATATTATGTTAAAACAGTATCTTGAAATCGGTCAGATTGTATCAACGCACGGCGTTAAAGGTGAACTGCGTGTGAATCCCTGGTGCGATTCGCCCGAATTTATGAAAAAATTCAAAACCCTTTATTTTGATGCAAACGGCGAAAAAGCGGCAAAGGTTGTCGCTTGCCGTCCTCACGGAAACATTGTCATTCTCAAGCTCGAGGGCATTGACACCGTTGAGCAGGCTCAGAAAATGAGGAACAAAGTCCTCTTTATGAACCGCAAGGATGCAAAAATCAAAAAAGGCGATTGGTTTATTCAGGATCTTATCGGCTGTACAGTATACGATGCCGACGACAATTCCGTTATTTACGGCACTCTTACGGATGTTGCACAGACAGGTGCAAACGATATATGGTACATTGAAAAAGACGGCAAGGAGTATATAATTCCCGCAATAGAGGATGTTGTTATCAGTGTTGACGCCGAGAATGACAGCATTTTTATAAGACCGCTCAAAGGCATTTTTGACGAGCCTGAAGAAATCAAGGGGGGAATAAAATGAGAATAGATATTCTTACCCTGTTCCCCGAAATGTGCCAAAACGTGTATTCGGAAAGCATCATAGGCAGGTCTATTGCAAAGGGGCTTATTGAGATAAACGCGCGCAACATCCGTGATTACTCAGCGAGCAAGCACAAAAATGTTGACGATACGCCCTACGGCGGCGGTATGGGTATGGTTATGCAGGCTCAGCCTATATATGACTGTTTTATGTCGCTGTGCGAAGAAATCGGCACAAAACCGCATCTTATATATATGTCGCCTCAGGGTCAGGTGCTCACACAGGACAAAGTAAAACAGCTTGCAAAGCTTGACAATATTGCCATTCTGTGCGGACACTACGAGGGCGTTGACGAAAGAGTTATTGAAGCTATCGTTGACGAGGAAATCTCCATAGGTGACTATGTTCTTACCGGCGGCGAGTTGCCTGCTCTCGTATTGGCTGATTCCGTTGCAAGAATGCTCCCCGGCGTGCTTGCAAACGACGAAGCAATGGAGCAAGAGAGCCATTACAGCGGATTGCTCGAATACCCTCAATACACAAAGCCTGCCGAATGGAACGGTATGGCGGTACCCGACATACTGCTTTCGGGGCATCACGCAAACATCGAAAAATGGCGGAATGAGCAATCGTTAAAACGCACAAAAGAAAAACGTCCCGATTTATACAAAAAGCATTGCAATTGACATTAATTTCCGTTTTTTGGCTTAAATTGTAAAATTTTACTGATTTTTTTAGTTTGTTTATCTAAAACCGAACAAAAAAACCTGTCAATTTGCACAAAGTTTCAATCTCAACTTTTCAAAGGTTTAGTATTACATCCGATTTTTATAAATTTGGCAATTATGTGATAATTAAATCATTGACGAAACAAAGTTTTGTGGTATAATATGTACTGTGAATTTAAAATTTATTTGATGAGGAGTAATAGCCTTATGTTCGTAAAAGATGTTGTTGTTGAGAATCAGGTTGGACTTCACGCTCGTCCCGCAACTTTCTTTATCCAGAAAGCAAATGAATTCAAATCATCAATCTGGGTTGAAAAGCAGGAACGCAGAGCTAATGCAAAAAGCCTTCTCGGTGTTCTTTCACTCGGCATTATGGGTGGCACAGAGATCAGAATTATTGCAGGCGGTACAGATGAGCAGGAAGCTGTAGAAGCTCTTGCTAAGCTTGTAGAATCCGGTTTCGCTGAATAATCAAAACAAACGGATAATTACGGTACACTCGGTGTGCCGTTTTTTTCATAATGTTATATCAGGGAGGTGCTGTTATGGATGAACGACTCAGGAGACTGAGAACAAAAGCGATGAAACTGCCGCTTGAGCCGGGCGTATATATAATGAAAGATAAAACGAACAAAATCATATATATAGGCAAGGCAAAAGCTCTCAAAAACAGGGTAAGCCAATATTTCGGCTCACAGAATAACCACACCGTCAAGGTGCGCAAAATGGTTGAGAATGTGGCGGATTTTGACTACATTATTGTTAAAAGCGAGTTTGAGGCTCTTGTGCTCGAATGCAGTCTTATCAAGCAACACACGCCTAAATACAATATACTGCTCAAGGATGACAAGGGTTATCACTATATAAAAATTGCGGGCACGGACTGGAAAAATCTTTCCTCCGAAAAGCAGAAGTTTGATGACGGAGCAAAATATTTAGGCCCTTACACAAGCTCGGACTGCGTATCAAAAAGTGTAACCGAAGCTTGCAAGATATTCAGGCTCCCCTCCTGCTCTAAGGTATTCCCCCGTGATATAAAAAAATCGGGCAGACCCTGTCTTAATTATTACATCAAACAGTGCTCCGCTCCCTGTTGCGGAAAAATTTCACGGGAAGAACACAACGCCGCTGTTGAGAATGCTGTCAGATTCATCACAGGCGGTAACGATACAATTGTCCGCGAGCTGAAAAAGCAGATGGAGCAAGCCGCAGAGAATCTTGAATTTGAAAAGGCGGCGGCATTGAGAGATACCGTTCAGGCATTGGAAAAAACATCGAAAAAGCAGAATGTCGTGTCACAGAAAACGAAGGAACAGGATGTTTTTGCATTCTGTGAAGCGGCGGATAAAATCTGTATGTCCGTTCTGCGTTTTTCACAGGGCAGACTGTACGACAGTGAATATTTCTTTACCGATGCATTGGAGGATATGCCCGTTGTAAGGGAAAAGATGATTGCGGATTACTACTCTTTCCGCGACGGTATTCCTGCAAATATTGCCGTTGACGGAGAAATTGACGGGCTTGAAGCTCTCAGCGAATTTGTGGCTCAAAAAAGAGGTAAAAACGTAAGAATCTACATTCCCGAAAAAGGCGAAAACGCAAGTCTTGTGGATTTGGCAAGGTCAAATGCGGCAGAAAAGCTGGCTCAGCACATAGGCAGAACAGGCAAATCCGTTGCCGCGCTTGACGAGCTTGCTACACTCTTAGGTCTTGATAAAACTCCCGAATACATTGAATCCTACGATATTTCGCACACAGACGGTGCAGACAATGTGGCAGGTATGATAGTTTTCAAAGACGGAAAACCATTCAAAAGCGGATACAGACATTTTCAGATAAAAGGATTTTCGGGTCAGGACGACTACCGTTCAATGGAAGAGGTACTGACAAGACGGTTCAATGAATATGAATTACACAAAAATGACGGTGAGGACTCCGGTTTCGGCAGAAAACCCGACCTTATTCTGCTTGACGGCGGCATAGGTCAGGTCAATGCAGTAAAACCCGTGCTTGACAGATTCGGTCTTTCGGATATTCCCCTTTTCGGTATGGTCAAGGACAACAAGCACCGCACAAGAGCGATAGCAACGGGCGGCGGTGAAATAACAATAAACGACAAGCGCAGAGCATTTACTCTTGTTTCGGATATTCAGGAGGAGGTTCACCGATTTTCCGTTGAATACCACAGAAAGAAACAGGCAAAAACGCTCACAGCTATGACGTTAACGGAGATTGAGGGTGTGGGTAAGGAAAGAGCAAAAACCTTACTTTCTCACTTCAAAACACATTCTGCAATCAGAAAAGCATCCGTCGAACAGCTTTGCGAAGTAAAAGGCATAAGCAGAAAGACGGCTGAAAATATATACAGATTCTATAACGGAGAAAACGAATGAAGGATACGGTAATTTTTGACCTTGACGGCACTCTGCTTGACACTCTCAAGGACCTTACACTTGGTGTAAATCACGCATTGAGACTTCACGGTATGCCGGAGAGAACAATTGATGAAATACGCGGTTTCATAGGTAACGGCGTACCCACGCTTGTAAAGCGGTCTGTGCCTGAGAATACGCCTCAGGATGTGCTCGGGCAGTGCATTGAGGATATGCGAACATACTACTCTGCTCATTCAACGGATAACACAAAACCCTACGACGGAATTTGTGAATTACTTGAAAAGCTGAGAAAGAACGGTATTAAAACGGCTGTTGTTACAAACAAGCTCGAATCCGTTGCCCGGGACTTATGCAAAGAGATTTTCGGAGATGTATTCACCTGTGTTATCGGCGACAACGGAGTTGACAGACGAAAGCCCGCGCCCGATAATGTTTTCAGGGCGTTGAAAGAGCTCGGAAGTGATGCATCCTCGGCATATTATGTGGGCGATTCGGATGTGGATATGATTACAGCCGAAAATGCAGGAATCGAAAGCATCGGTGTTCTCTGGGGATTCAGAGGCAGAGAAACGCTTACTGAGAGCGGCGCAATGTATATTGCAGAAAACACAGACGAGCTTTTTTCAATTATCACAAAAAGCTAAATATTTATAAATTTTTGTTTTTGCTATTGACAAATTAACTTATAAAATGCGATAATGAACTAAGATATGTACAGATTCGGAGTGTATTATGAGAGTTATCACAGGAACGGCAAAAGGCAGACGCCTTATAACCCTTGAGGGCGAAGACATACGCCCTACCGCTGACAAGGTCAAGGGAGCAATATTCAATTCGATTCAGTTTGATATTGAAGGCAGAGCTGTTCTGGACCTGTTTGCAGGCTCAGGTCAGCTTGGCATAGAGGCTCTCAGCAGAGGTGCACAAAAGGCTGTATTTATTGATTTAAGCCGAAAAGCGGTACAGGTTGTAACAGAAAATCTTGAGCATTGCAATTTAAAAGAAAATTCAACGGTTTTCAACGGGGATTCACTTTCCTACCTTAAAACCACACGTGAAAAGTTCGATATTATTTTTATCGACCCGCCTTACAACAAACAGCTTACGGCAAAAGCACTTCCCCTTGCACTCGGCGTTATCAATGAGGGCGGTATCATAGTATGCGAAACTGCAAGCGATGAAGAACTGCCCGAAAAAATCGGCAGCTTTGAGGTTGTCAAGAGTGACAGATACTCCAAGACAAAGCTTACCGTTTACCGCTACTGCGAGGAATGAAAGGATGACTGCTATGAGCAGAACAGCCGTTTATCCGGGCAGCTTCGATCCGGTAACAAACGGACATCTTGATATAATCAAAAGAGCGTCAAAGATGTTTGACAAGGTAATAGTATTGGTTTCCTACAACCCTAAAAAGAGCGGCGGAACCTTCCCTATTCCCGAAAGAGTTGAATTTATAAGGCGAAGTATCAGCGATTTACCCAACGTAGCTGTAGATTCATACACAGGTCTGCTTGCGGATTATGTAAAAATCGCAGGAGCATCCGCCATTGTAAAAGGTCTGAGAGCTGTTTCCGACTTTGAGGATGAATTCCAGCAGGCTCTTATCAACAGACAGCTTGCACCCGAGGTTGACACGGTCTTCCTTGTTTCAAGCCTTGAAAATATGTATTTGAGCTCCAGCGCAGTGAAAGAAATTTGTGCGCTCGGCGGTGAAATAAGCAATTTCGTACCTGCCGAAATCGCACCTGATATAATAAAAAAGCTATCCAGTCACAAATAATACAACACGGAGGAAAAAGATATGAATTACGAGGAAATTATTGAAAAAATTGAAGACATACTTGAAGCAAGTAAGCCTTCATTCGGCAGTAACGGCAAGGTAAAGGTTGACGGTGCCGCAATCCACGAATGTCTTGAAGAGTTAAGCTCATCAATCCCCAATGAAATTATTCAGGCAAGAAAAATCGTTGCAGAAAGAAGAGAAATTTTACAGGCTGCTCAGGAAACTGCAAGCAAAATCGTAAACGATGCTCAGATTAAAGCTGAAGAGCTTACAGAAGAGCACGAAATCACCCGCTCCGCAAAGGATGCCGCTGTTAAAATTCTCAACGAAACCAACGATAAGGCAAAAGAGATCATCACAGAGGCAAATGCAGAGGCTGAAAACAGAGAGAATTCAGCTAAAGCCTGGTCATACGAAATGCGTTCATCCGCAAGCACTTTTGCAGTTAATCTGCTCAGCGAATGTATCACATATCTTGACAAGAACATAAGTATGTTTGAACAGAGCCGTGAAAACGCACAGATGATCCTCAGCAAAGTTCAGCAGATTTCAATCAAAACTCCCGAAGATCAGGAATAAAATTTAATGCACCTTGCATATCAGTTAATGAGTATTTATGCGAGGTGCTGTTATGTTTATATTATCATTAAAGTCATTAAAAGGCAAAATGCTGCTGCTCGTTGCCGCTGTTGTTGCGGCTGTTATCGTGCTTGTTATTATGAATTCAGGCAACACACCTGCGCAGGCATCACAAGCGGACAGCATACTTAATTTTTCAGCCGATACTCAGGAAAACAGGCTCAATTTCATTTCACAGATCGGCTACACGGTTGAAAATGAGCCGATAAGTGTGAAAGAGGTACTGATTCCGAGTGAATTTGACGAAATTTATACTCAGTACAATCAGTTACAGCTTGAGAGCGGCTTCGATTTAAGCAGCTACAGCGGCTGTGCGGTCAAAAAATGGACTTACAAGGTTACCGATTATCCCGGATACGAAAACAGTGATGCAATACAGCTTACGCTACTCGTTTATAAAGGGAAGATTATCGGCGGTGATATCTGTTCAACCGAGCTTGACGGATTTATGCTGCCGCTGTTTACAAAATAAAGGATTATGAATTATGGCAAAAGAGAGAATTGACAAGTTAATAGCCTCTCAGGGGATGCGTTCACGCTCCGACGCCGCAAAAATTATCAAAAGCGGAAAGGTCTGCATCAACGGTGCTGTTATCAAAAGCACCTCATTCAAGGCTGACCCCGACACAGATTCAATAGTAATTGACGGTGAGCGTTTTGCATACAAAAAGTTCATTTACATTATGATGAACAAGCCGCAGGGCGTTGTAAGCGCAAGCCGCGACCCTAAGGAAAAAACGGTTGTTGACCTTGTGCCCGAGGAAATGAAACGTCCCGAATTGTTCCCTGCAGGAAGACTTGACAAGGACACGACGGGCTTTGTGCTTATTACAGATGACGGAGCCTTCGCCCATTACATTCTCTCGCCCAAACATCACATAGACAAAACCTATCTTGCAACCACAGATACAATAATTGATGAAAGCTATCTTGAGCAGATGCGAAACGGGATGGCATCGGGGGATGAAGTCTTTTTACCTGCTCAGATTGAGCTTTACGAAAATACAGACTCCCCTGTTTATAAAATCACACTGCACGAGGGAAAATATCATCAGATAAAGCGGATGATTGCCGCAACGAATGCAACACTCCTTGCGCTCAAACGGATTTCAATGGGTGCATTATCTCTTGACGGTTCACTTTTACCCGGTGAATGTAAAGAGCTTTCGGACAAAGAAGTTGCACAGCTTAAATCATAACACTGCGCCTTTTGTTCTTTTTTCGAGCAAAAGGCATTTTTATTAAAAAAAGCATTGTGAAAATATACAACTGTCAATTTGTATCAAAGAATCGGCATAATATTGTTAAAAATTAATAGTTTAATATTCTATTTTAGAATATTAACACACTTTTTCTTAATTTTTTCGTATTTTTTTGCGAATAACTCTTGCAATATCCCGAAAAATGTGTAAAATGTATAGTATGGCAATAGTAATATTGCATAAATCATTGTTTGGATATTTTTTATGTTAAGAAAGAGAAGCAGGAGGATATTTTATGTCAAACAGATTATTTCAGAGCGTGATTCACCAGATGAAGGATTCCATTGACAGACCCATCGGCGTTATAGACGAAACAGGCACAATTATTGCCTGCAGTGAGTTGGGCAGAATCGGTGAGGTTCTTGATTCATCTGTCAGTGAAAAGGTTTTCCCCGGCACAGAAATAGTTGTTGTGAACGATATGGTATTCAAGAGCTTCGGCTCACCCATTCATCCCGAATACGCAATTTTTGTTGATGGTGCTGACGAAACAGCTCAGAGATATGTGGGCGTACTTACTGTTGCGGTAAGCAACATCAAGCAGTATTACGACGAAAAGTATGACAGAGGCAACTTCATAAAGAATGTTATGCTTGACAATATTCTCCCCGGTGATATCTGCATCAAAGCAAGAGAGCTTCATTTCAACAATGAGGCTACACGCGCAGTCCTTCTTATCAGATTAACAGAGCCCGGTGAAGTGCCGATTTTTGACGTTATTCAGAATCTCTTCCCCGATAAGACGAAGGACTTTGTTGTAAATATCAACGAAACAGACATTGCGCTTGTTAAAGAGGTCCGCCCCAACATCGAATCCAAAGACCTTGAAAAGCTTGCGCGCTCAATTGCCGATTCACTCGGCAGTGAGTATTACACTCACACACTCGTTGGTATCGGTACTGCCGTTACCGGCATAAAAGAGCTTGCCCACGCATTCAAGGAAGCACAGGTTGCTCTTGAGGTCGGCAAAGTATTCGACACCGAAAAGACAATTGTAAGCTACGAAAATCTCGGTATTGCAAGACTTATATACCAGCTTCCCACAACTCTTTGCGAAATGTTCCTCAAAGAGGTATTCAAGAGAGGCTCTATTGACAGTCTTGACCACGAAACTCTTTTCACAATACAGAAATTCTTTGAAAACAATCTTAATGTTTCCGAAACATCAAGAAAGCTTTTCGTTCACAGAAATACTCTTGTATACAGACTTGAAAAGATCAGAAAGCTCACAGGTCTTGACCTGCGCGAATTTGACGATGCAATCGTATTCAAAGTAGCGCTTATGGTTAAAAAATATCTTGATGCAAACCCTGTAAAGTATTAATTAAAAAAATTCATTTGCCGTTTTCAACTCTCGAAGTACCTCGTACGGCTCCGGAGCGCAGAAAGCGGCATATTGCGTAATTTAATCACGGTTTGCAGAAATCACAAGAAGGGACAGCTATGGTAGAATTAAATTCCGTTTCAAAGACCTACGGCAAAACCTTTGAAGCACTTAAAAATGTTAATCTCACTATCAACGACGGCGAATTTGTTTTTGTTGTGGGCGCATCGGGCGCAGGCAAAAGCACATTCCTTAAGCTGATAATGAGAGAGGAAGTTCCCACTTCCGGCACCGTTACAATCAACGGCTACAATCTTAATAAAATGAAAAAGCGTGATGTGCCTTATTTCCGCCGCACTATGGGTATAGTTTTTCAGGATTTCAGACTTATCCCCGATATGCGTGTGTACGATAACGTGGCTTTTGCGCTCAGAGTTACAGGCACAAAAGAAAGAGAAGTCAGAAAAAGAGTTTCCCACGCGCTGGGTATGGTAGGACTTCTGCCCAAAGCGCAGTCACTGCCCAATGAATTATCGGGCGGCGAACAGCAGCGTGTTGCAATTGCAAGAGCACTTGTAAACAACGCAGACCTTATAATTGCCGACGAGCCTACGGGTAATATTGACCCTGCTATGGCAACTGAAATTATGGATCTTCTCAACCATATCAACAAAGCAAACGGCACAACGGTAGTTATGGTTACCCACGCTCACGACCTTGTGCGTCAGTACGACCACAGAATCGTTGTTCTCAAAGAGGGTCAGATTATTGCAGACGGCTACGATAAAGAGAAAATGCTTCACCTTATCAATCCGGACACGCCTTCATCGGATGCAGGCTTCTACAATGCTCCCAACGAATTCAACGACGTTGAAAACTTCATTTCTCATTACGGTGAAGAGGATGCTCCTCTCGAGGACACAATCCCCGAGGCTCCCGAGCAGGAAGAAGTCAAAGCTGAAACAGTTGTTCCCGCAACTGAGGAAATCAAAGAGCTTGCAGAAGAAATCATTTCCGCTGTAGAAGAGGATAAAAAATCAGACACACCGTATTCTGTAGCAAACGACAAAGAAATCAGCTCAATTCTTGCGGCATTTGCGGCAAGCAACGCATCACGCTTAAAAAAGGCTAAGGATGCTGTTGAATCGGCAAAAGAAGCTGTCATTGCTCAGGAAGAAACAGAAAAAGAAACAGATAATCAGGCTGACACATCTGCCGAAGCAGAGGATGAAAACGGAGGTGACGGTCTTGAGTCGTAAAAACAAATTCAACAAAGGTCGTTTCAATATCCGCTATCTTACAAAAGAGGGCTTCCGCAACGTAAGAATACACAAGCTGATGACGATAGCATCAGTTACCGTTATGCTCTCTTGTATGATGCTCATTGGCGGCGCATATTTACTTTATGAAAACATAAATTCGCTCATTGACAAGGTCGGTGAGCAGAATGTTGTAATGGTTTACATCCTTGATGAAGCAACCGAGGAGCAGGAGGCTGTGCTTGAACAGCAGATAACCGCTACTGAAAATGTCAGGGACTGCGAATTTGTATCAAGAGATGAATCCTATGCATCCGTACTGGAAAGTATGGGAACATCAGCAGAAGTTCTACAGGGTATAGACAGCAGTATACTCCCCAACGCATTCAAGGTTACAGTTTCGGATATGGAACAGTTTGACACAACCGTTTCACATCTTTCAGCACTTGACAATGTACTCAATGTACGAGTGAACGGTGAGCTTGCCGAAAAAATAGCCACGATTCAGAATGCAGTCGGTGTTGTAAGCATTACTGTTGTGCTGATTCTGCTTATAGTTTCACTGTTTATTATTGCAAATACTGTACGAATCACAATGTTCTCAAGAAGTCTTGAAATCAGCATTATGAAGGCTGTCGGCGCAACGAACTGGTTTATCCGCTGGCCCTTCCTCGTTGAAGGTATTATTATAGGCATTATTTCGGCGGCAGTATCTTACGGACTTATTTTTGCTCTGTACTGTGCCGCAGAAAAGTTCCTTGCAAATATGTTCTCCGTTCTCGGCAACTCAATAGTACCTTTTACCGACTGTATGTGGACTCTGCTTATTGCATTTATGGCAACGGGCATTATTACGGGAGCATTAGGTTCCTGTATGTCTTTGGGCAAATACCTTAAGGAACACGGAAAGGTGGTCACAAATGAGTAATTTTTCAAACAGGAAAAAAATACTTGCTGTACTGCTTACTCTCACACTCCTTTTCACTACTGTTACCTGCTATCAGTTTTCAGCATCGGCAGAGGACAGCAAAATTGACGAATACAAAGACAAAATCAGCGAATACGAAGAAAAAATCGACGCAGCTCAGGACAAGATCGATTCTCTTAAAGGCGACATCAACGAAGTAAAAAACTACATTCAGGAGCTTGACAAGCAGGTGGCAATGTATCAGGAGCAGATAGACGCCTATCAGTCCCAGATTGATGCTTATCAGGTAAAAATTGATGATTACGAGGCTCAGAATCAGGAGCTTGAAAATCAGATTTCCGACCTTAATGATAAAATCGCTGAATATAACGAACAGATAGAAGAAATGAACAGGCAAATCGACGAAAAGTACGAGGAGCTTAAGGATATTATCCGTACAAACTTCATCAACGGTGAGTCAAGTGCGCTGGAAGTTCTTCTCTGCTCGGATGATTTCTCCGATTATCTTACAAAGGTTCAGTTTCTCAGCAGTCTTGCAGATTATCAGCAGGGATTGATTGACGGAATAAATGCAGATATGGAGAATGTCAACGCCACTATAACAAAAATTGAAGAAGAAAAAGTTGTAATTTACGATTTGCAGGCTGAAATTGATGCTAAAATTGCAGAAATCGAAGTAATGCAGACAGCTGTTGAAGAGAATCAGAATGCTGTTGAAGCAAATCAGAATCTTATTCTTGAAAAGGTCAACGAAAACAGCAACTATCTTTCAAAGCTCAACAGCCAGAGCTCCGGTTACAAAGACAAGATCAAGCAATACGAAAAAGAAATTGCAGAATTTGAACAGCAGATTGAAAACCTCATTAAATCCGAGGCATCATCGGGTTCGGGTACTCTTGCAGATTCATCCGGCCTTATCTGTCCTCTTCAGTATTCGGGAACTTACGTAAGCTCACCCTTTTACAGAAATTCCGACGGCTCTTATCACGGTGCGCTTGACCTTTGTGTTTCCGGCGGCACTTACGGCAAAACAGTATCATCGGCAGAAGCCGGCAAGGTTATCACAGCCGCATATCATTGGAGCTACGGCAACTATGTGGTTGTTGACCACGGTAACGGTCTTTCAACTCTTTATGCTCATTTAAGTTCCATTTCTGTATCAAAAGGACAGTCCGTATCAAAAGGACAGACACTTGGCAAAGCCGGCAGTACGGGTAATTCCTCAGGTCCTCACCTTCATTTTGAAGTACGTGTAAACGGCTCAAGAGTAAATCCCGCGAATTATATAAGCGTATAGGAGCAGACTATGCACAAAAAGATTTCCGTAGGTCTTACGGTTACAATTTCCGTTATTGTTCTTGTTATTACTGCTGTATTTACCACTATCATAACAATGACAGCTTACAGCAAAATTGTGTCGGACATTCCCGAGCGGGAGCATATGTACGACAGCATTTCGCAGATTGACACACTTGTAAGAAACAATTATTACGGTGATGTGGACGAAAACGCAGTAAACAGCAGTATTGCACAAGGCTATCTGAATGCGCTCGACGGATATAATGAGATTCTGTCGAAAGAGGAATATGAACAATATAAGCTCGAAAATTCCGGTATTGACGAAAACGGGAATGCAATAAAAACCGTTACCTATAAAAAATTCGGCACATCGGGATATGTGAAATTCCACGGTTTTAACGACAATACTGCCGAAGAATTCAAAAATGCTTACGATGTACTGATGAGCAACTCCGTTACATCTATCATACTCGATGTAAGAAACACCGACAGTATCAACATTCAGGCGGCTGTTGATATTATTGATATGATTGTCCCCATTGCCTCCGACGGCACGGGTGCAATCGCAACGGCAAAAGGCAAGGACGGAGAAGCAATAAAGGTATTCTCATCGGATTCCGACAGTATTTCAATGCCGATTGCTGTTATCGTAAACAGGAACACATCCGGTGCGGGTGAACTGATTGCCTGCGACATAAGAGATTTCGGCAAAGGCTCTGTTGTGGGTGAAACCACAAAGGGTAACTGCACTTATCAGCAGATTTTTGAGTTATCAGACGGCGGTGCGGTAATTTTAACCGTTGCCGAGCTTATTCCCTATATGAGCAGCAGCTACAACTCAGTTGGAGTTATTCCCGATTATACAAGCGTACAAGCCGAACAGACTGATGATCTGAACAGCGACACTCAGTTTTTGCAGGCTTATGCTCTTGTAATGTCATAAAATAATTATTCGCAGTTTATAAAAAAGACTGCGAATTTTTTATGCCGTATATGTTGAAAATACCTAAAAATTATGATAATATATGTCTTATTGAGGGATGTGATAACAAATGGCAGATAAAGCCAAAACCAACGCTATGCGCAAGCTTGACGCATTAAAAATCAAGTACACTAAGCATTATTACACCGATACGGGTGCAATAAGCGGAACAGAGGTTGCCGAAGCTCTCGGTGAAGAGCCGCAAAAGGTGTTCAAAACACTTGTTACGACAGGCAAATCCGGCAATCACTATGTTTTTATGGTACCTGTTACTGGTGAACTTGATTTAAAGAAAGCGGCTGTTGCGGCAGGCGAAAAGAATATTGAAATGCTCCCTATGAAAGAGCTTTTACCGCTTACAGGCTATATTCACGGCGGTTGCTCCCCCGTCGGTATGAAAAAGGCATTCAAGACCTTTATTCATCACTCGGCAGATAACTTTGAAACAATTTTTTGCAGCGGCGGAAAAATCGGATTTCAGATCGAGCTTCCTTTATCGGAATTAATCAAAGCTGTTCCGATAAAATCCGCTGATATAATCAAATAAAGTCAGGAGAATAATTATGGCAAACAAAAAAATCAAATTCGATTGTCCCGACAGAGCAAAACTGCAGGTCTTTTCAGATATGCTTTTTGACAGAAGCTACACCCGTCTGGGAGATCTGGACTGCACAGCTTACATCACCGCTGAGCCTTTAAAGTTTGAGGACAGATTCAGCGGCACGAAAATGCAGCTTGAAGAAGGCACAAAATGGGCAGTAAACACCTTTGACTGCGCTTGGTTCCACATCACGGGCATTCTTCCCGAGGGTGCAGACACAATTATAATCAACTGCGGCGGCGAAGGTCTTATATACGACAAGAACGGCAACGAGGTACAGGCTATCACCTGTAAAGCATCCGATTACGATGAATCTCTCGGCGGCCCCGTTAAGAGAATTATCCCTGTTTACGACTGCCTTGCAGAGGGTGACTGCGTTGATTTCTGGGTTGACGCTGCGGCAAATGACCTTTTCGGTAATCTCAAGAACGACGGTAAATTGGTAGAGCTTAAAACAGCTAAACACAATAAAAATATCCGCGACCTTGCTTATGACGTTCACGTTCTGCTTACAATCGTTGATTTCGGCGACAATAAAGAATTCAAAGCACAGGTAAAATCAGGTCTTCTCGGCATTGTATCGGAGGTTATCACAGAGGAGGATGCGGCGGCAAAAAGAGAAGTCATCGCTCCCCTGCTTAATGAAAAATCCGACGTTGACTTTACATATTACGCTGTAGGTCACGCGCATCTTGACCTTGCGTGGCTGTGGCCCATCCGTGAAAGCTACCGCAAGGGCGGCAGAACCTTTGCAACACAGATAAAGAACATTGAGCGCTATCCCGGTTATGTTTTCGGCGCATCACAGGCACAGCTTTACTCCTGGGTAAAGGACAGATATCCCCGAATCTACTCAAAAGTGAAAGAGCTTGCAAAAGAGGGTAAGTGGGACGTGCAGGGTGCAACCTGGGTTGAGCCCGATTCAAACCTTATCGGTGCAGAAAGCCTTGTAAGACAGTTCTTCTACGGCAAAAAGTTCTATCGCGACGAATTCGGTATGGATATGAAGGTTTTCTGGGTGCCCGACAGCTTCGGCTACTCCGCTTGTATTCCTCAGGTTATGAAGCTTGCAGACGTTCCCTATTTCCTTACACAGAAAATGAGCTGGAGCATTTACAATGATTTCCCCTACCATTCATTCTATTGGCAGGGTCTTGACGGCTCAACTGTCCTTGCACATATGCTCCCCGAAAACACCTACAACTCCCCCTGTCGCGGCGACCGAATGAAAAAGGGCGAAAGGATTTACATTGAAAGACCGATTTCAAACAAATCTATGATGCTTTTCGGCATCGGTGACGGCGGTGCAGGCCCCGGTTACGAGCACATCGAGCGCGCACAGAGATACGCCGACCTTAAGGATATGCCCAAGGTTAAAATGTGTAAAACTATGGACTTCTGGAAGGATTTTGATGACGGCGTAACACCCTACCCCACCTACAGCGGCGAGCTTTATCTTGAAAGACATCAGGGCACATACACCACAAGAAGCGCCAACAAGAGATACAACAGAAAGTGCGAATATGCATTGAGAAACTACGAGGCTGTTGCTCTCAGGGCAAAGGAAATGGGTATTGAAGTACCTCTTTCAAATGCAGACGTTGAAGAAATGTGGAAAGAAGTGCTCCTTTATCAGTTCCACGACATACTCCCAGGTTCATCAATCAACAGAGTATACGATGAATGTGTGCCCAGATACGAGGCTATGTACAACAACCTTGTAAACAGCACGGAAAGCCTTCTTGCGCTTATAAACTGCGGCGAAACAGTTGTAAACCTCAACTCCTTCGAGTACAGCACTAAGGTTAAATCGGGCAAGGACTGGTACGACGTAACAGTTCCTGCTATGGGCAGTGTTCAACTTACTGCTGACAAAAAAATGAGCGAATTCAAAGGCGAATGCACATACAACACTCTTGAAAACGACAAGGTAAAGGTTACCTTCAAGGACGGCTGTGTTGTATCACTTTTCGATAAAACATTGAACAGAGAGTTTATTACCGAGGGCGGCAAAGCAGGTCAGATTTCAATGTATGACGATTACGGCGACTGCTGGGATATGACAAACTGCAGAGCTGAATATGTACAGACAAAGAAAGACGCTGAATGTATCGCTTTTGAAACAGACGATGACGGTGCAAAGGTTTACGCTGAATGTACGTTCAAAATAAAGAACACTGTTGTAAAGCAGACGTATTATCTCCTTGACGGCGATGCAACTCTTTACTGCGATATGGATGTTGATATGCAGGATACAAAATCAATGCTCCGTATGGCTGTACCCGTAAACGTTAAGACAGACGAAGCAAACTTCAACATTCAGTTCGGTCATCTTGCAAGAAAGACCACAGAAAACAACTCCGTTGAGCTTGCACAGTTTGAGGTATCAGGTCAGAAATTCGTTGATATGTCCGAGGATGATGCAGGTATTTCCTTTATCAACGACTGCAAATACGGCTACCGCTGCAAGCACGGCATCATAGACCTTAATCTTATCCGTTCACCCGAAGGCGGCCCCGGCAAGGTTGTAGATCAGGGACATCACGAAATTCATTGGGCACTTATGCCCCACAGCGGAAAGCTGGGCACCGAAACCTACAAGAGAGCTTACTTTGTGAACAATCCGCTTATCGTTACAAAGGGCACTGCAAAGGCAACTGAAGGAAGTGCTTACACAAACACTAACGAGGCAATTGTTCTTGAAACAATCAAGGCTCCCGAGGACGGTAACGGCTTGATTGCAAGATTCTACAACTGCACTGCTGAGGAGCAGACAGCTGAAATAACAATGAACGGCTACAGAATTGCCGAAATCGTTAACATTATGGAAGAAAACATAAGCGATAAGGCAGACAATAAGCTCACCTTACACGGCTTTGAGCTTGTGAATGTAAGATTTGTAAAAGAATAAAAATTAACGGGAGCAGAAAATCTGTTCCCGTTTTTGTTCAGTGAGCAATGAGCAATTGAGGAAGCCCTGCGGGCTTGAATTATATAAACGGGTTAAAGGGCAACGCCCTTTCCATCATTTCTCATTGCTAATTGCTACTTACTCATTTTTATCGGCTTCCGCCGATAAATTACTGTTTTTTCTTTATTATCGACGGGACTATGCTCATTGCAAGGCCTACAATCAGTGCTATAAGGAATTTGAGCCAGACCATATGTTTTGCGCTTGCAACAAAATACTCCCAAGGCTCGGCTGACAATTTAATCGGCATAAGGTAACACAATGCAACATAAGCGCCGATGAAAAACAATATAAACAGTATAATTGATAACAGCTTATTCATCATAAAATCACCATATCGGATAATGTTCCAAATTATATTCATCAAGTCCGTATTCCGCTCTGCCCTGAGGCACAAGCTCTGCCCAGAACTCATACAGTGCATTTGTTTGCTCATATTCAGAATTATAATATTTATCAGCAATTACCATACCCGGATTGCAGGATGCAAATTCCATAACCGTGCCGTCATTCAGAACAACCTCAAACATTATATTTGTACCGCCGTTAAGATTGTGATGATAATCCGAGCCGAAGCCTGTAATTTTTATATTATTAATCAAGGTGTAAAACTCGTCCAGTCTTTCTTGCGGAACATCAAGCCATACTGATTCTCCGTCATCAAAATAATATATGAAATATTCAACAGATTTGACATTATCGGGAGTGATTTTGTCAAAAGGAGAACGCTTGACTGTATTCACGCCCATAACAACCGATGCCGAAACAGCAATCACAGCACAAATCAGAATTAAAACAACTTTTCTCTTTTTCATAACTTAATCACTCCCCGTCCTGTATTAAAATTCTGCTTCCCCAAGCAATTCGTTTGTTGTCATACTGTAAGCCTTGATTCCGTAGCCGTTTACCGCAAAAATAGTATCGCCGATAAATGCGCCGCGCAGAGTGCCGTAATATGTGTCAACTGCATTCCCCGAATACTCACCGTGTATTGTTAAACCGTTTTCGGTAACATCAAACATCATTATTCTATGATCTTCTCTGCTGAATCTTGAATATAGACATAATCCAAAAGTGTCGGCATCAACAGTCATAAAAGCTTTATGATTTGTATCAAAATAAGCGTCTGCAACGGTGTAATTATCAATTTCTTTGGGATCGCAAGGATCGGACACATCAAACAAAGAAACCTTTGCAGAGCCGTCTGTGCCGTTCATCGTGCCGCCCTCACCAACACCGATTACAAGATTGTTTCCTATAGGATGAAGATACGAGGAGAATCCCGGTATTTTAAGCTCGCCTTTTATTTCGGGCTTTGTGGGGTCGGTCAAATCAATGACAAACAGAGGGTCGGTCTGATAGAATGTGACAAGATAAAGCGTATTGCCCATAAATCTTGCTGATTTCATATCCTCGCCCTTTGCAATATCTTCAATGTAACCTACAACCTTCAGATCCTTATCAAGCACATATACAAATGTGGCAGAATCTTTGCCGTACTTTGCACCTGTGGTTGCAATGCGGAAATAATCGCCGTATTTATCCATTGAAAACTGATTTATGAAAGTGCCGCCAACGACCACATCGTCAACATATATAACGCCGTCATCGGTTATATCAAACTTATAAATATGAGTCGCAGTCTGAAACTTTACTCCGTTTTCATCTGTTACAATGTATTCTTCGCCCATCGTCCAATAAGAGCATACTGTTTCAGCAATAAACATTTCATCAGCTGTGCAGTACACCTCATAGCCACCGCCAAGATAGGCGTTAACCTTCGGTTCATCAAGAGTGTCAAGGTCTGTCACCGCTGTAACTGTATACTGAGTAGGCGAATCCTCATCAAAGCACTCAATTGCATCTGCCGCAACTTTTTTCACTTCTCCGCCGTTGACATTGTAGCAGGGCACGCTTACGCCCTTGACTGCTTCGCAGGCTTCTGTAAAATCGCCGGTTGTAACATAATCATAGGGAATTGAATATGAAGACACGGTTATAATTCTGCCGTCAACAAGCCTTGACGTTACATATTCGCCGTCAATTGTCTGTGTATATTCAAGCTCAATGTCCGATTTATCGGTGATATCATAAACATTTATTACCGTATCAAAATAAGCAACAACGCAGAAGCAGTCACAAAGAGCTTCGGATGCTTTTTCGCTGACTTCCGACTCAAGATCGGTCTGCACATTAATCAGAACAATCAGCTTATTGCCGTAAATATACATTTCATTGGCGTAGCCGTTTGCAAAATCCTCACACACATCAAGCTGTGAAACAATGCTCATATTCTCTGCATTTTCACAGTCGGTAACGGTGAGAATATTATCGTTAAGATAATAAATGTATCTGCCGTCATTTTTGATAATATCGGCTTCATCAACACCGCTGACCTGCACATTCGTGGTACTGTGTGTGCCTGCTGTGTCGTTTGATGATGTATTAGTTGATTGAGCTGTGTTGCTTGCTTCCATATCATAAGCTTCTTCATTTACAGTTCCGTTAGTTTGCGCATCATAAACAGCACCAGCCATTTTATCGGCAAATGATTCATACGTGTTGGCTGAATTGAAAATATTCTTGTAATAATTAAGCACAACAGCCTCAATTTCGCTGTAATCGGAATTTGCAAGAGTATCTTCAATCACAGTATTATTTACTTCTTCCTGCTTTTTTTCGCTGATTTTCATCATTGAAATATCTGCAACCGCAAGAACACCAACCAAAAGAACAATAACAGCCGCCGCAGACGCCATTATTTTTACGATTCTTTTGCCTATATGGGTTGCAGATCTTCTGGGGTTTACGATTCCGCCCTTTTCATTTATGAGTGTTTCAATATTATACGCAGACAGAGATTCGGGAAGAGTTATCTCCTCGCTGTTGAGCATATTGCTCAGTTTTTTATTAAAATCGTTGTTTTTCATTACTGTACCTCCCCTAACATATTCCGCAGTTTTTTCAGGGAGCGTGAAAGCTTTGAACGCACAGAGCCTGCAGTCATATCGAGCATCTTTGCGATTTCGCCGCTTTTACAGCGTCCTATAACACTAAGAAGTACGATCTGACGCTCGTCCGCATCAAGCCTTGCCAAAGCATCCGACAGCTCCACCGAAAGCTCCACATCAACAGCCGCCGCTGTATGCTGTGTTTCGTGAATTTCGTGAACAGGTACATAGCTGAGCCTGTCTGCGGAATCAATCAGCCTGCTTTTGCACACGTTCGCTAAAATCTTGAACATCCACGACTTGAATGAAGCCGGATTGCGAAGCTTTGCAATGCTTTTAAAGGACAGCAAAACAGCCTCCTGCACACAGTCACAGGCATCCGCACCGTTACCGGTATACCACAGTGCGAACTTGTAGAGATCTGTTGCATAGAAGCTGTAAACATCAGCAAATGCTTTACTGCTGCCTGTCTGAGCTTCCCTGACGAGTTTTTCGAGATCATTCTTCATAGTGACCCGCCCCCTTCGTCTATAAGAGTGGAAAAAGCAGTAAAGTGTTGCAGTTAAAAAAAATTTTTTTAATTTTTTTATGATATATTTTTTCTGTGAAAAAATGCGATATATTCGTCAATGACGAATGCGATATATTTGCGTTGCAAATACGATATATTTACCTACGGTAAATATTGCGGAAGGGCTCCGCCCTTACCCATTTAAATAATTTTTACCACCAATTTTTATCAGATAAATAACAGTGATGAGGCAATAAGGAACTGAGCTATATAATATGTAGCGTGATTTGTTACGATATCGACAGGTCTGTTTTTGCCCTCGCCGAAGTATGTACCCGAAAGGATAAGGTCGGAAATAAGGAAGAACACGCCGCCTGCAAACATAAAGTTAAGAACCATATTGTCAAAGCCGTTCATAAAGGCAAGTGAGCCTGAAAGAAGGGTCATAAATATAAGCACAAAGCCGTAAACAGCAGTTATCGCCTTAAATCTGCCGTAATTGAGCTTCTGCGGTTTTTCAAGCAGAATAACTACCGCCGCCATAACAGCCGCAAGCACTGCGGGAACAACAATATGCAAAGGCTTTGAGAAATCAGCATAGAAAGTTAAAAGTCCGCTGATGTAAACAAGATGTCCTATCATAAATGCGCCGAAGCCTGCAAATGTATACGTTTCGTTATCATCGGGGCACATCCATTTAAGGTCGAGCCAGATGTCACCCATAAGACCGAAAACAAGCCCCACAATTACAAAAAGGGCAAACATTATATTTTCGCTGTCAAGATTACCTGCCGCCGCAACAGCGCCGCAACTGACAAACAGCACACTTGTAAAGCCTTTTACAAGTAAGGCTTTAATTGCGCCCTCTTTTACGCGCAGATAATTGAATACCACACAGGAAATTATTCCCAATCCGAGTAAAATGAAAAATAACATAGAAGAATACTCCTTATTTGCCTTATTTTTATATTATTGTAACAAATTAACAACAAATTTTCAATACAGATTTGTAATATTATTAAAATTATCATCCTTTATACTTGACAAAGTGTATTTATTTGTAGGATAATGAACAAAGGGTGAAATAAAATGAAAAAATTCAGCGCAATAATGCTTATAATGTCAATAATGCTTGTATTTACAGCCTGTTCGGAGGATAAAACGGGCAGTGTAAACTTCGGTGATTACAATCCTGAGATTGAGAGCACAACAATCTACAACAATTCGGATTTGCTTTATTCAGACACAAACTGGATAAATGCATACGCTCTGAAGTACAATTATTACGACAAGAGCACAGGTGAATCCATTATCACTGAGGGAAAATGCGGCAACTACTATCAATCACACGATTCCGCATCCAATGTAATTTCATACTATGCTCAGCAGGAAGGATATATTCTTCAGTATTTTCTCAACAAGGACACAAAGACAGGTACTGTTTCTGTGGTGACAGACGGTACTATGGATGATTTATATTCGGGATTTTCACTTATCTCAACCTGTGACCCGTACTTCCCCGTTTACAAAAACGTTACAAAGGTAGGTCAGGATTTTGTGGCAGACCGCTCTGCAACAAGATACAAACAGACACAGACCGAAAACGGCATAGTTACAAAAATTGCTTACGTATGGATTGACGACGAATTAGGCTTTGCATCCAAATGCGAGCAGTACAATGCACTGACCGAAGAGCTTGAAATGCGTTGGGAACTGCTCGATTTCACACAGAATGTTAAAGAATCAGACATAATGATAGATATTGACAGCTATGAAATTGCAGGTTAACTGCAAAACAAAACTCCGAAGAGTAATCTCCGGAGTTTTTTTATATGCAGTTTTATTCGAGTTCTGCAGATTTTCTGAGAATATTTCTCGCATCTGCGGCAGTTATGCTACCGTTTGCATCCACATCAGCAGCAAGAGCAGCAAGACCGCTGAGTTTTTCAAGAGTTGCTGAAGCACGCAGAGCAAGACGTGCATCTGCAGCTGTTATATCTCCGTCACCATTTACATCAAAATTGAAGTCACTTTCTTTAAGTTCAACAAAAATTGCATACCAATTATTTTCTGTATAAGTCTGTGCTGCTGAACCCTTTACACCATAAACAGTAATACCCTTCGGCGTAAATCCTGCTTCATATCCAAATGCTACGCCCCATATTTCGGTTACATTAGCAGGTACAATCACTTCTTGAAGTCTATCACAACCGCAAAACGCGTACGGCTCGATTATTTTTACAGTTTTGGGAATTGTTACTTCCGAAAGATTTTTGCAATTACGAAACGCCGAGTCGCAAATAACAGTAACAGAGCAAGGAATTACAACACTTTTAATTTTTGTACCTGCAAAAGCCCTCCTACCTATAGAAGCTACACTATCGGGAAAATCAATACTTGTGAGCCCACTATCAGCAAATGAATCGTATTCTATCTCTGTTAAATTTTTAGGAAGCTTTACTGCCGCAAGATCTTCGCATCCATAAAAAGCATTATCACAGATTTCAGTAACAGAATCGGGAATAACAATACTTTTCAGGTTTATGCATGAATAAAACGTACAGCTTGCAATTTTTGTCAGTTTAGAGGGAAGTTTTATACCTTCGAGCAGATAGCAAAACTGAAACGCTTTCTCGCCAATATCTGTAACACTTTCAGGAATTGATACAGTATTTAATTTTCCGCACTGTGAAAACATTTCTTGTGAAATGTATGGTACACCTTCTTCAATAACCACATTTTCAAGATTCTGGCAACTCCAGAAAATATTTTGTCCGAGTGTTGTTACACCTGAGCCGATTGTTGCGCTTAAAAGTCCGTCACTACCGCTAAAAGCAAATTGTTCAATAGTTTTTACACTATCAGGAACAACAACACTTGTCATTTTATCACAGCCTGAAAATGCGTGGTCACCAATTACCGTTACGGGATAGCCATCAATAGTATCAGGGATAATAACATTTCCTGAAATATCAAGGTCGCAGTCAGTTATGATTACTTCACCGTTTTCAATTTTATATTTATAAGAAGTGTCAATAAATTCTCCTGTTGAAACAAGCTCACTTAAATCAAAAACTGAAGTAGAAGGAACTATCGAATCATCCGGCCAACATTGTCTTGTAGTTACAGTAAATTCCGTATTCTTAGTATCCAATATTCTTAAAGTTATTATAAAAAAATCAATATCACCTGAAAACTCATCATAAAAACCTATATCATTTATACTTGTTCCTGAAACATTTTCAAGTATCATCGGCATAAATTTGTCGGATTCAACAGCTTTAATTTTAACAAATTCCATACATTCAGCATCATAACTGCAACCAACATTGATATCTTTTAAAGAGTAGGCATTTTTAATACCTACTAACACATTAATTTCTTCACCGACTGCAATATTTCCTGATAAAGAGACACAAAATTCGGCGTTATTACTATCTTCTGCTGATACTGAAACAACAAACATTGAGAATGTCATAATCAGGGCGAGAATTACCGCAGAAATTTTTTTGATTTTACACATAAATATACCTCCATTTGTTTTTATAATTTTCCTTTGTTATTTAATTATATATTGTTTTTACAGAAATAGCAAGTATATTTTAAAAAAATTCCGCAAGACATTTGTAATACATATTTACATATTTTTTGTATGTATAATTGTATTACGAGGTGATTTTATGAGAAAGTTCAAAATTCCTTCACTCCCACCTACTACAAGTAAAAGCGTAAGATTTCCTAACGATATAATAGAT
>JAFTVI010000033.1 GCA_017465825.1 Clostridia bacterium
ACGAAAAAACTCGTCGGTTTTGTTGGTGTGTTCCGATTAGCACAATTTTCCACATAACAATCAGTTTTCAACAAAAAAATTATCCGAGACTCGCTTTTTCACGAATCTCGGATTTTTTAGGGCGTTTTTTTACAGCCCCTTTTTTTAAGATAAACAATAATTTATCGGCATTGCCGATAAAAATGAGCAAGTAGCAATTAGCAATGAGTAATGGTGGAAAGGGCGTTGCCCTTTAACCCATTTTATATAAATCAAGCCCGTAGGGCTTCCTCAATTGCTCATTTCTCACTGCTCATTGCTCATTACAATAATTTAGCTCCGCTAAATTATTGTTTAATATCCCAGACTCTCCGCATACTGTCTTGGTGTAAGTCCGTATTTCTTTTTAAAGCAGGATATAAAATAGCTTTCCGAGCTGAAGCCGAGATAATAGCCGATTGACGAGTAGTTATATTTGCCGTTGAGCATAGATTTTGCCGTTTCGAGCTTCATATCGGTTATATATGCGGAAACGGTTTTGCCCGTTGCCTGCTTGAAAATACGGGATATATAATCTCCCCTCAAAGCACAGTGCTTGCCTAAATCGTCAAGTGTAATTTTACCTGTGATATTCTTTTCGATATAAGCGATGCAATCCTTTACCGCCGAGGGATAGTCAATATTTTTCTTTGCGTTATGTACCATTTCGCAAAGCTCACCTGCTGAATTGAAAAGATAGACGTAAATCTCCTCGGGAGTGCCCAGAGTATCAATATGCATAAGGCATTTGTCGCTGAACGCATACGCCTCCGACTGAGGCAAACCGCCCTGTATTGCGTACCTTGTTGCAAGGGCGATACAGCTTACCGCCAGATACTGCGTCTGCCGCAGATTATCAGAGGACATTCTGCCAACTGATACTCCGTTTTCAAGCATCGTGTCAATAACACGTATCAGCCTGTTTACATCGCCGCTGCTTATTGCCGAATACAGCAGAATCTCCTGCTCATAGGGTGTGTGCCAGCTTCCGTTTTCAATGCGTTCAAATATACCCTCATCGTCGAGAATTTCAAGCCGTTTTATTCTGTCAATCTCCATAAAATCACTCCGTCCATCTTTATCGTACACCATTTTAAAGAAAAACACAACGAGATTTTTATAAAAATTACAACATTTTAATATAAACAGGTAATTGTTAATGATCTAATTATATTGAATTGCAACTTTAAACAATAATTTATCGCTGTTTCGTAGGGCGCGTCGCCCCCGTCGCGCCGATTGATAAAAATGTGCCATTTTTATCAATAATAATATTTAAAAATTTGATTTGACCCGTTATAATTAACCAAATCGCAGATTTGGTTAATTCGGAGCGACGAGGGCGTCGCTCCCTACAATTACAAAACAAATTCACAAAACAACATTTATATCGTTTTTTATTTCCATACTGTCCGGTGTGACGGAGCAGTTTACCGCTGTGACCGTTACGCCTTTTTGTTTTGCTGTACGCAGAGCATCGCCGAATGCTTTATGGGTTACGTCGTTTGGCGAAAAGCTGCTTATATTTTCAGTCTGAATAACAAAGAGTATCTGCGTTTTATATCCTTTTGCGGCGTACTCCGTAAGCTCCTTGATATGCTTTACGCCTCTTTCGGTAGGAGCGTCGGGAAACAGCGCAACGCCGTCTTTTTCAAGCGTCACGCCCTTGACCTCAACAATTATTTTTTCATCGCCGTTTTCAATATAAAAATCAAAGCGCGAATTACCGAATTTTGTTTCGGGACGAATCAAGGCATCGGGATAATTTTTTTTAAGATACTCACCTGCTGCAATATTCGGCGCCTGTGAGTCGATGTTAAACAGCTGTCCGTTCTTATTTACAGCAACAAGGTCATACTTCGTTTTGCGTGCAGGATTATTGCTTTCTGTGAGATACACCTCAGAATCGGGCACCAAAAGCTCCTTGCATCTGCCCGTGTTTTTAACGTGACAGACAACAGCTTCGCCGTCAAGCTCGGCACAGGCTATAAACCTGTTCGGTCTTGAAACGAATTCTGCTCTATGAATATTTGAGTATTTCATTTAACAACAACCGCGTTTTCCTGCGTTTCAGTCATTCCTAAGATTTTTTTATTTATGTCGTTTTTGCCCATATGGAAAAACGGCACGAATTTAAGCACTATCCAGGCAATAACCGCACCTATGGTATTAAGCACCATATCTGCCATTGTGTCCATTATGGGCCAGCGGTCGGCATAAACAGGGTCAAACAAGGTTGCCTCCTTGGGTGTACCCTCGGCAAGCGTGAAGCTCCAATGCTGAGCATCACCGATTGTTCCGCCCATACACATTACCTGATCCATAGCAAACTCAAATAGCTCCCATACGGTGGATGCAAAAAACGAAAAACAAAATGCACACAACAGCGCAATGGGCACGGAACAGGTCTTTTTGTCACGCTGTTGCATTGCAACAACGACCTGATAGCCGAGAAGTGCACAAAGACCGCCGCCGATAAGATGCATTGCGGAATCCCACAGACGGACTTCATAGTAAAAATTCAGAAACTTACCGCAGAAGGATGCGGCAAAAAGCACAACGACCGATACATCCTGCAGATACGAGGGCATATGGCGCAAAAGGCTCTTTTCGGGGAACATCATAAATATCTCCCATGCAAACATAGCCGCTAAATTCGCCGCAACCTGTAAGGGGTCGGAAAAGCCGTTTTCACCTTTAAAGAAACCCACAAGTCCCACAATCAACGCATAAATCATAAGTCCTCTGCAAAGCCACCACCAACAGATTTCCCATACCTTGCAGTTTTCTTTTACTCTCTTAAAATACCTCTTCATTTTCTTTCACCTCATTTGTTACATAATAGAATAATAACAAAATGTTGAGAAAAAGTAAACAACATATTAAAAAATGTTTAATCTTGACAAATCTTGTATTATTCTGCTATGCTGAAAACATAATAATAAGGGGTGAGCAACATAAAACCGAGAAAGCTGGAATTGGGGAACAAAAATATTATTGGTGCGAGAGTAACTACGGCAAGAAAATCTCAGGGAATGAAACAGATTGAGTTGCTCACCAAGCTGCAGCTTGCAGGAATTGAAATGAGCACTCCTGCGCTGTCTTTGCTTGAGGGGCAAAAACGCCCTGTCACTGATATTGAGCTTAACGCAATTGCAGATATTCTTAATGTTTCAGTTAATTGGTTGCTTGGACGCGATGAATAGAATAATAAAAAAAGAAATAACCCTCAACCGTTCATCTTACCGTCGGCTGAGGGTTATCTCTGTTCACTTTTATTATCTAACATCATTTTGTATACCTGCGCTTTCTGCGAATTTTTTTGATACACTTCTTACTTACAGTCTTTCCGGAACGGAATTTATATTTTTTATATATAATCTCTCGTAAAGTGAGATACTCTTCTTGCTCCGGCTTTTCTGCTTTCTGAATCTGTATCTTTTGCTCATTAAGCTTGTTTTACTTTATGAGCTTTTTTAACTGAACATTGGTATCACCTCTTCTGTGTCTTTATAATAGCATATAATCTTACCTTTTTCAAGACGGAATGTTGTACAATATTCACTAAATATATTTATTCAATACGCAGATTTTATATATTTTAACTCATTTCATATTGACAATTACATATAAATTTGATATGCTTATTATGTTGGGGTTTGCTATGGAACAGCAAGCCTTTTTTATTTATTTCTTTATTGACACAGGCATAATAACAATGTAAAATCTTTAAAGAGGTGGTTTTTATGAAAGACAAACTGAATTGGGGGTTGCTGAGCAAATACAGAACAGAGCTGTACGGTGTAGCAACCCTTATGATTATGGTATTTCACTGTCAACATTTTATTCAATTTCCCGGAATACTCAATACAATCGGCAAGCATTTAAACTATGGTGTTGACATATTTCTGCTTTTGTCGGGAATATGTCTGTACTTTTCTTTCAGTAAAGACAGCAATTACGGCACATTTATGAAAAAAAGGTGTGAAAGAACTCTTGTACCGTACCTGATAATCGGTCTGTTCTTCTGGATATGGAAATATATTATTGCAGAACCGGACATACTCGACTTTTTATACAATGCATCAGGATTTTCTTTGATTCTGCTAAAACGTGAAAACTATCTGGTTATCGGAGAACCAACAATATGGTATGTGGCGTTCATTATGGCTATGTATGCAATATATCCGATTATATATAACGCATATTTTAAAACAACAGAAAAAAGAAGCAAGCAAAACTTTGCCGCTATGCTTTTGTTTGCATTCGCAATATCATTATTCATAAAAGCATATACACCGGCTTCTTTTGATGAAGCAGAAATTTCTCTTACAAGAATCCCCGTATTTCTAATGGGTTGTTATTTTGGTAAAGCAGTAAAGGAAAAGCAGAAATTCAGACTTCAGGACTACATACTGTTCTTTATGTGTATTCCGTTAAAGCTGATTATCAGCTTTATTATAAAATCAAACGACATTATATTCCACAGATATCTGGGGTTATTTGCGGCATTTTTAATCTGCTTTGCGGTTGTATTTGTACTTGAAGCGGTGAGCAATATAAAATTCATTATAACTCCCGTAAAAAAGGTGCTGACATTCTTCGGCACGATTTCACTTGAAGTATATATTATTCACGTTATGCTTTACAATGCACTTTTATATTACATACCCGATATTCGAACAACGGATGCCTTTGCATATTGGCAGAAAGCATTGATTTACGTTGGTATTCTTGTTGTTTCAACCGTATTGAGCGTAATATTCAACAAAGCATATAATGCAATAAAAAGCAAAAAGAAAGCGGTGGCTTAAATGAGATTTCTTGATATAGGTCAGGTTCAGGATATATATGCTGACGGCGTCCACGACGATGTGAAGGCTATTCAGCGTTGTCTTGATGAAATGAGGGACGGCGGCACGATATATTTTCCCGACGGAACATATCTTATATCCTCCTGCCTTATTTTCTATTCAAACCAATGGCTTAAATTCTCAGACAATGCGATGCTTCTGCGCTCTGCGGACTGCGAACCGCTTACAAAATATATGCTTGCATCCTATTCCGAGCCTGATGTGGGCGGTTATGAGGGTACACACGACGTTGTGATTTCGGGCGGTATATTTGACGGCAATGCAAAGCTTACCGAAAAACTGACGATACTGAATACCGTTCACTGCGATAATATTGTTGTCAAGAATTCAAAATTCGTTCACTGCGCCTACTGGCATTGTATAGAATTCAATTCCACAAAAGGGGCACAGGTACTTGACTGTGTATTTGACGGCACATCCTACACGGCTATGCGTGAAGATCTGACAAGCGAGCTTATACAGATCGATGCTCCGAGAGTGGGCACATACGGCCCTGTTTACAACTGCGACGGCAAGCTGATTGATTTTCTGCCTGACAAAACTCCCTGCCGTGATATTACAATTGCCTCCTGTATATTCAAATGCGGCGGCTTTACTGCAATAGGACATCACGGCAACGACGAGCATCAGGACATAAAAATATACTGCAACGTATTTACCGGTATTTCCGGTAACGAAGAGAGAAGCAGAGGTTTCATAACCTTTATGGAGAAGGTACACGCTGCCGATATTTCCGACAATGCATTCATATCAACTGCAACGGATAATCTTAAAAGCATCGGAATTTCAACCAACAATCCCGATACATCATCACTCATTGCAGAAAACAACACCTTTATCGGATATTTCAGCGAATATTTCAAAGGCGGTATTACCGAAAACAATAACGATTTTATTAAAAGAGGGTCAGAGAATTGAAAAAAATTCTTGTTGCCGGTGCAGGAATCGGCGGTCTTGTTGCCGCTGCGAATCTTGCTAAAAACGGCTTTGATGTAACATTGCTTGAAAAACAGAACAGGGACAGCATCGGTCACGATTGGCTTGACACAATGCTAAAAAGTGCATTTGAGGAATCGGGTATCCCCTGCCCTGACAGCTCTGTGTTTTCGCCTCAACATAATGTGTGCTTTCACAATCCAAACAAAAGTATGAGCTTGACTGCACCCGAAAACACGGACAACTCTGCCGCATACATCGACAGGAAATTTCTTTCCGCATACCTTATTGATTACGCCGAAAAATGCGGCGCTGAGCTTCGGTTCGGTGTAAACATCAGAAAAGCAGTAACGAAAAACAGCCGTATTGTGGGTGTTGAAACAGATACAGAAGTAATTGACTGCGATTTACTTATTGATTCAGCAGGACTTGATTCTCCTGCAAGAAAAAGTCTGCCTGACGAATCGGGCGTACGCAAAGAGCTTAAAGAAAGTGAGATTTTCT
Source organism: Clostridia bacterium (assembly GCA_017465825.1). GTDB lineage: Bacteria > Bacillota > Clostridia > Oscillospirales > Acutalibacteraceae > UBA1081. Next base: position 6,333 of record JAFTVI010000033.1, read on the forward strand.
CGGCTTACAGGGCATATTACGAAAATATTACCGATGAAACAAGCGAGCCTCGGTATAACATATACTTTTTCCATTGCGGCAACGGCGGTATGGATTGGGTTATAAAAGAAAAGGGATTTACGGATATTCTTGTGGGCAATTTTACACCTCTTAATGAGCAAAAAATAAAAGCTGCCACAGAGGATTTCTTCAAGGACTATCCAAATATGGGCAGAAAAATCGTCAGAGGCGGCTACTGCGCTCAGATTCCGCTGAGAAGAACACTTCCCGTTATAGTATGGAACGGCTATGCGGCTGTAGGTGACAGCGCCGTTATGGTTGAACCTATGAGCGGTTCGGGAATCAGTCTGAGTATGAAGGCAGGTAAAATTCTTGCAGATACGGTAACAAAAGCTGTTGATTATTCAAAAGAAAGCCTTTGGAATTATCAGTACAGATATTTCAACGAGCTTGGCAACAGTCAGCTGTCATCCGACATAATGAAAAACTGTCTTGCATCAATGACCGCAGAAGATATAGATTATTTGTTTGAAAAGAAAATTCTCACAAATGCGGAGCTTGCGGCTCAGGGTGCAACAAAATATACCGTAACCGAATTTCTTGCAAAGGGTGTAAATCTCTGTCTGCGTCCAAGGCTTATAATGCCGTTTATCAGGGCATTTGCATCTATAGCTAAAATCGGAAAAACCTTAAAGCTGATGCCCGAAGAATACAGCAAAGAGCAAATTGATATATGGGCAAAGGAATATGAGAAATTATAACAAAAAGTAGGGCGCGTCGCCCCCGTCGCGCCGATTGATAAAAATGTACCATTTTTATCAATAATAATACTTAAAAATTTGATTTAAACCTGTTGTAATTATCCAAATCGCAGATTTGGATAATTCGGAGCGACGAGGGCGTCGCTCCCTACTACTTTGTTTCATTTAAAACTTTACATTTCTATAATAGGGTAAAGATGTTTTAATTTGATTCTGGCATCAGCCGTTGTGAATTGCCAAG
>JAFTVI010000034.1 GCA_017465825.1 Clostridia bacterium
AATCCTTATCCTTTAGTTCGTATGTTGTTTTTCCTTTGGCAATTACAGTGGTATCCCGACCATATCTTTGGTCCATTTTATAAACAAAGCAATTCTTACAACCCGGACTTACTTTTTTACATCCGTGCCATGGATTCCAGGAGATTGCTTTTTCAATTTCTGTATTCTGCATAATATCACCTCTGCAAATTCTTATTTATCTAACTCTGCAAATTGGAATTTGTTATATTGTTCTTTGCAGATAAACCATATCCACCAACTGAACGCCACACTCGAATATCGGGTGGGCGTAATTATCCGTGAAAAAGTTCGGTATGCTATGGGAACGAATAAAACCGCACTTTTCGTAGAATGGAACTGTCAATGGACTATCACCCGTTACAACCTGTAAGACAAAATATTTACCACCATACTCTTTGGCAAGAAAATCAATCAAGGCTTTTGCATAACCATTACCTTGATAATCGGGAACGGTTGCAATGTTCTTTATCTCCAAGATACCGTTGCCCTCATCTGTAACAACACATTCGCTTTTTACACCGTTATCATTAAGCACATACATAGTACCCTTATCAATATATCGGTCTATCATATCTTCTTGTTCATCTGCTAATAACAGCAAATCAAGATATTGTTTCTTGTTTTCTATGACCTCAATAATTTTCATCAATCGCACCCGCAAATTCTTATTTGTCGAAATAATTATATCACATACTTACCAATCAAATCAACCCGAATACATATGCTTGATGCCATTCAGGATGGCATATACACGGCCTCTACAAAGCAAAGACTTGAAGAGCTTGAAGCAAGAAAAGAAGATATCGAAGTACAGCTTGCTATGGAAGAATTAGGACGTACTAAAATCAATGAAGATATGCTTCATATGTGGTTTAACAAAATGAAAAGTCTTGATATCGCAACATTGGATTACAAGCGTATGTTCTTCGATGCATTTGTAAACTCAGTATATGTTTTAGATGAGGGCATTGAGGTATTGCTAAACTATAAGGAGGGGACAAAAATTATCCCTTTTGAAGAAATTAATAAATTTTTTAATGAAGGTTCGGATTTATCTCCACCCGCTCGACCATATTGAGTATTCATAAGGCATTTGACCTGTGAATACTCAATTTTTTTGTCTGACGGCGCATAATAGTTCTAAATATGCATCATTTATTGCTTGACACAAAAATGCTGACGAAGTATAATTGTTGCAAGAGCAATAGTTGCATATGCAACGATTTTTATGGAGGCTATTATGTCAAAAATAATGAAAAGCTTGAACAGTATAAGCCGATGTCAGTCTACATACCGTAATGAAAAGCTGAAAGTTGACGGTATTTGCGCCTGTCATCACGCTTTCATACTGAATATTTCAAAAAATCCGGGGCAATCTCAGGAAGAGATTACGCGTAAGCTGTGTCTCAACAAAAGCACAATAACAAGAACCCTTACTCATCTTGAAAACTGCGGTTACATAACCCGAACACCTAACCCTGATGATAAGCGGCAGATACTTGTTTATCCGACAGATAAAATGCGTTCTATTCTGCCTGAGGTGAGAGCAATTGCAAAAGAATGGAACGACAAGCTTGTCGAAGATATTTCCGAAGATGAGCTCGAGATTTTTCACTCGGTTTTGCATAGACTGGAAAGTAAAGCAAAAAGCATAGTTCGGGAGTTGTGAAATGAAAAGAATATTATCTTATCTCAAGCCATTCAGATTGCGGATGACAGTCGGTTTTTTCATTAAAGTGACGGGTACAATGGCAGAGCTTATTCTGCCGTATATTCTGACGCATATTTTAGAAAATGTTATAATTCAGCAGAATGTGAGCAAAATCGTGTTTTACGGCATTATCATGGTGCTGTTCAGCATTGTTGCCTGTCTTGGAAACATTATTGCAAACCGTATGGCGGCAAGAGTTACAACGAATTTTTCAAAGGCAATGCGAAAAGACCTTTTTACAAAAACGCTTTATCTTTCCTCTGCCGATACAGATGCATTCACCATACCTTCACTTGAATCACGCATAACTACAGATACATATAATGTACACAATTTCATCGGTATGATGCAGAGAATGGGTGTAAGAGCTCCGATACTGCTAATCGGGGGCATATCACTCACGCTGATTATGGACAGCGCTCTTGCACTTGTTATGATTGCAACATTGCCTGTTATTTTCATAACGGTTTACAGCATCTCACGTAAGGGTGTGCCGCTGTATACAAAGGTGCAGAAATCAGTGGATAATATGGTAAGAGTTGCGAGAGAGGATGTTCAGGGAATCAGGGTTATTAAGGCACTGTCCAAGAATGAGCACGAAAACCGCCGATATTACAAAGTTAATTCCGAGCTTTCAAAGCAGGAAAAGCACGCAGGCACTGTTATGGGAATTGTCAACCCTATTATGACTTTGCTTATGAATTTAGGTATTGCCGCAGTTGTTGCCGTCGCGGCAGTTAGAGTATCAAAAGGCTTGTCCTCCCCTGCAACCGTAATTGCTTTTATGCAGTATTTCACGCTTATTTCAATGGCGATGATGTCACTTTCCCGAATGTTTGTAACATATACAAAGTGTGCCGCCTCCGCAAACCGCATTGCCGAGGTGCTTGATACTCCCGATAAATTCACCATAACCGAAGATACACGCAAAGATGAAAATATTCACATTTGCTTTGACAATGTATCGTTTTCGTATTTCGGTAAGAAACAGAATCTTCAGAATATCTCTCTTTCACTGAAAAAAGGCGAACGTCTTGGAATTATCGGAGCAACGGGCAGCGGTAAATCTACTTTTATAAAGCTTCTGTTGAGATTTTACGAGCCTGAATCGGGTGAAATAAGAATTAACGGCAGAAATATAACATCCTACAGCCGTGAAGAGCTTTCCTCAATGTTCGGTGTTGCATTGCAGAACGATTTTATTTGTGCCGATACTATTGAAGAAAACATCCGTTTCGGCAGAGATATTTTAGAAGAGGATATAATCCGAGCCGCAAAAACTGCTCAGGCACACGATTTTATAACCGCAACAGAGAATGGTTATGCACATATGCTGTCTTCCAAGGGAACAAATATTTCAGGCGGACAAAGACAGCGAATTCTGATTTCACGCGCAATTGCATCGAATCCCGAAATACTGATACTTGACGATTCATCATCCGCACTTGATTACAAAACAGACGCAAATCTGCGCCGTGCGCTTGATGAAAATATGGCAGAATCAACCGTTATCACCGTTGCACAGAGAGTAAGCTCAGTTAAAAACTGCGACCATATTCTTGTTTTAGAGGACGGCAAGGTTATCGGTCAGGGCAAGCACGAATGGTTGCTTGAAAACTGCGCTGAATACCGTGAAATCAGTGAATCACAGATGGGAGGTGCTTTTGTTGAATAAGACTGTACGTAAAAGAGACAACAAAGGCATTATGCTAAGGCTCGGAAGATATGTACTCAATCAATGGCATCTGTTTATTCCTGCCGTTATTTTTACATTGCTGTCAAACCAGCTTTCTCTTTTGGGGCCACGCTATTCGGGCGCGGCAATTGATGCAATTGAAGCACAGCAGGGTGTGAATTTTCCTGTTGTATGGGAAAACGTTATTAAAATGATAGTTTGCTATGCGTTGTCTGCTATACTTTCCTATGTGCTTGCAGTAATAATGATTCATCTCAGCCAGAAAATCACCTACAAAATGCGAAAGGAGCTTTTTGAAAAGCTCAATACCCTGCCCGTAGGCTATTTTGACACCCATCCCACAGGTGATATAATCAGCCATCTGTCTTATGATATAGACACAATAAACAGCACGCTTTCACACGACCTTGTGCAGGTTATGACAAGCGTTTATACGGTTGTCGGTTCACTGATTTTTATGTGGCAGATTTCAAAACCGATGATACTGATTTTTGTTTTCACAGTTCCCGTATCTGTGTTTTTTACCCGTTACCGTTCTAAAAAAGTTCGTCCGCTGTTCCGTAAAAGGTCAAAAAAATACGGAGAGCTTAACGGCTACGCAGAAGAAATGCTGTCGGGCGCAAGAACAATTGAAGCCTACGGCAGACAGGATGTTATTTCTGACCGTTTCAATGACCGTAACGAGTCGGCTATGAATGCATATTATGATGCAGAGTATAACGCGGCAATGCTTTTCCCCACAATCAACCTTATTAATAATGTTTCGATAGCGCTTGTTGCCATCTTCGGCGGAATTTTGTATATGTATTCCCAGAGCGGAGAGATTCTTGCAGGCTCTGCGTTCTTTATATCTCTTGGCGGAGTTGCTCAGTTCGTTCAGTATTCGCGCAAATTTGCAGGTCCGATTAATGAATTTTCTAATATTCTGCACGAGTTCCAGTCTGCATTCTCCGCCGCTGAACGTGTTTTCAGAATATTGGACGAAGCACCCGAACCTCTTGATCTGCCTGATGCAAAGGAACTGAAAGATGTTGACGGAAATGCGGAACTCGATAATATCACATTCGGTTATACACCCGAAAAGACTATACTGAAAAATGTTTCGGCATCTGCTCCGAAAGGTAAAACAGTGGCAATTGTAGGCCCTACGGGTGCCGGAAAAACGACGATTATCAATCTTCTTATGAGATTTTATGACCCGCAGTCGGGTGAAATCCGTATTGATTCAATACCTTCGCTTAAAATCAAACGTTCCGATTTAAGACTTGCATTTACTATGGTTCTGCAGGACACGTGGCTTTTTCACGGAACGATTTACGATAATATCGTTTACGGCAGAGAAAATGCATCAATGGATGAAGTCAAAGCGGCTGCTGAAGCCGCAAGAATTGACGGTTACATAGAAAGTCTTCCTGACGGCTATAATACGGTTCTGTCGGATGACGGTGTAAACATCTCCAAAGGTCAGCGCCAGCTGATAACCATAGCAAGAGCATTTTTATCCGATGCTCCGATGCTGATTCTTGATGAGGCAACCTCAAATGTTGACTCAAGAACGGAAATTAAGATTCAGGATGCTATGAATGACCTGATGAAAGGCAGAACCTGCTTTGTGATTGCTCACCGACTTTCTACAATACAGAATGCAGACACAATTCTTGTTGTAAGGGACGGTGAAATCACCGAACAAGGAAATCACGATGAGCTGATAAAGCTCGGCGGCTTCTACAGCACGCTTTATAATTCACAGTTTTCATAAACACTAAAGCCTTGTTCTCAGTTTATGAGAGCAAGGCTTTAGTAATTATTTTATTCAGCACTGTGAATTATTCTTTTTCCACTTGAGTGCTTTCATTTTTTCTTTAGTTTCAAGAACGTGCTGAATCTCTGCATCTATATCTACCGGTGGATAGTGAAGTCCTGACTTGAGAGCCTGCACCATCTGGTCGGTGCGGTTGCGGATTTTATATTCTTTGCCGTCTTTAATGAATATATTGCCCGTCTGACCGAAAATAAGGTGAATATCATATTTTTTACATTGGTCGTGCAGTTTTTTTACCCATTCGTAATGAAGAGGTCTTGAACCGAGATAATTTTCACCGCCGGCAAGCACGGTTTCAATTTTACCCGTAGCAAGATATTTATCCAAATCCACTTCACCGATAAAGGGTTTTACGCTTATCCAGTTATGCTTTGAGGGAATTTCAAGAAGATATGGAATTCTTTCATCAACTCTTTTCTGATTTTCACAGGAAACGGCAAATTGAACGTGATCCCAGCCCTCGCCCCAATCGGGTGGCAGACAGTCCTTGATTCTGTATGCTCTTTTTGTCAGCAAAGAAAATGTAACATCAGGTCTTTTTCTTATAAAATCCCAAGCCTCTTTGCGCCATTCATCAGCTTCTTCAATAAAAAAGTCACTGGTCATACACACTCTTACAAAAGTGCCGCCGGGGAGCTTATAATTTCCGTTTTTGTCCTTCTTTACGGGATAGTTGAAGTTCGACTTGTTCTTTGCAACCTCATTTGTATCTCTACCATATCTTTTATCCAAAAAGAATGCGTAGCAGTTCTGACAACCCTCACTGCATTTGTGACAACCGTGCCAAGGGTTCCAGGTTAAATCGTGTATATCCATAATTGTTCCTCCTATTTTTCGTTCTCCAATATTTTCTGTGCATTGCTGACTAAATCAACCAATAAAGCAAACTTTTCATCGCCTAATTTATTTTCTATCGTTTTTAACTGCTCGTTAAGTTTTACTTCCGATTCATTAACAAGTTTTTTTGCCTTTTCGGTAGGCATTACATAAAAACTTCTTTTGTCACTCGGTGAAAAATCCTTGTATATATACCCTTTTTCTTCAAGAGCTGAAATATGAGCAGCAACCATAGGCTTTGACACGCCTAAAAGCTCTGCTATCATTATAGGAGTAAATACCCCTTCACGTTTGGAGATTATATTCAAAACACCCATTTCACTGGGTCTTATGGGCAAATCCTTTTTTAGCTCAATATAATCTCTGCTGAATTTTGAAAAAGCAATATTTGCATTCATATATTTATCCATAAAGCACCTTTAAATCAGTTAATCTGCATTAACTATTATAGTTCATCTGTATTAACTTGTCAACAGCAAGTGTACAAATTTTTTTAAGTATAAAAAAATATTGATATTTTTATTGACAATCAGTTTTTTTTGTGATATTATCAATTTAAATTTAATAACAACAAACCGTTGAGGCGGAGATAACGGCAATAATGCCTTCACAGAGAGCCTGTGTTGCTGAGAGTCAGGTAAGAAACAAGTTGTCAAATGGACCGCTGAGGGTGCAGTCAAATGGATTTTCCAAAGTATTCTGCAACGAGAAGATATGCGTTAGTTATCGGGGATATAGTAGTATTCTGCTGAGTGTGTGAGGGCAACCTCACAAAACAAGGTGGCACCACGGATAAGTTTATTCGTCCTTGACAGAAAAAGATTCTGTCGGGGACTTTTTATTTTTCGGAGGAATGCATTATGTTATTGACAAAGCGATGGCGTGACTTAGCCTGTTAAACTGATTTATTTACTACAAAAAAATAAAACTATATATCGGAGGAATTAATTATGAATTATAACGGCATTAATTTTGATACTTATTTAAAAAACTACCCTGATGACAACGGATATTTCGGCAAATACGGCGGATCATACATTCCTGAAAATCTTCAGGCCGCTATGCAGGAAATTACAGAGGCTTATTTCACAATCTGCAAATCAAGCAAGTTTGTAAACGAGCTTCGCAGAATCCGCAGAGAATTCCAGGGCAGACCTACCCCCATTTCATATCTTGAAAGATTATCCGGCTCTTTAGGGAATGTGCAGATTTACGTAAAGCGCGAGGATCTTAACCACACCGGTGCACATAAGCTTAACCACTGTATGGGTGAAGCACTTCTTGCAAAATATATGGGCAAAAAGAAGGTTATTGCCGAAACAGGCGCAGGTCAGCACGGCGTTGCTCTTGCAACAGCTGCTGCATATTTCGGTCTTGAATGTGACATTTATATGGGTTCTGTTGATATCAAGAAACAGGCTCCCAATGTAGCAAGAATGAAGATTCTCGGTGCTAATGTCGTTGAAGTAACTCACGGACTTGCAACCCTCAAAGAGGCTGTTGACTCTGCATTTGAAGCATACGCAAAAGATTATAAAGACTGCATATACTGTATCGGTTCAGTCGTCGGTCCTCACCCCTTCCCTATGATGGTAAGAGATTTCCAGAGTGTTGTAGGTATTGAAGCGAGAGAGCAGTTTATTGAGCTTACAGGTGAGCTTCCCGATGCAGTTGTTGCCTGTGTTGGCGGCGGTTCCAATGCGATGGGTATGTTCTCAGGTTTCCTAAATGACCCTGTAAACATCTACGGTGTTGAACCTCTCGGCAGAGGTGAAAAGCTCGGTGATCACGCCGCAAGTCTGAAATACGGCACGGAAGGCATTATGCACGGCTTTAACAGCATTATGCTCAAGGATAAAAACGGCGAGCCTGCACCTGTTTATTCTGTTGCAAGCGGTCTCGACTACCCTTCTTCAGGTCCTGAGCACGCATTCCTTCACGATGCCGGCAGAGTAAAATACGATGTGGTAAACGATGAAGAAACAATTGATGCATTCTTCAAACTTTCAAGACTTGAGGGTATCATCCCCGCAATCGAAAGCTCTCACGCTGTAGCTTACGCTATGAAGCTTGCAAAAGAAATGAACAAAGGCTCAATTCTTGTTAATCTTTCAGGCAGAGGCGACAAGGATATGGACTATATTATTGAAAATTACGGCATACGATAACAAAATAGCCACCGGTTGAACCGGTGGCTTTAAATTTTATCAAGAACCTCTTCTGTAAGGCTTTCAAACTGCTTTTTATAATGTTCATCAGCATATCTGTAAGCCAAAATAATACGGATTTCTTTCTCAGTCAGTGTATCGTTTTCCGGTTCACCGCCATTGCAATATGCCGAATCGCAACTTATCTGTTCGTCGTTGTTCTCCAGCAAATTATACAATTTCTGCGATATGCTGCCAGATGAATTATCGTTTAAGATATCATCCTCAAAGCCGAGCATTCTTGACAAAAGCAAACAATCATCTTCATCAGGATTTTTCGCACCCGATTCATAGCTTTTGTATTTGCTGAGCTTCATATTTGCTGATTCAGCGGCATCTGCCTGAGACAGTTCCGAATACTTTCTGAGTAACAATAAATAGTCTTTTAACATATATATTCACCTCTTATATTATACACATATGCAAACACAATTTCAAGTGGATCACATTCAAGATACATTTAAGGTTATGCGCATATAATTAGCAAAAATTGTTTCCCGAGTAAACTGTTGCAAACCGGAAACAATAATAATTTAAGGGCAGAAAGGGTAAAACTATGTACATTTTAAAAAATGCATTAAGATGCATCAGCCGTTCTAAGGGACGCAACATTTTAATCGGCATAATAACGCTTGTGATTGCTGTATCAGCTTGTCTGGGGCTTTCCATCCGACAGGCTGCTGAAAGCGCAAAAGAGGAAACACTTGCAGGGATGACAGTTACTGCAACGATATCATTTGACAGACAGTCAATGATGAATGATATGGATTTTTCAAAAGGTGAACAAGACGGAGGTTTTGACCGCACGGAATTTGCCGATATGATGACGTCCGGTTCAACATTATCTCTTGAAGAATACAAAACATATGCGACAGCGGAAAGCGTAAAGGATTTTTATTATACTGTCAGCACATCATTCAACGGGACGGATGATTTTGAAGCGGTTACAACAGAAACATCGGAAGAAGAATCCGGTGAAGATTTGCAGAACAACGGCGAATTTCCCGATTTTGATGCAGACGGAGACAAAATGTTCGGCGGCGGCAAAATGAACAATATGATGGGGATGCAATTTTCCAGCGGTGATTTTACCGTTATAGGTTACAGCAGTGAAGTGGCTATGACAGAATTCCAAAGCGGAGTTGCTACTGTTTCAGACGGTACAGTTTTTGACGAATGTACGGAAAACTACGAATGTATAATATCGGAAGAGCTTGCTATTTTTAACTCAGTGGACGTAGGTAGCACTATAACATTGACAAATCCTGATAATGAAGAGGAATCATATGAACTTACAATTGTAGGTATATATACTTCATCACAGTCAAATGATGCAACGATATCAATGTTCAGCACAAGTCAGGACCCTGCAAACAGAATTTATATGAGTGCAAATGCCTTGCAAAATATTATTGACATTTCATCCGGAGAAACGGTTGAAGAAGAAAGTGAAACAGGATTAACCAAAACAGACGAATCCGACGAAGATGAAACATCATCAATAGCAGGTACAATTTCTGCAACATATTTATTTGAAGATGCAGCTGCATACGAGCGTTTTGAAGATGAAGCAAGAGCACTCGGACTTGACGATTCTTATACAGTATCATCAACAGACATTTCTGCTTACGAGAGCAGTCTTACTCCGCTTAACACCCTGAGCACAATGGCAGGCTGGTTTCTGATTGTAATTCTTATTATCGGGGCAATAATTCTTATAGTTCTTAACATCTTCAACGTACGAGAAAGAAAATATCAGATCGGCGTTCTTACAGCTATGGGTATGAAAAAATCCAAGGTTGCATTACAGTTCATTGCTGAAATTCTTATTGTTACAATGATAGCTGTTGTTCTCGGTGCCTGCATCGGCGCTGTAAGCTCAGTTCCCGTTACGAATGCACTGCTTGAAAATCAGGTGTCAAGTCAGGAATCCCAGTTCGAACAGATTGAAAACAACTTCGGCAGAGGTGAAATGCCTGATATGCTGGACAACGCTGAAAACGGTAATAATCCCATGGGTGGCGGAATGAACTTTATGGAAGAATTCGGCAACAATGCAGCAGAATACATTACTAAGGTTGACTCAGCAATGAATCTGACAGTAGTAATACAGATGCTCGGCATAGGACTTCTGCTTACACTTATTGCAAGTGCATTCTCCGTACTTTTTGTAATGAGATATGACCCACTTAAGATTCTCGCAAACCGTGACTGATTGAAAGGAGTGCAACAAATGGCTATTTTATCATTACAGAATATTTGTTTTTCATATGACAAAACTCCCGTGCTTAAAGATATTTCATATGATTTTGAAAAGGGAAAAATGTATTGTATCGTCGGAAAATCAGGTGCAGGAAAAACTACTCTGCTCTCTCTCCTGTCAGGTCTTGCCGTACCGACAAGCGGTCAGATTCTCTACGACGGAAAAGATATTTCAAAAGTTGACAAATACACGTTCCGCAGTAAATACATCGGAGTAATTTTTCAAAGCTTCAATCTGATAACCACCTACACAGCGGCAGAAAACGTCGTGCTGTCTATGGATATTTCCGGAAGTAAAATCAAAGACAAAAAAGCGCGTGCCGTTGAACTGCTCAAGAATGTGGGACTCGATGAAGACGAAGCAAACAGACGGATTTTAAAGCTTTCGGGCGGTCAGCAACAGAGAGTTGCCATTGCAAGAGCTTTATCATATGACCCCGATATAATTCTTGCTGACGAACCGACAGGTAATCTGGACGGCGAAACACAGAATGAAATTATGGAAATATTCCGTGACCTTGCAGATAAAGGCAAGTGTGTTATTCTCGTAAGCCACTCCTCGGATGTTGCAGATATGTGCGACGAGCGTTATGAATTAGTAAAAATTTCAAATAAGAAGAACTGACAAAAAAAGTCCGTACAAATCAGTGCGGACTTTGATTATTGTTAATTTTATAACAAAATTGACGTTTTGTCTTGACTTATTTTTACGATTTTAATATAATTAATTTGTTATATTGGATATTTGAAAAAATATCAAAAGGAAGTGTGTTTTATGGATCAAAAGTATGAGGCATTGTTTACCCCTTGGAAGATAGGCAATGTTGAAATCAAAAACAGAATTGTTATGTGTCCTATGGGCGGTACATCTCTTTTCGGCTGGTTTGAGCTCGGCGGTTGTCATTTTGACAAAGAAGCTGCAAAACTCTTTATCGAAAGAGCGAATAACAACGTAGGTCTTATTATCCCCGGTATCGCTCCCCTGCGTGATACTTTCTGGGGCAAATGGCTCTGGCAGAATCCCAAAATGTTTGAAGAGCTTAAAGAGTTTATGGATGAAATTCACAAGACAGGCGCAAAGCTGTTCGTTCAGCTTACCGCAGGTATGGGACGTTCCTGGGCTATTACCGAGCTCGTTGCTCCTCTTCATAAAAACAAAATTACACGCGCAATCGTAAAGCCGATTATTGATACATCTCACGAACTCGCTTCACCCAGCCCTCAGCCTTCGCGTTGGGCTCACGATATCATCTGTCCCGAAATGACAGTTGAGCAGATTCACGAAATTATTGAAGCGTTTGCAAAAACTGCAAAGCTCTGCCGTGATGCAGGCGTTGACGGTGTTGAAGTTCACGCTGTTCACGAGGGTTACCTTCTTGACCAGTTTGCTATTGAGTTCTTTAACAAGCGTACAGACGAATACGGCGGCAGTTTTGAAAACAGATACCGTTTTGCGGCAGAAGTTGTAAAAGCTATCAAGGAAGCTTGCGGTGACGATTATCCCGTATCACTGCGCTACTCCGTTGAGTCAAAGATGAAAGGCTTCTGCGAAGGTGCAATGCCCGGTGAAGAATATACAGAAGTTGGCCGCGATATGGCTGAATCAGAAAAAGCCGCCAAGTATCTGCAGGATGCAGGCTATGATATGCTCAATGCGGATAACGGTACATACGATTCCTGGTACTGGGCACATCCTCCTATGTATATGCCTCAGAACTGCAACCTTGATGATGTTGCACACATCAAGAATTTTGTTGATATTCCCGTTGTTTGTGCAGGACGTATGGAACCTGACGTAGGTGCACAGGCAATTGCAGACGGTAAAATCGACGGTGTAGGTATTGCACGTCAGTTCCTTGTTGACCCTCAGTGGATTACCAAACTTATCGAGGACAGACTTGAAGACATCAAGCCCTGTATCTGCTGTCACAGCGGCTGTTTCAACTTCTCATCATCAAAGGGACACGCCAACACTCAGGATCTCAAGGACACAATGGGACTTGCACGTTGCGCACTTAATCCCGAAACAATGCAGTCAAAGAAATACAACATCAAGCCTGCAAAGAAGAGCAAGAGAATTGCCGTTATCGGCGGCGGTATCGGCGGTATGGAGGCTGCAATCGTTTGTGCAAAGCGTGGACACAAGGTTTCTCTTTATGAAAAGAGTGACAAGCTCGGCGGTGTATTTATCGCGGCGGCGGCTCCCTCTTTCAAAGAGAAGGATCGCGACCTTATCACCTGGTACAAGCGCGAAATCAAGAAATATCCCATTAATGTAAGCCTTAATACGGAAATCAAGAACATTGAATCACTTCAGGCTGACGAAGTAATAATTGCTACCGGCTCTGTAGCAAACAGAATCCCCGTTAAGGGAGCAAACGACTTCGGCATTGAAGCTGTTGATTATCTTCTCGGTAACAAAACGGTCGGTGACAACGTTGTTGTTGTTGGCGGCGGTCTTACAGGCTGTGAAATTGCTTATGACCTTTATCTGCAGGGCAAGAACCCCACAATAGTTGAAATGCAGGATGACCTTATCACAACGCCCGGTGTGGCTCTTGCTAACACAAGCTTCCTGCGCGATTTCTTCAAGTCAAATAAGGTACCCGTATATCTTGAAACAAAAACAACAGAAATCAGAGCTGACGGCGTTTCCGTTGCAACAAAGGACGGAAAAACTATCGACATTCCTGCTGACAGCGTAATTCTTTCAGTCGGCTATAAACCCGCTCCTCTTGCACCTAAAGCAAAGCACGTACACATTGTTGGTGATGCCGATAAGGTTGGTAATCTCCGTACTGTTATCTGGCAGGCTTGGGATGTAGCTATGAAGCTGTAATTTATTTTAAGACACTTGCTCCGGCAGGTGTCTTTTTTTGTAAAATACATAAAAATTTTTCATAATATCGTTATTTATTTATTATTATAATATTGCATTTTAGGTTTTGTTTTTATATAATATAATATTATAATTCATCAAAAATGAATAAATATAAATTTACGGAGTGATCGTTATGCTTACAGATGTAGAAATAGCTCAGGGTTGTAAAATGCTTCCCATAAAGGAAATTGCGGCAGATCTCGGCATCAGCGAGGATGAACTAGATTTGTACGGCAAGTACAAATCTAAGCTTAATGACGAGCTTTTCAGAAAAGTTGAAAACAACAAAAACGGAAAGCTTATTCTTGTTACCGCTATCAATCCCACACCTGCAGGTGAAGGTAAAACCACCGTTACCGTAGGTCTCGGTCAGGCTATGAAGGTTATCGGCAAAAATGCAATTATTGCACTTCGTGAGCCCTCACTCGGTCCCGTATTCGGCATCAAAGGCGGTGCCGCAGGCGGCGGATATTCTCAGGTCGTACCTATGGAAGATATAAATCTTCATTTTACCGGTGATATGCACGCAATCACGGCGGCTAACAATCTGCTTTGTGCTATTATCGACAACCATCTTCAGCAAGGCAACACTCTGTGCATAGACCCGAGAAGAATCCTCTTCAAGCGTTGTATGGATATGAACGACAGGGCACTTCGTAATATTGTTGTCGGTCTTGGCGGCAAGGTTTGCGGTGTTCCCAGGGAAGACGGCTTTAATATCACCGTTGCAAGTGAAATTATGGCAATACTCTGTCTTGCAAAAAATCTTACAGACCTTAAAGAGAGATTTGAAAATATTCTTGTTGCATATAATTACAGCGGTGAACCCGTTTATGCAAAGGATTTAGGTTGCGCAGGTGCTATGACGCTTCTTATGAAGGATGCAATCAATCCTAACCTTGTACAGACACTTGAGCACACACCCGCAATCATTCACGGCGGACCTTTTGCCAACATAGCTCACGGCTGCAACTCCGTAAGAGCAACTTCACTTGCACTCAAGCTTGCTGATTACACCATTACGGAAGCAGGCTTCGGTTCTGACCTTGGTGCAGAAAAGTTCCTTGATATCAAATGCCGCGCAGCAGGTCTTGAACCTTCCTGTATCGTTCTCGTTGCTACCTGCAGAGCACTCAAGTATAACGGCGGTGTAAAGAAAGAGGAAACATCAAAAGAAAACCTTGATGCTCTTGCAAAAGGTATTGTTAATCTCGGTGCTCATATTGAGAATATGCAGAAATACGGTGTACCCGTTGTCGTAGCAATAAACAAATTCTACGCAGACACAGACGCAGAGCTTGAATATGTAAATAATTATTGCAGTGAAAAAGGTGTTACGGCTTGTATTTCCGAAGGCTTTGCAAAAGGCGGCGAAGGTGCGTCTGAGCTTGCACAGACAGTTTGTGATACCATAGATGAATACGAAAACAAGACAAATTTCCGATTTATTTATGATACAAATCTCTCAATTAAAGAGAAAGTCAATGCAATCGCAAAGGAAATTTACAGAGCAGACGGTGTTATCTTTACTGCAGGCGCTGAAAAGTCAATTGCAGAAATTGAACGTCTCGGCAGGGATAAACTCCCCGTTTGTATTGCAAAAACACAGTATTCCCTTTCGGATGATATGACAAAGCTCGGCAAACCCGAGAATTTTGAAATAACGGTAAGAGATGTAAGACTTTACTCAGGTGCAGGATTTATAACTGTCCTCACAGGTGATATTCTTACAATGCCGGGACTTCCCAAGGTACCCAGTGCGCTTAAAATTGATATACACGAAGACGGAACAATTGAAGGATTGTTCTGATTAGCAGGTGATTTTTTTGTCAGACAATTTAAATTTTCTATATAATGATGAGCTGTTAACACTTAAGCTCCGAAAGCTTTATGAATCGGCAGGTTTCAAGAAGTTCAGAATGAGCAAGTTTGAATCCTATGATTTTTATGCAAGAAACAAAGACTTTTTACACGGTCAGCGAATCATAACATTCTCCGACCTTAACGGCAAGCTTATGGCGTTAAAACCCGATGTAACTCTCAGCATTGTAAAAAGCGCAGACAACGCCGCAGGCAGACAAAAGCTCTATTATACTGAGAACGTATACAGAGAATCAAAGGATGTTCACGAATTCAAGGAAATTTCGCAGGTCGGTCTTGAAGTTCTCGGTGATATTGATTTATACCAGACTGTTGAGATAATTATTCTTGCAATAAAAAGTCTTTTAGAGATTGACCCTGATGCTATTCTTGATATTTCACATATGGGATATACCGAGGGATTACTTGATTGTCTGACTGATGATATTGCTTTGAGAGCAGAGCTTCACAAACTTATCAGCGGTAAAAATGCGCACGATATAGTAAAATTGGCAAACAGTAATTCCCTGCCGATGAATCCTGTTAACACTGCAATTGGTCTTATGGTATCAAAAAATTCAAATGACGAGGCAATTGCAGATGCTGTTGCAAACGCTCTTAACGCCCGAATGCAAGGAGCCGTAAAGGAAATCAGCAGTATTTATGAGATTCTCAAAGCGCAAGGTCTTGAAAAACACATCAGAATTGATTTATCTGTTACGGGCGATCCGAACTATTATAACGGAATACTTATGCACGGATATATTCACGGTGTGCCGAGAGATGTGCTTTCAGGCGGCAGATACGATATGCTGTTGAGTAAAATGGGCAAAGACTGCACAAATGCAATGGGTTTTGCAATTTATTTTGATGCTCTTGACAGACAGCTTCACAAGAAAACGGCTGACGATACACCTGTATACATTCTTTACGATGAAAGTTCGGATATTAATACACTCGTTTCACTTACGGAAACTTTACGGGAACAAGGCACATTTTTCAATGCTGTCACATCACTCCCCTGTGATGCAAAAAGCAAAATTTACAAAATAAAAGGCAACACAACAGAGGAGGAAGAATTATGATAAGCGTAGCTCTTCCGAAAGGCAGATTAGGCAATAAAGTTTTTGATATTTTCGCAAAAGTAGGTTACGATTGCGACGAAATGCATTCTGATTCCCGTCAGCTTGTTTTCACAAGTGAGGAAAACGGCATCAGCTACTTCCTTGTAAAACCTTCCGATGTCAGCATTTATGTTGAACACGGTGCGGCAGACATCGGCATTGTGGGCAAGGACATTCTTCTTGAATACGAGCCTGATGTGTACGAGTTGCTTGATTTAGGCATAGGAAAATGCAGAATGTGTGTTGCAGGAATGAGTGATTTTAAGGATAATCCCGATGTTGCTCTTCGCGTTGCAACAAAATTCGTGAATATTGCAAAATCATACTTTAAAAGCATTAACCGAAATATTGAAATTATCAAACTCAACGGCTCAATTGAGCTTGCTCCTATTCTCGATTTATCGGATGTAATCGTGGATATTGTTGAAACTGGCACAACTCTCAAGGAAAACAATCTTGCTGTTATTAATGAATTTTTACCAATCAGCGCAAGACTTATTGCAAATAAGGCAAGCTATAAATTCAAGACAGAGGAAATCAACACAATCGTTACAAAATTCAGCGAGGAATTATCAAAATGATTAAAATTATAGATACTGCACAGGTGAAAGACTTTACGGTTTTTGCCCGTGAGGACGAAAAAAGAAACGAAGAAATTGAAAAAATTGTTGAAGAAATAATCGATAATGTTAAGAAAAACGGCGACAAAGCTCTTTTTGAATATTGCGAAATGTTCGACAAATGCAAGCTCGATTCCCTTCTTGTTTCGGAAGAAGAAATTGAAGAGGCATTCAGCCAGACAGATGATTATTTTATCGAAACACTGAAACAGGCAAGAGATAATATAGCCCAGTTTCACTCAAAACAGGTAAGAAACGATTTCGTGCTTACAAAAGAGGACGGAATCGTTTTGGGGCAGAAAATAACTCCTGTTGACAGAGCAGGACTATATGTCCCCGGCGGCACAGCGGCATATCCGAGCACGGTGCTTATGGACGCTGTTCCCGCAAAAATTGCAGGCGTAAAGGAAATCGTTATGGTTACGCCTCCCTCAGCTGAAGGTAAAATCAATCCTGCAATTCTTACAGCGGCAAAAATTGCAGGCGTTACAAAAATATTCAAGCTTGGCGGAGCTCAGGCTGTTGCTGCACTTGCTTACGGAACCGAAAGTGTGCCCAAGGTCGATAAAATCGTAGGACCGGGTAACATTTTTGTTGCAACAGCAAAAAAACAGGTTTTCGGCAAGGTCAGCATTGATATGATTGCGGGACCGAGTGAGATTCTCGTAATTGCTGACCCGACCTGCGACGAAGCCAACGTGGCAGCTGATCTTCTCTCCCAGGCAGAGCACGACAGAATGGCAAGCTCTGTTCTTGTTACAACAGATATGGATTTTGCAAAAAAAGTTGCAGATGAAATTGAACGTCAGCTCAAGCTCTTACCCCGTGAAGATATTGCAAGAACATCCATTGATAACAACGGCAAGATCTTTGTAGTTGATTCAATCAGGACTGCTGTTGAATTAAGCAATGAAATTGCTCCCGAGCATCTTGAAGTGTGTGTTGACAACCCCTTTGAGATTCTTCCGCTTATTAAGCACGCAGGCAGTATATTCCTCGGCAAAAACGTTCCCGAAGCATTGGGTGACTACTTCGCAGGTCCTAACCACACACTCCCCACAAGCGGAACGGCAAAGTTCTCTTCTCCCCTTTCAGTTGACGATTTTATTAAAAAATCCTCATTTATTTACTATTCACAGGAAGCGCTCGAAAAATCCCACGAGAGAATTGAGGATTTCGCGAACCGTGAAGGCTTACAGGCTCACGGTAAATCAATTGGTATAAGATTTAACAAATTTTAAGAAGTGTTTTTTAATGTCAAGATTTTTATCAAACAGATATTCAAATATTGAACCGTACACACCGGGTGAACAGCCCAAGGTGTACAACTTAATCAAGCTTAATACAAACGAAAGTCCTTTTCCGCCGTCACCAAAGGTAATTGAAGCATTGAATAAAGCTGAAACAGAAAAGCTCAACCTTTACTCCGACCCTGACACAAAAGATGTCATAGATGCAATAGCGTCAACTCTTAATGTAAAGAGCGAAAACATCATAATGGGTAACGGCTCGGATGAAATTTTAGCTTTTACTTTTCAGGCTTTTTGTGACAGCGAAAATCAGCCCTGCTTTGCTGACATTACATACGGCTTTTACAAAGTATTTTGCGAGCTTTACGGTTTATCACCCGAAATAATTCCTTTGAGAGAAGACTTGTCTATAGCTCCCGAGGACTATTATAACAAAGGTAAATCGATATTTATAGCGAATCCGAATGCTCCCACAGGTCTTGCTCTTTCACTTTCACAGATTGAAGATATTATTAACCACAACAAAAACAGCATCATTCTTGTGGATGAAGCTTATGTTGATTTTGGTGCAGAATCTGCAATTTCACTTATTAATAAGTACGACAATCTTATTGTTTCAAGAACGTTCTCAAAATCAAGGAACTTAGCAGGAGCAAGGCTTGGGTTTGCTGTTGCAAATGCTGAAATCATTGCCGACCTTGCAAAAATGAAATTCTCATTCAATCCCTACAACATAAACAGGCTGTCAATTATCGCGGGCAAAGAGGCTATACTTGACACTGAATACTTTGAAAAATGCGTTTCTGTTATAATAAAAAACAGAGAGTACACCGTTAATGAGCTAAAAAAAAGAGGCTTTACTACAATAGATTCAAAAACTAACTTTATTTTTACAAAGCTCAGTTCAATCTCCGGAGCTGACTATTATAAGGCGCTTCGTGAGAAGAATATTCTTGTAAGACACTTCGGCAACGAACGAATCAAGGATTATGTAAGAATAACAATCGGCTCTCTTGAGCAGATGCAGGCATTAATTGACGCAACAGACGAAATTCTGAAAGGAGTTTAAATATGAGAGAATATTCAACCACAAGAAAAACAGCTGAAACCGATATTTCTCTTTCACTGAACATTGACGGCTCAGGACTTTCTGAAATTGATACGGGATGCGGTTTTCTCGACCATATGCTGACTCTTTTTGCCAAGCATTCAAGATTTGACCTTACAGTAAAGTGCAAAGGTGATACAAACGTTGATTATCACCACACAACTGAGGATATCGGCATCGTTCTCGGCACTGCTGTTTCCGAGTGCATCGGTGACAGCAAAGGAATCAACAGATACGGGCATATTATTCTCCCGATGGATGAAAGCCTTATTCTGTGTGCTGTTGATATGGGCGGAAGAGCTTATCTTAATTATGACCTGCACATTCCTGCACAAAAAGTCGGTGATTTTGATACCGAGCTTGTTGAAGAATTTATGTGTTCATTTGCAAGATGTGCAAAAATGAATCTGCACGTGAAGCAGCTCGACGGAACTAATTCACATCACATCATTGAAGGTACATTCAAGGCACTTGCAAGAGCTTTGAAAACTGCAGTTACCATTGATGAAAAATTCAAGGATGAAATCCCCTCTACGAAAGGTACAATATAAATGACGGCTATTATAAATTACGGCGTCGGCAATCTCTTTTCGCTGACAGGTTCACTTAAACATCTCGGTATAGATGCTGTTGTAACCAATGATGCTGACGAAATAAGAAATGCAGAGAGAATTATTCTTCCGGGGGTAGGCGCATTTGCCGATGCAAAACAAAAGCTTCTAGATACGGGACTTGTACCTGTGCTGAATGAAGAAGTTAAAAACGGTAAGCCTCTTCTGGGCATATGCCTCGGTATGCAGATGCTCTTTGAAAAGAGCTATGAATACGGCGAACACAGCGGTTTAGGCTATATCAAAGGTGATATCTGCCCTCTTAATGAAGATATTCCCGATGATATGAAGGTTCCTCATATCGGCTGGAACAAGCTGATTGTCAAAGATAAATCAAATCCTCTGCTCAGATACACCAACGAGGGGGATTATGTATATTATGTTCACTCCTTTTACGGCAAAAACTGTGATGACTCACTCGTTGCATATTCCGAATATTATGTAAACGTACCGGGGGTTGTATGCTACAAAAACGTTTTCGGCACACAGTTTCACCCCGAAAAAAGCGGTGAAGTGGGTCTTAAAATGTTAAAAGCATTCTGTGAGGTGACAGTATGAGAATTTTTCCTGCAATTGATTTGAGGGACGGAAAAGTAGTCCGTCTTACACAGGGTGATTACTCACAGATGCAGACCTACGGTGATTCTCCTGTTGAAACAGCCAAAATGTTTGAGCAGATGGGCGCAAAGCATCTGCACGTGGTAGACCTTGGCGCGGCTAAAGACGGCGGAAACGAAAACTTTGACGTTATATGCAAAATCGCTCAAAGTACAAATCTTTTTATTGAAACAGGCGGCGGAATCCGAAGCGAAGATAAAATTAAAAGATATATAGATGCAGGCATTGACCGCCTGATTTTAGGTACAGCGGCGATAAACAACTTCCCTTTACTCTGTGAAATGGTGCAGAAATACGGCGAACATATAGCTGTAGGTGTTGACGCAAAGGATTCAATGGTTGCCGTTAACGGTTGGCTTGATGTTACAAATGTAAATTCATTTGAATTCTGCGAAAAGCTCCGTGACAACGGAGTATCTACCGTTATCTACACCGATATTTCAAAAGACGGCAAGCTTGCAGGCACAAATGTTGAAGCTTATAAACAGCTTAAAAAGATTGAGAATCTTAATGTTATTGCGTCAGGCGGCATATCGTCAATGGATGATATCAAAGCACTGTGTGAATTTGACTGCTACGGCGCTATTATCGGCAAAGCTATATATGAAAACAGAATTGACCTGAAAGAAGTTCTGGCTTATGCGGGTGACGAATTATGATTACAAAAAGAATTATTCCCTGCCTTGACATAAGAAACGGCAGAGTTGTTAAAGGCGTAAATTTTGAAGGCATACAGGATGTTGAAGATCCTGTTGTACTTGCAAAGCACTATAACGACAGCGGCGCTGATGAGCTTGTGTTTTACGATATTACGGCAAGCTTTGAGGGCAGAGGTCTGTTTGCAGACGTGCTGAAGGATGTTGCAAGCAACATTTTTATTCCGCTTACCGTAGGCGGCAATATCAATTCACTTGACGATTTTGACAGAGTTCTAAAAAGCGGTGCGGACAAAGTAAGCGTCAACACCGGTGCTATAAAGAATCCTCTTCTTATCCGTGATGCGGCACAGAAATACGGCGATCAGTGTGTTGTTCTGTCTATGGATGTCAAGCGAGTTGACGGCAGATTTATGATTTTTGCCAAAGGTGGCAGAGAAAATACCGGCATTGATGCTGTTGAATGGGCAAAAAAATGCACGTCCTACGGCGCAGGCGAAATCGTTGTAAATTCAATCAACACTGACGGCGTAAAAAACGGATTTGATATTGAAATGCTGCAGGCAATTTGTGATGTTGTTTCAGTTCCTGTCATTGCATCAGGCGGTGCAGGAAGTATGGAGCATTTTAAAACATTATTCAATACCGTTCCCGGTGTGGATGCAGGTCTTGCTGCATCAATTTTCCACTTCGGTGAAATAAAAATTAACGACCTTAAAAAATATCTGATTTCTCAAAATATTGAAATGCGAATCTGAGGAGTAATTATGAATTACGATATTATTGATAAACTTAAATTTGACGATAAGGGCTTGATTCCCGCAGTTGTACAGGATTTCTACACAGGTGAGGTTCTTACTGTTGCTTATATGAATGAAGAGAGTCTGAAAATCACACTCGACGAAAAAATGACCTGTTTTTATTCCCGTTCAAGACAGGAGCTCTGGCGCAAGGGAGAAACAAGCGGAAACAGACAGCACATTGTTTCCGTTAAGGCAGACTGCGATTATGATGCTCTTGTCGTTAAGGTAATAAAAGACGGTCCTGCCTGTCACACAGGAAACGAAAGCTGTTTTTTCAACCTTCTTTATAAAAATGAAGAGCAGAATGACTTCTCAATTGATGCTCTTTACAAGCTTATTGAAGGCAGAAAAACTGAAATGAAAGAGGGCTCATACACAACCTATCTATTCACAAAAGGTCTTGATAAGATTATGAAAAAGGTTGGCGAAGAATGTACTGAGGTCATTATCGGTGCGGCTAAACATTCTAAAGAAGAAACAATTTATGAAATATCCGATCTTGCGTATCACGTGCTTGTGCTTATGGTTGAAATGGGTATTTCTCTTGATGACATAAGAAATGAGCTTGACTCAAGGCACGTAATCGACCATAAAGTCAAGCAGGAAACTATGCAGTAGTTTTATTACAATAGAAAACAACCGTTTTTTGCTGAGTATGCGCTTTCCGTGCATACTCAATTGTTTTATCTGTTACCAGTAAAAACTCTCTCGCATCCGCAATCACACTCAATTGCGGAACAAAAATACCAAAAATTTTAAAAGGTAAGTGTTTCAATTTGCATTTCAGCAGTTTTCTGCACTTGAAATCCATAAGATAAATGCTGTGCAGCAATACATCTTTTACACTTCCGCCACTGAAAAGACAGTATTCTGCCAGATAATATCTTTGATTGACAATCAGCGCAAATGACAGACCTGCAATAAAAAGCATCACACTTCCGACAAGAAAAACTAAAGCAACCGCGTCACTCATACCATTTTTTAAATTCGCATACAAAACCGTAAATAAAAAAGCAGACGGCAATAATGACAGAATAAATGTAACTGTTTTAACTGCAATTACCGAAAAACGAACTGCAATCAGTTTCAAAACAAGTGCTACGGATGTTTTAATTTTTTCTGTATTCTGCATTTGCGCCCACAAAATGCGCTTAGCTGAAAAGCTATACCATTGAACGGCGGCAAATAATACAAATCCGACCAATGTTGAACCTGCGCATACTACAGCGGCGATATATTGATTTTCATAAAGTCCTATGCTGACGATAAACGATGTATCATATATTAGCAGATATGCAACCGAGAATGCATACAACAGAAACATCAGCTTTAAAATCCTTGAAAAAGCAATTTTAAGCGAACAATAAAGAATTTTACCTCTCAGGCAATAAGAAACACTTTCACTGACTCTTTTATACATAAAAAAAAGACCTCCGATTAAATTTTTGGAAGGTCTTTATTATTTTATGCATTAAAAATCAATATTTAATTCTCTTGCCAGGTTTTTGCCGAGTATTCCCTCTTTTGCTTCTTCGGGAATGTCAAGGTCAATAATACGCTGAATGGCTTTTTTGGTATAATCAGCCTTTTTGAAGGGGAAATCCAGTCCGAATATATGGCTGTAAGGTCCTGTCTGATGAACAAGATTTCTCAATTCTTCATCTGAATGACTCCAATAATCATAAAGACCGTTATCATTCATAGCAATCGATGTCCAACCTGCAAAAGCATTTATAATGTCATTTCTTGAGTTATTGACCATAACAGCAAGGCCCTCTTTAAAGAAATGATATCCGCCGAGATGCTCCATACTGAATCGCAGTTTCGGGAAATTATATGCAAGTTCATCATAAAGCAACATCTGATAATCAGCAAGTCTGTGCCAATGTATGCCTGTATGGAAAGAGAGAAAAAGATTCTTATCCTGTGCGGCGGCGTAAACTCTTTGCGCCTTTTCGCCCATAATATTAAATTCCTGATATGCAGGATGAAGCTTTATACCGTAAAAACCGAGCGAAGCAATTTTGTCAACCTGTTCTTCAAGATTATCATAATCAAAATCAATAACACCAAAGCCGTAAAGATTGGCGTGCGGAGCAATCTCTTTTGCAAGGAATTCATTTGTGTCCTCTGTTATGCCGTTTTCTTTAAGCTTATCCGCAAAAGTGGCAAAACAGACACATTTTTCAATTTCACACTCATCCATCAATTCAAGAAGTGCATCAACACATCCGTTTTCACGCAGGTATTTAGGATATATATGTGCGTGATTCGCAAAAATTTTGTATTTCATATCTATCACCTTTCAAAGAAGTAGTCTTCAACTTCAGCACATATGTAATGATATACGGGCAGATGCAATTCCTGAATTTTATATGTTTCAGTTTCAGGTACGCAGATGCTGATATCTGACAAGGTCTTCAGCTTTCCACCTATATCACCCGTAAGTGCAATAACCTTTACACCTAATCCCTTTGCTACCTTTACAGCATCGACTACATTTTTTGAATTTCCCGATGTACTGAGTGCTATCAGAATATCATTTTTATCAGCCATAGCAAAAACAGCCTGAGCATATACAAGCTGAGCATCAACGTCATTGCAGAATGCTGTATTTAAAGCGGTAAAAGAGGGCAAAGATACAGCAGGCAGACCGCATTGAAGATTATCAAGAACAGAATCGTCAAGACAGTTACAGCGGTTTTTCATTTCTGCTTTTTTATCGGGTGAAACAGGTCTTTTTTTCAAGTACCCCTTCATCAACTCACCTGCTATATGGTCACAATCTGCACAACTGCCGCCGTTACCGCAAAGTAACAGCTTTCCGCCGTTTTTAAAGCATTCAATTATAGCATTTTTTGAACTCTCAATGTCATCAGCACATACACACAGCGCAGGATAGCGTTTTAATAAGTCGTTAAGCATAACAATTCTCCTTACAGCAGAGCCGTAGCTACTGCCGCATAATCACCAATATTTTCCCCGAGTTCAGCAGGAACAACCTTGCAGCAGGATGCCGAAATTGCAAGCGCTTCACGTTTTATCACATTTTCGGCGGAATCCCATAAAAGATTTTTACTCCTTGCAAAAATACTACCGAGAACTATAACCTCAGGATTGAGCAAATCAATAACAATCGATAAGCCTTTGCCAAGATATTCACCGCAAATGCGATAAACCTCAATTGCAGTTTCATCGCCGTTATTGGCGGCATCTGCAATTGATTTAGCCGTTACATCTGACTGTGTCATTCCTTTTTGGAAGTATTCAGGATAATGCCCTGTCTGCACCTTTTCAAGTGCTTTCAGATAGCCGAGCTGAGCAATACCGCCGCCACTGCAGAAGCCTTCAAATGAACCAGCTTTACCGTAACCGACAGGCCCGAAATTATCAAGTCTTATATGACCTAATTCACCTGCATTGTCATTTGTTCCGCTGTAAAGCTTGCCGTCCAGAATAAGACCTGCTCCGAGACCTGTACCGAATGTCATAAAAATCATATTCTGACTTCCCTTGCCTGCACCGAATTTCCATTCTGCAACAGCACAGGCGTTTGCATCATTCTGCAAGCGGGTTACAACACCGTAGTGAGTCTGAATCTGTTTTACGATTTCTACATTATCCCATCCCGCAAGATTTGGCGGTGACATTATAACTCCCTTTTTGCTGTCAAGAGGACCTCCACAGGATATTCCTATTGAATCCGGTGTGCAGTCAAGAATGGAATCCGCCATATTAATAAGCCTGTCTATCATTTCCGACGGACTGATGCTCAAGTCAGTTTCACATTTTTCTTTTCTGAGAAGACTTATATTTTCTCCGTCCCACTCTGCTGTTACAACAGCGCATTTTGTGCCGCCGATGTCAAAACCTAAGATATACATAATTATCACCGACAATAATTATACAACAAGTGATTTCAGTTTGCAATATTTACTTGTTTTCTTTTATCGTTTGTGTTACTATAAATCGGAAAGCAGGTGTTCTTATGACAAAGATTAAAATGGATTATAAAAATCTGCAGGAATGGGATTTTTATACAAACGATATTTCAACTGAGCTTACACAGCTTATTGCTGAGGGTAAGGATATTGACGAATTCATACCGATTTTTGAAAGCGTTGCAAAATTGTCAAACAGCGAGCATAAGTCGGAATTATGTGATGTTTTATATAAAATCGCTATGGATGCGAAAATCCGTGATGATTACAAATACTATGAACCCTCAGATCTGGACGGCATAAAAAAATTAAGAAAACAGCATAAAATCAACGGCACAGTGCCGGATGCTGATTTATTGAAAAAGAAAATTCACGGCGCGTGGACTGGCAGGATTGCAGGCTGTCTTTTAGGAAAACCTCTTGAGGGCATCCGCACGAATGAGCTTATACCTCTGCTTAAGGAAACGGGAAATTATCCGATGAGCAGATATGTATTGAAGCGCGACATTACCGAGGAAATGTGCAATAGATTCAAATTCAATTTGCGGGATAAATGCTTTGCAGACACAGTTGACGGTATGCCCGTTGACGATGATACCAATTACACAGCTCTTTATCAACTGCTCATTGAAAAATACGGCAGAGATTTCACGCCCGAAAATGTTGCTCGGTTATGGCTTGGTTCACAGAGCAGAGATGCATATTTTACCGCTGAAAGAGTTGCATTTGGCAACTTTGTAAGAGGCTATGCACCACCTGAATCAGCAATATACAAAAATCCTTACAGAGAGTGGATCGGTGCACAGATAAGAGCCGATTATTTCGGCTATATCAACCCCGGCAAGCCTGAAATTGCCGCTGAAATGGCGTACAGAGATGCAAGCATCTCTCACATCAAGAACGGAATTTACGGTGAAATGTTTGCTGCCGCTATGCTTGCCTGTGCCGCTGTTACCGATGATATCAACGAAATTATTATGGGCGGACTTGCTGAAATTCCGCACACATCAAGGCTGTATGAAGCTGTGACAGGCATTATCAATATGCATAACAGCGGAAAAAGCATTAACGATTGTTATAAACATATCCATTCTGAATTTGATGAACATACAGGCTACGGCTGGTGTCATACAATATCAAACGCAATGATTGTTACAACAGGTCTGCTTTACGGCGAGGGTGACTTGGGTAAGTCAATATGCATTGCAGTTGAAGCAGGATTTGATACTGACTGCAACGGCGCAACAGTCGGCTCTGTAATAGGAATGCGAAACGGAATAGATTGCATAGGAGAAGAGTGGACAAAACCGCTTAATGACACACTTCATACATCAATTTTCGGTATCGGAACGGTTAAAATATCCGAACTCGCTGAAAAAACTCTCAAGCATATATAACAGCAACACCCTAAGGTTTCATACCTTAGGGTGAAATTTTTATTTAATCAAACCAAACACATCTTTTACGGCAGGATAAATGTTTTTGAATTTATTGTACTGTTGTTCGTACCTTGCGGCAATTTCAGCATCGGGAGTAACTACACAGGCTGTTTTTGCAAAAGATTCTGCACAGTCTTTTACTGATTCAAAGTCACCGTTGCCTACCATTGCAAGCAAAGCACCGCCAAAGCTGGGTCCTTCCTCCGTAACGGGAATTTCGAGAGTTATATTAAGCACATTTGCAAGGATTTTTCGCCATAAAGCAGACTTTGCACCGCCGCCGCAAAAACCGCTTTTTTCTATACTTATGCCTGCATTTTTTACAATTTCAATATTATCCCTTATAGCAAACGCAACGCCTTCAAGCACAGCCTGCACCATACTCTCGCGTTTTGTGTCAAGACTCATACCAATAAAAGTACCTCTTGCATCGGTATTATTGATAGGACTGCGCTCACCCATAAGATATGGCAAAAAGTATACATTATTATTGCCAAGCATATCATCGCTGATTCCGATCTGTTCAGCTGAATAATCATCAGTGCCGAGAATATCGGTACAGAACCATTTGTTGCAAACTGCAGCAGAAAGAATACAGCCCATTATGTGCCAACCGCCGTCTGCGTGGCAGAATGTGTGAATAGCTTTATTTGTAAGCTCAGGGAATTTTTCAGATGAAATAAACACCGTACCTGACGTACCCAATGAAATGTTGCATTTGCCGTCGGACACGGTAGCACTGCCCACAGCCGCGCCAGCATTATCACCTGCACCTGCAACTACTTTTACACTGTCGGGCAAGCCTAAAAGTGCTGCAATATCGGCCTTGATTGTACCTATAACATCGTAGCTATCAAAAAGATGCGGCATCTGCTGTTCGGTAATGCCGCAAATTTGAAGCATTTCCTTTGACCAGCATTTATTTTTCACATCAAGCAAGAGCATTCCCGACGCATCTGAATAATCTGTACAATGAACACCAGTTAGCAGATAATTTATATAGTCTTTGGGCAACATTATTTTGCTGATTTTATTGAAATTATCCGGCTCATTTTCTTTAAGCCAAAGAATTTTGGGGGCTGTAAAGCCTGCAAACGCCATGTTTGCAGTATAATCCGCAAGCTCCTTAACTGTGTTAAGATATGCAGTTTCTTTGTCCGTTCTGCCGTCGTTCCACAGGATAGCATTGCGGATGACATTATCATTTTCATCAAGAATCACAAGACCGTGCATCTGCCCTGCGATGCCAAGACTGCAGACGGACGATGCGTCAATATCTGCCACAAGCTCCCTTATGCCCTCAACAAATGCAAGCCACCAATCACGCGGATTCTGCTCACTCCAGCCGACCTGAGGATAAAAAAGGTCGTAAGATTTTGAAACCGAGTTTACAATTTCACCTTTAACATTTACAAGTGATAGCTTCAATGATGATGTGCCTAAATCCGCACCGATATAATAATTCATATAATTACTCCTTGAAAGAATTTATTATATATTATCATATCAGTAAGAAATTGGCAAGTGCTTACAATAAGAATAAATTTATTGCAAGCACCTATTACTTAATTTTTTATTTAATCATAATATGGTGTTGATTCAACTCCATCTGCTTGTAAGTCAGCAATCATTCGATCTAACTTACCTTTCCACATTTTTTTAAACCATTCAGTATGTCCAAACCATTTTACGATAGTGGGACTGATTGCATAATATGTTTTAATAAATGTTCTACCATACCAAGTTTTTGCAAGAGTGTAATCACGATAACGACGAAGTGTCCAAACTTCGGGACAATCATACGAACCATATACTGAGGTTGCCACATAGCAACCTCCTTTTTTGTCAGATCTCTGTTCTTTATTTTTATTAGTATTCTCAGTATTATTTTGAACTGAATCCGATTTAAATCCACATTGCTTTACTATATAATCATCTAAATTCTGAACAAGCATATTATGATAAGCAAGTTTATTATTATACAATACTACTCCTGTTGTTACAAAACAAGGAAGTCTATCCTCAAAAGCATTAGTTGATGGTAATGTTTTTTTACAAGTACTTAATCTTTTGATTTCATTATATTCAGATTTTATAGTATTTATCGGTAAAGAAGGTATAGAAGAAATAATTTTCACCCATTCACACATCAATCCTGCGATATAAGGTCCACTATTTGTTGGTAAATCTGTAGCATTTTTCAGCAAAGCAAATATTTGTGCCTTTAAAGACTTATATATATCTAGTGCAACATTTCCCTTATCATCAGCGAGTGCGACAGCACGCTTTGCATACGCTAATGCTTTGTCAAGTTTTGGATCTTTCAAACTTGATTCCCAGCCAGCTGATTTTGCCATTAACAAATATCCTTCACATCTATCAGAATCTAATTCAAGGATTTTTTCTGCATATTTGATAACACTGGTAGAATCTTTTCCCTCTACGGCAACTTCCGCTAACAACATAAAGTTTGCAATCGATTTTGAGTTATCAACTTTTATTGTACTGCCTGATACATCAACAGTACCCTCAATCATCATTTTCTTTGCTTCTTCTACAGAATATTTCATTCCGCAGTTTTGGCATACAAACACACCATCCTGCTTAATAAGTTCTGTTCCTCCGCACATTTCACAAGTTAATTGTTTCATTTTTTTACCTCTCTTTTATATTATAATTTCAAGTAAACCTTTTCCGCTTACTTTTATGTTTTTAAAAATTTTTAATTCATTTAAAATTTTTATACACTCACTATTACCTTCACTAGAATTAGGAAAACCATAATCATTTGGTCGTATCCATAACTGACCATCGTTGTTATTTGATGCTTTTCTATAAATGTCATCTATCATTTTCTGCTTTTGTTCCTCGGTAATCATTTTTATTCACCCTTTAATAATTTTACTTTTTTATTTCTCTCTGTCAAAAGCGTTTCTATTTCTTTTACGCTTTCGGTTTTTTTATCGGTTATTTTGAGTTCTGCTATTTTGCTGTTAATTTCTATTTCAATATCAATAAGTTCATTATTGCTCATAGGGTCGCTGAAACGTATTTTTTCGGCAAGCTGCTTCAGCAATTCCCTCATATCTTCGTCAATTTCGTTCTCGGCAATCATTTCAACATCAGTCTGAAGTGATTTGATATAAAAAACTTTCTTTTCAATCTTTGGTTCAACTCGGTTGATTTCATTTTTACCGACTTCTGTTCCAATCAAGAATATTGCTGAGATTCCGAGTATAAAGGCACATACTACAACAGCAATCCACATCTGTGTCAACGGATAAGCCATAAATACAGAGAAAGCAATAATCTGAATAATTAAATATATAATTCCGACAGCAACAAGCGGAATACCAAGAAATTTACTTTTAATTTTATCTGAGCCTTTGAATGCATAGATCCAAACACCAATTTGCAATACAAACGCTATAACAGTAAATACATAAGCAATCCAAAAAGTTGATGTTTTTGCAGTGGGAATAACAAATGCAATCACATTGAATAATATAAACACAACGCCTAACGCGGCATAACACATTACTTTATTTTTTCTCATTAATTAACTCTCCCTTTTCGTACCGCACTTAGGGCAGAACTTGCCCGGTTTGATAAACTTAAATCCGCAGTTGCTGCAATTATCGGGAGATGACTGCGGCGTTCCGCACTCATCACAATATGCTGCACCGGGTGTTAGTTTTGCTCCACAGTTTTCGCAAAAGAGATTCCCTGCTTGCGGTTGTGTCGGAACTGCAACAAATGCATCATTTACTGCACCGCTGACCATACCGCCTACTGTGCCGCCGATTCCTGACATAACACCAAGACCGATACCCATATTTGTAAATTCTCCAACACCTTCGTTTTGTGCGGCTTGTTCAGCGACATCAAAACCTCGCTCCTGCTGATATGTATAGCCTTCAGTCGCACGCTTCTGCGCCAATGCCTGTGACTCAATAACGGTCTTTTGGGCTTCAGTCTGCGCATAAATTACATCGGTCTGTTGTTTTAACCTTGCTTCTGCAATATCTGCATACTGACGGAAATGCAGCTCCTTGAATTTTTCATATTGAGGATCACCGTCAGGTTTTACTATGGTAGTTACAAAGAAGCGATTTAACGTAACGCCATATTCTTCAAAATCACCAATCAAACGAGCCTGTATGCCTTTGGAGAAAATTTCAAGTCTTTCATCAATTTCAAAAATATTGATAGCGCTCGCTTTCATTTCCTGAGCTATGTAGGTTTTTACCCTTGCCATCAAGAATGCACGGAAGAATGTTGTGAGTTGATTTCTGTCAAGAATACATTCTGTGCCTACAAGTTTTATTAATAATTTGCGAGAGTCCTCAACACTGAGAGACATTTCACCGGATGCGCCAATGGATAACGGAAACTTGTACGTAGGTTCAACATACTGTACCTTGCTGTCAGTTCCCCACTTAATAGCCATTTGCTCTGTTTTGTTTATAAAATAGACTTCGCAATGAAATGGTGTTTCACCATCGGTAGGAATATTAATAAATTTACGAATCAGCGGAATATTTTGTGTTTCAAGAGTATGACGCCCCGGACCAAACAAGTCGAGTGCCTGTCCGTTCATAAAAAATATTGATTCCTGACTTTCGTGTACTATCAACTGTGTTGTAGTGTTAAAATCCTCGCACGGATGCTTCCAGATAAATGTACTGTTATCTCCTTCGTATTTAATTATTTGGGAAATATGCAATTTTCATCACTCCTGCCACAAAACGACAAATTCTTATCTTTAACACAATTATAAGTCAAAAAAATGTTAATGTCAAGATATATTCCTATCTTTAACATATCGGAGATGAAAATCATATGAAAATCTATGACTACAACGGTAAAAAAAACATATGCGGTGACAGAGTTCACGAAGCAAGATGTAAGTTAAGATTGACTCAAAGTGATTTAGCTGCTCAACTGCAAATCAACGGAATCAATATTGAACGCGACAGTGTTTCAAGAATTGAAATCGGAACAAGATTTGTTGCTGATTATGAATTACGAGAACTGTCAAAAATTTTAAAAGTTTCTGTCGATTGGTTATTGGGAGATTGATTAAGAAAACAGCAAGTCGGTTGGCTTGCTGTTTTATATTACCGTTTTTCAACATCTATAATACTGTCCGCTGTATCAATCATTGTTTCTGCGAAGATTGCGTAGCCTCTGGTCGGGTCGTTAAGGAAGACGTGGGTTACTGCGCCGATGAGCATTCCGTCCTGCACGATGGGACTGCCGCTCATTCCCTGCACGATGCCGCCTGTTGTGTTCAATAATTCGTCATCTGTTATCTCTATAACCATTGAACGTGACTGTTTTTCGGCACTGTAAGAAATTTTTTCAATTTCAATATCGTAATATTTCACGCCGTTACCGTCAATATTACACAATATCTGCGCATCCCCTGCTTTTATTTCCGTCTGCGTTGCAACAGCCATAAGCTCCCCTGTCAATTCATCGTTTTCCGAATAAGTGCCGTACACTCCGAATTCATTATTTTCAATCAATTCTCCCAATGTTTTATCGGCAAACGAACCAAGGAGCTGACCTGTCGCGCCTTTTTCACCTTTTGTTATACCTGTTACCGTTGCGGTAAGTATATCTCCATCACCTACGGTCAGAACAGACTGAGTTTCGCTGTCACATATAGAATGTCCCAACGCCGCAAAAACGCCCGATTCGGGGTCAACAAATGTCATTGTGCCGATTCCTGCTGTTGAATCTCGTAGCCACAGTCCGCAACGGTATTTATCTTCCGATTCGCAATATGCAGGAGTAAGAGAGAAATATAATGTTTTATTATCACGCACAGCGGTTATGCTTACGGAATTTCCTTTTGAATTTGTAATATACTGTGAAAAATCAGCTACAGAAACGACCTTTTCATCATTTACCTGAGTAATTATATCTCCCGTCTGCAAGCCGCATACAGTTGCAGGACTTACGTTTCCGTCTTCCGTTACAACATCTTCCACCCCGACAATCAGCAAACCGTCTGTATAAAGGCAAATTCCGATTATATCACCGCTGACATTGACATATTTTCGCTCGCCGTTTTCCGCTTTAACAGTTCTTACGGGAATAATACCTAACAGACTTGCTTCGGCAACAGAATTTTCAGTTCCGTTTGTTGATACGCTCATAACGCTGTCATCGGTTTTATTTACAGTAAAAACTTCATACAGAGTTGTTTTTTCATTGCCGTCAAAAAATACTACCTTATCAGGCAGATATATCTGTCCCAGTGCAACAAGACAAAACACAACAGAACAGAACACTGACAGCACTATATCAAATTGTTTTATAAATTTTTTCATAATGCACCTCCGATAATTTTAACGCACAATGTTAATGTTCCATTCTGACACAGTTTTATTATCGGATTTTAATTTAACAGAAAAGGCAAAAAAACAACGCCCGAAAAATCGTGCGTTGTTAAAAATTTTTATAAAAATTTATTTTTTCATACATTCAAAGCACAGCCAGCCGCCATCTTCGTAGCGTGCGGTGATTTTAAAGCCGTAGGAATCAAGAGCCGATACAACCTCCTGCTCTCTTAAATCAATGATACCTGATACGATGTAAACGCTGTTTTCATTCATAAAAGCATCTACACCCTTTGAGAGCATAATGATAGCATCTGCAACGATATTTGCGGCTATAACATCAAATTTACCGCTGATCTTATCCGTAAGATTGCCGCAGAGAACAGTATACTGTTTTTCGTCAAAGCCGTTTCGGTTTGCATTTTCCATAGCAGTTTTAACAGCCAGCTTATCAATATCAACACCTACAGCTGACTCAGCACCTAAAAGAAGTGATGCGATGGACAAAATACCGCTGCCGCAACCGATATCGAGCATTTTACAGCCTTTTGTGATATGTTTCTCAATAGCGGCAAGACAAAGGCGTGTTGTTTCGTGAGAGCCTGAGCCGAAAGCGAGACCGGGCTCAAGATTTAACACAACTCTGTCACCTGCATCTACATTGTCCTTCCATATAGGCTGAATAAGGAGCTTTTCGCCTACAGGCATAGGCTTGAAATACTTTTTCCAATTATTTTCCCAATCTGCGTTTTTACATTCTGCGCTGTCTATTTCAAAAGGAATACTCTCGCTGTCCAGACGTTCTTTTATAAATGAAATTGCCTCTGCGGGATTCTCCTCAGGAGAAATATACACGTGTACAATGCCTTTTGTTCGGTCACGGGCAAGAAGGTCCTCATCAATAAGGTCAATATGTGCAATTTCAAGCACGGCGTCCTCCATATCGGAATAATCCTCAATGTAAATACCGTAAGGTACTGTCATTGATACTATTGCGCCTGTCTCGTCAACACGCTCAACGGGTACTGTTACTTTAATTTCGGTCCAATCCATTTTATATCTGTCCTTTATCAATCAAGATTTACTTTTGTTTCGGGCACTTTTCTGCCGTGATTGTAGAATTTTCTGTCGTGCAGTGCCCACTGACGGTTACTGAACTCCTTGGGAGCAACATCTGCAAGACAGCTCTCAATTTCATAAATATTTGCATCAAGAGAGTCAAGCTCGGAAAGTATCTCTGCCTCGAGGAACAGCGGTCTTGTTGCCGCACCGAATTCGGGCTCACCGTGATGAGAAATAAGCATATGCTCAAGAAGCATAGAAGTATCCTTGCTGATATTATTTTCTCTTGCAATGCGGTCAACAGCAATTGCCCCCATTACAAGATGACCTACAAGATGACCTTCGGGAGTGTATCCCTCAACAAGACCTGAGCTTGAAATGATAAATTCATCAGTCTTGCAAACGTCGTGAAGAATTGCACCGGAAATAAGCAGCTCCCTGTCTACAGTAGGATATATTGATGCAACACATTCACACATTTTTACAATTGAGAGGGTGTGCATAAGCAATCCGCCTCTTATGGCGTGATGAAGCCTGAATGCAGCAGGACAATCCGTCATTTTATCGCCGTATTCATCAAGCACAGCATTGACAAGCTTTTTAAGCTCTGCGTTTTCAAATGCATTCACCTTGTTGCGCACAGTCTGCATCATATATTTGCCCTCATAATCAGCAGAGGGAATTATATCTGCCATATTGACATTGTCGTTATCCCATACAACTCTTGCTCTGTCGACCCTGAGCTGAGGAGTTCCGTTATAAACGGACATAACACCTCTTATTTTTATTATTGAATTTACTTCCGGCAAAAATGCACCCTCACGCCAGTCCCACATTTTTGCATTGATCTCACCTGCTTTGTCTGCAAGTGTCATATCTATATAGGTTGAACCGTTTTTGGCTGATTTTTTATCACAGCTTTTAACAAGCACAAAACCCTCTACGGTACCGTTGTTATCTAATTCTTTAAGATTCATTATCTGCTTCATCCTCCTTTTTGAAAATAAAAAGCTTACTCATAATATAATTAAACAATATAACAAACACTGCAATAGAAAACTTTGCAACCCACTTTGTAACTACATCTGATTCAAATACATTGTAATTAAGAAGGAAGTTACGCACAAGCATAAAGCCGAGTAATTCAAAAACAAGGAACGATACTATTCTTGTGCCGACGAAGGAAAACAGTTCACGCAAAGCAACGGAGATTTTCCAGCTTCTGCTCTCAAATACCCATATTTTATTTACAACAAAGGCAAACAAGACTGATACAATCCAGGCAATAAGGGTGGATACATCCTCCATTGTAATGAGTATGCGGTGAGAGAACAACTGAAAATCTGCAAAGCTGGTATTACCGAGAGCCTTATCACACAGGTAAAACGTTGTAAGATTTACCAATGTTGTACCAACACCGAACAGTGCGTATAAAATAAACTCATATGTCAGCAGTTTTGACAAAACAGGCAATTCCCTGAGCTTATTGAAAAATTTTATTTCAAATATTTTATCATATAAATACTTCAACGCATTTATCTCCTTATTTAATATAAGATATGATACCACTATTTAAAAAAATTTGCAACAGAAAAAAGGGATAATTTATCGTGATACGGTAAATATAAAAATGACATCGGATTCGGAAAGGGTGAAAAAGCTATGACAAAAAAAGTAACAATGGCAACAAAAACTATCGGTGCAGTAATGGCAATCGGCGGTGCAGCGGCACTTATTTCATCGGCTGCAGGCAGTTCCTCATCTAAAAGACAAATGAAAAAGAAAGCAGACAAAGCTGTTAAAACCATTACAGGTATTGTAGAAAGCATACAGTCTGTGATGTAATCAGGGCGGAATATCCGCCTTACATAAATTTGTATTTGCTTTTGCGACAAAATGTGATATTATATTAAAGGTGATGTTATGAAAAAATTTATCTGCTTTATTACAGCGTTATTTATAGGATTCTCTTTTACCGCCTGCAATACGGATGAAAAAAATGTCTCTCTCTCTCCCACCGGAGAAGCAGACACAAGAGAACAGAGCACAACCGAAGAGAAATCCGATGAACAAACAACGGAAAATAGTACAAATTCAGGTGCAAAGATTGTTTACGGAGAAAATACGGGTACAGACAAAACCTATACTGGACTTGAGCCTTTGCCCTGTGTTGACTTTGAAGTAAGTGACCCTGACAATGCAAAAGGATTATCAACAGTTAAAATAAGTCACAGCTTCGGTGTGGCAAGAAACGAAACTGCTCACGAGATTTCACAAAGCAGCCAACAGCATTTTGACGAGGGCGGCTTTGACGCAATCACTCTTGACACCGTGACTGATGAAAAAGTCGTATATCTTACGTTTGATGTAGGCTATGACAACGGCTACACAGGTATGATTCTTGACACACTGAAAGAAAAAAATGTAACTGCGGCATTTTTCTGCACGGTGGATGAAATGGAATCAGATCCCGAATCTATTGCAAGGATGATAAATGAAGGTCATATAGTCGGCAATCATACCGATACACATCCTTCAATGGATGAGCTTACAAGAACACAGATGATGGAAGAAATTAAGGGCTTTGATGATTATATAAGAACCAATTTCGGATATTCATCACTTTATTTCCGTTTTCCTAAGGGTGAATACTCAGACTGTGCGCTCGATTTATTAGGTTCATTAGGCTACACAAGCGTTTTCTGGTCGCTGGCATATTCCGACTGGGACACATCAAATCAGAAAGGCGCACAATACGCTCTTGAAACAGTTACAGCAAGGATTCATCCCGGCGCGGTGATTCTCCTTCACGCAGTATCAAGCGACAATGCGCAGGCACTCGGGGATATAATTGATACTGTAAGAAATATGGGATATGAGTTCAGAAGTCTTGAAGATTACAAAAAATAATGCTATAATAATCAAACGAAAGGACGATGTTTTATGCTTAAAGATATACAGCAGGAAATTTTAAAATTAAAGAAGGAAAAGGATATCTGTATTCTTGCTCACAGCTATCAGAGCGAGGATATACTTGAAATTGCCGATTTTGCAGGTGATTCCTATGCACTGAGCGTTAAAGCGGCAAAAGCACCAAACAAAACGCTCATTATGTGCGGCGTACGCTTTATGGCAGAAACTGCAAAGCTCCTCTCTCCCGAAAAAACTGTTTTTCTTGCAAATCCCGAAGCAGGTTGCCCTATGGCTGAGCAGTTTACAAAGGAATACATTCAAAAACTGCGTGACAATGAATACAAGGACTATGCTGTCGTTGCATACATAAATACCACTACGGACTTAAAAACTGTTTGTGATGTATGCGTTACATCATCATCTGCCGTTAAGATTGTTAAGAAGATGCCTGAGAAAGACATTCTGTTTATTCCGGACTGCAATCTGGGTGCATACGTTGCCGAACAGTGCCCCGAAAAGAATATCAAACTCCTCGACGGCGGTTGCCCCGTTCACTCGGCAATAAAGGCTGAAGAAGCAATGGAAGCTAAGAAAAAACATCCCGACGCACTTCTGCTTGTTCATCCCGAATGTAAAAAGGAAGTAACCGCTCTTGCAGATTTTGCAGGTTCAACTGCTGATATTATGAAATTTGCAAAAGAAAGCGATGCAAAAGAATTTATTATCGGCACAGAAAACAGCATTATTCAGCATCTGCAGATTATGTGTCCCGATAAGAAGTTCTATGCAATGTCAAAGAATCTTGTATGCAACGATATGAAGCTGACAACGATTATGGATGTTTACAACACCGTTAAAGGTATCGGCGGCGAAGAAATCGTTATGAGTGAGGACACTATGACAAAAGCCGTTGCCTGCATTAACAAAATGATTGAATTAGGATAAATTTATATGACAAAAGCACTTATTGCGATGAGCGGCGGAGTTGACAGCTCCGTCACAGCGCATATTTTAAAAGAAAAAGGCTATGACTGCATCGGCGTTACATTTAAAATGTTTGATAAAACGAGCAATCTGTTTGGCTTTGACAAATCAACCGCAGACAACGATATCAACGATGCAAAAGCAGTATGTGACAGAATCGGTATTCCGTTTTATGCAGTTGATGCATCTGAGCAATTCAAAAAATACGTAATTGATAATTTTATTACAACCTACGAACAGGGCGGCACGCCCAACCCCTGTATTCAATGCAACAGATTTGTAAAATTCAAGCTGCTTTACGACCTTGCCGATGAGTACGGATGTGATATTATTGCTACAGGTCACTATGCCCGTACAGGGTTTGATGAAACAAGCGGCAGATACTACATAAAAAAGGCGCTTGATTTATCAAAAGACCAGAGTTATGTATTGTACTCACTCACACAGGAGCAGATCGCTCGCACTGTTTTTCCGCTGAGTGAATTTTCTAAGGAAGAAGCAAGAAAAATAGCAGAGAATATCGGCTTTGTGAATGCACGTAAAGGTGACAGTCAGGATATCTGCTTTATTCCCGACGGTGACTACGCATCTTTTATTATGAGGGCAACAGACAAGAAATATCCTGCAGGTAATTTTGTTGATACAAAATACAACATTCTTGGTAAGCACAAGGGCATTATCAACTATACGGTAGGTCAGCGCAGAGGTCTTGAGATTGTGCTGAATCAGCGGATGTACGTAAAATGCAAAAACATTGAGGACAATACGGTTATGCTCTCTACAGATAAGGAACTGTATGAGAAGAAAATTGAGCTTGACCATTTTAACTGCGTAAACAGAACAGATTTTGACGCACCTGTGAGATGTACAGCAAAAATACGGTACAGTCACAAGGAAAATCCTGCTGTCGCTTATAAAAACGGCGATAAGTTGATTCTTGAATTTGACGAACCGCAACGCGCACCTACAAAAGGACAGTCTGCCGTGCTTTACGACGGTGACATTGTTCTCGGCGGCGGAATTATCATTTAAGAAAATATTTATGCTCCTACGGAAATCCGCAGGAGCAACATTTATATCAACACGTAAGTTGTGTCTGGCTGAGTTTTAAATTCTATATAATTATCAGTGATTTTATACTTTATTTTTTTACCGTCAGTCTGTTTTACCGTTACCGGAATATTTCCCGGAAGCTGAATTCTGCATACTCTGCCTGCCAGGCTTTTAATTGAAAGGCTTTTGACTTTCCCATTCTCTAACTGCGATGAAACAAGAAATGCACCGTCAGCTCGCAGATTATTGAATTCTGCATTCATACTCCCATTCCAACAGGGGAATATTCGGATTATTCCCTCGTGACTTTGCATCAGCATTTCGTTAACCGTTGCAGGAACGGTAGAAAAATGCTCAATACAACCACCCGCACGATTAAAAAACAGATTAGGCAGACCGAATTCTTTAATATTAAGCTTAATGCCTTCAATGAGATACTGCGGATCAACGCCCAATCTTGCACCGCAAGGAAGATACGAAACAGAACCGTTATCGTCAAGACGTCTGTCATTAATAAAATATGTATTTCTTGCGATTTTCAATAATTTTTTGTCCGATGAAAGACCGACCTGTGATGCCGGATAGATATGTTGCAGTCCTACAGAGTTCTCAGGGCGCCAGCTGATACCTTTTTCCGAATACCTGAAGCATCTTTTTCCTCGCTTGATGAATGTGGGGAATTCACTTATGTTGGCAAGTATATCCTGCCACACAGGCAGTTTATCACTGTCAATTCCCAATTCCTTTGACATATCAATGATACACTTAAAAACCATTCGGACAAGTCCCAAAGACAGGATATTGTTTTTAGCTTCAATCTGATTTTTGTGTGTAATATACCTGAACTTATCCCCTCTGTAATAAGGAATCTCGTGTACGGCATCGTTTTTTATAATGTATCTGCCTTTTTCCTTGACAAGATAGTCCTCCCAAAAAGCTGCCACTTCTTTTATGTATGGATAAAGATTTTTGATAGCAAAGTCATTATCATAAGTAGCATACCAATGCATTACGGGGATAACTGCCGCATATGCCGCATTACTTTTCTGTCCTAAAAAGAGAATTCCGTGTTCCTTGACATCCTTCTGGGTGTAATAGTCAACACCTTTCGGGCCTAAACTTACAGGAAAGTAAACGCCTTTACAATTTTCAAACCCTGCAAAGTATTTTCCCTTGTCAAGAGAATCGTATAACGGTTGCATATATGACGCCGTATATTCGGGATGATTGGAAGAAAACAGACAATAAAACGGTGCTTCATAATTATAATTAAGGTGATAATCACTTTTCCAGGGCATATCATCACAAGTGATAAAATTACCGAAAAGTCCCGGCGGAAAATGGGGATTTCCCATACAGCAACCAAGATAATAAAGTGATGAATTATAATATTTTTCAATTTCTTTATCTTCAAGCACCACACTTGATGCATTGAAATAGTTGCGCCAGAATTTCTCAGTTGCAATTCTGTCTCTCTCAATATCGCTGTCAACAGAAAGCTGAATGCTTTTACTTATATAATCTTTGGTATCAAAATTTGCAGCAACACCAAGGCAGAATACAACCTTTTTGATGCCGTCCGATATTTCGGCAGTCATTCTGCGGCAACACACGGCAACAGCTGATTCTCTTTCAACTGATGAACCGTCAAATTTGCGCAGATACCACTTCATTCCTTTATCTGAATATTCAAAATTATTTGAATTACAGTCGGTGGGAATCTCAACATCAAAAGACGGATATTTACCGTTATCGGGTGCAGACAGCGTAATATAAATAAGGTTGTCAACTGCAGTAAATATTTCTATATCCGCATTACCGAAACGGCAACTGACAAGCCCCTTCTTGAAATACTGCGTTACATTGTATGTATCGAGTCCGCAATTGCTGATTCTGACCTGACCGACAGCTTTTATGCCGCCGTCTTCCCTGGCACCCGGGGTAAATTTCCAAAAATCGCTCTTGCCGATGTGTATAATCAGATCGTCATTTTCATCATCAAGAACAACAGCAAGATCACCGTTGCCGCAAATTGCGCCGCGAGGAATCTTACTGTCAGTTTTTTCAGGTCTTTTATTTATTTTATTAACAAACGTATCCATTTTTTCACCGCTATTCAGAAAAATCAATTACCTTTAAGCTGTCTTTAACATAGACAATACCTGAAAATATTGTAATCAAAGCTGTTATCCAGAGAAGAATGTTTGAAATCAGGCTGAGATGCTCTACGATAAATATCCCCTCACTGTCAAGCACCAAAGCAAGCATAATCAGTATTGAAAATACCATTTGCGTGACGGTTTTGATTTTTCCGTAAATGTTTGCAGGTATGACCGCACCTTGTGACGCGGCTGTTATTCTTATTGCAGAAACTGTAAA
This sequence comes from Clostridia bacterium, assembly GCA_017465825.1. Taxonomy (GTDB): domain Bacteria; phylum Bacillota; class Clostridia; order Oscillospirales; family Acutalibacteraceae; genus UBA1081. The sequence continues at coordinate 42,209 of JAFTVI010000034.1, forward strand.
TTCCCTTGTAAGAATAATAAGAACTATCCATATACTGCACAGATTCTGTTGCAAAAAGCAAAGCAACACGGATGTAGTTAGGATTTTGTCCGCAATAGGGTCAGCAATTTTACCGAAATTGGTAACAATGTTATTATTCCTTGCGATTTTTCCGTCCATTGCATCGGTAACGGACGCAACGATAAACACTATCAATGCAAACAGATAATTATGGGGAATAAATTCTGCGCAGAACAAAAACAAAAATACAGGTGTAAGCACAATTCTGACAATTGTGAGTTTATTTGGTAAATTCATTCTACTATTTCACCTAACAGGTCATAATCGTTAATATCAAAAATTTCAACATCAACTATATCACCTTCATTATACTCCTTTTTACCTGTAAAATATACAAAAGAATCAATTTCAGGTGCATCGCGCCAGGTTCTGCCGAAGTAGCTGTCTGTGTAAGGGTCGTATCCCTCAACGATACATTCAACTGTTTCACCGATGAGAAGCTTCTGTTTATATTGGAATATATCAAACTGCTGTTCCATTACAACATCAGCACGGTGCTTTTTGATTTCGTCATCAATCTGATTAGGTAATTCAGCGGCAGGGGTATCCTCCTCGGCTGAATAAGCAAAGCAACCAAGACGGTCAAACTGAATATCGTCGGCAAACTCGGCAAGGTTTGTAAATGCCTCTGCATCCTCACCGGGGAAGCCTGTTATAAAAGTAGTTCTTAAAACGATATCAGGCATTTTATCCCTTATTTTATCAATCAATGCGGTAAGAGATTCCCTGTCACCCGTTCTGTTCATAGCCTTGAGAACATTGCCGTCAGCGTGCTGAAGAGGTAAATCAATATAATGAAGCACTTTTTTACACTCTGCCATAGTGTCAAGCAATTCGTCTGTGATTCTGTCCGGATAGCAATAAAGAAGTCTTATCCATTCTATACCGTCAATATCATTAAGCTGACGGAGTAAGGCAGGCAATTTAAGCTCTCCGTACAAATCAAGACCGTAACGGGTTGTGTCCTGTGCGATAACGATAATCTCTTTGGTGCCGTCTGCCGCAAGCTGACGAGCCTCAGCAACGATATCCTCCATAGGTCTTGAACGGAATTCACCCCTTATTAGGGGAATTGCACAATAGGTACAGCAATTTGAACAACCGTCTGCAACCTTGAGATATGCCCAATGCTGAGGTGTGGTAAGCAATCTTTCTCCGCCTAAGGGCATTAATTTCTTATCGGGATAGTTTTCCACCTTTTCATCTGCCATAAGTGCGTTGATTGCATCAACAATGTCAGAATTAGCACCAAGTCCCATTACGCCGTCAACTTCGGGGAGTTCTGTAAAAATTTCGTCCTTATATCTCTCAGCAAGACAGCCTGTAACGAGGATTTTTTTGATTTCTCCGTCTTTTTTGAGTTCTGCCATTTCGAGGATATTTTCGATTGATTCCTTTTTTGCATCCTCAATAAATCCGCAGGTATTGACTACAACAACATCAGCCTCATATGCAACGTCAACAATGTTGAAGCCTGCATTCTGAAGCTTTGCAAGCATAAGCTCTGCATCAACCTGATTTTTTGGGCATCCGAGAGAAATAAACCCCACATTAATACTCATTTTCACTGTCCTCCGGCAATTCATAATCTGAAAGGGCAGATTTTATGTCACTGTAAGAAAACCCCAAGCGCATAAGTCCTGCTATCATTCGGCGTTTGCCTTTTTCGTCGTTAAGGCAATTGCTGTATTTTTTTTGTATAACATCAATAATACTGACAGAATAATCCACTTCAAGCGAATTTATGACATCATCAATAATTTCGCGGTCTATTCCTTTTAAATTAAGCTCCTGACGTATGCGTGTGGCACCGTACTTTTTTCGCTCAGCTAACTCTTTTGCATAACAGGATGCAAAATCCGCATCGTCAAGAAATCCCAGTTCTCTGCATTTTTCGATTGCATAACGTGCTGAGATGTGACTGTGTTTTTTGAGGAGCTTATTATATAATTCTTTTTCGGAATGTGAGCGGAGCGTAAGAAAACGCAGAGCCTGGGAGTACGCTAATCTTGCATTAACAAGGTCTTTGAGCGCGTCAAGCTCGTCGTTATCTATTTCGCATCCGTTGGTATAATCGAGTGAATACCATATATCGGCGTCGATTGACATTATGTATTCACCGTCGGCATACAATGCCAACCGTCCGCCCTTGGAAATTTCTGTTTTGATTATCATTCGTCGTCATCAACTGTAACATCAAGCCTTGCTTTTGCGTTAGAAGCTGATTTGGGTCTTGATGTTTCTTTTTTTGCAGAAGCGGAAGATGCGTTATCAGCCTGTGCGGCACGGATTTTTGCCTCGATTTCAGCGGCAAATTCGGGATTTTCATCAAAGTAAATCTTAACATTCTCTCTACCCTGACCAAGACGCATATCACCGTATGAGAACCAGGCGCCGCTCTTGTTTATGATACCCAAATCTACGCCGATGTCTACCATTTCGCCTGTCTTTGATATACCGCAACCGTACATAATATCAAATTCTGCAGTTTTGAAAGGAGGTGCAACCTTATTCTTAACAACCTTACATTTTGTTCTTGAGCCTAAGATTTCTGTACCTGAACCCTTGATCTGCTCGCTCTTTCTGACTTCAATACGGATTGTTGAATAGAATTTGAGCGCTCTGCCGCCTGTTGTTACCTCGGGATTGCCGTAAATAACGCCGACCTTTTCACGAAGCTGATTGATAAAGATAACAAGTGTATTGGATTTTGCTATTGCACCTGCGAGCTTACGCAGAGCCTGAGACATAAGTCTTGCGTGCAGACCGACGTGTGAATCACCCATATCACCTTCGATTTCAGCCTTCGGAACAAGAGCAGCAACAGAGTCAACAATAATAACATCAATAGCACCCGAGCGAGCAAGAGCCTCTGTAATTTCAAGAGCCTGTTCACCGTTGTCGGGCTGAGAAACAAGAAGCGAATCAACATCTACACCTAATTTCTCTGCATAAACAGGGTCAAGTGCGTGCTCAGCATCAACGAATGCCGCCTCTCCGCCCATTTTCTGAGCTTCTGCAACGCAGTGAAGTGCAAGAGTAGTTTTACCTGACGATTCAGGACCGTAAATCTCAACAATACGTCCTCTGGGTAAGCCGCCGATGCCTGTCGCGGCATCAAGAGTGATTGAACCTGTTGAAATTGCTTCAACGTTCATTGTATTTGCCTCGCCCAGACGCATAACTGCGCCTTTACCGTATTTTTTTTCAATCTGTGAAAGTGCGGTTTCAAGAGCTTTCTGCTTGTCTGCCATATTAAATTACATCCTTTCGGGAAATAGATATTGTACAAATGTTCGATAAATATTATATATTATTTTACTTTCTTTTGCAAGCAATTTTTTTAAATTATATAAAAATTTTTATTAAGAAATAAAAAATGATGTTTTTTTCAAAATATTTATAAAAAGCACTTGAAATTGCAGAACAAATCTGTTATTATATAGTGCGTAAAATATGTTCAATTACAAGATGTGGTGTTGTACGGTTTGCTGTATGCCCACATAATCAGCAAAAGGAGGTGCATTCCGCATGGCAAAATGTGATATCTGCGGAAAAGATGTTGCTTTCGGTATCAAGGTATCTCACTCACACAGAAGATCCAACAGAACCTGGAAGCCCAATGTTATGAAAGTTAAAGCTGTTGTTAACGGCACACCTAAGAGAATCCACGTATGCAGCCGTTGCCTTCGTTCAGGCAAGGTTACAAGAGCTGTTTAATTCAGTAGTTGATTTGCAAAAAATAAGCCACCGATTTTACTCGGTGGTTTTGTTTTTATGCATTTTCAATTTCTGTTATAAGGTCTACCCTTCTCTGATGTCTGCCGCCTTCAAAATCCGTTGTAAGGAACACATCAACAAGCTCCATTGCCGCACCTGCACCGATAACTCTTGCGCCCATACAGAGAACATTCGCATCGTTATGCAGTCTTGTATACTTTGCGCTGAAATAATCGGAACAGCAAGCCGCTCTGATGCCTTTGACCTTATTTGCCGCCATAGAAATTCCTATGCCTGTTCCGCAACAGAGAATACCTCTCTCACACTCACCTGATGTGATTTTTTCACAGGTTGCCTTTGCCTGCAAGGGATAATCGGCAGATGATGAATCATACACACCGCAGTCAACGTATTCAACACCGATTTCACCAAGATGTTTTCTGATTTCTTCTTTAAGAGGGAAACCAGCGTGATCTGAGCCTATTGCAATTTTCATTTTTTATTCTCCTTTTTAAGTTTCAATTCACGCTCCGCCTGAGGAAGTCTTAAATACGTGGGCGTAAGCTGAGAATATGAAAGTATATTTTCGTTTTTATTTATATTCTGTTCGGCGATAAATGCTACGGATGATGCGTGCTGATATCTGAGTGCAGGATTTGCAACCGAAACATTAAGATTCTTATCTTTCAGGTGTTCATAAGCAATATCTGCGCCGTCGCCTGCAAGAACAACTTTTTTTGTGAATGACGAAATTTTTTCTGCAAGAACTTCAAAAGAAAATGCATCGTCATCAGTAAGTCTAGTAATTTTACCGTTTTCTGCAAGGAAAAATGCGCCGTAGACCTGTCTGCACCTTGCATCCATTACCGATGCAACAATACAGTCGCTGTCGGAGAACGGATATGCTATAGCTTCGAGTGTAGACACGGGTATGCATTTTTTGTCTGCCGGCTGTGCAATGCCTTTTGCAAGTGAAACTCCGATTCTTACACCCGTAAACGACCCGGGACCGCTGTTTACTGCTACGGCATCAACATCATCAACCGAAAGTTCAGCCAGCTCCAATGCGTTTTTTACAAGCGGTAAAAGTGTTACGGAATGGGTAAGTCCCACATTCAGAAACATTTCTGACAACAGCTTACCGTCCTCTACAACAGCCGCCGAAGCTGAAGGCGCGGTGCTTTCAAGTGCAAGTATTACCATCTTCCGTCACCTCCGCTGACAGTAATTTTTCTGCAATTATCGTCCTCTCCCCTTTCAAAATCAACGAAGATTGTATTATCGGGAAGTACGCTTTCTATATTTTCGCTCCATTCAATAAAGAGTATGGAGCTGTCATTCATATAATCAAAAAAGCCTGTGGAATAGAGTGAATCCCAGCTTTCAACCCTGTACATATCAAAATGATACAGATTGATTTTGCCGCCGTAATCGTTAACAATTGCAAACGTGGGACTGCTGACATATGAATCGTTTCCGAGTGCCTTTACACACCCACGCGTAAACACGGTTTTCCCCATACCCATACCGCCGCGAAAGGCGACAACATCTCCGCCTTTGAGCAATGCGGCAAATTCACGGGCAATATTCAAAGTATCGTTTTCACTGAAGGATTCAAAAATTTTCATACAAAACAGCCTTTTTACTTGCAAATAAACAATAATGATATTATAATATTAGAAAATGATAAATAATCTTAGGGAAGATACAATTTATGGGTAGTATTATATCACAAACAAAACGCTTTATCAAGGAAACTGACAAAATTTTATTGTTTTTGTGCGTTGTAATTTCCGCGTTCGGTATACTGAACGTTTCAAGCGCAACACACACGGAAGAATCTCTCTTCTCCCGTAACGCAAAGGTTATGCTGATAGCTGTTGCGGCAGGTATAATTATGGCTTTGATCATATCAATAATCGACTACAATTTTATTGTTAAGCTATGGCCTGTTATAGGTGCTGTATGCGTTATATTTATGCTGTTGCTGTTTATTCCGAATGTTGGTGTCGGCCCCGAATCAAGACCTGATGTTAAAACCTGGATAAAGCTTGGCAGTTCGGGATTGTTCTTTCAGCCGTCCGAGATTGTAAAGATCGGTTTTATAATAACATTCGGCGTACACATAGACACAGTGCACGACAATATAAATTCGTTAAAGAATATTCTTCTGCTGTGTATACACGGCGCAATACCCGTTGTGCTGGTTATGGTTACGGGCGATATGGGTTCTGCATTGATATTCCTTATAATATTTGTTGCTATGCTTTTTGCGGCAAACGTGCATATAAAATATTTTGCAATCGGTGCTGTTGCCGTTGCCGCCGCGATTCCTGTTATGTGGAATTTTGTTATGACGAGCATTCAGAAAGACAGAATACTTGCACTATTCAATCCCGAAGAATATGCAGATATTATGTATCAGCAGGAACAGGGATTACAAGCAATCAAAAACGGCGGAATGTTCGGTATGGGCGCATTCAGCGGCAAATACACACAGGCAGGTCTGGTACCTGAAAACGAAAACGATATGGTGTTTTCTGTTATAGGCGAAGAATACGGTCTGGTCGGCTGTATTCTGACTCTTATAGTTTTTGCATTGATCGTAATTAAGATATTATCCGTCGGCAAAAAGAGCAAGGACAGCACGGCTAACATCATCTGCAACGGTGTGGCGGCTATGATTGCGGCACAGGTTATAGTCAACATAGGAATGTGTGTTGAATTGCTCCCTGTTGTAGGTATTACACTTCCCTTTTTAAGTGCCGGTGGCTCGTCTAACCTTTGCATATACATCGCAATAGGTCTTATACTCAGCCTTCGCCGACACACTCTTGAAAGAGAAATTGTAAATTTCAGATACAGAAACATAAGCAAAACATTTAATTAAATATTTAAGCTCCGCATATCGTCTTTGGATATACGGAGCAATTTTTTAAAGATATTTTTCAACAAAGCTGAACACTGCGGGATAATAAATCTCGGGATGAACCTCGTTTGATTCGGCGTGGTATGCATCGGGAACGGGCAATTTCTGCTTATCTGACGTACAGGCATCGTATACCTTATCGAGCATATAAGGCGGTACAAGCTTATCCTTTTCACCGTGAATGAACAAAGTGGGTGTTTTTGAGTTTGCAACAGCTTTAACGGGGGCTGACTTCCTGAAATCAAAATTACCTCTGAGCTTTGAAACGGTGTTCGCCGCATACATAAAGGGGAAAATCGGAGCCTTATAGGTATTTTTCATTTCATAACCCATTTCTTCCCACCAGCTGGTGTAGCCGCAGTCTGCAATTGCACACTTAACATTGGAGGGCAAATCAGATTCACCCGTAAGGAGCATTGTGGTTGCACTGCCCATTGAAACACCTAAAACGGCAATACGCGCAGTTGAATCAAGATTTATGATATATGCAATCCATTCCTTTACATAATCCTTATCATAATAACCCATAGATGCGTATTTTTCCTCGTCAAGACCGAATGAAACAAGGTGAGGCATAAGCACGTTAAAGCCATTTTTATAAAAATGATGTGCCTGGTCAGCAAGTGCTCTGGGACAGCTTGTGTACCCGTGAACAACCACTGCCCATTTATCCGTATATTCCTTCTGCATAAAAATGTTTGCGTGCATTGTTTTACCGCGGGAGTTTACAAGCGTAGTATCTTCGGGACGCATTGCAACAAACCAGGCATCGCCGTCAATCTGGTCTTCCGGCTTGCCGTAATAATCATAAAGTTCTTCATTTACCTCGCGGCGCAAATTCTTCATCTGCGTATATTTTTTGCCGAGTACAACCTCATATACCGCCTCGCCCACGGCAAGATAGGATGCTCCTGCAACAACGGCAAATTTCAGCAAAGATTTAACCCTTTTATTCATAATATTACCTCCTGAGAAGAATACAGATAAATTATAACTCAGTATACGTAAAAAATCAAGGATTATCAATATATATTTTTTACTTGAACTGAATGACCGATAATGATATAATGTATTGAAATTAAAAAATTAAAGGAGAATTTATATGTCTTCCGATTATATTTTCAGAAATGCCGCATTCGGCGGATTCAATAAGAGCGACGTTATGCAGTACATAGCAAGTCTTAAGGAAAAAGAGGCAAAAATCGAAGCTGAAAAGTCCGAAATGTTAAAAGAACTCAATCAGTTAAAAACAGAAAATGCCGAGTATTCACAGAGAATTACCGCATTTGAACAGAGTGAAGCTGATAATATTGCAGAAATTGACAGCTTGAAAGCTGAGCTTGATGCATTACGCGCCGAGTACGAAGAAAAACTCAGCAATTGCATAGCTGACCGTTCAGTTGAAGAGGCTGTTGGCTCAGCTATGATTGATGTAAGACGGTATGCAGATATGCTTTTACAGGAAACCTGCGACAAGATTGACACAATGTCCGAAAATGCTGATGATGCGGCGGCAAAAACACTTACAAGAGTGCTTGATATCACATCCGGAATACAGACGTTCTCTGACAAATTAAACACAATTCTTGCGGATATTATCAATGAAAATGAAAAAATCTGCAGAGATCTTACAAGCTTCAAGGGGTCACTCAAGCTTCCCTTTGAAACAGCGGCAGGCAAGCTTGAAACAGAAATACTGTTAAAGGACAATTAAATGATTACAGACGCAAAAACACTAAGAAATAAAATAATAGAAAAGCAATTTTCACGAATGAACGATATGCAGTTTGATGCTGTTACAACAGTAAAAGGTCCTCTGCTGATTCTTGCCGGTGCAGGCAGCGGTAAAACCACCGTGCTTGTTAACAGAATTGCATATCTTATAAACTACGGAAACGCATACAACAACAATAATTTCAGATTTCCTTTAAACAATGAGGACATTGAGCTTCTCAACAGATATTACGAGGGTGATACATCGCTCGAGAGAGAGGCAAAACAGCTTCTCGCCTACGGTGCGCCAAAGCCCTGGGAGATTCTTGCTATTACGTTCACAAACAAAGCCGCAAATGAGCTTAAAGAGCGTCTTGCTAAGCTTTTGGGCGAGGATGACGGCAACAGCATCTGGGCAAGCACATTTCATTCCTGTTGTGTGCGTATTTTAAGGCGTGACGGTGAAAAGCTCGGTTATTCATCTCATTTTACAATTTACGATACCGACGATTCAAAACGAGTAATCAAAGAATGTCAGCGACTTCTGAATTTTGACGACAAATACATTCAGGCTAAGACCATTCTGGGTGAAATAAGCAGGGCAAAGGATTCTCTTATGACGCCTGCTGAATATCTCGACGAAAATCAGGCAGACCCGAGAAAAACAATAATCGGCAGAGCTTATGAAAAATATCAGGAACTGCTCAAAAGTGCCGATGCTATGGACTTTGACGATATAATCGTAAACACGGTTAAGCTTCTTACCGAGCATCCCGAAGTAAGAGAATATTATCAACACAAGTTCAAATATGTTATGGTTGACGAGTACCAGGATACAAACCACGCACAGTACAAGCTCACTTCACTGCTTGCAGGCGGCTATAAAAACATTTGTGTCGTTGGTGACGACGACCAGAGTATTTACAAATTCAGAGGCGCGACCATTGAAAACATACTGAAATTTGAGTTTCAGTACGACAATGCAAAAACCATAAGACTTGAGCAGAATTACCGCTCAACACAGAACATTCTTGATGCCGCAAACGCCGTTATTTCCAACAACTCCGAGCGTAAGGGCAAGACTCTGTGGACAGATAACGGTTCAGGCGAAAAATTGCTTATAAAAACATTATCCGATGATATAACTGAGGGTACGTTTGTAGCATCAAGCATTATGGATTCATCCTCAAAAGGCAAAAACTGGAGTGACCACGCAGTTCTTTACAGAATGAATGCCCAGTCTGCTACAATAGAACGTGCACTCGTAAGGGCAGGTATTCCCTACCGCATTATCGGCGGTCACCGTTTCTACGAGCGTAAGGAAGTCAAGGATATAGTTGCTTATCTTTCCGTCATATGCAACCCCAACGATACTGTAAGGCTCAGAAGAATTATCAATGAGCCGAAAAGAGGTATCGGCGAGAGCACGATGAACAATGCGGCACGGATTGCGGATGCATTGGGCATAAGCCTTTACGAAGTTATAAGCCACGCAGACGAATATCCTGCGCTTGGCAGAGCGGCGGCTAAGCTGAATCAGTTTACAATGATGATTGATGAACTGCATAGCCTGAGAGAAACATTATCTCCGACCGAGCTTTACGAGCTGCTTTTAAGCAAAATCGGATATATTGAATTCCTTGCACTCGATAAGGACACATTCACGGACAGACTTGCAAACATCAACGAATTGGAGTCTAACATTCAGCGTTATATTGAGGAAAACCCCGACGAAGCAACGCTTGACGCATTCCTTGAGGATGTTGCGCTTATGTCCGACATTGACAATTACAATACTGATTCCGATGCGGTTGTGCTTATGACGCTCCATTCCGCAAAAGGACTTGAATTCCCTGTTGTATTCATTCCCGGAATGGAAAACGGAATTTTCCCCGGTATGCAGTCGATGTACAGCACTGCCGATATGGAAGAGGAACGCAGACTTGCGTATGTAGGCATAACGAGAGCAAAGGAAAAGCTTATTCTTTCCAACGCAAAAACAAGAATGCTTCACGGACAGACATCCTACAATCCGCCCTCCTGTTTCCTTGAAGAAATTCCGCCCGAGCTGACGATTGTTGAAAAACCGGCAAATCACTCGTATTCATTCGGCAGTTCTTCTTCATATCAGAACAGCGGCTACTCTGCAAAAAGCAGCACTTCATCAACCGGTGCAACACAAAGAACAGGCTATTCAGCAAGTCTTTATTCACAGAAACCGAAAGCTGCACCCTCTGTTGATTACAAAATCGGCGAAAAGGTCAGGCATAAAAAATTCGGCACAGGTATGATACTGTCCGTATCAAAAATGGGTAATGATATGCTGCTTGAAATAGCTTTTGACGAGGTTGGCACTAAAAAACTTATGGCAAAGGTTGCTCCGCTTGAAAAAATTTAACAAAAAAAATTTCCCTCTGATTTCAGAGGGATTTTTGTTATTGATTATGCGCCAGCGACAGAGGGTTTCTGTCTGTTTTCGATTCTTGACATATCGTGCTCAATTTCGGGCTGTACGCCGTCTGTGATACACTCTTTAGTGATTACGATACGGGAAACAGTCACATCTGACGGTACTGTATACATAATATCAAGAAGTGCTTTTTCCATAATGGCTCTCAGTCCGCGCGCGCCTGTTTTCTTTTCGAGTGCAAGCTCGGCAACTGCCTCAAGTGCATCATCATTGAACTCAATATCAACCTTATCCATTGCAAAAAGCTGTGTATACTGCTTGACAAGTGAGTTTTTAGGCTCTCTGAGTATGCGGACGAGTGATTCCTTATTGAGATTTTCAAGCGATGCCAGCACGGGAACACGACCGACAAGCTCTGGTATAAGACCGAATTTTACAAGGTCCTGAGGAATAACCTGTGACATTACGTAATCGTAATCAAGCTCAGCCTTTGTTTTAACATCAGCCTCGAAGCCTAAAACTGAATTGCCGGTTCTCTTTTCAATAATCTTTTCAATTCCGTCAAACGCACCGCCGCAGATAAACAGGATATTGGTTGTATTGATCTGTATAAAATCCTGCTGAGGATGCTTTCTGCCGCCCTGAGGAGGAACATTTGCAACCGTTCCTTCAAGAATCTTAAGAAGTGCCTGCTGAACGCCCTCACCGCTTACATCCCTTGTGATAGAGGGATTTTCACTGCGACGTGAAATTTTGTCGATTTCATCAACATATATAATGCCTCTCTCGGCTCTTTCTATATCAAAATCAGCGGCCTGAATAAGGCGGAGAAGGATATTTTCAACGTCCTCACCTACATAGCCTGCTTCGGTAAGAGTTGTAGCGTCTGCAATAGCAAAAGGTACATCGAGAATCTTTGCAAGAGTCTGGGCAAGCATAGTTTTACCCACACCTGTGGGACCGAGCATAAGAACGTTGCTCTTCTGTATATCAACATCACAGTTCTGTGAAAAATATATTCTCTTATAATGGTTATATACTGCAACAGAAAGGGCAACCTTGGCGTTATCCTGACCGATTACATATTCGTCGAGCTTTGCCTTGATTTCGTGAGGTTTGGGAAGATTTCTTCTTGAAACTGTGCCGCTTTTCTTTTTCGGTGCATCATAGAATTCTTCTTCCTCAACGATGGCTGTGCAAAGCATTGTACACTCATCGCAGATATAAACATTTTTCGGGCCTGCTATCATTTTACGAACCATATCCTGAGTTTTGCCGCAAAACGAACAGCGAACCTCATTTTCTCTTGAATCATCATTTTTAGCCAATGAAAATCCAACTCCTAACAACAATATAATAATGCAAGTCAAAAGTCGGGTAAACGAGAAATCTACCCGACCTGCTGATTTTATCTGTTTTTGATAACCTTATCTATAAGGCCGTAATCGAGAGCTTCCTGCGCAGTCATATAATTGTCACGCTCAGTATCTCTGTAGATTTCCTCAATAGATCTGCCTGTATTTTCGGCAAGGATTCTGTTGAGGTTTTCTTTAGTTTTGAGTATCTGTTTTGCCATAATTTCAATTTCTGTAGCCTGACCCTGAGCACCGCCGAGAGGCTGGTGAATCATAATCAGACTGTTGGGAAGAGAAAACCTCTTGCCCTTAGCGCCGGAGGAGAGAAGGAATGCGCCCATTGAAGCGGCCATACCCATACAGATTGTTGAAACATCGCACTTGATGTACTGCATTGTATCATAGATAGCCATACCTGCAGATACAGAGCCGCCGGGGCTGTTGATGTAAAGACTGATGTCCTTATCTGCATCCTGACCTTCAAGGAAAAGCAGCTGTGCAACAACAAGACTTGCAGTTGCGTCATTTACTTCGTCGGAAAGAACGATGATTCTGTCATTGAGCAAGCGGGAATAGATATCGTACGCACGCTCGCCTCTGTTTGTCTGTTCAATAACGGTAGGTACTAATGCCATAATAAATTAACCTCCTATATCTCAGATTATAGCACTTAAACTCAAATAATATTCAGATTATTCAGCTGTTGCTTCAGAATTTTCCTCTGCGGGAGCTTCTGCCTTGTCAGCAGCCTTCTTTGTTGACTTCTTAGCAGCTGTCTTTCTGGGTTTTGTTGCCTTTGCGCTTGAAACGATAAGCTCAATAGCCTTCTGTGAAGTGATGTCGCCCTTAGCTGTCTTTTCAGGAATCATTGACTTGATCTGATCAAGCTCGATGCCGTAGCCGTCAGCAAACTTCTGGTAGTGAGCTTCGATTTCCTCTGCTGTAGCTTCGATACCTTCAAGAGCAACGATCTTCTCGATAGCGAGAACAAGCTTAACGTCCTTTTCAGCCTGTGCCTTGTATGTTTCTCTTACAGCCTTTTCATCCATACCGATGTACTTGATGTATGTCTTGAAATCAAGACCCTGCATCTGAAGTCTGTAATCCATATCGTTAATCATATCGTCGATTGCTTTTTCAACCATACAATCGGGAATCTCGCCCTTAACTGATTCGCAAACCATATCAAGAAGCTTTGATTCAAAAGCCTTGTCAGCAGAAGCCTGCTTGGATTCTGTCATTTTCTTTTCGATGTCTGCCTTGAGTTCATCAACTGTGTCGAACTCGCTTACATCCTTAACGAACTCGTCATCAAGCTCGGGGATTTCCTTAACCTTGATACCGTGAATCTTGATTTTGAATACTACGGGCTTGCCTGCAAGATCCTCTGCGTGATACTCCTCGGGGAATGTAACGTTAATGTCGAACTCTTCGCCGATATTGTGACCGATGATCTGTTCCTCAAAGCCGGGGATAAACTGACCGCCGCCGATCTCAAGGTCAAATTCTTCTGCCTTGCCGCCGTCGAATGCTACGCCGTCGTTGAAGCCTTCATAGTCGATTGTTGCGATGTCGCCGTTTTCAACAGCTCTGTCATCAACGTCAACAATTCTTGCGTTATCTTCAAGCTTCTTTGTGATTTCAGCCTGAACTTCTTCTGCTGTAACTGTAACAGACTCTTTCTCTGCCTTAAGACCTTTGTACTCGCCGATCTCAACCTCAGGCTTTACTGTAACCTTACAGGAGAGCTCAACGCCTTCTTTGCCTACAGACTTGATATCAAAATCAAAGGGATTTGATACAGCGTCGATACCTGCTTCTTCTACTGCTGCTTCGTATGCATCGGGAAATGCAATTTCAAGCGCATCATCATAAAAAACGCCTTCGCCGTAATACTTCTCAATAAAAGCTTTGGGAGCTTTACCCTTTCTGAAACCGGGAACTGCAATCTGACCCTTTACCTTATTGTAAGCCTTGGTGCAAGCAGAAGCAAATGCTTCGCCGTCGATAGAAAGCTCAATGGTAACTTCATTTGTACCGGTTTTTTCACAAGATTTTAAACTCATTTCTGATTTTCCTCCATTCTCATATGATATGAGAGTTTTTAACTTGTATATTATAACAAATCCAATACCAAATTTCCACTATTTTTTTAAAAATAATAAAAAAAATATATTATTTATTTGTTACTTTTCTATTAACTTTGGACAAAATTTTAAATAATCTGCTGAAATCAATGAAAATTTTATACCGTCACGGACAAAATTTTCGAATCTGCCTGTTGTATCACCGTGAATGTGTCCGAAATAGCATCTTTTAATTTCATACTCTGTCAAGACGGAATAAATTTCTTCGCAAACTCTGTCATCAAACACCGGCGGATAGTGCAAAAATACTATGGGTTCTTTATCCTCTGCCAGACCGCCTTCAATGGAGCGTCTTAATCTTTCTCTTTCGCGAAGTATGACTTTTTTATCACTCTCGGGTGAATCGTAAAACCAGCCTCTTGTGCCGCAGATTGAATAATCACCGTATGTGTACGAATTATTAAACAGGAAGCTTATCGTATCAAAATTGTTATCACGGATATAATTATTCATTTTGGTGAGCGATTCCCACCAGTAGTCGTGATTTCCTTTGAGAATTATCTTACTGCCGTTGAGCCTGTTTATAAAATCAAAATCCGAATAGCAATCTTTCAGATGCATTGCCCAGGAAATATCACCGTTTATCACAACGGTATCTTTTTCGCTGACAACAGCATTCCACTGCTTTTCAAGACGTTCAACATAGTTGTCCCACCCACGGAATATATCCATCGGTTTATCTTCACCCAGAGATAAATGTGTGTCGCCGATTGCAAACAATGCCATTACGAAGCCTCCTTTCAAAGGAAAAAATTAACAATAATATCTGCCTATGCAACAGTCATAATATGAACGAGAGATGTCTCTTTAATATACAGACCGAAGGGTCAAAAGGTGTTGCTTTATGAATAAAAACGGTAACCAGATTAAATGCGAAGCTAAAAACTGCATTCATCACGAGGGCAAGGACACTTGCACAGCAAACTGCATTCAGGTAGGCACATACAATGCCTGCGCTTGCGGCGAAACAGTTTGTTCAACTTTTGAACTTAACCAGAATGCTGTAAACGGCTAAGCAAGCAACAAAGAGGGCGGCACAAACCGTCCTCTGAGTTTTTACATAATAATCATCCGATACCGAGCATATTGAAAACGACTTTTCTCATACTGTCGGAATCCTTATCGCAAACGTTGGTGAATCTTACTTCTTTATCTTTAAGACCGCTGAGCTGAGCAGGAGCGGAAACCTTTGTAAGCTCTTCAAGCTCTTTAACCATTTCAAACTCATCGCCGTCAGCTTTGCCTGTAAGAGCAGAAAGAACGCTTGCACCGAACTTGTAAGGACTTGCAGTTGATGCGATAACAACAGGTGTCATATCGCCTGTTTCATTACGGTAGTCTTCACATACCTTGATTGCAACAGCAGTATGTGTATCGCTGAGATAATTGTACTTTTCGTATACATCGTGGATAGTCTGCTTTGTTTCTTCGTCGGAGCAACAGCCTGCAGAGTAAACTTCATTGATTTTTGCAAGAACATCAGCTGAAATTTCAAACGTGCCGTTTTCCTTAAGTGATGCATAAAGAGCATTTACAGCGCCGTCGTCCTCATCGTGAAGCATAAACATAAGTCTTTCAAGGTTGGAAGAAATAAGGATATCCATTGAGGGAGATATTGTTGCATAAAAATCTCTGTTTTTATCGTATTTACCTGTTTTAATAAAGTCGGTAAGCACATTATTCGCATTGGATGCACAGATAAGCTTTTCAAGAGGAAGTCCCATTTTCATAGCGTAATTTGCGGCAAGGATATTGCCGAAGTTACCTGTGGGAACAACTACGTTGATTTTGTCACCAAGCTCGATCTTACCCTGCTTTAACATATCGCAGTATGCAGAGAAGTAGTATACAATCTGGGGAACAAGTCTGCCCCAGTTGATTGAGTTTGCAGAGGAGAAAACAAGGTTATTTTCAGCAAAAACCTTTTTGATTTCATCATCAGTAAAGATAGCCTTAACACCCGACTGCGCATCGTCAAAGTTGCCGTTGATAGCGCAAACGCCTACGTTATTACCCTCCTGTGTGCACATCTGACGCTTCTGCATAGGGCTTACACCGTCTTCGGGATAGAAAACGAGAATCTTTGTGGAGTCAACATCCTTGAAGCCTTCAAGAGCGGCTTTACCTGTATCGCCCGAAGTTGCAACGAGAATTACAATTTCCTTATCCTTGAGTGTCTTTTTGGATGAACCTATAAGCAGATGAGGAAGGAGCTGAAGAGCCATATCCTTGAATGCACAGGTAGGACCGTGCCACAGCTCGAGAATATTGACATTGTCGTGAAGATTTACAACGGGAGCAACCTCTGCGGAGGAGAATTTACCCTCTTTGTATGCGCCTTCAACAAATGCAGAAATTTCATCTTCAGAAAAATCTGTAAGGTAAAGAGCAAGAACCTTTTTTGCTCTTTCAATATAAGTCATATCCTTCATTGAAGCTATAAAATCAAGAGAAACCTGAGGAATTTCACAGGGCACGAAAAGACCGCCCTCAGCTGAAATACCTCTTGTGATTGCTTCGGCAGAAGTAACTTTAAGTGATTTGTCACGAGTTGATGTATAAATCATTGTTAATACATCCTTTCATTAAGTGTCATAAATTAAATCAAATGCAAGTATAGCAGAATTTTAATTATTTGTAAATAGCTGTTTTATAAAAAAATCAAAAAGCGTTTTCAATATGTCGGACCGCGTATTTATCATCCGTTAAAATGATTTCGATAATATCATAACGGACGAGCTTTACTATGTTGTATGCTGAAATAAAAGCCGCCGCCGCTGATTTGACATTTTCCTCTTTTTTATAATCTACAGCATCCGACGGAGGAAACATACCGCCCTCTCTGCGTGTTTTGACCTCAATTATACAAAGCAAATTATCAAGCTCAGCAATAATATCAATTTCGCCCGTTTTGGTTTTGTAGTTTGCCGCTACAATCGTATATCCCTTACGGCGGAGATACTGCGCCGCACGCATTTCTCCGATAAGACCTGTTTTTCTCGGTTCAGCTATCATTTATCAAGAATCTTTTTAAGAAATGATTTTCTGTGGTCGGGCAAAATGCCGTACTGTTCAATCTTTTCATAGTGAAGCTTCGTGCCGTAGCCTTTATGCTTTTCGAACTCATACTCGGGATGTCTTTCGGCTAATTCACGCATATATCTGTCCCTGCTGACTTTTGCAAGAATGGATGCTGCCGAAATTGAAATTGATTTCGCATCACCTTTGACTATTGTGGTTTCTTCATATCCCGTGCACGGCTTTCTGTTGCCGTCAACAAGCACAAGGTCGGGTTCTACACCCATATTTTCAACCGCCCTCTTCATAGCAAGAAATGTGGCGTTGAGAATATTTATTTGGTCAATTTCCGTTTCGGTTGCAAAGCCTATACCGTATGCGACTGCGTTTTCAATGATCGTATCAAAAATCTGCTCACGCTTTTTTTCGCTGATTTTTTTTGAATCGTTGATGCCCATATTCTCAAGTCCGTCGGGAAGGATTACGGCAGCAGCGTAGACGGGTCCTGCAAGCGGACCTCTGCCTGCTTCATCCACACCGCAGACGATTTTATATCCGTCAAGATGTGCCTGTTTTTCAAATTCGTATGTCATTTTACCCACTCCAAAGTAAGTCTGCCGAGCTTGCCGCCTCTGTATTCATCAAGAACGGCAACGGATGCTCTCATTGTATCAATTTCGCCGCCGCGAATCATCATACCGCGTTTTTTGCCTATCAATTCCAGAATTTCATAAGGCTCCATATCCTCGAAACCGCTGATTTTATAACGCTCTGTAAGCTTCTCAGGATAATTGTCACGCATAACGGTAAGAAAACGGACAGCAAGAGTTTCAATATCGAGAATCTGGTCTTTGATGCCGCCTGTAAATGCAAGCTTATCGCCGACCTCGGGATCCTCAAATTTGGGCCACAGCACGCCGGGGGTGTCGAGCATTTCAATTCCGCCGCCGATAACAAACCACTGATTATTTCTTGTTACGCCTGCTCTGTCCTCAACCTTTGCTTTACCGCTTGCTCCCATCTTATTGATAAATGAGGATTTGCCCGTATTGGGTATACCGATAACCATAATTCTCAGAGGCTTACCGGGCATACCTCTTTCTTCATTTTTGCTGATAACATCAGCTAATACTTCCCTTACAAGAGGGCGGAATTTATTAAGTCCTTTGCCGCTTCTGCAGTCAATCTCCAGTGCCGCCGCTCCCCTGCTTTCGTAATATTCAATCCATTGCTTTGTAGCTCGCGGGTCAGCAAGGTCAGACTTATTGAAAAGAATTATTTTCGGTTTGCCTTCGGTAAGCGAATCAATTTCGGGATTCTTACTGCTTTCGGGAATTCTTGCATCAAGAAGCATTGTAACAGCATCAACCTGTCTGAGCTGTTCTTTTATAAGACGGCGTGTTTTCGCCATATGACCGGGAAACCACTGCACCTGCTGTTTAATTGAATCTGCCATAAATATCACCTAAAAACGGGACTGAAACATCCAGCCCCGAAAATTATCATAAATTTCAAAACGAAGTAAACTCAAAGCCTGTTTCCTGTGAGTAAACTCTGTAAAAAGCTTTGCCGAGTACGTAATCTTCGTCGATAAAACCAACCATATACGAACGGCTGTCCGTTGAATTGTTGCGGTTATCGCCCATTACAAAGAGCATTCCTTCGGGTACTTGTACGGGATACTCATTTGCATCATCAAAATTGCGATCCGAAGCCGGTTCAAGTATATAATCCTCATTGAGTGCAATCATTGAATCGGGAGAATCACCGACATAAACAAGGCCGTTATCATAATCAACATTCACCCATTGACCGCCTGTTGCGACAACGCGCTTTACAAGGGGTTCATTGAGTACGCCCGGCTGAACGATTATTACAATATCCTCATATTCATAATCGGACTGCGATGCTGATACCACAAGTTTATCACCGTCGGTGAGCGTAGGATTCATTGAATCACCGCTTACACCTGTGATTCTGAAAAGGAACACAAACACAAGTGTTATACAGACAATCGCGGCGGCTACAACCGAAAACAGTTCAAAAAGCAACTCAACTGCTTTGTTATATAATTTGCGCATAATCAATAAATACTGCCGAAGGGTGAAAGACGGAATATTGCCTTGCCGAGAATATAGCTTTCGTCAACAAAACCGACGTAGTATGCGCGGCTGTCCGTTGAATTATTACGGTTATCGCCCATACAGAAGTAGCTGTTTTCGGGAACCTGAATGGGATATTCGTTTGTATCAAACCAAGGTTTTTCGTTTGTAAGTGAGGCGGTATAATCCTCATCAAGAGCATTCATCGTATCAACGGTATCGCCTACATAAACAAGACCTGAATCATAATCAACCGTTACCCATTGACCTTCAGTTGCAATAACACGCTTTACGAGAGGCTCATAGAGCTCTTCATTAGGCTCTACAACAATAACTATATCCTTATATTCGTATGTGTCGGAGTATGCGGTAGTGATAAGCTTGTCCTCGTGATACAAGGTAGGCTGCATTGATTTGCCGCTTACGGTAGTCAATCTGAAAAAGAGTGTAAAGATAACTGCAATAGCGACAACTGCGCTTGTGACTACAGACATAAATTCAAACAAGCCTTCTGTAAGCTTTTTCATAATCTTCCCCGTCCTTTAGTAAATTTTATAATCGGATGAAATGCGAAAAACAACCTTTCCGAGTACGTAATCGGCATCAATGTCACCGATTGCCGTGCTTCTGCTGTCTTTGGATGAATTACGGTTATCACCCATTAAAAACAGGCATCCGTCCTGAACTGTGTGCGGATATTCAATTTCATCATCGTGAGGTTCAATATCCTCACTGTAAAGATATGCTTCATTCAATGCAGAGGAATCAACATACACAGTATCATTGTCATAATCAACAGCAACTGTTTGTCCGTCCTTCGCGATAACGCGCTTTACAAGAACAGTACCGTCTGCATAATCACTTTCGGCAACGATAATGTCACCCGCCTCGGGAGTGTAATTGAAAGTGTAAACAATAACCTTATCTCCGTCCTCAAGAGTCGGCAGCATTGAACCGCCGTCAACCTCAATTACGCGGAAAAACATACTCCACAGCAGAATGATGACTGCTAACAAGCCCACTATAACCGCAAGCCAGTTAAAAACCGACTTCCAGGCTGTTTCTATAATTTCTTCTTTTTCGGTTTTTTTATGAAAATCATAGTAAATATAACCGTTTGCTTTATCACGCATAAAAAACACCGACCAAATGCATTTTTTTTGTATCAATGCAAAAAAGGGACATTACTGCCCCTTTCGCTGATTGAATACTTATCTGATCTGCTCTTTAACCTTGGCTGCCTTACCAACTCTGCCGCGAAGATAATAGAGCTTAGCTCTGCGAACTTTACCGCTTCTGATTACATCAACCTTAGCAACATTGGGGGAATGAACAGGGAAAACTCTTTCAACACCAACACCGTAAGAAACACGTCTTACTGTGAATGTTTCAGCAACGCCGCTGCCCTTGCGAGCAATAACTGTGCCTTCGAATACCTGAATTCTTTCCTTTTCGCCCTCACGGATCTTTACGTGAACCTTAACGGTGTCACCAACCTTGAACTGAGGTGCTTCAGCCTTTAAGCTGTCCTGAGCAATAAGCTTTAATGCGTCCATAATTTAACCTCCTGATAATTTTCAGCCGTTCTTAACAAAACTGACAGAGGACCGACCGCTTTAATGTACGCTGTGTGCATTAATCGCCATTTACGCGCAAAAACGCCGTAAACGCAAAAGAACGCCTATACATAATATCACAATGAAATTGAATTTGCAAGTGTTTTTTTAAATTTTTCAAAAATATTATTCCGATTAACAGCAGTGTGCAGAAACCATAATAATTTCAGATCAAATCAATCAGATTTATTATCGCTTGTTTCTTATTTTCAGGCAAGACCGCTATTTTTTCGTAAAGAGAATCATTCAGATTAATTTCAGTTTTTGAGCCAAACATTAGTTCGGATTCATCAATACAAAATATATCACTAATCTTTTCTATAAGAGTTATACTGGGGCGAAACGAACCGTTCTCTATACGGCTAAGATGTTCAATTGAGATATCGAGCATTTCAGCAAGCTTTTCCTGCGTCAAGGATTTATCTTTTCGCAGATTTTTGATTCGCATTCCGATTGCCTTAAAATTTATCATTCTATAATCACTCACATTTTCCTTTTGATTAAATATATCAAGTTTTAAGGAAGTAATTAATGATGTATAAAATTAATATTGACATTTAATATCAATTATGATACTATAAATTCAGTTGCTAACAACAAATTTCTGAAAAAGAGGTATGGGTATGAATTCAGCAATGCGGAAAACAATCAAGGAAATCAAGAAAAGAGAAAAGGTAAAACAGAATGCTTTGGAAAAAGGTTGGAGGTCAAGATGGACACTGCTTTTTAAAGCGTGGGCAGGTGCGGACAGAGGCAGTCATCTTGAGTGGTTAGGCTTTTATGAAGAAGCAGATGAAATAAGAGCAAAATACAAATTTTCAGCAAAAGATATGTTAAAAATGTCAGCAGAAGTTACTGCCGGAATGATGACCGGACTTGCAAACTCAGAGCTTTCGGCAGGCGGAATTTATGATTCATCAAAAAACACTCTATATTACGGACACATCAATAACAATATAGGTTATAATTCATCATTTAAATTTCTCGCCGGTATGTTTTACACGGTAGTTGCTCAAATACAAATCATATTCGGTAAATATAAAACAGATGCATTCGGTCTGCCGGTTCGTTGGTTCAAACCTGCAAAAATCCACAAAGAATCAAACATAATCTGAATAATAAATTACGGAGTTCAATAGTTACTGAACTCCATTTCTATTTCTTTGCAAGAATATTAACAACAACTACACAAATAAAGAAAATCACAAAAAAAATGAACGATGTGTTGATTATATCTAAACAAAGAGTACATATAAGAACAATTATCAATTCAATTGACACAAGCATTTCAACAAAATTCGATATTGCATTTACTTTATCTTCATCATAAAAGCTCAAAAGCAAATAATTTAAAAATCTGCCGCCGTCGAGCATTCTTACGGGCAGCATATTGATAATAAACAGACCGACATTTATGTTAAAAGGCAAAATGAACATATCACTTGAATTTTTCAGAAAGAAAAAAACAATAATAAATATTGCGTTTACGGCAGGACCGCACAATGCGGCAACACATTCATTTTTATAAGACAGTGAGCAATTGCTTTTGCCGATACGGATTCCCATTGCGCCCAAAGATATATCGTTTATGTCACAACCCATAATCATCAGCGGTATAAGATGTCCGATTTCGTGAAGTGATGAAAAAATCATACAGCATATGTAGTTGCGGTGCATACCTGCGGCAAAAAAGAAAGCCGCCGAGGCAAAAAACGGAAAACCTACAGAAAAGCGGATTTTGCCGATATTAATTTTCATAAATCAGTCAGGGCATATTCGGGATTGATTCGGATATTATCCTTACGCATCTCAAAATGTAAATGATTGCCCGTAGATGCGCCTGTAGAGCCGACCTTTGCTATAACATCTCCCTGTCTGACCTCATCCCCCTCGTCAACACAAAGCGATGAGCAGTGAGCATAGATAGTGACAACATTATCGGGGTGCTGTAATTTAATGTAGTAGCCGTAGCTGTTGTCGTAAGCAGAATCGAGCACTACACCGTCAGCGGCGGCATATATTTTTTCGCCGTAGTCGGTTGCAAGGTCAATCCCCGTATGCAAGCCTGCTTTACCTGTAATGGGACTTATTCTGTAACCGAAACCTGATGTGATTTCATAATTTTTTAACGGAACGGCAATATCAAAATTTACTGTATATTTTTCAAAGCATATCCCCTCAAGGGCATCAAGAGAAGAAAACTGCAAGTCCTCACCGCCGCCGATTTTAACGGATTCAGGTTCGAACTCAAACACGTCGATATCATCTGCGCTGTCAGCGGAAGAAAAAACAGATGCCTGATTTTTTACGGTTTTGAACGCCTGTTCAATATCGTCAGCGGTGATATCGTCTGTCATAAGTCTTGCATACTCCGAACGCATCAGGGATGCAAAACTCCCCTCATTGGATGCGGACACAAATAACCAGACAACGAGTATAAGACACACGACTGACTGTGCAATCATTATGTTTGTGAACCAATCCTTTTTGTTATTTTCCTTACTTGTTTTTATCATAAGCTATACACCTCTTATACAAGTGTATGCTCACGGGAAATATTTTAGACTTTTTTTAATTTTGCTATTGACAAACATATTTTTATAGCTTATAATGTGCCTATGGATTAGCTAAAATACTATATGTAGTTACTCAGATTTCATCTTCTTATCATATAAAACAATCCTTGAGAAACAACAGGCGGAAGGTAACTTCCGCCTGTTGTTTTTTTTGCATCAATTCTCATTATTCCAGAATTTTCTGTCAAGACTTCTGTACTGTATTGCCTCAGCTATGTGTTTTACATCTATATTTTCACTGCCGTCAAGGTCTGCGATTGTTCTTGCAACACGAAGCACCTTATCATACGCTCTTGCAGAAAGTCCAAGCTTTTCAAAGGAATTTTTGAGCATCTGTGATGCACCGTCGGTAAGAATACAGAATTTACGTGTCATTTCAGCAGTCATATGAGCGTTTGATTTTATATCCGTGCCTTCAAATCTTTTAAGCTGAATACGTCTTGCAGTATTCACACGTTCTTTAATCTGCTTTGATGTTTCACTCTTTTCAGTATCGGAAAGCTCGGAAAAGCTCACCTGCGGAACCTCTATATGTATATCAAGCCTGTCAAGCAACGGACCGGAGACTTTAGCAAGGTACCTTGCCGCCGCACCGCCGGGACAGGTGCACTTTTTTGTGGGATGCCCGTAATATCCGCAGGGGCAGGGATTCATAGCACAGACGAGCATAACGGAACAAGGATATGTCAGCGTACCGGCAACACGGGAAATGGAAACCTTGCCGTCCTCTATAGGCTGACGGAGCGCCTCCATAGCATTACGGGAAAATTCGGGCAATTCATCGAGAAACAGAACACCGTTATGAGCGAGAGAAATCTCGCCGGGCTTGGGAACTGAGCCGCCGCCCGAAAGTCCCGGTGCGGAAACCGTGTGATGTGGCGATCTGAAAGGTCTTTGACGGATTATTGAAACATCCTTGGGGAGCTGACCTGCTACGGAGAATATTTTTGTAGTTTCAAGTGATTCGTCAAATGTCATATCAGGCAGAATTGACGGAATACGCTTTGCGAGCATACTTTTGCCCGAACCGGGAGGCCCGATCATCATAACGTTGTGGGAACCTGCGGCGGCAATCTCCAATGCTCTTTTTGCCTGATACTGACCTTTTACATCAGCAAAATCTGCCGTAAATGGCATATCGGTTTCATCCTCAAAGCCGTCAAACTCGGCTTTTTCTATAAGCGTTTCACCTTTCAGATGTGCAATGAGTTCTTTAACATTTTTTACGGGATAGACGTTGATTCCGTCAACAACGGATGCCTCTGCCTGATTGTCGACGGGAACAAAAATATTTTCATATCCTTTGTTTCTCGCTTCAATCGTCATCGGTAACACACCGTTGACGTGATGAAGCTCACCGCCCAAAGAAAGCTCACCGATAAATGCACATTTGCTCACGTCGCAATTAAGCTGTTTTGATGCCGACATCAGCGCAATGAGAATAGGCAAATCGTAAATAGGGCCTTCCTTGCGTATATCCGCCGGTGCAAGATTGACTGTTATATGTATTGTCGGAAAATCGTAACCGCTGTTTTTCATAGCGGCGCGCACACGCTCTTTTGACTCGGAAACAGCCGCATCGGGCAGCCCTACGATATCGAACTTTGCCTTACCCATAGCGATATCGGCTTCAATATTTACTATGTAAGAGTGCATACCGAATACACCAACACTTGACACCGTTGCAAACATCTTTTTCACCTCATAATGAACATTTGTTCAAAGAAATATTACAATATATTTTGCTTTTTGTCAACAAAAACATTTAACAAATTAACAAAAAATCATTTACATTCATATTAAAATGGTATATACTATAATTTATAAAATTGTGTAAAGGAATGATTCTTTATGGCAGATTATAATTTAATGTATGAATATTGGCTTAAAAATGCAACCAAAGACCCCGATCTGATTGCTGAACTTGAGTCTGTCAGAGGCAATAACGATGAAATTGCCGACAGATTTTACAGAAGCCTTGAATTCGGCACAGGCGGTTTAAGAGGAGTTATAGGAGCAGGCACAAACAGAATGAACATCTATACGGTTGCTCAGGCTACACAAGGTCTTGCAAACTACCTTAACGAGGCATTCGAAGAGCCTACCGTTGCGATTGCTTACGATTCAAGAATCAAATCTGACCTTTTTGCAAAGGCGGCGGCAGGTGTTCTTGCGGCAAACGGCATCAAGGTTTATATATACGACGAGCTTATGCCCACACCTATGCTTTCATACGCTGTAAGAAAGCTTCATTGCAGTTCGGGTATTGTTATAACAGCGAGTCACAACCCCTCAAAATACAACGGCTACAAGTGCTATGATTCAATGGGTTACCAGATGACTGACGAAGCCGCAAAGAGAACATACGAATACATCTGCAACGTTGACATTTTCAATGATGTTAAAATGATGGATTTTGATGATGCTCTTGCTGAGGATATGATTGATTTTATTGAGGACTGGCTCATTGATGATTTCTATGCTGACGTTCTTTCAAGACAGATTGAAAAAGGCATCTGCAAAAAAGCTGACCTTAAAGTTATATACTCCCCTCTTAACGGCACAGGCAACAAGCCCGTTAAAACCATACTCAAGAAGATCGGCGTAAAGGATCTGAAGATAGTTCTCGCACAGGAAAAGCCTGACGGCAACTTCCCCACCTGTCCTTTCCCAAACCCCGAAATCAAGCAGGTATTTGAAGAAGGTATGAAGCTTACCGAGGATTTCTCTGCAGATATTATGCTTGCAACAGACCCCGACTGTGACCGTGTCGGTATAGCAGTACGTCACAACGGCGATTATCAGCTTATGTCTGGTAATGAAGTGGGATGTATGCTCACTGAATATATCCTTTCAAGAAAACAGGCAAAGGGCGAGCTTTGTGAAAATCCCGTAGTTGTTAAAACTATTGTTACATCCGAGCTTATCAGAGCTATTTCTAAAGATTACAACGCAGAGATGTACGACCTGCTTACAGGCTTCAAATACATCGGTGAGCTTATTGAACAGCTCAAAGACAAGGGTGAAGAAAGCCGTTTTGAAATCGGTATGGAAGAAAGTTACGGCTATCTTACAGGCACTCACGTAAGAGAAAAGGACGCAGTTAACGCTTCAATGATTATAATTGAAATGGCAGCTTACTACAAAACACAGGGCAAAACTCTCGTTGACGTTATGAATTCTCTCTACGAGAAATACGGTATGTATCTCAACACACTTCTCAACTTCGGTTTTGAAGGTGCTGACGGTATGAAGAAAATGAGCGATATGATGACATCTATGCGTTCAAATCCCCCCAAGGAAATCGGCGGCGCTCAGGTTATTACCGTTGCTGACTATCTTGAAAGTGTATCCACCGATACTGCAACAGGTACAAAGACGGAAATTACCCTTCCCAAGTCAAACGTACTTTCCTACTCACTTCCCGATGACAACAAGGTTATTATAAGACCTTCGGGAACTGAGCCTAAAATTAAAATTTATATCACATCCCACGCTGACACAAGAGCTGCCGCAGAGAAGAACACAGAGGTCATAGCTGACAGCATCAAGTCGCTTATGGGAATTGAGGACTGAGATAACTGAATGAACAAGAAATTTTCTAAAGTAGTAGCAATAATTATGGCGGCACTTATGGCGTTGAGTGTTGTATCAATTATGATTTACTCATTGGCAGGAGCTTTGTATGTCTGACATTTTTAACGGATGCGAGCTTCTCTGTCCCGCAGGCAGTTTTGAAAGCCTGAAAACAGCTCTGCACTTCGGTGCGGATGCTGTATATGCAGGCGGTCCGCTTATGCAGCTGCGCTCGGACAATGCTGCATTTACCGAAGAAGATATTTTGTCTGCCGTTGAGCTTGCGCACGGCAAAGGCAAAAAAATTTACATAACCGTTAACTGCTTCGCTACCAACAGCGAGATTGACAGACTGTCGGATTATGCAAAATTCCTGTACTCAGCAGGTGTTGATGCCGTAATCGTGTCGGACCTCGGCTCTGTGGTAACAATAAAAAATGCCGCCCCCGATCTGCCTGTACATATAAGCACACAGGCAAATATTCAGAACTACAAAACTGCTGAAGTTTATTATAATATGGGAGCAGAGAGAGTTGTCCTCGGCAGAGAAATGACACTCCAAGAAATTGCAGAGCTTCACCAAAGAACGCCGAAAGAGCTTGAAATTGAAGCTTTCGTTCACGGAGCTATGTGTATGTCCTATTCGGGCAGATGCCTTATAAGCTCATATCTTACAGGCAAAAGCGGCAATCACGGCGACTGCACACAGCCTTGCAGATGGATGTACAACATAGTTGAAGAAAAGCGTCCCGAACAGCATTTTACAGTTATTGAGGAGAACGGAACATCTGCAATATTGAGCTCTCACGACCTTTGCTGTATTGATTTTCTTGATGAAATTGCAAAAGCAGGCGTAACGTCATTCAAAATTGAAGGCAGAATGAAATCACCTTATTACGTTGCAACCGTTACAAATGCTTACAGGCAGAGAATCAACGGTACTGCTGATATTGATACCATTCACAATGAGCTTGAATGTGCTAGTCACAGACCCTATTCCACAGGATTCTATTACGGCGCACTCAGATACGACCATAACAATGACGGTCTTTACAGGCAAAGCTGCAAATTTATTGGAATTGTACTTGGTGAAGAGGATAACGGCAGATATCTTGTGCAGATGCGTAACAGATTTGCAGTCGGAGATAAACTGGAAATCCTCTCCCCCAATTCATCTGGCAAGAGCTTTACGGTAACAAGTATTAAAGATAAAGACGGCAATGACCGTGAGGTTGCCCACATACCGCAGGAAATTCTGAGCATAAGCTGTACAGAAAAGCTGTATGAGGGAGATTTCCTCAGAGCGAAAATTTAAAAATAAGCACCCGATTTTCGGGTGCAATTTTTTTATTATAATGATTCAAGCTGGCTTGATACTCTGAGAATTTTTCTTGCATCTGCGGCAGTAACCTCACCGTTGTTATCAACATCAGCCGCCGTTGCGAGAATATCGTTAAACGTTTCAAGATCAGCTGAATTTCTCAGCGCCAATCTTGCATCAGCGGCAGTAATATCACCGTCACCATTTACATCGCCTTTTGCTACGACATAAATCATATCGATAGGATCATATTTCTGCGTTTCATCATTATATCTCAGAAGAATAAGGAATCCGCCTGTACAGATATAATCATCACCGCTGAGCTGATTTGTAAGTGTAGAATCAGCCGCAATAATATGACCGGGATATTCAAACTGAAGCAAAACATCCGTAACGGTTGTACAGCCATTAATACCTAATAAACAGGTTTCATTTTCATTAAAATATATTTTGGCATCTGGTTTTAATGTCAAGTCAGTTATATTATCGGGTAATTCTTCCGTTAAAACATCAATATCCGCAGTAAAGGTTTCACCGCAGACTGTGCAAACACCCTCTTTAATACCGACTGTAATTGTTGTAGGGTCCTTTATAACAGTCCATTCTTCAGCCTTATGACCGAGTGCGGGAACATCTGCGTCCTCAGTGCCTGAGCAGATTTCACAGGTTCTTGTTTTTCCACCGACCTCGGCACAAACAGGCTCATGTGTTACAATCCAGCCTTCACTGTCAGTGGTGTCATCAATAATCCAACTGTGACCGAGAGCTTCAATTGCCTGAGTTTCGACCTCACCGCATACCGTACATTCGTGTGTCTGCTCACCTGCAGTCGAACAATCCGGTTCGGTAACGACGGTCCATTCACTCCAGACGTGACCGGATGTAAGCTTGACGGAATCTTCTTTTTCGCCGCAGACCGTACAGGTTCGCTGTTTTACTTCGTCAGTAGTGCAGGACATTTCGCTGAATGTCATCCAACCGCTCCAGCTATGTCCCAAAGGTACAATGCTTTCAGTATGCACATTATTACATTTTATACATCTTTTATACTGTTCACCGCTATCAATGCAATTCGGCTTTAAAGTAACTACCCAATCGGAATAAGAATGAGTACAGCTGTCAATCAATTCAACTGTGATTGAATTGCCGTCTGCCCAGCTTTTAGCAGTTGAGCCGTCATTGCAGTAAATTACAAAGTCCTCAATTCTGCCTGTTTCGCCATAGCCGATTGCGCTTGTGCCGATGCTTATTACGGATTCTGGTACAGATAAATAACTGAGCTCCGGACAGCGATAGAATGCATAAAGACCAATATAATAAAGTCCTTCGGGAATGACAACATTGCTGACAGCAGTATTACTGAAAGCGTAATCAGCAATACAAAGCATACCGTCGGGAATGACAACATCTGTTTCCGTACCCGTATAAGAGTAAACGACCTTACCTACGGTAAGAAGTCCTGCAGGCTGACTTTTGTACCAGGCTGTGCCGTCAAAAGCATATCTGCCGACAGAAAGAACGGAATCGAGAAGATTTATTGATTCAAGTGCTGTACAGTTACGGAATGCTGCATATCCGATTTTTGATGAGGGAACGGTGATACTTTTAAGTGCCGTGCATCCCTCGAACGCATAATATCCGATTGCTGTTGATGCGGAAGATATTGTTACGCTCGTAAGAGATACACAATTTGCAAAGGCAGAATCACCTATTGATGTAACAGATGCAGGAATTATAACAGATTCAAGTGAAGAGCAGTTACTGAATGCTTCCTTTAAAATTTTTGTTACGTTAGAAGAAACATTTACGCTTTTAATTATGCTGTTACCGGAAAAAGCAGATGCGCTGATTTCAACTACTGCTCTGCCGTTAATAATATCGGGAATAGTGACGATTTCAGCTGAACCTTTATAGCCTGTAATTCTTACGCTTGTGCTATTGCTGATGATTTCATACTCAAAGCCGTTACTCTCAGCAGAATACGCAGGAGCGCATAATGTAAACAGCATCACAACGGTAAGAATGAGCGATAAAGCTCTTTTACCGATTCCTTTCATTTATTTTCAGCCCCTTTAAATTAAATCTTATCAAGTGCCTGCTGAATATCAGCTATGATATCTTCGGCATTTTCAATACCTACCGAGAATCTTATAAGGTCGGGAGAAACTCCGCATTCAACAAGCTCCGAATCACTTAACTGTCTGTGAGTTGATGATGCAGGGTGAAGAACGCAGGTTCTTGCATCTGCAACGTGAGTAACAATAGCCGCAAGCTCAAGAGAATTCATAAACTTCTCTGCCGCTGCTCTTCCGCCCTTTACGCCGAATGAAACAACGCCGCAAGTGCCGTTGGGCATATATTTTTTAGCTAAATCATAATATTTGCTGCCGGGCAAGCCGGGGTAATTTACCCATTCGATTTTATCGTTTTTATCAAGGTACTCTGCAACTTTCTGTGCATTGGAGCAATGTCTTTCCATACGCAGAGCAAGTGTTTCAAGCCCGAGATTGAGATAAAATGAATTCTGCGGAGAGGGTGTTGAACCGTAATCACGAAGAAGCTGTGCAACGATTTTTGTAACATAGCCTGCTTTGCCGAAATCACGGGTATATACGGCACCGTGATAGCTCTCATCGGGTGTTGTAAGACCGGGGAATTTGTCATTCTGTTCCCAATCAAAATTACCGCTGTCGATAACTGCACCGCCGATTGTGGATGCGTGACCTTCCATATATTTTGTAGTTGAATGAGTTACTATATCAGCACCGAATTCAAAAGGTCTGCAATTGATAGGTGTGGGGAATGTATTATCAATGATAAGAGGTACACCGTGCTCGTGAGCAATCTTTGCAAACTTTTCGATATCAAGAATATCAAGTGAGGGGTTTGCAATTGTTTCACCGAAAACAGCCTTGGTGTTGGGTCTGAACGCAGCATTGATTTCTTCCTCAGATGCATTGGGGTCAACAAATGTTACGTCAATACCGATTTTTCTCATTGTAACATTGAAAAGGTTAAACGTTCCGCCGTAAATGGTTGCGGAGCTGATAAAGTGATCGCCTGCGCCCATAATATTTATAAGCGAGAAGAAGTTTGCCGCCTGACCTGACGATGTAAGCACGCCTGCAACGCCGCCCTCAAGAGCTGTGATCTTCTGTGCAACAACATCACTTGTGGGGTTTGCAAGACGGGTATACATATAACCGGGTTCAAGGTCAAAAAGCTTGGCCATTGCTTCGCTTGTGTCGTACTTGTATGTTGTGCTCTGGTATATGGGCAGAACTCTGGGTTCGCCGTTTTTAGGCTGCCAGCCTGCCTGTACGCATTTTGTATCTATTTTGTAATCTGCCATTGGTAAAACTCCTTATTTGTCAAGAAAATATTTCATAAGCTCAACACCGGAATCAAAGTACACGCCGGTGCTTTTTGCTGTTGCTTCGGTTACCGTTTCCACGCCCTGCTTTTCGCCGTTCTTGTGGTAAATCATAAACGGAACGGGGTCTCTTGCGTGTGTCATTGTAACAATTGGGGTGGGATGGTCGGGAAGAATCATAATCTTGTAATCATCGAACTTTTCAAGCTCTTCAAGCACTACGGGAAGAACCTCACGGTCAATAATCTCAATAGCCTTGACTTTGTTTTCAGGTTCGTGTCTGTGACCGCATTCATCGGTTGCTTCAATATGGATATATACGAAATCCTGACCGTTACGGAATTCATCAACAGCCGCCTGTGCTTTGCCTGCGAAGTTTGTGTCGATATATCCCGTTGCGCCCTCAACCTCGGGTGTGTTCATCTTTGCACAGCCGCCGATACCTTTAAGCAGGTCAACGGCAGAGATAATACTGCCCTTAAGACCGAATTTTGTTTCAAAAGCTTCAAGAGCGGGCTTTGTGCCCTCGCCCCAGAGCCAGATTGAGTTTGCAGGCTTTTTGCCCTCTGCGATTCTTTTAAGATTAACAGGATGATTTTTAAGGAGCCCGTAGCTTTCCTTCATCATAGCAATAAGCTCTTTTGCATTTTCCGATTGAGAAAGATATTCGCCTATCACTCTGCCCGAAATGTCGTGAGGAGGTGTCATATCACCCAAATCGGTAGTGCCGCAGTGCCATACAAGACAGTGACGGTAAGAAACGCCGTTGTAGAACTTATAAATATCGTTACCGAAGTGCTCTTCAACAGTTTTGATAATTTCAGCCGCCTCTTCGGAAGAAATATCACCTGCGGAATAGTCAACCATAGTTTTGTCTTCGTAATTTTCCTCGTCGGAAAGAGTAACAACATTGCATCTCATTGTAACATCGTCATCATTAAGCTCAACACCGATGCTGACAGCCTCAAGGGGTGATCTGCCTGTATAGCATTTTTCCGCATCGTAACCCAATGCGCTCAGATTTGCAACGTCACTGCCGGGCTTCAATGAATCGGCAACAGTTTTAACGATACCGACTGTACCCTTTTTGCCCAGAGCGTCAAAATTGGGTTTATTGGCAACCTCCATAGGTGTTTTTCCGTTAAGCTCGGGAACGGGATAGTCTGCCATTCCGTCGTAAAGAACAACCAGATATTTCAAAAATATTCATCTCCATAAAAATAAAATATATTAAATTATATCATAATACAATATTATAATCAAGGGACTTTTACCAATTATCTATACCTTTTCTTTGCATTGCGCCTATAATTTTTTCCCTCAGCTGAGGATATTCCCTGTTAAGAGATGCTACAAGCTCTTTTGTTTTTTGTCTTTCGCTTGTTTTATCCATAGGACACTTACTTTTCACAACAGGCAGATTACTGTGTTTCACTGCTCCTGCGACCAATGCTTCCGATGCAAGCACCATAGGTCTTATAACATAGATATCCTTTCTTGAAAGATATGTAACGGGGCAAAAGCTACCCACATTACCGCCTTTGAGAAGATTCATAAAAAAAGTTTCAACAGCATCATCCATATGATGACCGAGTGCGATCTTATTGCATCCGTTTTCGATTGCAATATCGTGCAGGATTCCTCTGCGCATTTTTGCGCACAGGGAGCAGGGATTGCTCTCTTTACGGATATTGAAAATTATATCTGCAAGTTCGGTTCGCTTTATCACGTAAGGAACGTCTATACTTTTACAGAAGTTTTCCAGCACAGAATAGTCCGCATCTTCACCGTTGAAGCGCATATCAGCCGTAATTGCAACAAGCTCATATTTTTTCGGATAAAAACGGCGCATTTCAGCGAGTGCCGCAAGCAGTGCAACTGAATCCTTACCGCCCGAAAGACCGACTGCTATTCTATCGCCGTCCTGTATCATATCGTATTTTTCCATAGCCGCACGCATACGGCTCATAAGTTTCTGCATATAACCATCTCTTTCTGCTGATATTATATAGTAAAACGTGGATTTTGTAAATAGGTACCCAACAACAAATTATCGGCAAAATATACAATAGAACATAATTCAATTTTGCTGTTTTGTTCATTGACAATTTAATATGTTTATGGTATTATTTTTATTGTAAAATTTAATATCCGATCATGAGGGAGTAGTTTGCGCTTCAAATGCGTTTCTATGCCAACATCATAGTCTTAAGGACTTGGCTCTGAATTAAAAAACCAGACTCGTGTACAGTTTTTTCATTTGGATTCTGTACAGGGGTTTTCTTTTATGGTCGGATAAAAAATTCCTTTGAAAGGGGAAACTTTTATGAATTTCTACAGAGAAGAAGTGAGCACCGTACTCAATGAAGTAAAGAGCTCACAGGACGGTCTTACCTCTGCCGAAGCCGCAAAAAGGCTTGAAGCAAACGGTAAGAACAAGCTCAAGCAAGCTGAAAAAGATTCTCTCCTCAAGAGATTTTTCGCTCAGCTTACTGACCCGATGATCATCATTCTCCTTGCAGCAGCCGCAATTTCTGCCGTTCTTGCAATTTTTGAGAGTGAATTCCCGTCCGACGTTATCATTATCCTTGCTGTTGTGCTTATCAATGCCGTTCTCGGTGTTTATCAGGAGAGCAAAGCTGAAAAAGCCATTGAAGCCTTGCAGGAAATGAGCGCCGCAACGACCAAAACTCTGCGTGACGGCAACGTTGTAGCCGTTAAGAGTGAGGACCTTGTTGTGGGTGATGTAATCGTGCTTGAAGCAGGTGACGCTATCCCTGCTGACTGCCGTATCATCGAATGCGCAAGTATGAAGATTGAAGAAGCCGCACTTACAGGTGAATCCGTGCCCGTTACAAAGATGCTTGAAGTCATCAACGGCAAAAAAGAGGACGCTGTTCCCCTCGGTGACCGTAAAAATATGGCTTATATGGGCAGTACGCTCGTTTACGGACGCGGTAAAGCAGTAGTTGTTGCAACAGGTATGGACACCGAAATGGGTAAGATTGCCGACGCTATTGCAACAGCAGAAGAGGGTGAAACTCCCCTTCAGAAAAAGCTTTCACAGCTCAGTAAAATACTCACTTACCTCGTTATCGGTATCTGTGTATTTATTTTCGGTTTCCAGATCGTTAAAAACATTGTTTCAGGTGAAGCAGTAGATTTCAACCTTGTACTTGAATTCTTTATGGTTGCCGTTTCTCTTGCCGTTGCCGCTATTCCCGAAGGCCTTGCGGCTGTTGTTACAATCGTTCTTTCAATGGGCGTTACAACGATGTCAAAGAAAAACGCTATCATCAGAAAGCTTACAGCAGTTGAAACTCTCGGCTGTGCACAGATCATCTGCTCCGACAAGACAGGTACTCTTACACAGAATGTTATGACGGTTGTTGACTCATTCTGCACTGATGAAAAGAATCTTGCAACAATGATGTCACTTTGTACTGATGTTTCAGTAAACTCCGACGGCACTGTTACAGGCGAGCCCACAGAGGCTGCACTCGTTAACTTTGCGCTCAAGCTCGGTCTCAACAAAAACGACCTTATGGCTAAAATGCCCCGTATAGGCGAAGCTCCCTTTGATTCAGGCAGAAAGATGATGTCAACAGTTCATCAGACAGCAAACGGTATTGTTCAGTTCACAAAGGGCGGTCCCGATATCGTAGTTGGCAGATGTAAATATGCTGAAATCGACGGCAAAATCGTACCTATGACTGACGAAGTAAGAGCAAAAATCTCCGCAGAAAACAAGCGTATGGCTGACAAGGCTCTTCGTGTTCTTGCCTGCGCAATGAAGAAATACCCCGAAGCTCCCGAATCATACGAGCCTTCATTCCTTGAACAAGATATGGTATTTGTTGGTCTTACAGGTATGATCGACCCTGTCCGTCCCGAAGTAAAGGATGCTATTGACGAATGTCGCGGCGCAGGTATCACCGCTATTATGATTACAGGCGACCACAAGGATACAGCTGTTGCTATTGCAAAAGAGCTTGGTATCCTTAACGATGAAAAGAATGCTATGACAGGTGCGGATCTCGAAAAGCTTTCTGACGAAGAATTTGAAAAGATTGTTACAAACATTTTTGTATATGCCCGTGTGCAGCCTGAGCACAAAACAAGAATTGTTAACGCATGGAAGAAAAAGGGTTATGTTACCGCTATGACAGGCGACGGTGTTAACGACGCTCCCTCAATCAAGAGTGCTGATATCGGCGTTGGTATGGGTATTACAGGTACTGACGTTACAAAGAACGTTGCAGATATGGTTCTTGCAGACGATAACTTTGCCACAATCGTTTCCGCTGTTGGCGAAGGCAGAAGAATTTACGATAACATCCGTAAAGCAATTCAGTTCCTTCTCGGTTCAAACCTTTCAGAGGTTCTTTCAATCTTCACCGCAACACTTTTAGGCTTCACTATTCTTGAGGCTCCCCATCTTCTCTGGATAAACCTTGTTACAGACTGTTTCCCTGCACTTGCCCTCGGCATAGAAAAGCCCGAAAGTGATATTATGAGAAGAAAGCCCAGAAGTGCAAAAGCAGGCGTATTCTCAGGCGGTCTCGGCGTAGACGTTCTTTATCAGGGTGCCCTTGTTACGGTTCTTACTCTTTGTGCATACTTTATCGGTGTTAACTGGGGACTTCCCTTCTCAGAGTGGATATTCACAAATATCAGCCTTTCTAACCCCGCAACACACGATATGGCACTCACAGGTACGACAATGGCATTCCTTACAATGTCAATGTGTGAGATATTCCATTCACTCAATATGCGCTCACAGAGAGGCTCTGTTGTCAAGATGCTCTTCAAGGGCAGCGTAAACCTTCCTCTCTTTGCATCAATGGCTGCAGCTCTTGTTCTTACAACAGTTGTTATCGAAGTTCCCTTCCTTGCTGCAGCATTTGACTTTGCACATCTTGACCTTGCACACTACGGAGTAGCACTCGGTATTGCATTCTGCATTATCCCTGTTGTTGAAATCGTTAAAGCAATTCAAAGACTTGCAAGCAAGAATAAATAATAAACAATATAAATTTGAGGTACAGCGAAAACTGTACCTCTTTTTTGCATTATTTTAAATTCAAATCAGCATAAACAGGGAAATGGTCGGATACATATTTACCGTCAAATCCTGCTGTCACAACTTTGTAAACCTCGGCATCGAATTCATCGTTAATCATAACATAATCAAGAATTTTGGTTTCATTTTCGGACGGTGTGAGATTGTGGAATGTAAGATAATCCATTGTTTCCTCTGCCGTATATTTTGCGTCTGTCAGCGTTCCGTCAGCGAGCATACGGGTATATGCTTCTGTTCCCTCTTCGATATTCATATCAGCAGTAAAAACTACAGGGATATCGCCGTATTCACTGATTTTTGAAAGAATAAGGTCAACACTGTTCTTTCTTGCTTCAACGCCCTTATGGTCAAAATGGGCATTAAAATGAGCGTATCTTTCACCTGTTGCTTTATTTTCAAGCACTGCCCAGGTGCATATTCTTTTAAAGCTTGCATCCCAGCCTTTTGAGGGTTCATCGGGTGTTTCCGACAGCCAGAATGTACCGCTGTCAATCAGTTCATATTTATCCTTAAGATAGAATATTGCTGAATATTCTCCTGAATTTTTGCCGTTGTTTCTGCCGACACCAACATAACCGTATTTATCTTCAAGCGCATCTGAAAGATAGTTCATCCAGGAAGGTGTAGCCTCCTGCACACCGAATGAATCTGCCTCGCTGTTGATTATTGTTTCTTCAACAAGGGAATGTCTTGCAATTTTAGGTATCGGTCCAAGATTTGTGCAACGGATATTGAAAGACATTATACGTATCGTATCATCTGCTTTATCTTCAAAATCTGCAACCTGAGCAGGCGGGTCCTCTGCGCTGATATTCACATATATATAATCAAGACATACAGCAAAAACAGCAAGACCTGCAATAACAACAGCTACAATCGCAACAGATGCAATAATTATTATTTTCCTGTTTTTAGACATAACATCACAGCTCCTATCAATCTGCAAATTTTATATCAGCATACAGCGGGAAGTGATCGGACACATATTTGCCGTCAATACCGTCAGTAACAACCCTGAAAACTTTTGCATCGAATTTATCGTTTATAAGGATATAGTCAATTTTGCTGTCCTCGTGCTCTTTTGGATTTCTGTCGTGATATGTAAGATAATCCATCGTATCTTCTGCATCCTCTTTTGCATCGATGAAATATCCGTCATCTTTCATATGCAGATAGTATTCGCTTGTTTCCGAGAAATTCATATCGGCGGTGTATACAACAGGTATATCACCGAACTCCTTTGCCTTTTCAAGTATAAGGTCGGCACTGTTGTATCTTACTTCATCATTTGCATAGTCAAAATGAGCGTTCATATGAACATATCGTTCACCTGTGATTTTGTTTTCAAGGATTGCCCAGGTGCAGATTCTGTAGCAATCAGCACCCCAGCCCTTTGACACAACATCGGGAGTATCCGACAGCCAGAATGTGCCGCTATCAACAACATTATATTTATCTTCAAGATAGAAAATTGCGGCATACTCGCCCTGATTATCACCGTCATCTCTGCCAACACCTACGTAAGCGTAACCGTCCAGTGCTGTTTTAAGGTAATCCATCCATTCGGGGGTTGCCTCCTGCAGACCTATTGAATCGGGGAAGCCTTTTTTTATAACGTTTTTAACAGCGTC
Source organism: Clostridia bacterium (assembly GCA_017465825.1). Taxonomy (GTDB): domain Bacteria; phylum Bacillota; class Clostridia; order Oscillospirales; family Acutalibacteraceae; genus UBA1081. Next base: position 80,839 of record JAFTVI010000034.1, read on the forward strand.
ATATCTGTCTTCAGCGGTGAGTACACCTAAATCACCGTAACGTATATTGAAAGACATAATACGGATAGTATCGTCGGGCATCACTTCAAAATCCGCTTCTACGGCAGGCGCATTGAATGAATCGTGAATATAGGCAATTGCACTCTTGATATTGCCGTAAAATATGACTACAAGCAAAGCCGCAACCAATAAACAGGCAACAACAGAGATAATTATTTTTACACTTTTGGACATATAAATTCCTCCTTTTTCCATATAATACATTAAAAAAATCAAAGATTCAAGATTTATTTTCAAACAAGCAATTATTGATATTGATTTTTTTATTGCTTTATGTTAAAATATAGGATTGTATTATGAGATTTTGAGAGGTTTAAATATGGCTGATTTAAGAAACGAAATCAACAGGCGCAGAACATTTGCTATAATTTCCCACCCTGATGCAGGTAAAACTACTCTTACCGAAAAATTTCTTCTTTACGGCGGAGCTATACAGTCAGCCGGCTCTGTTAAGGGCAAGGCAAGCGACAAGCACGCTGTTTCCGACTGGATGGATATTGAGAAGCAGAGAGGTATTTCAATAACTTCATCAGTGCTTCAGTTTGAATACGACGGTTTCTGCATAAATATTCTTGACACCCCCGGACATCAGGACTTCTCCGAGGACACTTACCGCACACTTATGGCGGCTGACAGCGCAGTTATGGTTATTGACGCCGCTAAGGGTATCGAGCCGCAGACAAGAAAGCTTTTCAAAGTCTGTGCTATGAGAAACATACCGATTTTTACATTCATCAACAAGATGGACCGTGAAGCAAGAGACCCTTACGAGCTGCTTGACGAGCTTGAAACGGAATTCGGCATCGGAACATACGCAATGAACTGGCCTATCAGCTGCGGCAGTAATTTCAGAGGCGTTTACGACAGAGAAAAAAGGCACATTCTGGCATTCAATGAGTTTCACGCAGGCAGACGCAGGATTGAAGGTATTGAATGTGATATCACAGATACGGCAAAGCTTGATGAGCTTATCGGCGAGGATCTGAGGACAACTCTTGTTGACAACATTGAACTGCTCGACATTGCAAGCAACGATTTTGACATAGAAAAGGTCAGAAACGGCAAGCTCACTCCCGTTTTCTTCGGCTCAGCTCTTAACAACTTCGGTGTAGAGCCTTTCCTGCAGAGCTTTTTACAGCTCACATCCGCTCCCCTTTCACACAAAACTGAAGAATGTGTTGTTGACCCATTTGACGAGCATTTTTCAGCATTTGTATTTAAAATTCAGGCAAATATGAACAAGGCTCACCGCGACAGAATTGCATTTATGCGAATCTGTTCGGGTAAATTCGAGAGAAACAAAGAATATCTTCACGTGCAGGAAAATAAAATGATAAAGCTCTCTCAGCCTCAGCAGATGATGGCACAGGAGCGCGAAATTATTGATGAAGCCTATGCAGGCGACATAATTGGTGTGTTTGACCCCGGTATATTCTCTATCGGTGACACTATCTGCGACAAAGATATGAAGGTCAGATATAAAGGTATTATGACATTCGCTCCCGAGCATTTTGCAGAGGTTGAACAGGTAGATTCAATGAAGCGTAAGCAATTTGCAAAGGGTATGAACCAGATTGCACAGGAAGGTGCAATACAGATTTTCTTCCTGCCCGAAACAGGTATGGAGCGTGTTATAGTAGGCGTTGTCGGTATGCTCCAGTATGAGGTTCTTGAACACAGAATGGAGTCCGAATACGGTGTAAAATTCCGCAGACGCAACCTTAACTATCAAGTTATCAAGAGAATTGTATCATCACCTGTTGAGCCAAAAGAGCTCGATCTCACCAACTCAATATGGGTACAGGACGTAAGAGGCAGAGATTTACTCATTTTTGCAGGTCAGTGGTGTGTTGACTGGGCACTTTCCCACAACAAGGGACTTGAGCTTGACGATTTTGAAGATCTTGAAGTTCTTGAATAACAATAATTTTAACCGGGCTGATATTCAGTTCGGTTATTTTACACAATTATATATTGACACTAATGGTTTAAAATGTTAAAATTTATTAGAATGTGAGGGATGTTATGAGTAATATTGAAGAGAAAATTCAGGATAAAACGCCTGAAAACAAAGAGCTTGAAAATTTCATATACGAGGACAGACGGTATGTCGGAAACAGAGAAACATTTGCGTATCTTCTGAACGACATATCAAACGTTTTCAACATAAACGGATATAAAGACAGATTTATATGGGACGTTGTTAAGATTGATTTTAAAATCAACGCAATAGTAAACATTTTTACAGGTGCGTGGGATATTATCAACGACCCGCTTATCGGCACACTTGTTGACAGAACAAGAACGCGTTGGGGCAAGTTCAGACCCTATATGCTGTTTTTCCAGATTCCCCTTACGCTTATCGGCACGCTTTATTGGTTTATGCCCTACATTTTCCCTGCATCGGCAGGCACTTACATACCCAAACTGATATTCTACTTTGCATTCAATGTTATAACGGAAACGGCAGGTACATTCACGAGCATTGCCAAAACGGGCTATATGACGACCATAACGCCACACCCGAATGACCGTGCGCGGCTTATTACTATGGCTGAACTGCTGACGGGATATATGGGTGAAGATTTACCCGGCATAATTATGGGTGTACTCATTGACCTTATCAACAACGGTGTTCTGCCGATAAAACTGAGGTCAGCATTCCTCGGAATGGGTCTTTTTACAAACATTGCATCCTGTATGTTTACTTTCTACTTCTTTATAGTATCAAAGGAGCGCGTTCCGCAGACACTTGAAAAACCCGACCTCCGACAAGGTTTCAAAGCTATATTCAACAACTACCCTATTCTGCTTATAACGCTGTCAAACTTCCTTGGCGGTTTCAGCATAAGCACAAGCACGACCAACTACTTTATTGATGTTCACGGCTCTGCTACTCTCCTTACAATTCTTAACTTACCGTCGAGTATGATAGGCAGTATCAGTTATGCATTCGTTAAGCCTATGCGGGAAAGGTTCTCATCAAAGGCTTTATGGGTCGGTGAAGATTTATACACCCGTTTCTGGTGGCTGTTGCTGTTTGCAGTAGGTTCAATCAACGGCAACTACAAGCGTAAGCTGTTTATGTGTGTCGCATTCGGCATTCAGGCATTCTTTGATAAATGGGCGTTCGGTATAAGAAAGGTTGTAAATGCGGAGCTTTACAACGAATCAATGGACTACTGCGAATGGAAAAACGGCTACAGAATGGAAGCAACTATTGGTGTTGCAAAAGACCTGTTACAAAAAATACAGTCAATATTGCAGACATCTATTCAGAGCATTATGCTCGAAAGCATAGGCTACGTACAGGGAAAAACCATAGGCACACAGACTGATTCTACCAAATGGTGGCTGTTTGCTATGTGTACAGGGATCCCCCAGTTGACGGGTATTCTTGCAGTTATCCCTAAATTCCTTTATCCTCTCTCCAAGGAAAAAAGAGAGCTTATGTACAATGAGCTTCTTGAAAGACGCAAGCAAAAATATGCTGAAATCGGCAAAGCTGATTGATTATTGGCAAATATTAACTGATTAAATTTTAATAAATGCGGCTACAATAAAAATGTCCTCTGTATACATATCTTGTATACGGAGGATTTTATTTATGCAGTGGGGAAAAGTTGAGATTACGGGTATAAACACATCGGAATTGAAGGTGCTCAAAGAACAGGAAAAAATAGAGCTGTTAAAAAAAATCAAGGACGGTGACAAAAAAGCGAGAGAACAGCTCATTGAGGGAAATTTAAGGCTTGTGCTGTCCGTTATACAGCGTTTTACCAACAGAGGTGAAAATCTTGACGATCTGTTTCAGGTGGGCTGTATCGGGCTTATAAAGGCAATTGATAACTTTGATATTACTCTTAACGTTCGTTTTTCGACTTACGCGGTGCCTATGATAATAGGCGAAATCAGGCGCTATCTGCGTGATAACAACAGCATAAGAGTAAGCCGTTCAATGCGTGACACGGCATACCACGCTATGCAGATGCGTGAAGAAATACAGAACGAGCTCAACCGCGAAGCCACAATAGAGGAAATTGCAGAGAGATTAAATTTGCCCGTATCGCAGGTTGTAATTGCGATTGAAGCCATTGTTGAGCCGATTTCACTCTACGAGCCCGTATATGCAGACGGCGGCGACACAATATACGTTATGGACCAGATAAGTGACCGCTCGACGGAGAGTGACTGGATTGATGAATTGCTTATGAAAGAGGCAATAAAAAATTTGAGTCCGAGAGAGAAAAGAATACTCAATATGCGCTTTATGCAGGGTAAAACACAAATGGAGGTTGCAAATGAAGTGGGAATTTCACAGGCACAGGTGTCAAGACTTGAAAAAGGTGCAATAAAAAAAATAAAAGACCATTAAAAAAAGCACTCCGCGCGGAGTGCTGATTTTTTAAAGTAAGTCTGCAATATCAAGAACAAGACGTTCTGTTTTTGCCCAGCCGATACAGGGGTCGGTGATTGATTTACCGTAAACACCTTCGCCGATTTTCTGTGTGCCGTCCTCAATATAGCTTTCAATCATAAGACCTTTTACAAGCTTATTTATATGGTCATTATGGCGCATTGAATGAAGAATTTCCTTTGAAATTCTTATCTGTTCAAGATATTTTTTACCCGAGTTGGAGTGGTTTGTATCAACGATAACAGCCATATTCTCAAGACCCTTTTCCTGATACATATCATAAACGCGGTTAAGATCTTCGTAATGGTAGTTGGGAACAGATCTGCCAAACTCGTCTACATATCCTCTGAGAATTGCGTGAGCAAGAGGATTGCCGCTTGTGGTAACGTCCCATCCTCTGAAAATAAAGTTATGGGAATGCTGTGCGGCGGTAATTGAATTGAGCATAACGGAAAGGTCGCCGCCTGTGGGGTTTTTCATACCTACGGGGACGTCAATACCGCTGGCGGTAAGTCTGTGCTGCTGGTTTTCGACACTTCTTGCACCGACTGCGATATATGAAATCAAATCCGAAAGATAACGGTGATTTTCGGGGTAAAGCATTTCATCAGCACATACAAGACCCGATTCTGCAATAGCTCGTGTATGAAGCCTTCTGATAGCAAGGATACCCTCGTAAAGGTCAGATTCCTTTTCGGGGTCGGGCTGATGCACGAGCCCCTTATAGCCGTCGCCTGTTGTTCTGGGCTTATTGGTGTAAATTCTGGGAATAATGAAAACCTTATCCTTTACCTTTTCCTGCAAATCGGAAAGACGTGTAACATAATCAAGCACGGAATCCTCATTATCAGCAGAACAGGGACCGATGATGAGTGCGAAACGGTTGTCCTTACCCGTGAAAATATCACGGATGACGGCATCTCTTTCTTCTTTTACTGCAATAATTTCTTTTGTAAGCGGATACTGCTCCTTAACCTCTTTGGGAATGGGAAGCTTTCGCTTAAAATCCATAGACATAATAATTACTCCTTAACAATATTGAACGAATTATATCATATATTTAAAAACTTTGTCAAATTTTTCTTGCGTAGCTGTAAAGGCTGTCGACAATTTTAACTGCTTTTATGCCCGACCTGCCGTCAACTTCAAAATGAGTTTTATTGATTATACTGTCATAAAACTCAGCTATAAGCTTGCCGTGGCTGTTGCCCCAGTAACCTTTCTCGCCTTTACCGTGCTCAAAGGTTACGGTATGCTTATCTTCGCCTTTTTTGATGATTGCAAGGTCGTCATACATTACGATTTTACCTTTTTCACAAAGCAATTCTATAAAAACGGGCGAATTGCCGTTATAACAGAGCGTTGCATAAAAGAGAGCCTGCACGCCGTTTTCAAAAGTAATAAGAGCATCTGCAGTGTCTTCTGTTTCGACCTTACCTGCGAGGCGTTTCTGTGAAATACTGCTCCTGATATCAACCATATCGGAGCCGATAAGCCATTGAAGCAAATCAAGCGTATGTATAGACTGATTGATTACAACTCCGCCGCCCTCTTTAGCCAATGTGCCGTGCCAGTCGTCGGAATAATATTCCTCATCCCTGTCCCAGGTGACCATACCTTTTGCACCTGTGACTGCACCCATTTCACCGGATGAAAGAAGATTTTTTATATATACAGATGCGTCGTTGTATCTGTTCTGAAAGCAAGTGCCGAGATAAACGTTATTCTTTTCGGCACATTCGCACATCTTCAATGCATCAGCATAAAAGATTGCAAGAGGCTTTTCACAAAGCACGTTTATGCCCTTATTCATAGCCTTGATTGCCATTTCAGCGTGCAGATAATGTGGTGTGCAGATGTGAAGAACATCAAACTGTGCCTTTTCAAGCATTTCATCAAAATCATAAAATGCTGTTGCGCCGTATTCAGCGGCTTTTTTGTCTGCCTTTTCGGGAATTATATCACAGACAGCAACAAGCTCGCTCTTTTCGTTTTTATCAATTGTATTAAAATGCTGTGAGCTGACACTTCCGCAGCCTACAACTGCTGACTTAAGTTTATCCATAGGTATCACTTCTTTCCAGGATATTATATACTATGGCGGACTATATTGCAAGATTTTTTAATATTTTTTTGAAGTTATCAAACACTAAAAACGGTGATTTTTATGGATATAACTTATGTAATCTTATTAAGCCTGTTTTCACTCCTCATACTGTTTATACTGACTAAAATAATGGGTAACAAGCAGATATCGCAGATGACTACATTTGACTACATCACAGGTATTACGATAGGCTCAATTGCGGCTGAAATGGCAACGGAGCTTGAGGAGGGATTTCACAAACCTCTTACTGCAATGATTGTTTATGGTCTTGTTGCCGCATTATTATCAGTTATAACCAACAAATCCGTTAAGGCAAGGCGACTGATAGACGGTACAAGCCTTATACTGTATGATAACGGCAGACTTTTCAAAAAAAATCTGCGAAAAGCAAATCTGAACGTCAGTGAATTTTTAACGGAATGCCGAATATCGGGCTATCCCAATATTGCCGATATACAAACAGCAGTTCTTGAACCGAACGGACGAATTTCCGTTCTGCCTAAATCCGAGGCAAGACCTGCAACCAACAGAGATATGAATATATTTCCCAAAGAAGAAAAATTGCCCGTTACGGTAATTCTTGACGGCATAGTATTAAAAGAAAATCTTAAATACACGGGTAATAACGATGTATGGCTGAAAAAACAGCTCGATGAACAGGGCATAAAAAGCGTAAAAGACGTATTTTATGCCTCCTGCGACAGTAATAACAATTTAAGCGTGTATACCTGCGTAAAAGAAAAACCGGACAGGGATATATTTGGGTAAAAAATGGGGCAGACAGCGCAGATGCCTGTATGCCCCTGTTTATCAATCAAAGAATTAAATTATTTATACATAAGAACAATCACAATATCTGCAATACTTCAGTCCAAAAAGCATTCTTATAAATCTTATTATTTTATAGAAAAAGCTTATAAACGGATTATTGCTGTGACAAGCACAGAAGCAAGAAGGTCCGTTATTATTTGATGATTCATCATTATTTGAATTATCACCACTTGAAGTAACATCTTCGGAAGAATCGGAAATATTGTCTTTACAATTGTCACAAAGCCTGTCATTGTCAGTGTCGTCGTGTTCTTTTATTGCGGTTTCTCTTGTTTCATAGTAATCACAACGGGAGCAATCTGACCTTTCTTCACCGACAGTTGTACAGGTAGCAGGAGTTGTTACAGTCCAATCACTCATATCGTGACCGAGCTTTGATATTGTTTCTGTTTTTGTTGCATTACATATTGAACATGTGTAAGTTTTTACACCCGTTGTTGTACATGTTGCTGCTGTTGTAATAACACCGGAGTTCCATGTATGTGCTGATGTTTCGCTTTCACCACATCCGCTTCTTGTACATGTTCTCTTGTGGTTTGTATCATCAACTTTTGTCCATGATCCATATGAGTGACCAAGCTTTGATATTGTTTCTGTTTTTGTTGCGTTACATATTGAACATGTGTAAGTTTTTACACCCGTTGTTGTACATGTTGCTGCTGTTGTAATAACACCGGAGTTCCATGTATGTGCAGATGTTTCGCTTATTCCGCATCCGCTTCTTGTACATATTCTCTTATGGTTTGTATCATCAACTTTTGTCCATGAGCCATATGAGTGACCTTTAGCTGCAACCACGGTTTGTTCAACAAGAATTTCACCGCAACTTGAGCATTTTGTTCCCGCCGTTAAACCTGTTTGTGTACAAGTTGGTGCAACCGAAGAAATTGTCGTTGTTTCGGTATGCGGACAATAATTATAATGAATCGTTGCACTAGTAAGATAGTTGTTATTACTTTTAATTGTTATGGCTGACCATTCTGTTTCACTACCATAATAATAAACATCTGTCAATTTTGTTGTAGAATTAAAAGCATAAGAATCTATTGTTCTTATACTCTTTGGCAGAGTAATACTCGTAAGTTTAGAACAACCTGAAAATGCACCATCGCCAATTGTTGTTACACTAGAAGAAATCGTTATGGATGACAAACCTAAACAATACGAAAATGCAGATTCACCAATACTCGTAACAGAATCAGGAATTTTAATATTCGTGAGCTTGCTACAGTTGTAAAATGCATAATCAGCAATATTTATAACACCATCCGGAATATCGTATGAACTTATTGTTGAATTACAACAAGTTTCAATAGCAGTTTTATCTTTATTAAATATCGCACAGCCATCACTTGAATAACGCTGATTACTTGAACTTATAGTTACTTTTGAAAGGCTAGAACAACCAGAAAATGGCCAAGTGCCTATAGAAGTAACAGAAGCAGGAATACTAATACTTGTAAGATTAGTACAGTCTCTAAATGCCCCGTTACCTATAGTAGTTAAGTTTGAAGGCAATGTTATACTTGAGAATGCACAACCATTGAATGCACCATTATCTATGGTAGTTATTCCATCATGAAGAGTAACATTTGCAAGACTATTGCAATAGCGGAATACACCAGTTGCTATATATGTTATTCCTTCAGGAATTTCAACACTTTTTAGACTACTGCAACTTTCAAAAGCCCAGTATCCAATAGCTGTTAAACCAGTACCCAAAGAAATCGATTCAAGATTCCTACACTCTGAAAACGCTTCTTGACCGATAGATGTAACATTATTTGGAACAGTCAGACTTGTAATTGAACAAGTCCAAAATGCAGAAGCACCAATTTTAGATACAGGATACCCATCAATGGTATTGGGTATATTAGCTGGGCCACTATACGAAGTATCACAATTTGTAATTGTTACTTCTCCATTTGATATTTCATATGTCAAATAATTCAAAATATCGTCTTCTGCAAATATCGAAACAGGTGTTACTGAAATAAGCATTACTACCACGAGCAGCATACTTATAATTTTTTTCTTCATATAGATTTCTCCTTTTGAAAAAGAGGTCATTTACACATGAGTACCCGACCTCTCTTAAATCTATTTAATACTAATTAATTATTATATTATCAGAAAGAAGTAAGCATTGTGAAAATTTTTAAAATTATAGCAACAATTTTTGAGAGGTTGAAAGAGCTGAACAATTCACTTAATGCTTCACCTATACCGCTGAAATCAACGTTGAGTGGAGAATCTGTTGTTGTGTTGTCTGCGTCCGTATCAACTTCAGTATCAGGATTTGCAGAAGGTACTTCCGGTGTGGGATCCTCATTTACAAGTTCATAAAATGCAAATCCGTTGTCAGCTGCATATGCTTCTGCTGTACTGCCGTCAAAACCGAAAATTGCAAAATCTTCAACAGCAACATATTCTTCATTTTCTTCTGCATAATTGAGCATTTCAATATAGGCAGCATATACATCTGCTTCATAATCAACATCATACCCTGATTCTTCATAAATCATGAAGGCATCAAGATAGTCAAAGTATGCAGCAACAAACTGTTCTTTCATGCCGTCATATACATCATAGCAAGAATAACCGAGAAGGCTTGAAGTAAGGTCAGCAGTTTTTGTCAACACATCAACATAAGCAAGACTGACACAAGAATCAAATGCACCTTCGCCGATAGTTTCAACTGTTTCAGGGATTGAAATTGCATCAAGTGCCACACAGCCTGCAAATGCATATTCACCAATTGCATTAACGGTATAACCGCCAATAGTTTCGGGAATAACAAGAGTACCGTCAACTGTCAAGGCACAGCCTGTGATTGTTGCTTTACCATCAATTACTTCATAAGTGAGGTCATCAGCTGATGCTGCAAAGGCAGAAGCACCAAGTATGCTTACCATAGAAGCGACCATAAGAACAGAAAGTAAGATTGAAATAATTTTTTTGGACATAATAAATCCTCCTTTAAAAATTTGCAGTTAGATAATAACACATTTGTGTTCAATTGTCAACATATGTATTCATTGTTTCCTTTTTTCTTATCTATACTTAATTTATGATTATAAAGGAGAGATAAGAATGCTTGATTCAGTAATTGTTGGAAAAGTTATTCAGGAATTCAGAGAAAACAAAGGATTGTCACAGGAGGTTGTAAGCGGTCTTGCTGATATCGGAAGGACACATCTGAGTGCAATTGAGCGAGGTGTAAGAAAACCTACACTTGAAACATTCTTCCGTATATGTGATGCTATGAGTGTCAAACCCAGTGAACTGATAAAAATAATTGAAGAAAGAGTATAAAAAAGGCTCACAGCGGCAAACTGTGAGCTTTTAATTATGCATATATATTTTCATCCACCTTATCATTAGTGACATTTCCGTTACCGCTGATAGGTACGGTTTCTCCCAGATAGGTCGGCTCGGGATTGAATCTTACATAGAGGAAGTCCTTATTTCTGGCAAGGAATTCTCTTATAGTGTTGTATATATTGGTATCTGCGGCATAGGGGCGGAGCTGACTGTCCACGCCGTATGCATCAAGTCCCAAATAACGGGCAATATAAATTGCTCTGTACAAGTGATACTCCTGTGAAATAATTATGATTTTTTCAGCGCAGAAAATATCCCTTGCTCTGTACATAGATTCATAAGTAGAAAAGCCTGCGTGGTCCATAAATATATCTTCTGACGGCACACCGTAATCTGTGGCATAGGATTTCATTGCGTTAACTTCGTCGTACTCTTCCCTGCCGTGGTCACCGCTCATAAGAATTTTTGGTGCCGCACCGTTCTCATAAAGTGTTATGCCTGTTTTTACTCTGTCCTCAAGCATATGGCTAAGAGTGTCACCGTCAACACCTGCTCCAAGAACAAGAATACAGTCAACATCTTCAAGTGCAGACGCATCATCAACAGATAAAATATAATCATCTGTTGAATTGATTACGTGAGCATTCACGCAAACGGCATAAATACCAATAATCACACCGATTGACAAACAAGCACAGAATACAATAAAGAGCATTCTTCTGAACCTGTTATTTTGAAATTTCATCATAAGTAACCTTTCTGCCTGTAACGAGCTTTGTGAAACCTCGGCATACATTTTCAAAGATTTTGCGTAAGAAGCCTTTGTACGTAACATCTTTTGCTGTTTCAACGCCGAAATCGTCACCGCTTGCCTTAAGAGATGAGATATCTTCACGGGTGAACATATCATACCAATGCTCTACACGGGATGTGTATTCAGAGGTGTTATTTTCATCGACCTCAAGAATTCTGTAGCCGTACTGGGTTGAGAACTTATCTCCGTTGTAGCGTGTACTGAGCGAATTTACAATATCTATGCCTTTATACTGAACTCCGAATGCATTCGTATGGTCGTGCCCTGTGAAAATGCCGAGAACATCACCCTTTTCAACCATAGCGTCAAACTGACCGTGATTGTAATAACCGCAACAGGGTGTTTCATTAAATGTACCATAATTTTTCACGTTCGGGTCAAACATATAATAATCGGATTTATTATACATATGCGGAAAAGAAAACAGCTTTTGCTTGTTAACCTTTTTAAGAGCTTCGTAAACTTCCGGAACGATAGTGTGCTGAAAAGCAAAAGAATACACGGGTTTGCCGCCGTTCAATTCTTTTAACACATCGGACTTAGCCTTGTACCATTCGACCTTATCTTCAAGCACATTGGCATAGTGACCTTCATTATCATAGGAGCCGGAGTCAAACATCCAGAGATTGAATTTAACATCATCCGTATTGCTTGCAAGAACGGGAATGTTATATGTACCGCAACCTGAAAGAAGTTCTCCGTCATCAACTGATATTGAGCAAGAGAAAGTATTGTAATAATCCATAAGCTCCTCTCTTGTCATACCTGTTTCACACTCGGAATCGTGGTTGCCAAAGGTAACTGCAACTGTAAGTTTTCTGCTTTCAAAAACAGACATAAGTTTGTCAATATACCCCTTAGTAGCGGAAATATCACCGTGATTGCCCACATTATCGCCCGTAATAATTACGATATCGGGCATTTCCTTATCGCAGGCTTTGCCGATAAGCCACACGGACGCATCTATATTACTGTCATCAAGATGTGTGTCAGTAATGTGCATAATTTTGAGTTTACCGTTTTTATTAAAACGGATGGATTTGGCTGTTGTAATATCATCAGCTAAATCAATATTTGAAAATAAAGCCATAAAAATCACCGATAATTTAAGATTGTTTGTTATTAAAAATATTTATGTGTTCTTTACATTTTTACGCGCGGCAAGAATAACTGAGCAAATCTCACTTCTGTATTGAATTTTCGTGCTTTGGTGAGGAATTGAAAATATGAATGATTCCTTCATCATTAAGCAATTTGACTATGATTACGATAAAAGGAAGAATAAAAATACCGATTGCGCCGAAAACCTTTATACCGATATACATAGCCATAATCGTTACAACGGGAGAAATACCTACCTGACCTGCAACGAGCTTGGGCTCCATAAACTGACGGATAACCGTAACAACAGCATAAATCACAAGCAAGCCTATACCCATACCGATTCTGCCCGAGATAAAGCTGATAATGCTCCAGGGCACAAGAACGGTACCGGTACCGAGAACAGGTACGATATCAATAAGAGCAATAAGAAAGCTGATAAGCAGAATATGGGATGTATCGGTGAAACCGATAAGCTTAAGCAGGGACAAACCTATAAACAATTCAAAGGTAGTGATACAGATGATAATGGAATACGCCTTTATCATTTTGCCGACTGAGCTTACGAGAATCTGTTTTGCTCTTTTTGCTTTTTCCATATCGCTGAACTGCCTTAAAACAAAATCTTTTATATCATCAAACGTTGCGGTCATAAAGCAGGTTGCAACAACGGATATCAAAAGACTTGCAAGGAAAGAAGGAACTGTAGTGATAACACTGCTCAGGGGGGAAATAATTTTGGAAATATTGTCTGTTATAGTAGTTACGATCTGACCGCTCAGGAAGTAATCCCTTATTGTGTCTATACCGTTTGTTACATAGTCGTTTACAACAGAGGGCAACTGATTTGCAATATCAAGCGACAGATAAGCATTTTTTATAACATCAAATACATCTGCAAAGCTTGTGCATCTGTCTGTAAAGTATGTTACAAAATCCATAACACCTGAAACAATCTTTGCGCCGCCCAAAGCAACGACACCGATAATCGCACCGAAAACAAGCAACGACAGTAATGCGCTGATAAGTCCCTTGGGAGATTTTTTATGCTTAGTAAGAAGCTTCAGAGGCTTCTGCAGAAGTGCCGCTATACAAAGTGCAAAAATAAAGGGAAATACCATCCAGAATGCATACTTCATAAACAGCACGAATGCCGTAACAAATATAAGCAGATATAATACGTTAACTATAAACGACCATCGTTTTTGAGTTTTATCCATATATGTTCACCCGTTTAAATGCAAATTAAAATTTGATTTCATTATACATCAATATTATTTATAAATACAATAGTTATATTTAAAATTAATTTATTTTTAACCAAAATTTAATAAAAATTCAAACCACAATCACTTAAACGCAGACTGTGGTTCATAATTTTATTATCTTTTCTTCATTTCGACATACTCCCGTCTTTCCTGCACGTTCATATATGCGGGACGGATGATTTTGCCTGAATTGATGATTTCTTCAAGACGGTGAGCGCTCCAGCCTGCAATTCTTGCATCTGCAAAAATGGGAGTGTAAAGCTCCTCGGGAATACCGAGCATATCGTACACGAAGCCTGAATAGAAGTCAACGTTTGCGCTGACACCCTTATACATTTTACGTTTCTGTGCAATCACATCGGGTGCAAGGCGTTCAATGTTTGCATAAAGCTTATATTCCGCATCAAGACCTTTTTCACCTGCAAGCTTTTCAACAAAGCCTTTAAAGACTTCTGCTCTCGGGTCGGAAAGAGAATAGACTGCGTGACCGATACCGTAGATAAGTCCGCTGTTATCAAACGCCTCTTTATTGAGGATTTTCAAAAGATATGACTTTATTTCTTCCTCATCATTCCAATTATGAACATTCTCTTTGATATCCATAAGCATATGACGGACTTTTATATTGGCGCCGCCGTGACGGGGTCCTTTAAGGGAACCGAGAGCTGCAGCTACGGCAGAATATGTGTCAGTACCCGAGGACGTAACAACGTGTGTCGTGAACGAGGAATTATTGCCGCCACCGTGCTCTGCGTGAAGCACAAGTGCCATATCAAGCAGCTGAGCTTCAAGAGGAGTGAATTTACCGTCCAGACGGAGCATATAGAGTATGTTTTCAGCTATGGAATATTCAGGCTTGGGCTCGTGAATAAAAAAGCTCTCATTGCCCTTTACATAGTAGTTGTATGCCTGATAACCGTAAACGGAAAGCATAGGAAACAGAGAAATAAGTCTTATGCTCTGCCTTAAAACATTATCGATGCTTGTGTCATCGGGCTTTTCGTCGTAGGAATAGAGTGCAAGCACACTTCTTGCAAGAGAGTTCATAATATCACCCGACGGTGCTTTCATTATAAAATCCCTTACAAAGGATACGGGCAGTTCCCTGTAATTCACAAGCACGTTTTTGAATTCGTCCAGCTCTGCCTCATTTGGTAATCTGCCGAAAAGAAGGATGTACACGGTTTCTTCAAAGCAGTATCTGCCTCTTTTGGAAAAATCCGCAATTATGTCTTTGATATTGTAGCCTCTGTAAAAGAGCATTCCCTCACAGGGGACTTCAACACCGTCAACAGTCTTTTTGGACTGAATTTCACTTATTTCTGTAAGCCCCGTAAGGACGCCCTTACCGTTAAGGTCGCGCAATCCCCTGTTAACCTTGAATCTAGTGTAAAGCTCAGGCTCAATTGCTCCGTCTTCCCTGCAGAGCGTTGCGTACCTTTCAAGCTCAGGTGCGTTACCCGAATAAAATCTTTTAATCATTTTATTACTCCTTTCTCATTTTATTTCTTAATATTTTACAATACAATTTTTAAGTATATTTTAACAAATATTGAATAATCTGCGTGCGTTCTCAGCAGTTACGTCAAGAATATGCTCAGCAGTACAGCTTCTTATCTCAGCAAGCTTTTCAGCAATATAAACGATGTATGATGAATCGTTACGCTTGCCTCTTTTCGGTACGGGAGCCATATAAGGACAGTCTGTTTCAACAAGCAATCTGTCTTCAGGTAAAAAAGCCGCAACCTCAACAGGCTTTACTGCATTTTTAAACGTAACGGCACCGCCTAAGCCTATATACATACCAAGATTGAGTATTTCCCTTGCAGTTTCAACACTGCCTGAAAAACAGTGCAGAACCCCCTTCGGACGATACTTTTTAAGAAGGTCGAGGGTATCAGCGTGGGCTTCCCTGTCGTGCACGATAACGGGAATGTCGTTTTTAACGGCAATTTCAAGCTGACGCTCAAAAACTGTGAGCTGAATATCCTTGGGCACGAAGTCGTAATGATAATCAAGCCCGATTTCACCTAATGCAACGCATTTTTCGTGTGAGAGCATTTTTTCAATTTTATCAAAATCGCCCTCTTTTACATCGTTTGCCGATTCGGGATGAAAACCGCAGGCGGCATAGAAATACTGATACTTTTCAGCATACTTTATTGATTCCAAGGATGATTGGATATCAGTTCCGCAGTTTATGATACCGACAATGCCCGCTTCGGGTAAGGAAGCGAGCAAGGAATCACGGTCGATATCAAATTGCTCATCATTATAATGGGCGTGAGAATCGAATATATTATACATTATCTTATCTTAGCTCCAGCGGGAAGGTCATCAACGAAGATAACCTTAACATCGTTTTCTGCACAGTCAGCGGCGAGAATCATTCCGCAGCTTTCAACTCCGCACAGTACGGCAGGCTTGAGATTGGACACTACAATGACCTTTCTGCCGATAAGCTCCTCGGGCTTGTACCAGAGAGCTATACCGGATGCAACGGTTCTTGGTTTGTCCGTTCCGTCATTGAGTGTGAGCTGTAATAATTTTTTTGCACGCTTTACGGGTACGCAATCGGTAATTTCGGCAACACGCAAATCAACCTTTGCGAAGTCGTCAATACCGATTTTTGCGACACCTTCTATTTCAGCCGCATTTTTGGCATTCTGTGCCTTTGCAGCCATTTCAGCCTGTATCTCGGCTGTGATTTTTTCAACGTCAATTCTTGCAAAGAGAGGTGTGGCTGTGCCGACCTTTAAGCCTGTGGGAATTGCACCGAAGGACTTAATGCTCTCATAAGTATCAATATCGGTGTTTATCTGTGCAAGAATTGCTTTGGAAGTATCGGGCATAAATGATGAAAGCTCCACTGCTATTATTCTTATGCTTTCAACAAGGTTATAAAGAACTGTTGCAAGTCTGTTTTTCTTTGTTTCATCCTTTGCAAGTGCCCAGGGAGCAGTTTCGTCAATATACTTATTGCTTCTCTTTGCGATTGCAAGAACAGCATCAACTGCATCTGAAATTCTGAAATCGTCAAATGCTTTTTCCACCTTGGGCAGAGCGGAAAGAATATCCGCCTTAAAGCCATCGTCAAGCTCTTCTGCATCCGTATTGCAGATAAGCTCGCCGTCAAAATATTTATTTACCATTGCTACCGTTCTGTTAACAAGGTTACCTATTGTATTTGCAAGGTCGGAATTATAACGCTCAATCATAGTATCGTAAGAGATAGAGCCGTCCTGTGCGTGGGGCATTTCGGAGAGAAGATAATATCTTACCGCGTCAACACCGAAACGGTTTACAAGTTCATCAGCGTAGATAACGTTACCCTTTGACTTGCTCATTTTGTCCTCACCGAAAAGGAGCCAGGGATGACCGTATACCTGCTCGGGAAGAGGCTCACCGAGAGCCATAAGCATAATGGGCCAGTAGATGGTGTGGAATCGGATGATATCCTTACCGATGATATGCACGTTTGCAGGCCAATACTTTTTGTAAAGGTCTGATGAACCGTCGGGATCATATCCGAGAGCTGTAATATAGTTTGAAAGTGCATCGATCCATACATAAATAACGTGCTTGTCGTCAAATGTAACGGGAATACCCCATTTGAAAGATGTTCTTGATACACAAAGATCCTGAAGTCCGGGCTTGATGAAGTTGTTGAGCATCTCTTTTTTGCGGCTTTCGGGATATATAAAATTGGGATGATTTTCTATATGCTCCTCAAGCTGTTTCTGATACTTTGAGAGCTTAAGGAAGTATGCCTCTTCCTTTGCAGGCTTTACTTCTCTGCCGCAATCAGGACATTTGCCGTCTGCAAGCTGTGATTCAGTCCAGAAAGACTCACAGGGAGTGCAGTAAAGACCTTCGTATTCACTCTTGTAAATATCGCCCTGCTCGTAGAGCTTTTTAAATATTTTCTGAACAGTCTTTTCGTGATAACCGTCAGTCGTTCTTATAAACTTATCATACGTAGTATTGAGCAAATCGCAGATGCCCTTGATTTCACCTGCAACCTTATCTACGTATTCCTTGGGTGTTACGCCTGCATTCTTTGCATATTCCTCAATTTTCTGTCCGTGTTCATCTGTTCCCGTAAGGAAAAATACGTCATAGCCCTGCAATCTTCTGAAACGGGCAATTGCGTCTGTAAGAACAATTTCATATGAATTGCCGATATGGGGCTTTCTTGAAGTATAAGCAATGGCTGTAGTTATATAATATTTCTGTTTATCCATTTTCTGTGCCTCCGTAAAATTATACAATTAATTATACACTTTTTTTAATTTATTGCAAGCAAATTTTTCTTTTATATATTGAAATTTGAAAAAATAATGATATAATTGACCTGTATTATCCTATAAAGGAGATTTCAGGTATGAAAAAATCATTCAAAAAATCAGTTTGCATCGTTTTATCGGTATTAATGATGCTCTCTGCTCTCTCTTCAGTTGCATTTGCGGCTGATGAGGAAAAGCTTACACCCGTTGTTTTTGTTGACGGCATTATGTCCTCTGACATTGTCTATGCAGAAACAGGTGAAAATGCATTTGTTCCGTCTACAGACGATATTGTAAATGCAGTAAAAGACCTTATTGTTCCTCTCGGCAAGTCAATCGGCAACGGTGACTACTCGGAGCTCGGTGAGCCTCTGAGCGAAGCACTTGTCAAAATTTTTGACGGTATTGCCTGTGATGAAAACGGCAAGCCTGTGTACAATACAGTTTCAAACTACTCAATTCCCACAGAAGAAGAAATTCTTTCCGGCAAAATTGCAAAAGAATGTAAGAATCTCGGTTTTGATGCGGAAGAGGTTGTACATTTCAGCTACGACTGGCGTCTTGATATGGTTACAATCGCATCACTGCTTCACGACTGCATTGAGGCTGTTCTTGAAGCAACAGGCGCAGAGAAAGTAAATATTGTAGGTTTCAGTATGGGTACCTGTGTTGTGACTACATACCTTCACGAACACGGCTATGAATATGTTGACGGTGTTGTTATGCTGTCGGGCGGCTTTAACGGCGTCAGCACCTGCGGCGAGCCTTTCAGCGGTCAGATTATGTTTGACGAAACAGGTCTTGTAACATATCTTAAAACAATGCTCGGTGACGATGTATCCGCATCTATGATAAATGTTCTGTTTGATGCGCTTTCAAAAGCCGGTGTTCTCGGCAATATTCTCAGCATTGCGGAAGAAATGAACTATGCAATTCTTGACGATGTATTTGAGCTCGGTCTCGGCACCACATTTGCAAGAATGGCAGGTATATGGGCGCTTATCGGTCAGGATGATTATGAAAAAGCAAAAGAGCTTCTTATCGGTGATAATGTAAGCGATGAATTCATTGCAAAAATAGATTACTACCACTATGAGATTCAGGCAAACAACGAAGAGATCCTTGACGGCGTTATCGAAAACGGCGGAAATCTTGCAATTATTGCAAAGTACGGCAGTACAATTCCGCCCGTATGTGAAAGTCAGCTGAATATTGGTGACAGCGTTATTGATACAGTAAATACATCCTTTGGCGCAACCTGTGCAACTGCGGACACTACTCTGGGCGAAGATTATGTTCAGGCTGTTGACTGCGGACACGATCACATTTCAGCTGACAATATGATTGATGCGTCCACCTGCGTATATCCCGAATACACATGGTTTATCAAAGACCTTATGCATTCCGACCACACTCAGGCACAGTGGGAGCTTATAAGCTTCATTTTCGAAAGTGAAACACAGCCTACCGTATGTGACAATGAAAACTATTCACAGTTTCTTATAAATGTTGATGAGGAAATTGTACCTCTTACAGAACATAACAATTCCGATATATACGCATCAGCACAGAAGACATTTTTTGAGAAGATATACGATTTCCTTCGTACATTCTGGGAAATCCTTATGTCATTCATCAACGTATTTTAAGGAGGAACAACAATGAGCAACATCAAATGCGGAATTCAGCTTTTTACATTGAGAGATTACTGCAAGACCATTGAAGATATTGAAGCCACTCTCAAGAAGCTTCACGAGCACGGAGTAAGAAATATCCAGATTTCGGGCATAGGCAAGGTTGACTGGAACGAGCTTGCAGAAATCGTAAAAAAATACGAAATGGACGTATGCGTTACACACACATCCTTTGAAAGAATGATGAGTGAAACCGACGCTGTTATTGACGAGCATTTAAAGCTTGGCTGTGACTGTTTAGGTATAGGTTGTATGCCCGGTGAATACGAGAGAACCGAAGAAGGCGTTGACAAGTTCATTGCAGACCTTATTCCCGTTGCAAAGCGTATGAGAGAAAGAGGTGTGCATCTTGCATACCACAACCACGATTTTGACTTAAAGCTCTACGGCGGAAAGTCAATTCTTGACAGAATGCTTGAGCTTGACAAAGACCTTCTGTGGTTTGTTCCCGACGTTGCGTGGATTCAGATTGCAGGCGAAAATCCTGCTGAATATCTTAAAAAGATGCAGGACAGAGTTAAGGTACTTCATTTCAAGGACTATAACCCCGTTGAAGACGGAGAGCATCCCTGGGCGTTCACAGAGCTCGGCAAGGGTGTGGTTGACCTTAAAGCCTGCTACGAAACAGCAAAAGAAATGGGAATTCCCTACATAATGTTTGAGCAGGATAACAACTGGACTGTAAATGCTATGGAATCAAGCAAGGAAAGCTTTGAATTTATGACAAAGCTCAGCTAATTATTTGTTGACATTTATAAAAATCTGTGTTACTATAAATTTACAATTTATTAATATTTTTGTGGAGGCAAAAAATATGAAAACTTTGAAAAGAACAATTGCTGTTCTGCTCGCACTCATACTTGTTTCAGGTTCACTCGTATGCTTTGCTGCAGATGGCGAAAAACAGTACCACGAGTACAAAACATCCGTACTTCTCGGCGACAGTCTTTGCAGCGGATTCACCGATTACGGCGACGAAATGAGTGAATTCGCTTACATTGAGGATTCTTATGGAGCTTACCTTGCTAAGGATCTGGGCATTGAGGATTATCGTGCTATGGCTTGCCCCGGTTTCAGAACAATTGAAATGCGTACAATGCTTGAAGACGACTACGTTTCAAACGATCCCTATCTTTTCGAGGCTGTTCCTCATCATTCAGCTGAACAAATCCTTGAAAAGATTCCCGAGTACCGCAAGGCAATCGAAGATGCTGACCTTATCACAATCCAGATAGGCGGTAACGACTGGGGTGCATATCTCGGTTGGGTTATGGAAGACTTCCTTGAAGAAAATCCCCTTCCCGAAGAATTTGAAACTGCATTGAGAGAATACCTTACTGAAGCAAATGTTGTTGAAGACAACATGGTCAAGGTTATGGTTGAGCTTGCTCAGACATTCAATGCTGTTGACGAATTCCTTGCAATTATGCCCAAAGCTATTGAATATGCATTTTCTACTCTTAATGAGAACTGGCCCATCATCGTAGAAGATATATATGCACTCAATCCCGATGTTACTCTCGTTGCTGTAGGTATGTTCAACACAACACTTTCTACTCCCGAAGGTGAGCCCGATAACGTTGCTGAACCCGATCCTCTTGCTGTTATGGTTGAACAGATGATCATTGACTACGGTAACAAGCCTATGATTGAGAATCAGGAGAAATACGGTTATATTTATGTTGACACAACAGGTACAATCGTTGAAACGTCACATCCCACACCTGCAGGTCACAGACATATTGCTGACAGAATACTTGAAGCTCTTCCCGATGCAAGATTTGACCTTACTGACGTTAAGGTTTCCGATTCAGAATACAAGGCTGTTGAATATATGTATATAAACGGATATATGACAGCTTCCGCAAACAAGACATTTAACGGTGATGCTAAAATCACTAAGGATGAATATTCTGCAACATTAAAAGCTCTTGGCTCAGCTATACCCGCAATAGGCATTAATAACAGAGTATCAGTGTTTGAACTGAAGCTTGCAACATTCCTTCTTACACAGGACAAGAGTATGACTGATGTTCTCGAATTCATTTATGAAATCGGTCAGTTATTCAGCACTCGTACAGCTTTCGACACAGTAACAAAGACTCAGGTTGCAGTTGAGCTTTACAACGCAGTAAAGTAATTTAATCTTACACCCATATGTTCACCGCATATGGGTGTTTCATTATTAAAATTAATATTGACATTTAAATTTTGATGTGTTACCATTAATTTACATAATATTAATATTTGACGGAGGCAAAAAATATGAAAACTATCAAAAGAACAATAGCTGTTCTGCTTGCGCTTATGCTCCTTTCAGCTTCACTCGTATGCTTTGCGGCAGACGGTGAAAAAGAGTATTACAATTACGAAAAGGTTCTTCTCCTTGGCGACAGTGAAGCCAGCGGCTTTACCGATTACGGCGATGAAATGAGCGAATTCACTCGTGTTGATGATTCATATGCAGCTTATGTTGCAGATGATCTCGGTGCAGAACTTCTTCCTATGGCTTGTCCCGGATTCAGAACAATTGAACTTCGTACAATGCTCGATGACAGCTACATTGTAGATGACCCCTACCTTTTCACTGAAGTACCCCGCACATCTGAAGCAGAAATCAGAGCCAAGATTCCTGAAATGCGTCAGAATATTAAAGATGCGGATATGATTGTAATCGGTATCGGCGGTAACGACTGGGGTGCATATCTCGGTTGGACTCTGGCAGATGTTCAGCTTGAAAACGAACTTCCCGAAGAGTACAAAACAGCTTTGAGAGAATATCTTGTAAATGCATCTTTTGAAGACGATATCATCGGTCAGATTATCTATCTTGCTGACTATCTGAACGCTGTTGATGAAATTATCGAAGTTCTTCCCGAAGCCGCTGCTTATGCATTCGGCAATCTTGAAACAAACTGGAAATACATTGTAGAGTATATCTACGAAAACAATCCCGATGTTACTCTCGTTGCAGTAGGTATGTTCCCCACTTACCTCAAAACAGAGGAAGGTGCTCCCGATGTTGTTATTGAGCCCGATGCCATATCTGCAGCTGTTGAAGATATGATGATTGAATTCGGCAACAGAACAATGGTTAACAATCAGGAAAAGTACGGTTATATCTATGTTGACACAGCAGGAACAGTTGTTGAAACCTGTCATCCCACAAAAGCAGGTCACAGACACATTGCAGACAGAATCCTTGAAGCTCTGCCCGATGCAAGATTTAACCTTACCGATGTCAAGATGACAGATGCTGAATACAAGGCCGTTGAATATATGTATGTAAACGGTTATATGACAGCTTCCGCTGATAAGAAATTCAACGGTGATACTAAAATCACAAAGGATGAATATTCCGCAACATTAAAAGCTCTCGGCTCAGCTATACCCGCAATCGGTATCAATAACAGAGTGTCAGTATTTGAACTGAAACTTGCATCATTCCTTCTTGCACAGGACAAGAGTATGACTGATGTTCTCGAATTCATTTATGAGCTCGGTCAGTTATTCAGCACTCGCACAGCTTTCGATACGGTTACAAAGACTCAGGTTGCAGTTGAGCTGTACAACGCAGTAAAATAACATAATATATGGGGCTGTAAAAAAACGCCCTAAAAAATCCGAGATTCGTGAAAAAGCGAGTCTCGGATAATTTTTTTGTTGAAAACTGATTGTTATGTGGAAAATTGTGCTAATCGGAACACACCAACAAAACCGACGAGTTTTTTCGTC
>JAFTVI010000035.1 GCA_017465825.1 Clostridia bacterium
AAAGCTTCGCTATTTTTTTATCCAAGCCGACAGGCTTGGTATATCATCATACGAAGTGTGTATTTCTGTCGGCTTGATGATATACAAAGCGTTCTGCTTTGATGATATGCAATTCCTGCGAAATTGATGATATACAATGCTTCGCATTGATTTTATTTTACAATTATAGTATAATTCCATCAAAGGAAGTGAGTTAATGAGTTTGTTAAAAAAACCAAAGGTTGATAACAACAAGTGTTTTACTGCTTGCGGTATTGTTGAGATTGAAAATAAAATTTTGCTGGTGCGCCACACATACGGTACTGCAAAAAACAGAATTCTTTTACCCGGTGGTTATGTTAAGGCAAATGAGTTGCCTACAAAAGCGGCAGAAAGAGAAATTCTTGAAGAGACGGGAATTGTATGCAAAACAAAGCAACTTTATTCAATGCAATTCAAAGCAGAGCAATGGTGTGCTGTTTTCACAATGGACTATATTTCAGGTGAACCGCAATCGGATGGATATGAAAACAGTGAGATTTTACTGCTGACAGTTGATGAAGCTCTTGTTCGTGATGATTTGACCAATATGAGCAGAGAAATTCTTAAAGCGTATAAACTAAATGTAAACGGACTCAAAAAAAGTGACTATATTGCAAAGTCATGTACAGAAAATGATTATGCTATATTCGGTGTTTAATTTTCGAGGGTTCAAAAAGGTGTAGTAAACACAATAAATAGAGGACTACTTCGGTAGTCCTTTATTTTTATACAATCCGAAGGATTGGTATGTAATCAGCGAAGCTGTATGTAATTATGACTTGTACGTATTTTTCGGATTGATTACATTCATTTATTCCAAATGATTACATCCACAAATTCGTTGTAATTACATCCCGTCTTCGACGGATTGCATAAAAGGCTTCGTCTTGATTTGTGTTACTTGAATTTGCTGAACTTTTATGATATATTAGTTGCAAGAGGTGAGCTTTTGATGAACTGTGATATGTGTAAGGTTATTGAGCAAATTGAAAAGGGCGAAAATCCTTGGTTCGTTAAAGAGTTTGAAACAGGTTATGTGATTTTTGGTTGGAATCAGCATTTTTATGGTTACGTTTTATTTATCTGTAAAGAATGTGTCACGGAACTTTGGGAACTACCGGAAGATTTCAGAAAGCAATATCTTAATGAAATGGTAATTGTGGCAAAGGCTGTAAAGAAAGCTTTTTGTGCTGAGAAGATGAATTATGAGTGTCTTGGTAACGGTGATGCTCATTTACATTTTCATTTGTTTCCGCGAGTAAGCGGTGACCTTGGTAAATATGGAAATAAAGGTAAAGGTCCCGTTTGGTGGCTTCCACCAAAAATCATGTGGGATAAAAAGAATATTCCTGATATGAAAGAACTTGAAGAAATGAAAGAAAAGCTTTTGAAAGTTTTATAAGGGGTTCAAAAAATTGAATTATACCTGTAATTTGAACCATTTGTGTTCCGATTGTAGGTATTTTCGTTTTTCACCCTTGATATTTCGAGGGTTTTCTTTATTAATATAGAATCTTTCAAATGTTACACAAATGTCAAAACAGCTTGATTTTAAATACAAAAGTGAAATTATCCTTTTGTTCGAACCGCTATTGTCCTGTTTCAATTTGCTTTGAATCTCATTGTTTTCACAATAGATATGTGGTATAATCATCCTAAAAAAATTGAATTTATATAGCAAAAGCGACAAGGAGAAATCCCTGTCGCTTTAATCATTGCTTATATTTACACTTTCTTACCCATTTCATAGGCTTCTGTCATAGCCTTGGTGTTTGCGATTTCACCTTTTTCATAAACACCCATACCGTAGATGATGCCCATTTCCTTTGCGCCTTCTACACAATCAGCATAGCCACGGAAGCACTGAATTGTTGTTTCGGCAGATTCATTTTCACCGTCAGCTGCAGTAACTATGTAATAGAATTCTTTGTTCTTAACCTCTGTCCAGCGTGCAACAGTTCTGTCAATAAGCGCCTTGAGCTGTGCATCAACGGAATAGAAATACACGGGGCTTGCGAGAACAAGAACATCTGCATCAATCATCTTCTGCAAAATGTCTGCCATATCGTCCTTGATTGCACATACGCCCGTACCTCTGCAAGCATAACAGGCACGGCAGTAGCCTATTTTCTTTTCAGCTACACGGATTTTCTCCACCTCGTTGCCGTTTTCTGTTGCACCCTTCATAAACTCATCACAGAGTATGTCTGAATTGCCGTTCTTTCGGGGGCTGCCCGATAAAATCAATACCTTCTTGTTCATTTTTCTTTCTCCTTACATCTGATTATTAGCCTTGACAATTTCATCAAGAGTTATGTTTTCGTTGCGGTATCTCACATCGGGATTCTTTTCGGGAATGGTAAACTTAATCGCCTTTGTGGGACAAGCGTGAACGCAGGCATAGCAAGCCTGACAGTTTTTCATTGTATGCTCCGCCTTTGTGTCTGTCAGCTTGATTGCACCGACGGGGCAGACCTTTGTGCAGGTACCGCAGAGTACGCAGGTATCCTCAACTTTAAATTTTGACCAGACGGTTTCATCCTGATTTTTAACCATAGCCATATAGCCTTTGTGTATCATCTTGTTTTTGAAACCGGCTTTTTCTATCATTCTCTTTTTTGAATTGATATCAGCTTTGATTAGAGCAAGATTTTCGGGTATCTTCTTGTCAATGGCACACTGCTCCACCATATCAAAATTCGGCAGGAAGTTGTCAACCATAACAATAGCCTTGGCATAGTCAACCTTTTTGCCAACAGATTTTGTATACTTATCTGCAAGCTCAGCCGCACCGCCGTGAAGCATACCGTAAGTGAGGATGATATAGAAATAGTCGGTTTTAAAGGTTGCTTTCTTGATGAACTCTTTAACCATTTTCGGCATCTCGTGACCGTAGACGGGACAGACAATACCGATTTTGTCCGCCTCAAAAGTGAGGTCAGTATTATTTATTATCTGTGGAATGCTTACAGGCTCATTTCCCAACTGTTTGGCGATATAAAGGCTATTACCCGTTGCTGTGAAATAGGAAACCATATTACCACTCCTTTTTCTCGTCTTTTGCACTTGTTTTGCCTTTTCTTTCTGCTACCATTTTCACAAACCATTCAACCATATTCGGGTCAGTGTGGGAGAAGAAAGAGCTTTGCTTTTTATCAAGTGTTGCAATCTTGTTCATATCTTCTTCGGTCAGCTCAAAGTCGAACACATTGAAATTTTCTACCATTCGCTCGATGTGGGTTGATTTAGGGATAACAACAATACCTCTCTGAATATGCCAACGAAGTATAATCTGTGCAGTTGTTTTACCGTACTTTTCTGCAATCTTTTTCAGCTCAGGAAGATTGAACATATCGCCTCTGCCTTCACCGAAGGGAGCCCATGCTTCAGGCTGAACATCGTACTTTTTGTGCCATTCAAGGTTTTCTGTCTGCTGATGATGAGGGTGAATTTCAATCTGATTTACCATAGGCTTGATTCTTGCAAAGGAAGCAATATCAATCATTCTGTCTGTGTAGAAGTTTGAAATACCTATTGCACGGATTTTGCCCTCGTCATATAAATCCTCAAGTGCTCTGTACGCACCGTAAACATCACCGAAGGGCTGATGAAGAAGGCACAAATCAAGATAATCTACCTTTAGTTTTCTCATTGATTCGAGAACGGATGCACGGCACTCATCATAGCCGTAATGCTCAATCCATACCTTTGTGGTGAGGAAAATCTCTTCACGGGGTACACCGCTTTTTGCAATAGCATTGCCTACTTCTTCTTCATTGAAGTATGACTGTGCCGTATCGATAGAGCGATAACCGACCTTAAGTGCATCGAGTACACAGCGTTCGCATTCCTCACGGCTTACCTGATACACACCGTAACCGAGCTGAGGCATCTTAACGCCGTTATTAAGAGTGATATAGTTCATATTCTTCATCCTTTCGGTTGATTTTGCTTTGAAACTTTGATATACTCAAATTGTTCAAGTATATTATAAAACTTAAAGTTAACTTTAAGTCAAGAGGTAGGAGTAAAAATTATGCTTTATACAGTAGGTGAAATGGCAAAGCATTTGGGCGTTGCACCGTCAACACTCCGTTATTACGATAAAGAAGGGCTTTTACCCTTTGTTGAGCGTTCAAGTGGCGGAATAAGAGTGTTCAAGGACAGCGACTATGAATGGCTGAGGATTATAGAGTGCCTTAAAAAGACCGGTATGAAGCTGACGGATATAAAAGATTTCATATATATGGCATTGAACGGTGATGACACCATTGATGACCGCCTTGCACTCATAATCAAGCAACAAACTGCTGTCAGAAAGCAAATGGAAGAGCTTCAGGAAACTCTCAATACCTTAAATTTTAAGCGTTGGTATTATGAAACAGCAAAAAAAGCCGGCACAACTGCCGTGCCGAGAAATATGACATTGGATGAACTACCCGAAGAGTTCAGAGCAATACGAAAAAGACTTCGTGGGGAATAATCAACCAATTCCAATCCGGAAAACATATATTCAAAGTTTTAATACCGAGGGCTTGTGTTCGTGAATCTCAGTAAAATAGTTTTTAGATGGGGTTCGAAAAGATGTAGAGCGCCCAAAAAATAAAGCACCTGCTACTGCAGGTGCTTTTTTTTGTCAATTCGCGGGATTAAATAAGTTTCGGGTTGCATACAATGGTCACGCCTTGATTTATATGTTTGTTATATGATATAATCGTTTCGACATACTTGAATTTGAAAAGGCTGATACTATGAGTTTAGAAACGAGCAGGTTGTTCATTCGCCGTCTGAATGAGTCAGATTGGCAGGCGATGAAAAACATATTTGTTGATTTTAACAAATCAAAATATGCTGTCTATGATATGCCTCTGCCGACAGAGGATGAAGAAACTAAAGCATTAACAAAAAGATTTGCTGACAGCAATTTATTCTTTGCGGTTTTTTTGAAAAAATCAAACGATATGATAGGATATGTGTGCTTCCGTAAAGATGGAGATGCATTCGATTTGGGCTATTGTTTCCATTCTGTATATCACTCAAATGGTTATGCTTATGAGAGCACAAACGCTCTTGTCAATTACTTTGCCGATGAATGTGGTGTAACCCATTTCACAGCAGGAACAGCGATTGACAACATACCCTCCTGCAAATTATTAGAAAAGTTAGGGTTTGTTTGTGTTTCAACCGAAGCAGTATCCTTTGACAATGCTTTTTCTTTTCAAGGCGGCAATTATGAGTTGCGTATAAAACAATAAAATTCCAATTTGATGGGGTGTAATATGTCTTCAAGTAAAGAATATTTAGATTTTATTTTGGAACAGTTATCAGAATCAGAGGATATAACATACAGAGCAATGATGGGTGAATACATCATCTATTATCGTGGAAAAATCGTTGGCGGTATATATGATGACAGATTACTTGTTAAGCCTGTAAAATCGGCCATTTCACTTATGAAAGATGTAACGTATAAACTGCCTTATGCAGGGGCTAAAGAGATGCTGTTAGTTAATGATGTAGACAGCAAGGAATTTTTGATAAGACTATTTAATGCTATGTATGATGACCTTCCGGCGCCAAAGAAAAAGAAGTAATCAGATTCAAATTTGTCGAGTTCATTTGCGGCAGATTCTATTATAGAATCTGTTCGGTATAGTTGTTATTGAGGTGTGATTATTTTGAATATTAAATTAACAGATTCTCCGAAAATTATAATGAGCAATCCTGAGGGTGCGCACTCATATTTCGGGTGGCCCACAGTTGCAAGGCTGAAAAACGGAACAATAACAGCAGGTGCGTCAGGTTACCGAATTGAACATATATGTCCTTTCGGTAAAGCTGTAATTTCTTTCAGTGATGATAACGGAGAGAGTTATTCTGCTCCCGAGGCTGTAATTGATACTGTTCTTGATGACAGAGATGTGGGACTGACTGTTTTCGGCGAAAACGGGCTGATTGTTACTTCTTTTAATAATACGGTTGAATTTCAGCGGCAGAATATGCCTCAGACACAGGAATGTTTTGATTATATCAATTCTGTTTCCAAAGAGGATGAATCCGATGCTCTCGGCAGCACGTTCCTCATCAGCACGGACAACGCAAAATCATTCAGCAGGATTTACAAATCACCTGTAACATCTCCTCACGGCCCGATTGAGCTTAATGACGGTAGTATTCTTTGGGTAGGCACCGTGTTCGGTGAGCATAACAAAATTGAAGTACATACAATTGACACCGAAAGTGGCACAACTGCTTATCGGGGAAGAATCGAAACAGACGGTTTTGACTCACTCAGCTTTTATGAACCGCACGCGATTCAGCTACCCGACGGGAAAATCGTATGCCATATAAGGGTAGAGAATGATGAAGAAACAATCTTTACTCTTTATCAGTCCGTTTCATACGACAACGGAAAAAGCTGGAGCAAACCGAAACAGATCATCGGGGATGACAGCGGTGCACCTGCACACCTGTTTCTTCATTCGTCGGGAATACTTATATCCGCGTTTTCACGAAGAACCTTGCCTTACGGAATCCGTGTGATTTTCAGTTCGGACGGCGGCGAAAGCTGGAGCGATGAATATACTGTTTATGAAAATTATTGTTCTGATGATTTAGGTTATCCGTCAACCGTTGAGCTTGATGACGGCAGCTTGCTGACAGTGTTTTATGCAAGGGAAAGTGAAGAGCCCCCTGCTGTTATTATGCAGCAAAAATGGAGAATAACTTCTGAATAATCGTAGAACGGGTGAAATTATTAGTATGCAAACGAGCAAAAAAATTATAATCGTGCTTACGGGTATTGCTATACTTGTTGCGGGAATTTTGTGTAAACAACAATTTTTTCTTATGATACCGTTGTTTATTTCTCTGTTTGTTATGGCTTATCAGGCAGATGCAAACAGATTCGGTTCATTGATAGGGGCAATAAATTCCGTTATTTACACAGGCGCGTATGTTTATATGGGCATTTATGCCTCGGCGGCATCGGCAATTCTTTTCAGTTTTCCGATACAGCTGATGACATTTTTCCGTTGGAAGAAAAATGCCTATAAAAAAACCGTCGTATTCAAGAAAATGTCAACTAAGCAAAGAGTGATATTTGCTTTGGGTGTAATACTTTTGTGGGCATTGCTTGCAACGGTATTCGGTTATCTGAATTATGAATATTCCGTACTTGACAGCATTACGTTTTTGCTGGGCTTTATAGTGCCCATACTTACAATGCTGGGCCTTGTTGAATATACATATCTCTGGATCGTGCAGGGCGCTATAGGCATATTGCTCAATATACAGATGGTTGTAAATGACTACCGCCAGCTAACATACCTGATATATGGAGTATATTCGTTTTACTGTATAATCTGCGCATTTTTGACTGTTCACAAATATTATAAAGAACAGCAGGAGAACAGTATTGTATGATTTTTATTTTTGTAATATAATCAATTCAACAAGCTTGAATTTGCGGAGTGAAAAGTTAATTCTGAACAAGTGTAATATTGCTTGCTTATAATATAATTGAAATTTTAAATGTGAGGTACATTTATGTGGTATAATGAAAGTGTAATTTATCAGATTTATCCTTTTGGATTTTGCGGTGCGCCGAAGCATAACGACGGTGTACTCAAATCACGGATACTGAAGGTTGCAGAACTGACGGAGCATCTTGTAAAGCTCAATGTGAATGCAGTATATTTCTGTCCTGTTTTTGAAAGCTCGGCACACGGCTATGATACGGCTGATTTTTCAAAAATTGACGTAAGACTCGGTACGAATGACGATTTTAAATTCGTCTGCGACAAGCTGCACGAAAACGGCATAAGAGTAATTCTTGACGGTGTTTTCAATCACGTAGGCAGAGATTTTTTTGCGTTCAGGGATGTAAGAGAAAAGAAGTGGGAGTCACCCTTCAAGGATTGGTTCCATATAAGCTTTGACGGCAACAGCTCTTACAACGACGGCTTCTGGTACGAGGGCTGGGAAGGTCATTACGAGCTTGTAAAGCTTAATCTTGACAATCCCGAAGTGAAAAATTATCTTTTTGAGCGCGTCGGCGAATGGATAGACAATTTCGGCATTGACGGTCTGCGACTTGATGTTGCCTATATGCTGAACCGTCAGTTTATGAGGGAACTCAATTCATTCTGTCTGGCAAAGAAAAGTGATTTCTTCCTTGCAGGCGAGATGATTCACGGAAATTACAGAGATATAGTCTGCGACGGAATGCTTCACAGTGCTACCAATTATGAGTGCTACAAGGGTATTTATTCTTCTTTCAACAGTATGAATATGTTTGAAATCGGTTATTCGCTCAGTAACCGTTTCGGCAGTGAGGACTGGTGTATGTACAGAGGCTTACAGCTTATAGGCTTTGTTGATAATCACGATGTCACAAGACTTGCATCTGTTCTTACAAACAAAAAGCATATAATTCCTGCTTACGGTATGCTGTTTGCTATGCCCGGTATTCCTTGTATCTATTACGGCAGTGAATGGGGCATTGAGGGCAGAAAAGAAGACGGTGATGATGCACTTCGTCCTGCAATTGATGCGGTGCAATTCAATGAGATATCCGAATTTATATCAAAGGTTGCAAAAATACACCGTGAAAGCAAGGCTCTGTGTTACGGCAGTCTTAAGATACTTCATCAGACTAATCATCAGCTTGTTTTTGAGCGTGTATGTAATGATGAGAGAATCATCGTGCTTATAAATGCGGATGAAAATGAATATACAGCCCATTTTGATGCAAAAGCAGGCTGCGGAACGGAGCTTATAACAGGCGCGCATTTTGATTTCGGTGCAGGCAGTAAAATGCCCGGCTGTTCGGTGCAGTATGTAAAGCCATAATCTGACACAGCGTGTCAAATTATGGCAGCGATATAAATCCGTGAACGGATTTTCGATATACCTGACGGTGCGATATATACATATCGTCATTTATTAATTCATCAGGATAAATAATGCACATATTCAGGTATGGTGTCATTTTTTAACAGTAAATATAAAAAAGGAGATAAAATTAGTATGGAAAAGAAATTGGTTGTTGCAAACATAGGTATGCAATTTGGTATGTCACACGTTGAGGGTGCAATGAGCTGCGGTGTTGAAATTGCCGCAATCTGTGACTGTAACGAAGCGAACCTTCGTGCGGCGGGAGAAAGATACGGCATTCCCGAGGAAAAGCAGTTTACAGATTATATGGATATTGTAAACAATAAGGATATAAATGTTGTTACAGTTGCAATTCCCGATCAACAGCATAAAAAGGTTGCCTGTGATCTGCTTCGGGCAGGCAAGCACGTGCTTTGCGAAAAGCCTCTTGCTCTTACACGTGAAGATCTTGAAGAAATTGTAAAGGTTGCCGATGAATCGGACGCCAAATTTATGGTAGGACAGATCTGCCGTTTTACTCCCGCGTTTGAAAAAGCAAAGGAGATCGTTGAATCGGGCACTATCGGCGAGATTTATTTCATTGAGTCCGAATATGCTCACGACTATATGAAGCTTGTTGATACTTGGCGTTCTGACCCTGACAGGCACGGCGTTATCGGCGGCGGATGTCACGCGGTTGATCTTATCCGCTGGCTTGTGGGCGATCCGCAGGAGGTTTTTGCATACGGCACGCATAAGCTTTTGCCGCAGGTTTCTTATGATGATGCAACGATCGCAATTATGAAATTCGATGAAAACGTCGCAGGCAAGGTGTTTGTTTCAACGGGCTGCAAGCGTGACTACACGATGCGTACCGTTATTTACGGCACAAAGGGTACGCTCATCTGCGATAACACTTCTCCCACAATGACTCTTTTTGTTACAGATGATGACGGAAACACACTGCCTGCACAGACTATAGACGTTCAGGTCAATAATCATAATGCCGCTAAAGAATTTGAGGTTTTTGCCGATGCAATTCTTAATGACAAGCCTGTTTTGACGGATGCCCGTGAGGGTTCAAAAACTGTTGAGGTGTGCCTTTCAATTGTTGAATCGTCAAAAACAGGTAAACCTGTCAGACCGGATTATGAGTTTTTGAAAAAATAATACAGACAAGTACGCATAGCACGGAGTGAAGATATAAAAATTCCTTATATTTACGATAAGGGAGAGTGTTCAATATTTTTGATGAATTCAGAAATATTGCATTTTTTCATCATTTGATATTGAAAAAATCAGGGGAAATTTTATAACAGAGGACAAGGTTAATGGTCAGGGATAAGGAATTTAACAAAAATTTGCGCGGGCTGATGATTCCCATTGCTTTTCAGAACTTTATGCTTGCGGCGGTCAGCGCAGGCGATTCTGCAATGCTCGGTTTCGTGGATGAAAATGCAATGGCGGCTGTTTCGCTGGCAGGCAATATTCAGTTTGTGGAAAATCTGTTTCTTTCCGCCATTGTCTGCGGCGGAACGATTATGACTGCTCAATACTGGGGCAAGAAGGATAAAACTTCGGTTGAAAGGCTGTTTGGACTGATTCTTCGTTATGCAACGGTTGTTTCCGCAGTATTTTTTATTGTGTCAGCCGCATTTCCCGAGTTTTTGATGACTCTTTTTACAGATGAACCGGAGCTTATTACCTTGGGAGCTGAATATGTCCGTATTGCGTCGCTTTCCTATCTGATTACAGGTGTTTCGCAATGCTGGCTTTGTGTAATGAAAACAACAGGACAGACTAAGCAGAGCGCGGCAATAAGTACGGTTGCTTTGATTCTTGACACGGTGCTGAACGCTGTGTTTATTTTCGGATTCAATATGGGTGTGAAAGGTGCGGCGTTAACTACTACATTGGCACGTGTTGCTGAGCTTGTGATAGTTCTCGTTTATACCCGTAAAATGGCGGTAAAGCCTGATTTTAAAAAAGTTTCACGGATATTGAATAAGGATTTTGTCAAGTGCAGTGTGCCCATTCTTATCAATGCAATGGCGTGGGGTCTGGGAACTACCTTGTATTCAGTAATTATAGGTCACTTGGGTGTGGTTATAACTGCCGCAAATTCCGTTGCAAATATCGTCCGTCAGCTTGCAATTTCCGTATGCCGCGGACTGGGCAGCGGTGCTGACGTGGCGGATGCTGTTCAGGCGTTGATTGATGCAAATCCCAACCGTACCATATATTTTCCCGACGGGGAATATCTTTTGAGCAAGCCGATTTGTACGCCTGCTGAACCTACTAAAAGCGTTTCGCTTGAGCTTTCGGACTTTGCCGTGCTTAAAGCAACAGGTGATTGGCAGCAGGGCGAGGCTGTTGTTCAGCTCGGCGGCAAGGACCCTGCAAACGATACTGCAACAAACGGCAGTAATTATTCCCTTGAGGGCGGAATTATTGACGGCAGCGGTATGGCAAACGGCATTTCAATAAACAGCGGCAGAGAAACAGCAATACGCAACGTTTCAATCAAAAACACCGTTGTCGGTATACATATCAAGCACGGCGCAAACAACGGCTCGTCCGACGCGGACATTTACGGCGTAAACATTATCGGCACGGGCAAAACCGATTCTGTGGGTATGTTGCTTGAAGGATACGACAATACCGTCACCAATGTGCGTATAGGCAACGTGTTTACTGGTGTGCATATTAAATCGGCAGGCAATATGCTCCGCAACGTGCATCCTCTTTACTACTCCGACTACACAGATTATCAGAACAGCTGCGGTTTCCTTGATGAATGCGGCAACAACTGGTATGATTACTGCTACAGCGACCAGTTCGGTGTCGGTTTCCGCACTACGGGCAACGGCTCAAGCTATTATAACGATTGCTATTGCTTCTGGTATTCGGAAAGCGGTGAAACACATACTGCTTTCAAAGCGGACGGAAAATTGAATTCAACGCTGACAAATTTCAAAACAGGCTTTACGGATAACTGTGAGAACATTGTGCTGACTGTAGCCGAAAAAGGCGGTGACGGCAGTATAGACAATATCGAAGTTCAGGGCGGAACAGACAGCAAGGTCTACCTTGCCTATGTGGAAGACGCATCGCTGTTTGAACGTATAGCAGGATTTTTTGCATTGCTGTTCAGCTGAAATACAGACTGTTTTTATAACAATCTCAAAAAATTCCTGCGTTGTCAAACGGTGCCTTTAGTCGGTTTCCATTAATGAAAGTGTAGGTTATTTATATGTATATTACTTTTAAGAATAACAGCACAAGTACAAAAATGTTTGTTCTGGTTGAGCAACAGCAATACACTATCAATACGGGTGAGTACATAGAAGTTTTTTGCAACGGCAATAAAACGGAATTTATCGCTCAGACTGCAGCTTTCGATGAAATGATTGACGGAATCAACGAAATATCAGATTGTGCAAAAAACGAGAGTTTCAAAGGCAGGATTCTTTTAAAGCTTACTAAAAAATTTGCTGAAAAGCTGCCTGAAATAATGCTTGACACGGCTGTGAAATATGAAATAAGCTGTATGAATTCACAAAATGCAGTTGTAGATTTATCCGATGCCGCGTATTCGGTATGTGACGGAAAAATAGCAGACTTTTTAGATATGATGCCTGTTGGGATATTATTTTCAAGAGCTGAAACGTACAACGGTCAGATAAGCGTTCTTGATACGTCGCTAACTAACCGTAAAAAGTTTCTCAGACTTATGAGGAATATTTTACTGTTTTCGCATTGGGGATTTATTTTTGTTGACTTGTTTTTCTTTATCCCCGAGTATCTTATAATTAAATTTTTCTCGTCACATTTTTATATAAATAAACTTTTTAAAGGTCTTTATAATCTGCCGCCTGATACAAGGACAAAAAAACTTGCAAAAAAAGAACAGCAGTTTGAAATGGAAGATAAAAAAGGCTGTTTAAGCGGATTTATAAAAGTTCTTATCGTAATTTTAGCTTTTGGCGGACTGTGCTGGTGGGCAATAAGCTCCGCCCCCGATGTTATAATCTCAGAGGATTTTCAGTCGGTTGTCTGTTTTGATGAAGCGTTTGTGAGAATTGACGGCGGCTTGCCTGATGATGCAGAAAAAGTGTTTTTAGCAGATTATACAGCGTACTATCCTTTGGCAGACGGCGAATATGATATGGATAATTACTACTGTTACATATATGAAGATTCAGCCGGCGAAAGATATATGTGGCTTAAGGATGATTGCAGTCTGAACGAAAACGCGGATAAAGAGTATGATGAATACGAAAACCCTCTTGTTTACAAATCGACAGGAGAAAAATCTGACTGAACGGAGTGAAGATATGAAAGTTCCTTATATTGCCGATGAATGGAGAATTCTTTTTAAGCCCGAAAAGTACGGAAATTATGTAAATGACCATACCGTTGTGAAAGGTTCAGACGGCGACTGGCATTTGTACGGCATAACAAGCTTTGGCGGTCATTCCTATGAGGAACGTTATTTCGTTCACGGCAAAGGGCAGAGCTTGGATAGCCCCTTTGCGGAAGCGGGCAAATCAATAGACAGGGGTACGCTTGCCTGGGCACCCTGCGTAATCAGCAAGGATGAAAACTATTATATGTTTTACGGCCCCTCTCCCACTTCCCTTGCAGTATCTTTTGATATGCGGGAATGGTACGGATACAAGGTCACATTGAATAATGAGCCGCCGATGGCTGCTCACCGCGACCATTTTGTACTGAAGACAGACGAAAACAAATATCTTATGTATGTTGTTGGTGTTCACAATAAAAAGGGTGCGGTTTCCTGCTTTTCATCCTGTGATTTGTTGGTATGGGAGTTTGAAGGCTTTGCTCTTACTTCGGGTGATGATGCCCCTCTCAAACCGGGTTGGGGAGCCGTGGAATCACCTTTTGTGCTTAAAAAAGACGGCTTGTATTATCTTTTTGTTACATATACCGATTCTTCTGCAGAAACATATAACGATACTCTGGTGTTCTGCTCAGAAGACCCCCAAAACTTCGGTGAATATAACGAAGAAGCCGGGGGTACAAAGCCGATAACAAAATTAGCGGCTCACGCCCCCGAAATTATAGAGGAAAACGGCAAGTATTATATCACAACCTGCGGCTGGATTGATAAACCCATTCCGCATAAAGGCTGTGTTTCAATAGCATCACTTGAATGGAAATAAGATATCACTTGCTTCATTTTTATCGTCTGATATGAAAAAATCAGGAGAAATTTTATGACTGAATTCAATAAATTGGTAAGAGATAAAATACCGGAAATAATGAGTGCTAAAGGCGAGACACCCATAACCAAAATACTGAATGATGCCGAATACGGTTTATATTTAGAAAAGAAATTGGATGAGGAAGTGGCTGAATATCACTGCAGCAAGGAGCTTGAGGAGCTGGCAGACATTTTAGAAGCGGTTTATGCTTTATGCGAAAGTAAAGGATTCTCCGTTGATGATTTATTATCGGTATATCGGGAAAAACACAACCAACGGGGCGGCTTTTCAAAGAAAATACTTTTAATCGGAAAAGAATGATAATCATAAAATTGACAGTAATACTTAATCTGTGCTACAATAATTTTACATTTATATAAAGCAGGTTTTTTATGAAATCGTTTGCGAAAAAATCTGTTTCATTGTTTCCGACTGTTGTTGTGCTTGTGGGTGATGCTGTATAATTGTTAAAAATATGACAAAAATTTTAAATAGAACTAACAGGTGAAGAAAATGATTCTTTCTCAAAAAAATAATTGTGCAACTCAATTCGGTGAAATAAGAGCAATTGAGCTTATTGCCGAGGCAGGCTTTGATGCAATTGATTACTCTATGTCCACTCTTGCAAAGGACGGAAACGTACTTGATTCGGATAATTACAAAGCCTATGTAAAAGAGCTTTCTGATGCGGCAAAAAGAAATAATATAGTTTTCAATCAGGGACACGCAGTAACAGGTGTGGGCATAGATGACCCCGAAACTGCATACAGAATCCTTGCAGAAAAGAATATCAGATGTCTTGAAATTGCAGGTCTTCTGGGAATGAAAACGCTTGTCGTTCACCCTTACGGTACAGGTATATACATCGGTCGTGAAGAAGAGGCATTGGAAAGAAATATTAAGTATTTTAATATTCTTCTTCCCTATGCAGAGGAATACGGCGTTAAAATCGCTTGTGAAAATATGTGGTGCGGCGACAGAAAACGGAAGGTGACAAGAGGCAGTATTTTCAGCAATCCTTATGAACATTCAGGATTCATTGACGAAATGAACAGTGAGTTTCTTGTGGCTTGTCTTGATTTGGGACACACAAGTCTTGACGGCAGAGAACCTCAGGACAGCATAAGAGTTTTAGGAAACAGGTTGGGGGCTCTGCACGTTCACGATAACGATTATCTTGACGATATGCACACACTTCCGGGACTGAGTGAAATGAATTGGGAAGAAATAACGAAGGCGCTGGCTGAAGTTGATTACCAAGGTGATTTCACCCTTGAAACCAATCATTTCTTCGACTCCTTTGAAACCGAAGAGGAAATCAGATTAGGTCTGAAGCTTTCCGAAGTAATCGGCAGAAAGATGATAGGAAAAATTGAGAAATATAAAAAAATTCAGGGCGCGAATTAGTTTTTTTCCTTGTCTTAATACGCAAATTAAAAGGTACATCTTGCGGTGTACCTTTCGTTTTTTATGAATTTTGCAAAATAACTGCCAATGTCAGCATCAATAAGTCAGTGTGTATGCAGTATAAAGGATGAAAATTTAGAAAACGCTGTAAATAAAATGCCACCAATACGGATAAATAACATCGGATGCACTTCCGGAAACAGACCAGACTGTTTCCCACTTTGTTTCTGTCCAATCACCGTTACTTTTTTCAAAAGTTAAAACATTGGCATCGGTCATTCCTGCTGATATATAATATACTTCTGCTGTTTTTTCATCACATCGCAAAACCTTGAAGTATTCCACATCACCAAGCATAGAATTGCTTTTGTACGCATATTCAAAATCATCATAATATTTTTCAGTAAGTATCTCACACTTTACTATTGATGACAGCCATATAACAACGGGAATCAGAATAACGGTTATAAGAATCAGTAAGTTTCTGCGTTTGCGTGTCATTTTTCATTCTCCTTTGCGGTTTTGCATGATGCAATTAAAAGTCTGCGAATATTGTCACACAATTTCTCTGTATGTCGATATGTTTGTTCGTCAATTCTCTTTGTTTCATGCATCAGTTTCAGCCAATAACTCGTCTCATTAGATTCCTTTAGCGCAATTTCCAATTTAGACACAAAATCCTTTTTGCTTTGTGCGTATTGTGCTTCGTGGATATTGGCACCAACCGATGTACCAGCTCTTGCGACCTGATCGACCATATAGGAACTTTTGGGTGCAGTTACACCGTCAACAAGATTAACAATCGCAACAGCAAATTCAAAAGATAAGTCAAGTAATTTGTTTTCAGACATAAGAGCACCTTCTTTCAATGATATTGTATCATGATTTGTTATGGTTTTCAATGATATATCGCTTGCGCGATATGATATACGGCGTTGCCGTATGATAAACTTGCTTCGCAAGCATGATATAATATCCGTTCCCTTCATACGCGAAGCGTATATCATCTGCGAAGCAGATATCATAGCGACAGGTATATTATCCGTGACCGTAGGGAACGGATATCATTGAAAAAAGTCCTTTTTGTCTGGTAGACAAAAGGGACTTTTTTCGTGGTGGACGATAACGGACTCGAACCGCTGACCCTTCGCACGTCAAGCGAATGCTCTACCAACTGAGCTAATCGTCCTTATTGAATTGCCAAGTCATTATACACTAACAGAAGGCAAAAATCAAGTGGTATTTTAATTATTTTAATAAATTTGAAAAAAACTGAAAATTTATGGTGCAATTTGCTTTAATGTATAGTATAATAATTATGTATACGTTCAGAAAGGAGGAACGGCGAGGAATTTTTCATTCCGAGGTCGCACGGTATTTATGTTCAATCAGCTTAAAGAAGATATCCGATGTGTAAAGGACAGAGACCCTGCGGCTACGTCGGTCCTTGAGATATTGCTTCTCTATCCGGGACTTCGTGCTGTCAGGTCACACCGCAGGGCGCACTGGTGTCACAAGCACAATCT
This sequence comes from Clostridia bacterium, assembly GCA_017465825.1. Classification (GTDB taxonomy): domain Bacteria; phylum Bacillota; class Clostridia; order Oscillospirales; family Acutalibacteraceae; genus UBA1081. The sequence goes on from JAFTVI010000035.1 coordinate 17,063, forward strand.
GCATTTTTTTGCACGCTGGATATCTCAGCGCACGGTGAGAAAAACGGGTATTGAAATACATCCCGGTGCAACGATAGGCAAAAGGTTTTTTATTGACCACGGTACGGGCGTCGTTATAGGTGAAACAACCGAGATCGGCGATGACGTTACCATTTATCAGGGTGTAACCCTGGGCGGTACGGGTAAAGATGTGGGCAAACGACATCCTACAGTAGGCAACAATGTTATGATCGGTGCCGGTGCAAAGGTCTTAGGCCCCGTCAGAATCGGTGACAACACAAAGATTGCCGCAGGTTCAGTTGTTTTATCGGAGATTCCGCCCAATTCAACCGCAGTGGGTACGCCTGCAAGAGTTGTAAAGCAGGACGGCGTCAAGGTTGAAAGTCTTGACCAGATACACATTCCCGACCCTGTTGCACAGGAGCTTGAACGGCTTGAAAATATGATAAAAACACTTTCAGATACAATTTCAAAATAAAGGAGAAAAGTTATGCTTTTATATAATTCAGCAACAAGAAAAAAGGACGAATTTATTCCCCATACAGAGGGCAAGGTCAATATGTACACCTGCGGCCCTACGGTTTATCATTTTGCCCACATCGGCAATCTGAGAACATACATTATGGAGGATGCTCTCGAAAAATATCTCCGCTATATCGGTTATGATGTAAACAGAGTTATGAACATCACCGACGTGGGACATCTTTCAAGCGATGCCGACACAGGTGAGGACAAAATGCTCAAGGGCGCAAAGCGTGAGAAAAAAACGGTTATGGAAATTGCAAAATTCTATACCGATGCGTTTTTCTCCGATTGCGAAAAGCTCAATATCAAACGCCCCGATGTTGTAGAGCCTGCAACCAACTGCATTGCAGAGTTTATCAATATGGTTCAGGGCCTTCTTGACGGCGGTTACGCATATATCGCAGGCGGTAACGTCTATTTTGATACATCCAAACTTGATGATTACTATGTTTTCAACAACTTTGATGCAGAAGATCTTGCAGTAGGCGTGCGTGACAGCGTTTCAGAGGATGAAAATAAGAGAAACAAGACAGACTTCGTGCTCTGGTTTACAAAATCAAAATTTGAAGATCAGGAGCTTAAATGGGACAGTCCCTGGGGTGTGGGTTATCCCGGCTGGCATATTGAATGTTCCGCTATCAGCATCAAGCACAACGGTGAATATCTTGACATTCATTGCGGCGGTATTGACAACGCATTCCCTCATCACACCAATGAAATCGCACAGAGTGAGGCATTTTTAGGTCATCCCTGGTGTAAATATTGGTTCCACGTGCTTCATCTTAACACATCAAACGGCAAAATGAGCAAGTCAAAGGGTGAATTCCTGACAGTTTCACTTCTTGAGGAAAAAGGCTACAATCCCCTTGCATACCGTTTCTTCTGCCTGCAGTCGCATTACAGAAAGTCGCAGGAGTTCTCATTTGAGGCTCTCGACAATGCACAGTCTGCATTCAATAAGCTTGTCGCAAGAGTTGCCGCTCTTAAAAATGAGGGCGAGGTTGATATGGCTGTTGCTGAAAAATACAGCAAGCAGTTCAGCGATGTTCTCGGCAACGATATGAACACATCTCTCGCCGTAACGGCTGTTTACGATGCTCTCAAGGCTGACACAAACGATGCAACAAAGCTTTATATCATCAACGATTTTGACAGAGTTCTTTCACTTGACCTTGCAGAACAGGCAAAGGCTTACAATGAAAAGTCTGTAGCTCCCGCAGCAAACGAAGAGGATGCAGAAATTGACGCTCTCGTGGCACAGAGAACACAGGCAAGAAAAGACAAGAACTGGGCAGAGGCTGACAGAATCCGTGACGAGCTCAACGCAAGAGGAATCGTTCTTACAGACACCCCCGAAGGCGTTAAATGGTCAAGAAAATAATTGGTTTAACCGTCGGAAATCCGGCGGTTTTTGCTGTTGTTTTAACCAAAAGATAAAATTCTCTTGACAAAGCAGATATATATAGATATAATATTAATTGATAGAACAAATGTTCTTATAAATTTGATTTTATGGAGGAATTTGTAAATGATAAATATTTTGTAAGAAAAACGATTGTGTATTATGATGAATCTGTTTTTTCTGAAAAAGGTTTGTTTGATACATTTGAGCCGATTACAACGCAAAGTTCAAATTATACAAATTGGAGAGCTATACTTGATTTAAAAACTTGTATTGAGTGTCGTTTAAGACACGGTAAGATTTACAGCATAGATGAGGATGTTGTACCTGCTCCGCCGTTGCATAATAATTGCAGATGTGATATTATGCTTATGGAATCAATTGTTTCGGGAAATGCTACAAAAAATAGTAATGACGGTGCGGATTATTGGCTTAAACATTTTGGCATATTGCCGGAATATTATGTATCTTCAAGAGATTTAGAAAAATTGGGATGGCGATATGGGAACCGACCTGCAAAGTTTGCTCCGGGAAAAATGTATTCAAAAGGAGTTTATGAAAACTTTGACGGTCGTCTGCCTGATGCACCCGGTAGGATATGGTATGAGGCAGATATAAACTATTATGAAGGAAGAAGAAACAGACACAGGATTTTGTGGTCAAATGACGGACTTGTTTTTGTAACCTACGACCATTATGCTACATTTTATGAGATTGTATAGGAGACTATTATGGAAGAAAAGAAAACAATAATATTAGATTTGACTGGTTGTAAATATTTGGGAGAACTTCACGAGCGAATTAGAGTAGCTTTTGATTTTCCTGAATGGTATGGAGCTAATTTAAGTGCGTTTGATGACCTATTGTGGACCGAATGTGATGCAGAAGAATTGATAATAATCGGTGAAAAAACTTTACCAAATGAATTTGAAAGAGTAATTTCTCAAATTCATAGAATTTTGGATAAAAAAGTGGAGCAGACAAAAGAAGATCATTCGCTGTATGATGATATAAAACTATTTTCTTACATAATTGAAAGTTGAAAGGGTAGGGTTATCTTCTCTTTCATTGACACGAATAGAAATCTATGGTAAAATAATATCAAGAGGTGATATTATGCATTATCGTATCAACGTAAATCTTACGGAAGAGGATTATTTTCAGTTCAATAAGTTTGTACAGTTTTATGCACCTGCCGGAAAAAAGAATTTTACAACAGCACGCATAATAATATCATTGTTACCCGTAATGATAGCTTTTCTCGCAGGTATACACTCCGGATTTAATACTGAATTGTTAGCAGGAATAATATTGATGATACCTGTATCAGTTCTGGTGTTTTTTACATTCAAGCCGTTTATTTGGTTTACTACAAAATTGCAGATTAAAGCTATGATGAAAAAAGGCGCTCTCTATTCTCCCGTTTCTTGTGTAGAGTTTTATGATGATCATCTGGTTGATTACACACCGCAGAAACAGGTTCAGATCAATTATTCATCTTTTAGCTCCGCTTATGTGGTAAATTCCGGTATTGTATATTTGTTTGAAAATGCAGTAAATGGAGTTATCGTGCCGATTTCATCATTTTCTTCTGCTGAGGAATGGAACAGCTTTATTAATTTTATCTCGTCAAAGACAGGCAATGTAACTGCTGTTCGTATGAAATAGAAATATAACCGCTGGAAATCCGGCGGTTTTTGTTGTAATTGGTATGTCCGTTGTGGTAAAATAAATTAAAATCTGATGTAAAAGGTGATAATATGAACGACAAGTATGCAAAAATTAAGGAGCTTTCCGCCCCTGCGTATGATTTTGTGCTTAAAATGATGAATGAAGATGTTGCTGAAGGCAGACACGACCTCTCTGACGGCTCATTTGTAAACGTTATGACGTACGAAACAAAGCACCGCAAGGACTGCTGTTTTGAGGCTCATAAAAAGTATATCGATATTCAGATTATACTTGACGGCAGTGAAATAATCAGCACTCAGGATGTTAACGTTATGCATAAGTACGACTGTATTCAGCCCTTCGGTGACGGTGATACGGAGCTGTATGCTATCAATAACGAATGTGTTGACAATGTGCTGAATGCAGGTGATTTTATTATCCTCTGCCCCGAAGATGCACATATGCCCTGCGTATGCGTCGGCGGAAAGAAAACAGTCAGAAAAGCGGTTGTTAAGGTGGAAGTGAAACAATAATTTAGCGGAGCTAAATTATTGTTTGAAGTAAGAAGTAATAGTGAAGAAGGAATAAGTGTGGAAAAGGCTCCGCCTTTTGAACCGTTATAATGCTTAAAATCCAATCACTACGCACAATCTTAAATGTTTATTTAATTATGAATTATGCATTATGAATTATGAATTAAATTATTGTTTTTTCCTGTTTACATCCGTGCTGTTTTGTGATACAATATATTAGTTAAAGTATATCAACCGGCGGAGGAAATGCAATGAGCGGTTATTCAGAAAAAAATCAAATATTTATTCCGCCTGCTGAGCTTGAAAAACAGGTGAAGTTCACTTCTCTTGTGCACACGATGCTGGCGTCGCGCTATCCCGATTCACCCAAGGCATTTGTACACACATACGGCTGTCAGGGTAACGTGTCTGATTCGGAAAAAATCAAGGGTCAGCTGAAAAAAATGGGGTATTCATTCGTTGATTCACCCGAGGATGCAGACCTTGTGCTTTTTAATACCTGCGCCGTCCGCGAGCACGCAGAAGACAGGGTATTCGGCAACGTGGGCGCATTGAAGCCTATAAAAGAGAAGAAAAAGGATATGCTTATAGTGCTGTGTGGCTGTATGATGCAGCAAAAGCACATTGCGGACAGAATCAAGCGCAGTTATCCTTACGTAAACCTTGTTTTCGGTACTTTTGCAATTCACAGACTGCCCGAAATGCTCTATACAGTGCTTTCAAGAGGTAAGCGTGTGTTTGAAATCGAAGAAAATGCAGGCACTATTGCCGAGGGACTTCCCACCGAGAGGGACAGAGGCGCAAAAGCGTGGCTCCCGATTATGTACGGCTGTAACAACTTCTGCTCATATTGCATTGTTCCCTATGTAAGGGGCAGGGAGCGGAGCAGACTTCCAGAGGATATTTTAGCCGAGGCGAGGGAGCTTGTGGCATCTGGCGCAAAGGATATTACACTTCTCGGGCAGAATGTCAACTCCTACGGCAAAAATCCCGATTGCGGTGTGAATTTTGCATCCCTTATCCGTCAGATAAATGACATTGAGGGTGATTTCGTTATAAGATTTATGACATCTCACCCCAAGGATTGCACATATGAACTGCTTGATGCTATGGCGGAGTGCAAAAAGGTTGCAAGGCATCTGCATCTGCCCGTGCAGTCGGGTAACAACAGGGTACTTGCGGAAATGAACAGAAAATACACCCGTGAACAGTATCTTGACCTTATTGCCTATGCAAAAAAGAGAATGCCCGATCTGTCGCTGACAAGTGATATTATCGTCGGTTTCCCCGGAGAAACATATGAGGAATTCCTTGATACTGTCAGCCTTATAAAAGAGGTCGGGTATACATCTCTTTTCACTTTCATTTATTCAAAGCGCGAGGGCACAAAGGCGGCGTCAATGCCCGACCCTGTCAGCTATAAGGAAAAGTCAAAGTGGTTTAAGGAGCTTTGTGACGCTCAGGAGGAAATTGCCGCCCGTCGTACCGCGTCTATGGTGGGCAAAACCTACAGGGTGCTTGTTGAACCGAACGACAGAGAAGGCTGGCTCACAGGCAGGACAAGCGGTAACATCTCAATTGATTTTGAGGGTGACGCTGCACTTATAGGTCAGTTTGCCGAGATTGAAGTTACCGAGGCAAAGACCTGGATTCTTTACGGAAAAAAGAAATAATTATGTAAATTAAATTTAAGGAGATATAAAAATGGACGTTATTGAACTTACAAGAGAATTAGGAAAGGCTATTCAGGCAGATCCCAGATATATTGAGCTTGCAGCCGCAAAGGAAGCTAACGACAACGACGATGCGCTCAACGCGCTTATCGGCAAGCTTAATCTTATCCAGATGTCATATCAGCACGAGGCTGAGGGCGAGGCAAACGAAGAGAAAATGGCAGGCTACGACAAGGAGTTCCGCGAGGTTTACTCTGAGGTTATGCTCAACGAGAATATGAAGAGATACGAAAACGCAAGACACGCTATTGACGATATGATGAACTATGTTATGCAGATTCTTTCACTTTGCGTCAACGGTGAAGACCCTGCAACCTGCGAGCCTCAGACACAGACAGACTGCACAGGCAGCTGTGCAACCTGCGGAGGATGCGGCTAAACAATAATTTATAGGCGTGAGCCTATAAATTATTGTAATGATGGTTGCCTTACGGCAAATGATGGTTTGCTACGCAAAATGATATATGACCTGCGGTCAAATGATATATTTGCCCTATGACAAATATTGTGGAAGGGTTTCGCCCTTACCCATTAAAAATTAAGCCGCTTTGCGGCTTCCTTAACAATTTGCCGAAGGCAAATTATATCACATTTGCAAAGCAAATATATCACATCCGCAACAGCGGATATATCACATTTTTCCGTAGGAAAAATATATCACTACAATAATTTATCGCTGTGCGATAAATTATTGTTTATGGGAGTGTGTTTTATGTCAGGGTATACCCCGATGATGCAGCAGTATTTCAAAATCAAAGAGAATTATCAGGATGCAATACTGTTTTACCGTCTGGGAGATTTCTATGAAATGTTCTTTGACGATGCAAAAACGGCATCAAGGGAGCTGGAGCTTGTGCTTACCGGCAGAGATTGCGGTATGCCCGAAAGAGCACCTATGTGCGGTATTCCTTTTCACGCGGCTGATTCCTATATAGCAAAGCTTGTTTCAAAGGGCTACAAGGTTGCCGTTTGTGAGCAGGCTGAAGACCCTGCAACTGCAAAGGGTATTGTTATGCGTGAGGTTATAAGAGTTCTCACTCCCGGTACTGTTATTGAAAGCAGTATGCTTGATGAATCCAAAAACAACTACCTCGGCTGTATCTGCGCCTGGGATGACGGTTGCGGTTTGTGCTTTGCCGATGTTTCAACGGGCGAGATCCACACAACCGAATTTGCGGGCGAAAATGCAGAGGAAAAAGCAATAAATGAGATTGCACGCTTTATGCCTGCGGAGATTATTTACAGCACAGGCGTTGCAAAGCTTGATAAGCTGGAGGTTTTCCTTGCACACAAATCCTCCGCTTACTGCAATCTGCTCAAGGAAGAAAACTTCGATTCCGAAGAATGTAAAAAAGAGGTTGAGGAGCATTTTAATGCTTCTGTTGCTCAGCTCGGTCTTGAGGGTAAAAATCTTGCGGTAAGAGCTCTGGGCGCAACTCTCAGCTATCTTAAATATGTGCAGAAAAAGAGCCTTGCCAATATGAAAGAGCTTGATGTGCGCAACAGCGAAAAATATATGAGGCTCGATTCCGTTGCAAGAACAAATCTTGAAATCTGCGAAACTCAGCACAGGCGTGAGAAAAAAGGTTCTCTTCTGTGGGTGCTTGACAAAACGAAAACACCTATGGGTAAAAGACTTATCCGTTCCTGGGTTGAACAGCCGCTTTTGGGCGTCAGTTCAATCATTTCAAGGCAGAACGCCGTTGCAGAGCTGTTTGACAACACCTCTTTGCGCGACGAAACAATCGAAACGCTCACACAGGTCAACGATATTGAGCGTATACTCACACGAGTTATATATGAAACCGCAAATGCAAAGGAGCTCCGTGCTCTTTCGCAGACGCTTTCAAACATACCCCATATAAAATCACTTGTAAGCCCCTGCAAGTCAAAGATGCTGCAGGAGATATACAAGGACCTTGACCCTCTTGAGGATATCTGCAGTCTTATCAACGATGCGATCCGCGAAGACCCGCCTATTTCAGTCCGTGAGGGCAATATGATAAATCACGGCTACAATGCGGAGCTTGATTCACTTCACGATATCGTTGCAGGCGGTAAGGGGTTCCTTTCTGAAATCGAGCAGAGGGAGCAGGAAAAAACAGGCATCAAAAAGCTGAAGATCGGCTATAACAGAGTTTTCGGCTATTATATTGAGGTGCTGAAAACTTATCAGGCTCTCATTCCCGAAAATTACATAAGAAAACAGACACTTTCAAACTGTGAAAGATATATTACACCCGAGCTCAAGGAGCTTGAGTCCAAGGTGCTGGGCGCTCAGGAGCGAATCGTAAGCCTTGAATATGAAATATTCCTTCGTATAAGAGGTAAGGTTTCCGATGCACAGTTCCGCCTTAAGAGAACTGCCGAGGCGCTTGCAAGGCTTGATGCGCTTTGCTCCCTTGCAAGAGTGGCTGTTGAAAACGGTTATGTATGTCCCGAGGTTGACAATTCCGACACCCTTGATATTAAGGACGGCAGACATCCCGTTGTTGAAAAGTTCCTTGACGGCGCACCCTTTGTGCCTAACGATACATATCTTGACTGTACAGATAACAGAACGGCAATCATCACAGGCCCTAATATGGCAGGTAAATCCACGTATATGCGTCAGGTTGCCCTTATCGTGCTTATGGCGCAGATTGGTTCGTTCGTACCTGCAAAGAGTGCAAGAATCGGCATTGTTGATGCGATTTTTACCCGTGTGGGTGCGGCAGATGACCTGTCTGCAGGTCAGTCCACGTTTATGCTTGAAATGAGCGAGGTTGCATCTATTATAAGAAACGCAACGTCAAAGAGCCTTATTATTCTTGACGAAATAGGCAGAGGTACATCCACCTACGACGGAATGAGCATTGCAAGAGCCGTGCTCGAATACGTTGCAGATAAGAAAAAGCTCGGCGCAAAAACTCTTTTTGCAACCCATTATCACGAGCTTACGGAGCTTGAGGAAAAGCTCGACGGCGTTAAGAATTATAACACGGCTGTAAAAAAACGCGGCGAGGATATTACATTCCTGCGCAGAATCGTTCGCGGCGGCGCAGACGGCAGCTACGGTATTGAGGTTGCCGCACTTGCAGGCATTCCGCACAGCGTCGTTGTAAGAGCAAGGGCAATTCTTAAAGAGCTTGAAACGGACGCGCCCGAAAAGCGTACGGTCGTATCTCACAGCGAGCCGCAGGAAGAGCAGATATCTTTCGGCAGCGGCATAAACGAACAGATTATAGAAGAAATAAAAAATATAGATATAAACACCCTCACCCCAATCGAGGCGATGACGGTGCTTTATGAGATAAAGAAGAAATTATTATAAACAATAATTTAATGTACAATGTACAATTTACAATGTACAATTAATGGATAATATATAAATCGGGTTAAAGGGCGGAGCCCTTTCCTCCATTGTACATTATACATTGTACATTGTTAATTCAAAAAATTATTGTTTACCGAGCGGAGTTGATAATCTTGCCCAAAATTAATATTCTTCCGAAGCATCTTGCGGAGCTTATTGCCGCGGGTGAGGTTGTTGAACGCCCGTCATCTGTTGTCAAGGAGCTTATGGAAAACTCCATTGACGCAGGAGCAACAAAAATCACCGTTGAAATCAAAAACGGCGGTGTGCGTTACATAAGAATCACTGATGACGGCTGCGGTATTGACCGTGAGGACATCCGTGCCGCATTTATAAGCCACGCCACAAGCAAAATCAAGGTGCAGGAGGACTTGGATTCTATCTTCACTTTAGGCTTCAGAGGTGAAGCCCTTGCAAGTGTTGCGGCTGTTTCCCACATTGAAATGCTTACCAAAACGGCTGAAAGCGACGTGGGTACAAGATATCTTATCTCAGGCGGCACCGAAGAGGAGATTGACGATGCAGGCTGTCCCGACGGCACGACCATTATCATCCGTGACCTGTTTTACAACACGCCTGCAAGAATGAAATTCTTGAAAAAAGACATTACAGAGGGTAATTATGTTACAGAGGCGGTGCAGAGAATTGCTCTTTCGCACCCCGAGGTCAGCATAACCCTTATAAAAGATAACCGCCGAACTCTTTTTACTCCCGGCGACGGCAGACTTCTTACCGTTATAACTGAGGTTTTCGGCAAGGAATTTGCATCGGGACTTATTGAGGCCGAGGGCGGCACGGACGCTATAAAGGTGCGCGGATATATTTCAAAGCCTGTTTTTGCACGGGCAAACCGCTCTATGCAGCATTGCTTTGTAAACGGCAGATATGTCAAGCTGCCCGTGTCCGCCTCAGCGTTGGACAATGCTTACAAAAACCGCATTATGGTGGGTAAATACCCATCCTGCGTGCTGTTTCTTACCGTTGACCCGAGAACGGTTGACGTAAATGTGCATCCTGCCAAAACACAGGTGCGTTTTGCATCTGAAAAGAATGTTTATGATGCCGTGTACTTTACCGCAGTGGGCGCACTTGATAAAAAGGACACTCCCGTTGCAGTAAAACCGCAGATTAAAAATACTCAGCCGCTTTTTACTGAGAAAACTCCAGTCAGACAGGTCGAAATGCCTCAGGAGAAAATCAGCTTGTCGATTGATGTTCCTAAGCCTGTAAAGACGGAAAAGCCGCCTGTTGCACCTGTTCATACTTCGGTAAAACCCGAAGCTGTACCCAAGACCACGTATACTCTCAATCAGACTGATTTTTATTATAAAAATGAAAAGACTGATGACGAGAGCCTTGATGAAATTCTTCTTTCAAATCCCACAAAAACGGTGAAAGAGGAGATTACACTTCCCAAAATGGAAACAGTTCCGGAAATTAAAGAAGCCGAGCCCGAAAAGGAAGATAAAATCACTCCCATCCGTGTAATCGGCGAGGTTTTCGGCACTTATATACTCATTGAGCAGGATAATAAGCTCCTGTTTATGGACAAGCACGCCGCACACGAGAGAATTATTTTCAATTCCCTTAAAAAGCGTGACAGAAAAATATATTCACAGCTGCTTTTAGCTCCCATAACCGTAACATTGGGCGCAAGGGACTATGCCGCTGTTATGAACAATCTTGATATTTTTGAAAAATCGGGATATTGCGTTGAGGATTTCGGCGAGGGCACAGTGATAGTGCGTGAATGTCCCACCGAGCTTTCCGATTCGGATATAAGAGCCGTAGTTGAAGAAATGGCGGATAAACTGGCTTGTGATTCGAGCAATCCCGAGCCTGAAAAGCTTGAATGGCTTTATCATTCAACGGCTTGCAGAGCCGCAGTCAAGGCAGGGGATAATCTTACCGTTACGGAAATGGAGAGCCTTGCAAAACAGGTGCTTTTCGATGATGAGGTGCGCTACTGTCCTCACGGCAGACCCGTACTTCTTACTATGAGCGAGTACGAAATCAAAAAGCTTTTCGGGAGAAACGGCTGATGGATAAAATTAAAGTAATCGCAGTTACGGGCCCTACTGCATCGGGCAAAACAGGTCTTGCAATCGAAATTGCAAAAGCCTTTGGCGGCGAGGTCGTTTCCGCCGATTCAATGCAGATCTACAAAGGTATGGATATTGCCACCGCAAAGCCGACAGCCGATGAAATGCAGGGTATTCCCCATCATCTTATTGATTTTGTCGATACTGCAGACACGTACAGCGTCGCTCAGTATGTTGAGGATTCAAAAAGGTGTATTTCCGATATTTCCGCAAGAGGCAAAGTGCCCGTAGTTGCAGGCGGAACGGGGCTTTATGTTGATTCTCTTTTATCGGGAATTGATTTCGGCTTTGTGCCCGACAATACCGAAGTGAGAAAACAGCTTAAAGAGCAGGCTGAAAAAGAGGGAAGCGCCGTACTTTTTGAAAAGCTCAAAGAGATTGACCCCGAAACGGCGTCAAAGCTTCACGAGAATAACGAGGGCAGAATAATCCGCGCCTTAGAGGTATATTATCTTACGGGCGAAACTCTTACGCAGCAGAAAATCAAGTCACGCCAAAACGGCAGTGACTATGACGTATTATATATCTGCATAGAGTATCTTGACAGACAGAAGCTCTATGACAGGATTGAAAAGCGCGTTGACCTTATGGTCAGAGCAGGACTTCTTGACGAGGCAAAGGCGTACATTGACCTTGCCGATGAATCCACCGCAAAGCAGGCAATTGGATATAAGGAGTTGAAGCCGTATTTTTACGGGGAAATGACACTTGACGAAGCGCTGGACAACCTTAAAAAAGAAACAAGACATTATGCAAAACGCCAGCTGACCTGGTTCAGACGGCACGAAGAACGGTTCTGTGTTTATCCCGACGCACAGGAGGATTTTATAAAAATCGCAAAAGAAAAAGTCGGGGAATTCCTTGAAGGGTGAGTATTTTGAACGAACAGGAAAAGACGAAAACCGCATTCAAGCTAAATACGGGCAAAATTATTGCTCTTGTCGTTATTGCTGTTTTTGTATTGTTTTACATCGGATGTAATCTCTATCTCTCAACGAACCGCAGTAACATCACTACGGAGATAACAATGCTTGACACTCAGCGCAAAACGGTAAGTGTGGATATGATTGCCGTGCGTGACGAGAGCGTTCTTACTTCTGCTGACGGAAATATTGTTTCCGCCGTGAAGGACGGCACGAGAGTCAGCTCAACGGATACCGTTGCATATTCTTTTGCAGACAGCAGCTCGGCGTCAACTGTAATGCGCATTGCCGAGGTTGAGGAGGAGCTTGAATACTACAACTCCCTTGTAAACAAATCTTCATACATCACGGATAACACTACCGCATACGATAACAAAATTATAGACAGCATCAATGATTTTTCTGCGGCAACTTCAACGGGTGATTTTTCGTATATTGATGAACTGAAAGCAAATCTCCGTGATACCATAACCTCCCGACAGACTGCAACAGGCGTAGAAATTGACGTTACTGACACAATAAATGCACTCAATGCCGAACACGCTTCATTAAAAGCGGCGGCAGGCAGATACTCCGAAATCAAGGCAAACGGCACGGGATATTATATATCCGGTGTTGACGGCTGTGAAGATCTGCTTGATTATAACGCCGCCGATGAATGGACTGTTGAACAGGTTGAAAAAGCAATTTCCGCTTCGCCCTCAGCAGTTGTTTCAAATCAGTTCGGTAAGCTTGTAAACAACTATTATTGGTACATTGCCTGTGTTGTTGATACTGATGACATAAATCAGCTACGCGAAAATAAAATATACACCGTAGGATTTTACGATTCTTCCGTTGATGAAATAAAATGCACGGTAAAGCGCATCAGCTCAGATGCTCAGAGCGGCAAATCCCTCGTTGTTTTCAGCTGTAATATGATGTCTGAGGAGCTTGCGGCTGTAAGAACGGAGCACGCATACATCGTTCTTGACGAATACAAGGGCTACAGGGTTGACAGCAGAGCCTTGCGTACAAATGAGGACAATGAGCCTGGTGTTTATGTGCTTGACGGCAGTACGATCAATTTTAAAAAGGTGGAAATTATTTACTCGGATGACAGCTATACCCTTGTAACAAGTCCGTTCCTTCGCCGTGATGAAGAAGAAATGGCAAAGACAAAAGCATCCGCATACCTGAGTGTATATGATGAATATGTTGTTACGGGTCACGACCTGTACGACGGAAAAATATTAAAATAAAACCGGTGATAATTTTGGATACAAAATTTATTGATATAGAAGAAAACATAAAACGCATCCGTGAAAAGATTGCCGAAGCCGCCGTCAGAAGCGGAAGAAGCGAAAAAGACGTTCGCTTTATGGCTGTTACAAAAACGGTTGCTCCCGAATATATAAATCACGCAATTGCACAGGGAATAGACCTTATCGGCGAAAACAAGGTGCAGGAATTTCTTGAAAAAAGAGATTCGCTCAATCTGCAGAGTGTTGAAAAGCATCTTATCGGTCATCTGCAGTCCAACAAGGTCCGCAAGATTATAACCGAGGTGGATATGATTCAGTCTGTTGACAGCGTTTCTCTTGCAAAGGAAATTGAGCGTCAGGCAGAAAAACACAATATGACCGCCAATGTGCTTCTTGAAATAAACGTGGGCGGTGAGGAATCGAAAACAGGTATGGACAAGGCTCTTTTTGAGGACAGCTTCTTTCAGATTGCTGAAATGAAGCATATTGCAATCAAGGGCCTTATGACCATTCCGCCCATTTGCGATAATAATTCCGAACTGGCAAAATTTTTTGAGCAAATGCATCAACTGTTTATTGACATCAGGGCTAAAAATATAGATAATGTAAGTATGGATATTCTGTCTATGGGAATGTCAGGCGATTTTGAGCAGGCAATTCTTTGCGGCTCAAATCTTGTCAGAGTCGGTTCATCAATATTCGGCGCGAGAATTTACAAATAACAAGGCGAAATACAGAATACTTTATACAGAGAGGATTGTTTTAAATGGAGTTTGTTGATAAGCTTAAAGATTATTTCAACGGCGGCGAGCCTGAGTATGAGGAGGATGAAAATTTTGAATCTGAGTCATCAGGTGTTGAGGAGTTTTCTTCCGTAAGAAAAAAGAGGGATAAAGCACAGGATAAGAAAAAATCAAGAGAATCCGAGCAGAACGGTGCACAAAGCTCACGCAGTTACCGTTCAAGAGAGCAGGATTATTCCGCACCTCAGTTTGAAAAGCAGTATTCTTCTTACAGGTCAACACCCAATCATTCGTCCAAGGTTGTTGATATCCACACAACTGCAAAGCTTCAGGTCGTGCTTACAAAGCCTGAAAAGTTCTTTGATGCAAAGGAAATTGCAGACAACCTTAATGAAAAAAGAACGGTTGTGCTCAATCTTGAGTCCACAAATAAGGACGAAGCGTTAAGACTGCTCGATTTCCTCAGCGGCGTTGCATACGCCAACGACGGCGAAATCAAAAAGATTGCAAAAAGCACGTTCATTATAACACCCTATAATGTTGACGTTATGGGTGATTTGCTCTACGAGCTTGAGAGCAACGGCGTATTCTTTGTTTAATAAATAGTAGGAAGGTACGATATTATGACCGCAGATGAAATGAAAAATTTTGAATTTGAGCTTCTTGAGGACGGCAACTACTCCAAAGAGAGTGTAGATGCCTTCAAGGAGGCGGCTGTTGCGGCTTACAATGAGCTTTTCAGCGAGAATAAGGAAGTTGTAAGAAGACTTACGATTTTTGCCAAGAAGGTTGACGAATACAAGAAAAATGAAACATATATGACTGAAACCCTTCTTACTGCCCAGAAAACAGCAGCGCAGACCATTGCAGGCGCTGAATCTGTTGTTGCAAAAATGATTGATGCCGCAAAGAGCGAGGGTAAAAAAATCATCAACGAATCAAAAGAGCGTGCGGCTCAGGTATCCGTTGACAGAGAGGCGATAATTCAGCAGGCCAATGAGGATGCTCAGGCTATCATCGACGAGGCAAATGCAAAAGCTCAGGGCATTGTTGATGAGGCTGACGAAAAAGCAAAGGCTATTGTTGACGAGGCAAAGCTTGATATCCAGAAAACTATTGACGAAATCAACGGCAGTGCAGAAACCGTTATCGGTGATGCGGCACAGACAGCCGAGGAAATCGTAAATGAAGCATCAAAGAAGGCTCAGTCTGTTTCCGACGGCATTATTGCTGATGCAAATAAGGCGAAAACTGATGCTGAAACTCTTATGAGTGAGGCGTTTGAACTTAAAAAAGAGGCTATTCTCAGCAAAGAACAGCTTTTAAAGGATGCAACAGCAGAGGCTGAGGCTATTATTGCCGCCGCACAGGCAAAAGCAGAGGCAGAGGTAAGTGCTATACAGGCAAAGGCAACACAGCTGCTCAGCGATGCACAGGCAGAATCGGAAAAACTCGTTGCAGATGCTAAGGTAACAGCTGTTAACCTCAGGCAGGAGGCTGAAAGCTTTGCGGCAGGTACGACATCAAAGGCTAAGACTACGGCTGTAAGCATTCTTCTCAAGGCTCAGGCAGATGTCAATAAGCTCAATGATGAAATGAGCGAAAAGGTCGGTGCAGTCAACGGTGCATTGCAGAATGCCGTTTCTCAGTACAACAGCGTAAAAACTGTTGCAGACGAAGCATACACAAAGCTTTCATCACAGCTCCATCTGATAAGCGCATCCTTTGCAGGTATTACTGTTGACAAGGTTCTTGATGCGGTAGATATGATTCAAGCGGACGAAACAGTTTTTGCTTGTGATACCGAGGCTCTTAACAAAGCTGTTGAAGAGGAAAATATAGATGCCGTGCTTAAGTGCTTCGGTATTGAAGTTGCAGAGCCGACAGCTGTTGCACCTGTTGAGGTTGAAGAAACAGCAGAGGAACCCGAGGTTCAGGAAGCTGCAGAGGAAGTTGCAATTGAACAAACAGAGGAAGAATCCGTTGCTGAAGAATTGGAAGAGGATGCAATTGAGGAGGAAATAACCGAAGAACCTGCTAAGGAAATTATTGAAGAACCCGTTGCAGAGGAGATCATTGCAGAGGAAACCGAAGAAGAAATCATTGAAGATGCTCAGGAAGAACAGGCAGAGGATGCCCCCGAGGCTACAATGATTTTTGCTCTTGACGATGAAATAAAGGCTGACGAAGCCGAGGAAGAAACAGAGGATGCTCCTGCTCTTGTGGTAGAGGACAGTGAAGAAGAAATCGTAGAAGAGGAATTCGTTTTTGAATTTGATGACGATTCTGCAGAAGATGAGCAATCCGAGGCTGAGGATGATGCAATTACGGAAATTCCCGAAAGAAATATAAAAACAGACGATCTTGCAGACGATGAATGGGAAGACTTTTCATCCGACGAGGACGATGTTAAGGAATTTGTTCCTCAGCGCCCCGACAGCATTGATGAGCTTATGGATGTTGATTTCAGCGATTTCGGTGATTTTGTACCCGAAAAACCCGACGCCGGTGAAGATGATTTTGAAATAGATTTCAGTATGTTCGAGGTTGAAGATAAGCCTAAGAAAAACGAAGAAACTGCTAAGCAGGAAAAGGGCGGCTTCTTCAAGAGAAAAAGAAGAAAATAATGACCGATAAGAAAAAAAGATACATAATCTTTATTGCACAGATGGCAGGCGCGGCAATTCTGGCTTTTGCCGACAGATTATTCAAAATTGCCGCCGTTACCCATCTTAAAGGCAAGGATGATATTGTTATTATCAAAAATTTTCTTGCCTTGTCATATCAGGAAAATACAGGTGCGGCGTTCAGCTCATTCTCAGACCATACCGTATTGCTGTCAATTTTTACGTTGATTCTGCTTGTGGCTGGTATAATTTATTTGTTCCTCGGTAAGCTCGAGGGTAAAATACTGAATATCTGTGCCGTTCTTGTGCTCGGCGGCGGTATAGGTAATCTTATTGACCGCTTTGAACAGGGCTATGTTGTGGATTACATCAAAACGCTGTTTGTAGATTTTCCTGTTTTCAATTTTGCGGATATGCTTGTAGTGGTTGGTGCATTTACCATTTGCGGAGTGCTGATTTACCAGATCGTTCAGGAAGAAAAGGCAAGAAAACGGGCAAAGCACGGAGTAAAGCACGATGGAAAATCTTGAATTTGCCGTAAGTGCCGATAACGGCGGCGCACGGCTCGATAAATTCATTGCCGATAATTCTGATTTGTCCCGCAGTGCCGTAACAAAGCTGATTGAGGACGGCAAGGTTACCGTAAACGGAAAAACCGCATCAAAAAGCATCAAGCTGAAAAACGGAGATACTATAACGGCTGAAGTGCCCGAGGCAGAAGTTCTCAATGTTGAACCGCAGAATATCCCGATTGAAATTGTCTATGAGGATTCGGATCTGCTTGTCGTAAATAAGCCAAAGGGTATGGTTGTGCACCCTGCCCCCGGCAATTATGACGGCACCCTTGTGAATGCGCTTTTGTATCATTGCGGTGACTCCCTTTCAGGCATTAACGGTGTTATCCGCCCCGGAATCGTTCACAGAATAGATAAAGATACAAGCGGATTGCTTATTGTTGCAAAAAACGATACGGCGCACGCTTCTCTTGCTTTGCAGATACAGGAACATTCCTTTAAACGCGAGTATGAAGCAGTTGTAATCGGAAATTTTAAAGAGGATGAGGGTACGATAAATCTGCCCTTGGGAAGAAGTCCTCACGACAGAAAAAAACAGGCAGTCAACGGATTAAATCCCCGAAATGCCGTTACTCATTACCGCGTGCTGGAGCGTTATAAAGGCTTCGGGCATTGTAAATTTATACTTGAAACAGGCAGAACACATCAGATCCGTGTGCATTGCGCCGCTATGGGACATCCTGTTGCAGGCGACTCTGTTTACGGTGATGCGAAACATACCTATGGCTTGCAGGGACAGTGCCTTCACGCAAGAGTTATAGGCTTCGTTCATCCCACAAGCGGAGAGTATATGGAGTTTACATCAGACTTGCCGGAGTATTTTACTGAGTTTTTAGAAAAGATTGATAAACAATAATTTAATGTACAATTAACGGATAATATATAAATCGAAAGGGCGGAGCCCTTTCCTCTATTGTACATTATACATTGTACATTGTTAATTTACGTTAATGATATGGAAATATTGATTTTAATTACAGTCGCTGTTTGCATCTTCGGGTTATCTGCCTGTGCAATCAGCGAAAAAGCACTCAAAACAACTGAATATACTTTAAAATCGCAGACATCTGCGCCTATTACCGTTGCGGTTGTGTCCGATTTGCATTTTTCACGATTCGGCAAGGATAATAAAAGGCTTGTTGATGCTGTAAAAAAAATGAATCCCGATGCAATCTTGCTTGCAGGTGATTTTTTTGATTATCATCACCAAAAGAGCAATAAGGATGCCGTCGTTGCAACGATGAAAGCTTTTTGCAAAATTGCTCCCACATATATGTGCCCCGGCAATCACGATATGCGCTACAATGTGCTGACAGGCGAAAACTGCCTTGATTATGCGAGGAATTCAGGCGTAAAGGTGCTTGACGGCGAATATGCCGATACCGTGATAAACGGGCAGAATGTCCGCATAGGCGGTATATTTGATTACAGTGTTTATGCAGAGGATTACGGTGAGCGTTGGAACAAGTCCGATGTTTACGCGTATTTAAAGAATTTTGAACAGACCGATGCATTGAAACTGCTTTTGATGCACCGACCAAATACTTTTATATATACCGACGACGAGTGGAATATCGACGCTGTTTTCTGCGGTCACGATCACGGCGGAATATGGCGCTTGCCTTTCATCGGCGGTGTTTATGCCCCCGAACAGGGATTCTTTCCCGAATACGATAAGGGCGAATATAACTTCGGCAAAATGAAGATGTTTCTTTGTGCGGGACTTGAGGGCTATTACTGGGTTCCCAGAGTTTTCAACCGTGCAGAAATATTAAAAATATCAATAAATGAATAATTGTACATTGTACATTGAATATAGGAGTGGTGTTATGGACTCAATGTTAAAAAAACAGCTTCTTCTTGATTGTGTCAGCATACGCAAAGGCATTATTGAGGGAACATTCAATGCAAAATCCGGTCATCCCGGCGGTTCACTTTCAATTGCAGAGATTCTGGCTTATCTTTACAGAGTTGAAATGAACGTTGACCCCAAGGATTCCAAAAAAGCAGACAGGGACAGACTTGTTCTTTCAAAGGGACACGCCGCACCTGCACTTTATGCGGCTCTTGCAAATGCAGGCTTTTTCCCTGTTGAGGATTTAAAAACTCTCAGAAAGAGTGATTCCTATTTACAGGGACATCCCAATATGAATTATGTTCCCGGTGTTGATATGAGCACAGGCTCTCTCGGTCAGGGCATTTCCGCCGCAGTAGGTATGGCTCTCGGCTCAAAATTCGGCGGCGATACATTCAGAGTTTACACAATCCTCGGCGACGGCGAGCTTGGCGAAGGTCAGGTATGGGAGGCAGCAATGTTTGCCTCTGCAAAGAAGCTTGATAATCTTTGCGTAATCGTTGATAACAACAATCTTCAGATTGACGGTACAATCGAAGAAGTTAATTCACCCTATCCCATCGGTGAAAAGTTTGTTGCCTTCGGCTTTAATGTAATTGAAATTGACGGCAATGACCTTGAACAGGTTGCATCTGCATTTGAACAGGCAAAGACCGTTAAGGGCAAGCCTACTGCAATCGTTGCAAAGACTGTTAAGGGCAAAGGCGTATCATTTATGGAAAATCAGGTTTCCTGGCACGGCTCGGCACCCAATGCGGAGCAGTATGAAATCGCTATGGCTGAGCTTGACAAGGCTCAGGCTGAATTGGAGGGCTGAGAAATGGCAGATGTAATTAAAACCGCAACAAGAGATGCCTACGGTAAGGCTCTCGTTGAGCTTGGTGAAAAGAACGACAAGGTTATTGTTTTTGATGCAGACCTTGCCGCCGCTACAAAAACAGGAATGTTCAAAAAGGCATTCCCCGAAAGATTTATCGACTGCGGTATTGCAGAGGGTAATATGATGGGTGTTGCCGCAGGTATGGCAACGGCAGGATATACCGTTTTTGCATCATCCTTTGCGATGTTTGCCGCAGGCAGAGCCTTTGAACAGGTAAGAAATACAATAGGATATCCACATATCAACGTTAAAATCGGCGCAACACACGCAGGTATCTCTGTAGGTGAGGACGGCGCAAGCCATCAGTGCTGTGAGGATATTGCTCTTATGAGAACTATCCCCGGTATGACAATCATTAACCCTGCTGACGATGTTGAGGCAAGACTTGCCGTTCTTGCGGCGGCAGAAATGGACGGCCCTGTTTATATGCGATTCGGCAGACTTGCAGTGCCCAGAGTTTTTGACGAAAACTATAAGTTTGAAATCGGCAAGGGTGTTTACCTCAAAGAGGGTAAGGATGTTACGATTATTGCAACTGGACTTCTTGTTGAAAGAGCTTTACAGGCGGCAGAAATGCTCAAGGCTGAGGGTATTGACGCGGCGGTTATCAATATGGCTACAATCAAACCTATTGACCGTGACATTATCATTGACGCGGCTAAAAAGACAGGCGCAATCGTAACCGCTGAGGAGCATAACGTTATAGGCGGTCTGGGCTCGGCAGTTGCAGAGGTTATCTGCGAAACAACACCCGTTCCCGTAATGCGCGTTGGCGTTGAGGATACCTTCGGCAAGTCAGGTCCCGCACTCGAACTGCTTGAAATTTACGGCCTTAACGCACAGAATATCTGCGCAAAAGCAAAAGCAGCAATAAATGCAAAACAATAATTTATCGTACCGCTAAATTATTGTAGTTAGGAGTTAGGAGTGATGAGTTAGGAGTTAAGGAAGCCGCAAAGCGGCTTAGATTCAAATGGTTCAAAAGGCGGAGCCTTTTCCATCATTCCTCACTTCTCACTCCTCACTACTAACTGATAAATTATTGTTTAAAAGGAGTTTATTATGTCAAAAGTTTCAGACGCAAAATTTTTTAATGAATTTATAGATATGGTTGACCTTTGCTGTTCACTCGGTTGGAATGAGCGCAACGGCGGAAATATGTCATATCGCATCAGCGAAGAAGATATTGCACAAATTAAAGATGAGTTTTCTTATGATAAAGATTGGGCGGAAATCGGCGTTACTGTTGAAAATCTTGCAAATGAGTATTTTCTTGTAACAGGCAGCGGCAAGTATTTCCGTTACACAAAGGCTGACCCCGAAAACAGCGTTTGCATTGCTCTTATCGACGAAACAGGCACGAAGTATAAAATTGTATGGGGACTTGTTTCCGGCGGCAGACCCACAAGTGAATTCCCCACACATCTTCTCAACCACAGCGTTAAAAAGGATATAACCGACGGCAAGCACAGACTTGTTATGCACGTACATCCCGTTAACACTATCGCTCTTACATTTGTTCTTCCTCAGAATGATAAGGACTTTACCCGTGAGATATGGGATATGATGCCTGAGTGTGCAGTCGTATTCCCTCGCGGTATCGGTATTCTTCCTCTTATGCTTACAGGCAGTATTGATATTGCAAAGGCAACCGCTGAGAAGTTTAAGACATATGATGTTGTTGTATGGTCAATGCACGGTATTTTCAGCTCGGGTGAGGACTTCAAGTCTGTATTCGGTATAATCGAAACTGTAGAAAAGGCTGCTGAAATCCTTGTCAAGGTAATTTCTATGGGTGGTAAGAAAATCCGCCCCACAGCAGAGCAGATTGTAGAAGTTTGTGAAGAATACAATCTGGATATCAACAAATCTTTGCTTTAATTTGAAAAATAATGAAAAAATATACAAAATGGTCTTGTTATTTTTGAAATAATATGTTAAAATCATTAAAGAACTATATTTTTTGAATGGGTGAGGAATTATGGCATCATTTTGCCCTAAGTGCAGTTATAAACTTTCATTGGTAGATACTAAGCCTGAGTGTCCGGTTTGCGGCGTTAATCTGGTTTATTACGGAATGGAGGAAACCCTCAAGCAGGAAGCTGACAGAGCTGAGTTTGAGCACGCTTGTTTGCAGCCTAAGTTCGACAGACTTAAGGCGGGAACAATCGGCTCACCTCTTGCAATTGTCAGACTTGTTATCTCTTTGCTTCCGTTGGTTGCAACACTTCTTCCTATGGGTAAGGTTGTTGTTGACCTTCCGTATTATGCAGAAACAATCAGCGTAAACCTTGTATCGGTTATTACAAAGGTATTTATGAATCTTGATACTGACCAGCTGTTCGGTGTTCTCGGTTCTGATGTTGCAGGCACGGCATACATATTCTACCTTGTTGCACTTCTCGGTCTTGTTGTTGCACTGATTGTTGCTATTGTCAATATCGTAAACCTTATGTTTGCTTGCGGCAAAAAAGGCATCAAACGCAATATCACAACCGCTGTTGTAGGTATCGTATTTACAGTTATAGCACAGGTTGGTATGATTGCCTGGGTTTCAATGATGAATGCCACTGTTCCTGAGATTTTCTCCGCTACAGTTAATCCTCTCGGCGCAATCGGTATTATCCTTGCTTTTGTTGCTGAGATTGTTATCAACGTTATTTATAAGAAAAAGGATATCAAGGTTAAGTACAAAGACCTTACAGAGTTCCTTCTTCCTTACGACGAAAGAGAAAAGTACAGAGAAGAAAAGAAAGCCGCTGGAAAGGCTTGATGTAATTAAATAAAAATGGCACTCTCTACGGAGAGTGTCTTAATTTTTGCTTTTGAGCCTGAATAAGATGTGTAAACAATAATTTAGTGATATGTTGCTGACGCAACGCGATATGTTAACAACGCGATATATTTGTCGCTTTGCTCAAATGCGATATGATATAAATCCGCGTGCCTACAGGCACATATCGCATACGAATGTATATATCGCACCGTCAGGTATATCGCAAATCCGTTTACGGATTTATATCGCTACAATAATTTATCGGCAGATGCCGATAAATTATTGTTCACCCGTCTGTTTCGCAATCTGATGGGGGTAATTTATTTTGAATCGCGTGAAAAATTCCTGCGGCGAAATATTCCTTTTTCACTGCTGAGATATATCTTAAAACATAATGCCGATATTCCTTGAATTCCTCGGTTTGTTTTTCATCCATATTCTCTCTGTACTTCACTTAAAAGAAAATCTGCAGCATATGTATTTTTATCGTTGAATTTATATTTACTGTTAACAAGGCTTAATTCATATTCTTCCAACGCATCCAGTATGTATTTCTCTGATATTTCTTTCATTTTATTTCTTCCTCCAAAAATAAAAAATGCGCAGCCGAAGCCACGCATCGAAAAATACATTGCTCCTTTTGTCGCCAAACAAAATCTACATTCACTCATAAGGTATATGCAAATCAGAGCATCAGTATTTTTACCGAAATAAAAATACTGATACTTCGCAGTTGATAAAATTTAATTTTGTTTGGCACGGTTAGTATACCACATATTTTGCTTTATTTCAACATATTCATAAAAAAAGACCTGCACGGATAATGTGCAGGTCAGATTTTTATATTGCCATATTACTTGTTCTCGTCTTTTTTCTTTTTTGCTCTGGGTGATGTGGTGTAGTTGAGTGCCATAACAACAAGAATAATAATTGCGGTAACAATAAATATGCCGAGCATACCCTTGCCCATAATGGGGAGTGATGCAAGTAAATTTTCAATACTGAATTCCATAATAGAACCTCCTTATCTTACAAGAGAGAGGATAAGACCGCCGGCGATAACCGAAGCAATCTGTCCTGAAACGTTAACACCAACAGCCTGCATAAGAATGAAGTTCTGCGGGTCTTCCTTGAGAGCCAGCTTGCTGACAACTCGTGAGGACATCGGGAATGCGGAAATACCTGATGCACCGATCATAGGATTGATCTTTTCTTTGAGGAAAAGGTTCATAAGCTTTGCAAGCATAATTCCGCCGAATGTATCGAAGATGAAAGCGAAAAGTCCGAGACCGAGGATAAGGAGTGTTTCGCCTCTGAGGAACTCTGCAGCTGTCATTCTTGATGCGATTGTAAGACCGAGGAATATTGTAATAAGGTTTGCAAGCACGTTCTGTGCAGTATCTGAAAGTGAGTTAAGAACGCCGCATTCTCTTATAAGGTTACCGAACATAAGGAAACCGATAAGTGCAACTGCATCGGGAGCAACAAGACCTACAATGATTGTAACAACGATGGGGAAGAGAATCTTTGTAGTCTTTGAAACCTTCTTGTTTGAATACTTCATTCTGATCTGACGCTCTTTTTTGGTTGTGCAGAGCTTGATAATGGGGGGCTGTACAATGGGAACGAGCGCCATATAAGAGTATGCCGCAACCATAATAGCCGCTGTGTAGTTTGAGCCGAGTGTCTGTGCAACGAAGATTGAGGTAGGACCGTCAGCTGCGCCGATAATTGCGATTGATGCTGCATCGTGAAGGTCGAAACCGAAAAGTGATGCAAGGCAAAGGGTAAAGAATATACCGAACTGTGCCGCCGCACCGAAAAGCATAAGCTTAGGATTACCCAGCAGAGGTTCAAAGTCAATCATCGCACCGATACCGATAAAGAGTATCAACGGCATAAGCTCGTTTGATTCAATACCGATTTCAAAAAGGTGGTCAATAACTGCTTTTGCGCCTGATTCGGGCAGGTTGATAAGGATCGCACCAAAGCCCATAGGAAGGAGCAGTGTCGGTTCCATATCTTTTTTGATAGCAAGGTAAATGAGCACGCCGCCGATTATCCACATAACCGCCTGTTGCCATTCTAAGTTGAATAAGTTTTCGAAAATTACACCCATTGGTTTCATTCTCTCCTTTTTTTATTGCGGAGTACAGATTGTCCGCTTATTTTTTTCGTACGCGAGTAATTGTAACACAAATCAACAGACATTTCAACTGTTGTTTTAAAATAATAAATAATAATTTAGCAGGGAATTTGTTTGGTGATTGTAGGGAGCGACGCCCTCGTCGCTCCGAATTATCCAAATCTGCGATTTGGATAATTATAAGGGGGTAAATTTATTTATTGATAAAAATGGCACATTTTTATCAATCGGCGCGACGGGGGCGACGCGCCCTACGGTGCGGTAAATTATTGTTTTGTTTCCAGATGTCCGTCAACCTCGCAGATTTCTGTCAGCACGGGTCTTTCCATAGGATTATTGTTCGGTCTGTGGAGAATGAGGTATAATTTGCCGTCAAAGCCTTTGAATATCATACCGTGACCGCCGTCTTTTTCCGCAAGCAGAGGTAAATCGTGTTTCCAGTTGCCGCTGATATCACCGTTGTCCGAATAACTGACAGCCTGCACGTAGCCGCTGTCGGTAAAGCTTGACCATATCATATAAAGCCTGCCGCTTTCACCTCTGTAAAGAAACGGGCCGTCCGTTACCCAGTTGTTATGTTCTTTTCTTGCCCACCAGGGGTCAGAGCCTGCAAAAAGTGTTCTCGGTTCGCTGACTGCTTTTGATAAATCATCGCTTAACTGCAATTCGCATACAGTTCCGTTTTTAATCTGGCAGTGCTCGTGGCAGAATACAATGTGCGGTGCGCCGTTTGTATCAATGTAAAGAGTGCCGTCAAGGCTCATCCATTCTTCGGGCGTGACAGGGTAGTCGGAAATTGGCTTGAACTTGCCGTCAGGTGTGTCAGCAACGAGAATCTGTGTGCCTCTGTTTCTGTCTGCGTTTTTGAAAGAGGCAAACATATAGAATTTATCATTGTATTTGTGCACCTCGGGCGCCCAGAAGTTGTGAGTTGCCCAGAAATCGTCGGATGCGGAGAAAACCTCCTGCGGCTCACTCCAGTTTTCAAGGTCTGTGCTGATGTAGACGTCAAAGCCCATATTCGGCGCCTTTTCGCCCGCCCAGCAGCCGGCTCCTCTTGTTCCGTACATATAATATTTGCCGTTTTCGGGCAGTATAAACGGGTCACGGATGTTGATTTCACTTAATTTCATTGTTTTTACCTCTCATTGAAAACAGGCAGATTTGCATCCGCCCGTTTGGTTTGCTGTTAAATAAGATTCTTGAAATATGTCATAATGCTCTTGAAGAAATCAATGATTTTCTGGAAGAAGCTCATAATCAGGCTGAAGAAGCCTTCGTCCGAGCTTACGGTTGTTTTGCCGTAGCCGGGAAGAGTAACGTTGTTGTCTGCGGGAGTTTCATCAACGGTAAATTCGGTCATAACAGGCATCAATACACCCGATACAAGCAAGTCAACACCCTGTCCATATGATAAACCGCTGCTTGCAAACGTGATAATCCAGGAAGGAACTTCAACATCAAGCATTGTGCAGATAAATGTCAGCGCCGTTGTGTATTCTTCTGTTGTGAGGTCTGCAAGCGCATAGTTGAGAACTGCTGAAAGAGCTGTTGAAAGCACCTCTAATTCCGTGCTGTAAATGGGATAGTTTTCATCGCCTACGCAGTGAGCCTGATAAATTGTGATTATAAGGTCGATGAGGTCGGTGTAGTTGCTGCTTGTGAGTGTGTCACCGTTTGCTTTTGCAAGTGCCTCAACACTCTTGCCTGCTGTTTCTGCATCCTTTTCGTAAAGAGGATATTTAAGTGCATCGCAGAGCTTTGTGCTTATCTTATCAAATATTGCAACAAATTCAGCATTCTCTTCTTCGTTGAGCTTGAGAAGCTTTTTGAGAGTTGAGGGAGTAAGGTAACCGTCGAAGCCCTTTCTCAGACCGTACCAGATGCAATTCTTTGCATATTTTGTAAAATCGGAGCCTGCAAGTGCAACAGCATCAGCTGAAAGTCCTGCGGGAAGGAGAGAAGTGTCGATTTTTGTAACATTTCTTGATTCAAATACAACATCTTCACCGAATGTGATGTATCTGTAAACTACGGGATAGCCGTTGAGAGAGTTTGTAACTGCGTCATAAATAACCTTGCCGTTGGCTGCCGTGTAGCTTGCAATGTCCTGATTGTGAGTGTGTCCCGTAAAGATGTACTGTACACCGTTCGATGCAAGAACCTCTGCAAGACCGAGACTGCTGTCAACAACAGCACCTTCGTGGATTGCATCGTTAAAGATGTAATGCTCAAGAAGATTGTGGTGCATCATTGCAATAACCTTTTTGCCGTCAGCGGCTGCCTGCTTGCACTGTGCTTCGATCCAGTCAACTCTTTCAGCAGTCATACATTCAACGCCCTGACCTTCTCCTGTGCTGTCAATACCGAGAACTCTGTATTCGTCGTTGAGGTCAGCAACGTATGATATTGAATTTGTGTCAACTGCAATCGCGTCTGCATAACCGAACTGTGCATAGATTGTTGCAAATGTTTCGGAAGAAGATTTGAACACGTCGTGATTGCCGGGGATAACGTAAATCTGTTTGCCGGTTTCTTTTTCAAAATCAGCAAGCTTTGCCGCAAAGAGGAGATGCTCAGCCTCTGTGCCTGCATTGATATTGTCGCCCGAAAGAAGAATTGCTTGGGCATCACTGTCAGCGGCGGCATCAAGAAATGCAGTAATTATTGCATTTGATTCATAAATAAGCTGACCGGATGAGGGAACGTGTGCATACATATTGTCTGCAGTGTTGCCTGTGTAGGGGGTTAAGGAATTTGCCGAAAAATGAAGGTCGCTTGCTACGATGACTTTAAGGTCATTGTCTGCCGCAGAAGCAACAATCGCCATAGAACTGAACGCTATAATGAGTGATAAGAGGATAGCCAGAACTTTTTTCATAAAAATTTTCCTTTCTTTATAATTGTATAATACAATTATATTATATAGCATTTCAAATGTACCACAAAAATCAAGAAATGTCAATTAAATATAAAAATATTCTGTTTTTGCAAAAAAAATTATAAAAAATTTTATAAAAAAACTATTGACAAACAGAGATTTGTCAGCTATAATAATGATAACAATTATTATTATTGTTAAGGAGACAGTAAAATGAGTGAAAAAGTAAGAAAGTTCTCGCGCAAGAGGGAAGCGATTCGCACGGTGCTTGCAAATACAAAATCTCATCCGACTGCCGAGTGGATTTTCTCCACACTCAAGCCTGAAATTCCCGATTTAAGCCTTGCAACCGTTTACAGGAATTTAAGCGAAATGAAAGAAAACGGTGAGGTTCAGAGCGTGGCATTCTGGGGCGGCAAAGAGAGATTTGACGGCAACGTTGAAAAACATTCTCACTTCGTTTGCGATAAGTGCGGCAGAATTGATGATTTTGATTTTATTATGCACGATAAGGAGCTTGACGGCGTAGCACAAAGCCACTTCGGCGGTAAAATCGATTTCCACACACTTGTTTTTCACGGCACCTGCTGTGAATGCGTTAATGAATAAGCTTGTAGCATCGTAAGATGTTCACATAAATCAAAAAATAATTAAAATTTACTTTGGAGGTAATTGAAAATGAAAAAATGGGTTTGTCCGGTATGCGGTTATATTCACGAAGGAGATACAGCACCTGAAAGCTGTCCTGTATGTAAGGTTCCCGGCAGTAAATTCAAGGAGCAGGTTGGCGAAATGAAGCTTGCTGCAGAGCACGAATTCGGTATTTATGAGAAAACTGTTGCTAATAATCCCGACATCAGCGCAGAGGATAAGCAGTATATTCTTGACCAGTTGATGGCAAACTTCAACGGCGAATGTTCAGAGGTAGGTATGTACCTGTGTATGGCTCGTATTGCTCACCGTGAAGGCTATCCCGAAATCGGTCTGTACTGGGAAAAGGCTGCTTATGAAGAGGCAGAGCACGCAGCAAAGTTTGCTGAGCTTTTAGGCGGCACATTAGAGCCCAATATGAAGGCTACAACAAAGGATAACCTTGCTTGGCGTGTAGATTGCGAGTACGGCGCAACAGCAGGTAAGTTCGACCTTGCCGCTTGTGCAAAGAAGAACGGACTTGACGCTATCCACGATACAGTCCACGAAATGGCAAGAGACGAAGCAAGACACGGCAAAGCTCTCGAAGGTCTTCTCAAGAGATATTTCGGTTAATAAAACAACGATAAATAAAGAGTTTTTCCAAGAGAGAACGGCTGTTGTTGTTCTCTCTGTTTTTACGTCTGTAAGCTCAATTGTGATTTTTGTTGTTTATATGTACTCTTGCGAACACCAAGAGAGGTAAAAATATAGCGCGGAGCTTGCGCCCCACGCTGTTATGTTTCAATTATAATCCAAGTAACTGCTTTTTCTTTGCGTCAAATTCTTCTTGGGTAATCACACCTTTATCAAGCAATTCTTTGTATTTAGTTAACTGCTCCGTTTCATCGACCTTTGCTTCGACTTTAGTTACAACACTTTCCTTTTTTTGTTGTCTTTCGATTAAGAGATTGTTTATTGTTGAATAAATTTCATTAGCATTTTTTATAGCAAGGAAACTGATTTTGCCTGATGAAGTTGAAACCGAAACACCCTTTAAAAGCTGAATTGTTGCAGTTGCAGAAACAGAGTCAACAGGCAAATCAACTCTTTTACCAAACTGAACTTTACCGTAAACTCGTTTATCCGTAACCGTCAACTCATAACTGCGAAGCCATAAGTAAATAAGTCCGCCCAATAAAGCCATAGACACAAACGGTATCAAAGTAGGTAGATAATAATAATTATCAAGACTATGAAAAGCGTAGCCTATTGCACTGCCGTAAATAATTTGCGGACAATCCATTTTATCTTCATTATTTAATATTCCGTCATCACGTTTATCATCATAATAGTCGTCAGGCCACTTATAACACCGACTATAGTGTTCGTGATTTTCACCGTAGTTTCTATTATAATAAGACATATCATCTAATGTGAAAATAACAGAGAGCAACACAGAGAGAAAAGCACCAGTGATGACAAAAATTTGAAATAATTTTTTAATATTAAATTTTTTACTTTGAATTAAAACTTTTTCTTCCATTTCTTAAACTCCTTTTTATTTTTCTGGTTTTAATGCATCGACGGGTATTCTCCAGGGGCTACCTTTTTTGTCTTGCTCTGCCCCCGGAATTTTTCCTTCTCTGCACCATTGTGTAATTTGGGATTGTTTGCATTCCCATATTTCAGCCATTGCTTTTGTGCCGATAAAATCCCCCATATCTACCTCCTAAAAATAAAAAAAGTGTGTGCAAACCGAAGTTGTGCACACACTGAAAAACACAAACTTCGATTAGCTACCACACTATAATTTCTTTTCTCACAAAAAAGGGAACGCGAAATTACGAAGTTCGTGCTTTTACCGAAAGATAAAAACACTAACCCCTTTGTGAGAAAAAACAATATTAAATTATAGTGTGGTGCATTCAGTATAACACATTAAAATTCATACTTCAAGCAAATCGCAAGATTTTTCTTAATATAACACTTTATTTCTTCCAAAAGTTGTGGTATATTATTTTTACAAAACGGAATGAGGTGTGCGGATGTTACACAAAGAGCTTGAACGGCGCAATCTGCCTGTGCTTAAAAGCAGGGATGAAATGAAAGATATTATGCAGCGCGAGGTTTACGGCTATCTGCCTGATGTGCCGTACAGCTGGAGCGTATCCGAGCCGACAGTTATTGATGACAGGTACTGCTGCGGGGATGTTGCTTTTTCTTATGTTGATTTCACAATAGAAACCGGCGGCAAAGCTCATACTTTCAGAGTTGACAGGCTGTTGCATACCGACGGCAGAAAACGTCCGCTGATTATCGTTAATAATTTTCATCCTATGGAGAGTTCCCACTATTTTCCCCGAGAGGAGCTTTCCGAGTATGATGCGGACTATCTGCTTTTCTGTTACAAGGATGTTTCAAGTGATGACGGCGATTTTACAACAGGTCTTGCGCCATTACTTCTGCCCGACGGACAGGTGAATGATACCGACTGCGGAAAAATCGCTATCTGGGCGTGGGCGGCTATGCGTGTGCTGGACTACGGTCTCACCCTTGAAGGTACGGACGCAGACAACGTGGCGATTGCAGGTCATTCAAGGCTTGGCAAAACCGCGCTGTATACGGCAATGACGGATGAGCGTTTCAAATTTGCGTTTTCCAATGCGGCAGGCTGTGCAGGTGATGCTCTTGCTCACGGCAGTACGGGAATAGAGCTTTCGCATATTGACCGCACATTGAGAACACGTGGTGAAAACATTGCCGATATTGTTGAAAGGTTTCCTTTTTGGTTCTGCAAAAACTATGCCGCGTATGCAAAAGATAATGTTTCAGATACATTTGACCAGCATTATCTGCTTGCATCCGTTGCACCGCGATATGTGCTGGTATGCTCCTGCGATATGGACTACTGGGCAGACCCCGATTCACAGCAGATGTGCTGTCTTGCCGCATCGGCTATGTGGGAGAATGACGGTCTGTCAGGTCTTGTGGGTTGCGACAGGTATCTCGAGGCAGGCGAGGCTCTGCTTGACGGGCACGTCGGCTATTTCAGGATTCATTCAAAACATTTCTTTTCACGCCACAGCTGGAAAAGATTTATTGAATTTATAGAAAAACATAAAGATTAAAGACTAACTATAAAAAGTCAATAGTAAAAAGTAAAAAAAGTTGAGAATTGAAAGACGGAGAAAAAATGCATAACAAAACAGACGTCAAAGACGCCGAGTTTTTTGATTAGAAAAATTTAAGTTTTGGATATGTAAGGCTGTCCGGATATTTGCAAAGCGAAAATAAGACGAACTAACTTTTTAGCAGCGTGAGAGATTGCAACGTTGTAATGCTTTCCCTCTGAACGCTTTTTAGCAAGATAGTCGGCGAATACGGGATTCCAATTACAAACAAATTTGGTTGCATTGAAAAGTGCATAACGCAAATAACGAGAACCACGTTTCTCCATATGAGCATAGCAATTATTGAGTTGTCCTGATTGATATGTAGACGGAGAAAGTCCTGCAAAAGCTAAGATTTTGTCAGGTGAATCGAAGTTATTAAAATCACCGATTTCAGCAATAATCATAGCTGCCATATTCATTCCGATACCTGGAATTGTGGTGATAGGAGAATTTATCTTGTCCATTAAGGCTTTGATTTCATGTTCAATTTCATTAATCTCGGCATCAAATTCTTTTATGAGTTTTATGGTGTGTTTAAGTTCCAATGCTTTAGCAGGCATATATGTGCCGATAGAATTACGAGCTGCTTCACGTATTTGAATGGCTTTATCACGGTCATAACGACCTTTAGAAGCCGTGTGAAGCAAATTTGTAAGGCGTGTAAGATGAACATCGGCAATCTGCTTTGCACTTGGAAATTCATACAGAAGTGCATAAGCAGAAGCTGTATGCAGAGTTGGAAACAGATTTTCCAATTCAGGAAAAAGGATATTAATGAGCCTTGAAACCGAAGTTTTTAACTTTGCTCTTTCAGAAACTTTATCAAATTTGTATCTTGTTAGTGACTTTAGTTCTGAATTGTGGTATGCTATGTTTGTGTAGGGCTTGAGGTCCACATCAGACATTAGCATAGAAGCAATAGTTCTTGCATCTACCTTATCCGTTTTCGTCTTTCTAAGGCTTAGACTTTTTCTGTAAAGATTTGTATGTAACGGATTGATAACATAGGTCGGCAAACCATTATCAAGGAGAAAACCAAGAAGATTGTAACTGTAATGTCCGGTTGCCTCAAGTCCTACTTTTATTTTGCCGCCGTCAATACCTGTACAGGTATTGATTGTTTGAAGAAGATATTCAAATCCTTCTTTACTGTTCTGAATAGTAAAGACATCAGCACGGACTTCACCTTCTGAGCTTATGATGAAGCAATCATGTTTATCTTTTGCAACATCAATTCCAACAAAAACCATATTTGTACCTCCGATAGATTTGTTTTTCGATGCTGTTATCCACAGGGCACTTTGCTCTTGTAACCTCGTTCCAAATAAACCGTCGGGCGGTATCTAACTGATTAACAATACTGCAAAGGTCTGCGGTTGGAGCCTTTACTAAACCGTCTTAGCGGTAGGAGAAATACACCAATCCACAGCACCTTTTACAGTGTAGCATATTGTCCTTGAAGAGGGACATTAATAACTACTACTTTATTATACGAGGAGAAATATTTATGTCCGAAAAAGTAATTCTTGTTCTTGTTGACGGTATGCGCCCTGACGGAATGATGCAATGCGGCAATCCCTTTGCACAGAAGCTCGTTGAGAAGTCTACATATTCTCTCACAGCGCAGACTGTTATGCCGTCCGTAACTCTGCCCTGTCATATGGCATTGTTCCACAGCGTTGATCCCGAGCGCCACGGTATGCTTACAAACACATACGTGCCGCAGGTAAGACCCATTGAGGGTCTTTTTGACAGGCTTGACAAGTTCGACAAAAAGTGTGCATTCTTCTACACCTGGGAGGAGCTCCGCGATCTGAGCCGCCCCGACCATCTGCACACACTTATGTGCTTTAATCAGCACAAGCAGAGCGATACCGATACAAAGATTACCGATGCGGCTATTGATTACATAAACAAAGAAACCCCCGACTTTCTGTTCCTTTACCTTGGCGAAACAGATGAAGTCGGCGGTCACGATTGCGGCTGGATGAGCGAGCAGTATATGAAGAGCGTAAGCAAGGCTCTTTCCTGCGTTGAAAAGCTGCAGAACAGCATTGACGACAGCTATAATATCATTCTTCTTGCCGATCACGGCGGTCACGACCGTTCACACGGCTCGGATATGCCCGAGGATATGACTATTCCCATTGTATGCTGCGGTCACGCTTTTGAAAAGGGTAAGGAGCTTTCGGGACTTTCAATAAAGGACGTTGCCGTAACTGTTGCAAAGCTTCTGGAGGTTTCACCTGCCAAGGAGTGGGAAGGCAAATCTATTGTGTAAGGTCCTCCATAACCTGCACATACTCGCAGAAGTATACGATGTATTGAGAATTTGATGAAAAAATAAAATTGTATCTTAATGCGGAGTAGGTTTCATAAATATCAGAAAAATACAGATTAATATTTTCCGTACTCAGATTTTTGAGCTCCGATTTTTCTTTGTCGGAGAGTGTACAGAAGCTGTTGGTGACTGCCGATGTGAAGGATTTAAACGCATTCCTTTGTCCGTCGGTGGTCATTTTTGCGCTTTCGGCGGTAACGGCAACGGATGAAATGTTGTTTTCTTCGTCGAATGTCATTGAAAGCATTATGTCATCCTCGGAGCAAAGACTGAAATATACGTGATATGCACCGTCGTATTGGAACATATCAAAGTATTCAAAGGCGTAATGCTCGTTGTATTCGCTCATACGTTTTGACAGCAGCTCGTAATCGGGCTGACTGCTTTCCGAACAGCCTGACAATGTGAATATCAAGGTTAAAATTAGCAAAAAAGCGCAGATTCGTTTCATAAAAAATCCCCCTCAACCAATTATATTGATTGAAAGAGGGAGGTAGAACGATAACCAAGAATTTAGCGGAGCTAAATTCTTGGTTAAATGAGCAATGAGAAGTGAGTAGTGAGCAATTGAGGAAGCCCTACGGGCTTGAATTATAATGGGTAAGGGCAAAGCCCTTCAACAATATTTGCCGAAAGGCAAATATATCATTTGACCGTAGGTCATCTATCATTTTGCGCAGCAAACCATCATATGCCGTCATGCATCCATCATTACAATAATTCAGCTCCGCTGAATTATTGTTTCTGTTCCGCATATCGGGCAACGGGTTTCGGCTTCGTTTACCGACAGTCCGCAGAACGGGCAAACATTTTTTGCACATTTTATTTTATGCATCTTATGTGCAAGCAGAATTATGATTGCATTAAGCAATATTACGAAAAGCACAACTAAAATAATCAGAATAATTTTCAACATATTCACCTCTTAAAGGGTATCAATATACCAAATCGGGATATTTTAATAATACCATTTTGGTATAGTTAAGTCAACCATTAATTTCAGGGGTGGCTTATGCGATTAAAAGAGTTGCGCAAATCGAGGAATATTTCACAGCTTAAGCTTGCTTTGGATCTGAATATGAACCAGAACAGCATCAGCAGGTATGAAAACGGTGTTCGTGAGGCAGACTATGAAACCCTGATTGCATTTGCCGATTATTTTAATGTTTCAATAGATTATCTGCTTGGGAGAACGGATAATCCTACGTTTCTTGATAAGTAAAACGGAAGTCATATGACCTCCGTTTTTCATTTTAATTTGTATCTTATGCACATTGTTTGCACATAAGATGCACATAATAGTGTTGACATTTGTTGTGTTATAACATATAATAGAAATAGAAGGAGGCAAATATAATGAGTAATATTAATATAACTATTCGTATGGATAAGGAATTAAAGGCGCAGGCGGATACACTTTTTAATGAACTTGGTTTAAGTATGTCAACGGCATTTAATATTTTTGTGCGTCAGGCTGTCCGTGAACAATCAATTCCTTTTATAATTGCTAATCATCAACCTAATGCAGAAACTCTTGCCGCGATTGAAGAGGTAAAAAGAATGAAAGCAGATCCTTCCATTGGTAAATCATATAGCAGTGCCAGTCAGATGATGGAGGATTTGTTGAAATGAGTTATAATATAAAACCGACAACTCAATTCAAAAAGGATTTAAAAACGATACAAAGACGAGGATATAATATTGATTTACTGACGGAGGTTATCAGTCTTCTTGCTGATGGACAGAAGCTTCCCGCAAGAAATCAGGATCATTCGCTTTCGGGTAATTTTGCCGGATGCCGTGAATGTCATATCGCACCGGATTGGCTGCTTATATATGAGTTGTCTGACAGTGATTTAATATTATACCTTACAAGAACCGGTACTCATAGTGATCTGTTTTAAAAAAGCAATATCTGAAAATAACCACTCGTTTTGATTACGGGTGGTTATAATATTTTTGATATTTCAACAAGCTTTTTCTTATCCTGTGAGCAGAGCTTTCTGTAATTAATCAGCAATTCATTTTCTTCTGCGGTTAAATCCGTGTCGGATGTGTTGATTTTATCGGATATACCGGCAATATAATCAATCGGTACATTGTAGAATTTTGAAAGAGTTATTGCCAACTCAAGCGGAAGCTCTCTTTCGCCTGTTTCGTAACGGCGGTACTGTGTTAACTGCATAAAAAGAATATCTGCAAGCTGTTTCTGCGTTAGGTCCTTATCTTCGCGCAGATTTTTTATGCGCTCATATTTCCCCATAAAATCACCTCATTGTGACATAAATCTAACAGAAAAACACCAAATGGTGTTGACAAAATTAAAATATGGTGTTAATATTATGTTGCAACAACACCGAATGGTGCACAAATGTGTTTGTGAGTGGTTGATGTTGTGAATTTTAATATATCAAAAGAAAAATGAAATCTTCTTGCAAGTTTATATTTTGGTATGGTACAATTAATTTAAAGGAGGGCGGAAAAATGGCGAAAGATAAATCTTTTAAATTTGGTCTTACAGTGTCTTGTGTTATACTTCTGATTCCGATTGTATACATAATCGTCTGTTTATTTAACAGTTATATTGTATCAGGTTTGTTGTTATTGATTCCCGTTATCTCCTTTGTGCTGTCTTTGATTTTGGTTCTGATTAAAAAAATTCCGAACATCATCAAAGTGATTTTGCCCATATTGATTCTGTTGGTTACTTTGTTTGTTTTTTTATTCTTTAGTTTTTTTGGTGTAACTGTTGAGTTCAGGGCATTTGACGGCGTGGATGAAATTAACGAATATTATACAGATTTTAATTTTGATGAATTTGGCGAGTACGAAAGTATCTCAAGTTACAAATATCGTGAAATAAGTATTTTCCCGTTTGAATCAGATACAACTATTCTTAAATATGATAAAGTCAACTTTGAAGAATCAAAGCAGGACATTAATTCAACTTATGCATTTTACAGTGAAAAGAGCTTTACCTTTGAAGATTTTGATTTTAAGGTAATAGATATTAATGACTATCCTACAGAAATTGAGTTGGTCGGAGTGGATAATGAGTCCTGCGAAATTGCATATGTTACATTTAGATCTTCAGAAATAACATTAGGACTTGATGACATAGAACCGTTAGATGAATTCTTGAATTTTTATTGCGGCTGGGAATATGTTCTGAAAGAAAGAAGTTAAAAAATCTATATGATTATTAATAAACGAGGAGAATGAAAAATGGATGTCGAGTTTTTATATTTTATGCTTTTTTTCCCTGTTTTAGGTGTTTTTGAAATTCTGGCTGTAGTATTTTCTTTGCTGTTTATGCATTATTCCGCAAAGTACAGAAACCAAAAGCTTTCCACAGGTTGGTATGTTTGCGGAGTTCTGTTTGGATTATGGACTGTTATTGTTTATCTTATCAAAAGAAAAGATTTCCCAGGTCCTCACACAAAGAAATGTTTCCAATGCGGCAACAGCTTTCCGGACAGCCTTGATGAATGTCCCAACTGTAATATTGCTTTGCCCGAAATCAATCCCGATGAAAAGAGAAAGCAGAAAAAACTCAGCCGCGGGTTTGGTATTGCATTCATAATTACATATATAATCATAATAATTGCCGGCATATCTTTTGGTGTTCTTTTGAGTGATAATATGTATGATTATATTGAATATCTTGATGAGGATGACAGAATATCCGTAGACGGTGTTTTCTATGATAAAATGGGAAACAGCTATGATGATGAAGATAGTGTTATGCTCTATGATGAGGACGGACATACATATTTATACACCGTTGAAACAGATGATGCGCTTGACTATGAGAAATCTTACTATATCCGTGACGACGGTAAAAAGTATGTTTCATATGATTGCTATGTAACAGAGGACGGCTGGTTTTATTGTGATAAGGCGTTTATTCTTGAGCTGTACTCCGTTGACACAAGCACAATGACCCAGGAAGAGCTCGATGCGTATTATGATGAGCTTTTGGAGGATGAGTGGGAATATAAGTATTATGACTATCCTTACGTGGATAGAGAGGGCAATCTTTATTACGCTGCTTATGAAGCCTCCTGGAATGAAAATGGCGAGCTTATAACAGCAGAAAATGATATTGAAGTTTGAATTAAAAGGTACATCTTATGGTGTACCTTTCGTTTTTGTTATAAATCCTGCAGATCGGCGGCGGAGAGGTCGTTTTCAGCGTTATCTCTGCCCGGATCCGTGTCAATGATTCCGTGTGCCGGAGAAATCGGTTTTTCGTTTTTCATTTTGTGATGAAACACTTTCTGCTCAGGTGCCTGAGTGCCTGCTATAATCGGATTTGCCTTTTCCTTTCCGCTTTTTGCTTTGCCCTGAATTTCGGGCACTGCCGCTTGTTCATTTCTCGGTTTTGTATGTGTGACGTTCGGTCTTTTCATACCCTGTTTTGCCATAAAAATCACCTCACTGTTATTGTTGACAAAATGCAGGCAAATTATAAATTCAACCCTCAACCCGAGGTTGAAAAATATCGTCTGACAGGTTATTGCCAATGCAAAAACCGTATGATATACTCAATTTGAGCTCAAAAAAAGATTTGGGAGATTTGAGAATGAATATCGGAAACAAAATCAGAGAATTGCGTAAGCAAAGGGGAATAACGCAGGAACAGCTGGCAGAAAACGTGGGTGTTTCATTTCAGGCTGTCAGCAAATGGGAAAACAATATTGCTCTTCCCGATATTACGCTTGCACCTGTGCTGGCAAGTTATTTCTGCATATCAATGGATGAGCTGTTTGATTTCAGCCTGAAAGAGATTGAATATGAGGTTGAAAAAATTGTTCAGAAAGCATATGAATTCAGGGAAAGTAATCCTTGTGAAAGCAAAAGAATACTTGATGAGGGGCTGAAAAAATACCCCGAAAACGATATTTTGCTCAACAATCTGCTTTATGTTATGAATTATACCCAGAAACCGGATGGAACAATAACTCTGGCAACAAAGCTTATTGAGAAAACCACGCAGGATGAAGTAAAATACGATGCGCTCCGTTTTCTTGCATACGCGTACAAGGCGAAGGGTGATTTAAAAAGCGCAAAAGCCGCCATTGAGCAAATCCCCGAAATATATTTTACCAAGCTGACAGAGCTTGCGTATCTTATGTCCGGTAAAGAGAAGTTCGATGCCGCCGAAAAACAAAAGTGGATTTCTTTTGAAAATCTGCTCCAGATGATGTGGAAATTGGCGGAATACTACGAGGAAACAGGCGAAACGGAAAAAGCCGTTGCCGAAACAGAAAAAGCCTTACAGCTCATACCTGTTCTCGGAAATTACCGTTTTGATATTTATACGGACTATTTCAATAAGCAGATTAAACGGTTGAAGGCCGAATAAATGTATTGTCCGCCTGTGTTCCCTGTAGATGTTAAAATAGAACCATAAATTAAGCGAAAAGCAACACAGAATCTTACTCAAATTTCGACAAGAAAGGTGGTGAAAACGCCCTATTTTACTGGGGCTACGGGCATTTTGAGGTTGACATTTTTTATGATGGTGAAATTACCTTGAAATGCTTGTTTACAACTTATTTACAATTAGTTTTTGAAGCAAAAATCGGCATCATTATGACAAATAAGAAAAATGAAAGGATGAATCAAATGAAAATTACATACCGTGAAGTAAACGGTTATCTTAATTAAGGATATTCAAGAAAACAACCACACCCTGCTGTTTACAATACTATTTTCAAGTAGAAATAATGGAGGAAAAGATTATGGAACTCTAAAAGCACTATACAAACTAACAGACAGGTATCAGTTATACCCTTCACGTAGATTTTTATTTGCCGGATATTATACCCGACGAAGACAACATAACTCTCGGTAAATGGGGAATGATGCACAAGGATTAAGCTTAAATACTGTTTTTTCCTTTGTTAGA
This sequence comes from Clostridia bacterium, assembly GCA_017465825.1. GTDB lineage: Bacteria > Bacillota > Clostridia > Oscillospirales > Acutalibacteraceae > UBA1081. The sequence continues at coordinate 57,095 of JAFTVI010000035.1, forward strand.
ATACTTTTATATGTTCTAATGATACAAAACTGATACATTATATGCTATAATAAAAATCGGGGTGGAATTTATGAATCGCATATTGGTTATTGAAGATGAAAAATCCATAGCTGAAATGATTAAGCTGTGTCTTACAAAAAACGGTTATCACTGTGCTACTGCAAACAACGGTATTGTTGCATCCGAGCTTATTGAAAAGTACCGTTATGACCTTATTCTGCTGGATATTATGCTTCCTGACATGGACGGATTTGAACTGATAGAATACATAAAGCAGTTTAATATCCCTGTAATTTTTGTTACTGCAAAAAATGCTGTTGCGGACAGAGTTAAGGGTTTAAGGCTGGGGGCGGAAGATTATATAATCAAGCCTTTTGATTTGCAGGAGCTTCTTGCCCGTATCGAAACTGTTTTAAGACGGTTCGATAAGACTAAGACCATAGTAGAAATCGGAAAAATCAGAATTGATACTTCTTCAAGAACTGTACTCTCAAACGGAAGTGAAGCATCACTTTCCGCAAAAGAATTTGATTTGCTGTTATATCTTATAAGAAACAAAAATATCGCATTACACAGGGAAAATATATATGAAAATGTGTGGAATGAGCCTTACTACGGCGATACGCGAACAGTAGATTTGCATATACAACGTTTGAAAAAAAAGCTTCAGCTGGGTGACGCTGTTGAAGCCATATATAAGGTAGGTTATAAATTTTCAGAGGATAAATTAAAATGAAGCTGTCATTAAAGTTTTTTTGCATTGCTTATGTAATAGTGCTTTTATCTCTCGGTACTGCAGGTATGTTTTTGATAAATACCGCTTCCGATGCACTATGGGATTCTAAATCTGAGCGTGTTGATTCGGCTATAAATTATGCTGTTGACAGTTTTCTGTCCTTTGCCGATATTTCCGATGTGTCAGAAGATAATCAAAGAAAAAATATCACCGAACAAATCAGAAATTTTTCTGACAGCTGTGTGACCGATGTAAAAATTATTTCAGCTGAATCTGCACCGGAGGATTATCTTAAATTACAAGATAATACAGGTTTCTCAAAGTTTACAAAAGAAAACGATCTGCTTATTATGGAAAATGTATGCAGAGTATCGGCTGGTACGGATACATATTTTGTCTGCATTTATTCCGATTTTACCTATGAACAAAATTATAGCCGTAATTTACGGAACGGATATTTTTTTGTTATTCTGCTGATTGCTTCTGTCAGCGGTTTAATATTATATATTCTGGCAAATCGCATTACAAAGCCTTTAAATATTCTTGCAGATACAGCATCGGATATTGCAGCAGGTAACTACGGAAAAACGGTGAATGTGAAAAGCAATGATTTTGAAATAATAAATCTGTCGGACAGTTTTAATTCAATGTCTGTCACCGTAAAGGACAATGTTGAAAAAATCAAGCAGGAGGCGCAGAAAAGAGATACATTTGTAGCCGATTTTACCCACGAGATGAAAACGCCAATGACAGCCATTATAGGCTATTCGCAAATGCTCAATTCTTATGAGCTTGATGCGGAAGAAACAAAGCAAGCGGCACTTGCCATAAATAATGAAGCAAAACGGCTCGAAAAGCTTTCATTACAGCTGCTCAATTTATATGTTCTCGGCAATGAAAAAACAGAATTTGATGCCGTCAGCCTTGATTCAATCTCAAATCAGCTCAACAGCACATTGAAATTCCTTTCACAAAAATACCGAGTATTGTACAGTGTGAATTTTGATGATAGCTCAGTTGTTGCAAACAGAGAATTACTGTTATCACTGCTTTATAATTTAGCTGATAATGCTTTCAAAGCATCTGATGAGAATCAGACAGTAAAAATTTACAGTAAGCTCAATAGCGGATATGTTACAATTTATGTAAGTGACAGCGGAAACGGTATAAATAAAGAAAACATCGGTCTTTTAACCGAACCTTTTTTCAGAGAGGATAAAGCCCGCTCAAGAGAATTGGGTGGAGCAGGACTTGGGTTATCAATATGCAATAAGATTGCCGAACTTCACGGAACAGAACTTTATTTTGTGAGTGAAAAGGGTAAAGGCACAACTGTATCATTCAATTTAAAAACAGGCGGTGAAGCAAATGAATAAAAAAAAGAATCTGTCAGTAATTCTGCTTGTTTTTGCAGTAACAGCTGTTGTTATTTTTGTTCCGCTGGGCATAAATGCATTTAATTCGGATTCTCTGATAAATAAAACAGATTATTGGGAATATGATACAAGCAATGCAAACACGGTAACAAGTCAGCAAGTTGCTGAGCTTTATTATGCCAATCAACTCATCGGTGGCACTTACAGTAATATTTCATCGGATGGGGATAATTCCGAATTTGAAAATGTCAAAAACGATGTAAATTCTTTGATAAAATCAGTTTTGCAAAACGGAGAGTTTCGTTTTACTGAGGGAGGAATTTACGGCTGTACAAAACAAAGCATATTGGCTGTTGCAAATTCATCTCCCGTTGCACTTAATCTTGTAAACTTCAGTTATCGTCATAACGGCGGATACTTAGAGATTGTTTACGAAGAAAAAACATTAACGCTGATAAGCTTTTCTTGTGAATCAACGGATTTATCAGCAGATGATATTGCAAATATTACAAATCAACTTGCAAATTATTACAAAAATCTTGGTCTTAATGAATCTCAATACTTCTGCAACAGCGACACAAATATAAGTTGCTTTATATTAAGCTCATCCGAAACGGAAGCAGCATAACAAAAAGATACAATTCTGATACAAAAATGAAGCCTTTTTGATACACACCCGATGTATGATTTATTTGTACATCAGGTGTGTTTTTCTTTGAAAGGAGAATGAAAATGAAAAACAGAATTTATATTCTTTGTGTCTTAATATTTATCTTTGCGATATGCTTGACAGGTTGCTCTCATTTGAATGTTGATGATAATACTCAAAATATATTAGAAGGAGAAGAAACGACTGTTATTAATGGCTACGAATTTCCACTTGATGCTGTTGACACCAACAACAAGTATATTACTGCCGACGATGTCACGTATCTTGAAATCGGAGATTCGATAAACGACTATGTTTACTTATTAAGCGAAGAAATCGGAGAATTTGAAAGAGGCGTTGACGGATTAACTTATTCACTCAATAAAGTTACAGTCTATAACTCAATGTCCGATGCTGGAGTAAGTTTTGATGATTGTTATGATTTATATGGAGAACAAAATATTCCGGAAATAAAGAATAATAAATTTATAGTCATTGATATGACGGCTAATTATAACAGTACTGATAGCAGTGAATCATCCATAAATGTGGGTTTAGAATTTGATGTAAAATTTTGGAAAGACAAAGGAGCAAATTACAACGATATCAGACCGAGTCTGATATGGTTCAGTATGCATCCTTCTGAAACTGACGAAGAACTTGACAGGGATAAACAATATTTTGTATATAGAATAAAAACCGGTGAATCCGTAGATTTTAAATTAGGTATACTTGCCGGCGAAAGCTATGTAAATGATGCTGATGTTTATTTAGCACAATCCGGACCGGAACAAAAAATTGACGGTTTTACACATTATTATTTTAAACTTTTAGCTGATAAAACAGAATATTTGTATGGGGAGGATTTATCGCAGTGAAAAAACAGTTGAAGATTGAATTGAAAAAAGCTATATTTTCGCCATACTTTTTATTCGGATTAGTTATGTTAACACTTTTTTCTGTTTTAAGTGCAATATATATTTTAGAAAAAAACGGTGGTTATACTGCAGCAATAAAAGCAGATACTGAATATGCATACAATCCCGATCTTCCTCTTTTCAGCTTTTTCAGTTCGTGGATAGGAGCTGAACGAATGTCCTTAGCATATACATTATTTTTCAATTTGATGCCTATTGGTACAGCATTACCGTTTGCTTGGTCATTTTGCAGCGAAAGAAAAAGCGGTTACATAAAAAATATTGTTATCAGGGATAATAAAAAGAATTATTATAAAGCAAAGACAATTGCAATATTTGTGTCAGGAATGATTGTTGTTCTGATTCCGTTGCTGATAAATATTTTAATTGTCAGTTCAAAAATGCCTTTGTACAAACCGTTTGCAGGATATAATTTTTATAATTGCGTTTATTTCGGAGATTTGTTTGCCGATTTATATTACTCTAATCCCGGGATATATGTATCTTTATATGTTGCATTAAACACATTATACGGCGGTCTTTTTGCAGTATTGGGTGCGGCTTTTTCTTTTTATATATCAAATATATTTTCTGCTGTTCTGTTGCCATTTGTAATAATGTTAATTTTGGCATATACAGAGCATGCATTTCAAGCGTATATGTTTGCAGGAGATATTGTTGAATTGATACCAACGCAATTTCTACATGCTTCTACTTTATATGCAAATTCTTCAGGGATAGTTGTTGCTGCTGTGGCAATTATTATATTAACATTTTCGTTTTTTACAATATACTTTAAAGGTGTTAAAAATGAAATATATTAAACTTGTAAAATTTGATTTAAAATACGGTATTTTAAAAAGATGGTATACATATTTGCTTTATGCTTTGTTGACTCTCTTTGCCTGTATGGATTTTTCTTTTCGGTTAAAATCATTTGATATAACAAATTTTTCTTTAGGCGATTGTTTGTTTTACTTTTATTCGGGCATAAGTGAGTACATTCCCAAACCGGATGAACCGATACAGATACCGTATTTATGGTTGTTGCTGAATTTGCTTGTTTGTTATTTTAATGTTCACTATATGTCAGATGATTTGTCAGGATTGGGACAATATGTGATTTGTCGAAGCGGAAAAAGACGAAATTGGTGGTTGTCCAAATGCTTATGGAATTTCAGTTCTGTTCTTACATATTTCTTATTATCAATTCTCATTGTTTTGTCATTTTGCACATTTAATAACGCTGAATTCAGTTTTGAAATTTCAGAGAATATGAACCTGATTTGCCCTACAGGTGCTCAGCAGTATCCCGTATCTCAATGGAATATAGGCAGTATTCAATTGCTGCTAATGCCGATATTGGTATGTACTGCAATATCAATGCTTCAGATGTTTGTAAGCTTATTTGTAAGACCGTTGGTTTCATACGTGGTAAGCATTGTTATTTACTTTTCAAGTATGTATAAATTATCAGATTTGTTACTCGGAAATTATGCAATGATTTTGCGTTCCGATGAGATAGCAACAAACGGAGTATCTGCATTGAACGGCATAATATTTTCCGTTTGTCTGATATTTGCGTCTGTTATATGCGGATTATTATATTTTCAACATTACAATATATTGAGCAGGGAGTAAATTATGGCAATAGAATTCAAGAACGTAACTAAGAAAATTAAAAAAAATACAGTTATAAATAATGCGAATTTAACTATTGAAACCGGAAAAATTACCGGTTTACAAGGCATAAACGGTTCCGGCAAGACAATGATGATGAGATTGATTGCCGGTCTTATAAAAGCAACCGAAGGTGAAGTTGTAATAGACGGCATAATTATAGGAAAAGATATTGATTTTCCGTTATCTTTAGGCATGATGTTGGAGAATCCTGCTTTTCTTAATTCTTATGACGGTTTTCACAATTTAAGATTACTTGCTGATATTAACGGAATTATCAGTGATTCTGATATATATGAAAGCATCAATCGTGTAGGACTTGACGAGGCAAAGAATAAGAAATATAAGAAGTATTCACTGGGTATGAAACAAAGACTTGGTATCGCAGCAGCAGTAATGGAATCACCTGATATTATTCTCTTGGATGAGCCTACAAACTCACTTGATTCCGAAGGCGTTGAAATGGTAAAAAGGATTGTTTCTGAAGAAAAGGCAAGAGGAGCAACCATCGTCATCTCTTGTCACGATACTGCAATATTAAGCGAATTATCTGATATCATTTATACCATTGAATCGGGTAAAATTACAGGTTGCATAAAGAATGGAAGTGATTCTGAGCAATGAAAAAGGAAATAAAAATAATTATCGGTGTTTCTGTTCCTATAATAATTGTTTTTCTGATATTATGGGGCGTAATGTTTTATAATACTGATTTAAATAAAATAGAGCAAAACGAAGAGATATATCAGATGGGTGAAGTAGTTGATATAGGTGATAATTTTTTCATAGATAAAGCAGAACAACCAAACGGATATTCAATATGTGTGAATAGTGTTGAGCTGGTAAATTATACAGAAATATATAAACAAAACGGTAGTGAACCCGATCTTGAGATGTTTGGAGATTATCCGATGCCTGATGATGTGTATCTGCTCAATATTACTGTTACAAACAAAGGCAATACAGACGGTGTTTTGTTTGTAATGAATTATGCTTTGTATAACGGGTCATTGAAGCTTACCGTTGATTATGTGTTGTGGGGGCTTATGGATGAAAATTATAATAATGAATATTATCTGAAACTTGTCCCGGATTCATCAGCTGATATTACAATTCCCTTCATCCCTATGCCTGATGACCTTGCAACAGACAAAGATGAAGTTAATAACAGAATAAAAAATGAGAGCTTTTTATTTGAAATTTGTGATTATCCTGTTAGAAAATTTGTAGAAGTACATTTATAAATTAATTCTGAATTAAAGGCTAATATCAAGAACAATAACCTTGAATCTTGATATAGCCTTTTTTTATGCAATTATATGCTAATCAAAGGATTATTATAAATAAATTATTGTAAGGTGTTACTTCAAGCAGTATGGATAAACATAACAAAGCCAGCTCGTGTTAAATGCGAGTTGGCTTAAATCATATTCAAAAATAAATTTTACGTATAATTATTTATCTGTATGGTTTCGGCAAAAACTGACACCACCTTTTCTTTTTCGAAAAAGTTCTTGACAAATAAACAAAAGTTACAGCGGCAAGAGGAGTGACTCTTACCGCTGTTTTGTCTTATTCTATTCTTTGGAACAGTATGGATATTTCTTTTGAAATCTTCTTCAGGTTTACTGTTTTCTCCTGCCAAGTCAAATCAATTTGGAGCCAATCAGCTATTTTTTCTGATGAAAAAGGTAAAATCGGATAAAGCAGAACCGCAATATTTGCAATCAGATAAACACAGTCAGAAATTGTTTTTCTGCAATCTGCAATATCCTCTGTTCTTGTTTTCCAAGGCTGCTTTGAGTCGTAATATGCATTACCGAAGCGGATGAGTTCAAATATTTCTTCAAGTGCCTCACGGAAACATCCTTTTTCAATTTTTGTTCCGACTGATTCAAATGCAGCATTCACTTTTGATTTTATATCATTACCGACAGATGATTCTGCAATCTCGGAGTTCAGATACTTAACTGAGAATGCAAGTGTTCTGTTTACAAAGTTGCCCCAAGCACCAACGAGCTCGGAATTATTCTGTGTTCTGAACTCTCTGAAAGAAAAGTCTGCATCCCTTTTTTCGGGACCGTTTGCAATAAAGAAATATCTTATGGCATCAGGATTATAATCATTCACTATATCCTTTACCCATACTGCATGATTCTGACTTGTGGATATTTTTTTGCCTTCAAGAGTAACATATTCACTTGATATAATTTCATCAGGCAAATGCAGATTTTCTCCGTGTGCAAGTAAAAGTGACGGCAAAATTATTGTGTGGAAAGGAATGTTATCTTTGCCGTGCACATAATAGTGTCGGCTGTTTTCTCCGTAAACATCTTCGAAATCAAGGTTCCTTTCTTTACACAATACAGATGTTGCGGAAAGATAACCAAGCACATTTTCTGCCCATATATAAATTTTCTTGTCTTGATAACCCTCCTTCGGAACATCAATACCCCAATTCAAATCTCTTGTGATTGCTCTGTCACGAAGTCCTTCGTCAATATATCTTTTTGTGAATGCAACTGCATTTTTACGCCAATACGGATGTGAGTTCAGAAACGCAGTAAGCTCATCTTTAAGTTCTGATATAAGAAGAAAGATCTGTGTTGTTTCATTAAAAACAATATGAGTATAACACTCAGAGCATTTTGCATTTATAAGTGAATCTGCATCAAAGATTTCGCCGCAGGCATCACATTGGTCACCTCTTGCAGATTTTCCGCAAACGGGACAGATGCCAACCACCAATCTGTCTGTAAGAACCTGCTGACAAGTCGGGCAATATGCCTGCTTAACTGTTCTTTCTTCAATATATTTGCTCTCATACAGTTTTTTATGAAAGTCAGTTACAAATGCTTTGTGCCTTTCATCGGTTGTTTTAGTGTACAAATCATAAGAAAAGCCGAGCTTTCTGAATACATCACAAAATTCGTTATGATAGAATTCGCTGATTTCTGCAGGTGTTTTGTTTTCCTGTTTAGCTCTAATGGTTATAGGTGTACCGTGACAGTCACTGCCCGATACATAGAAAACTCTTTCACCTTTAAGTCTGAAATAACGGGCAAGCACATCACCCGGCAATAGTGCCGCTAAATGCCCGATATGGAGCGAGCCGTTAGCATACGGCCAAGCTCCGCCAATAATAATGTTGTTCATGTTTAATTCCTCATTTCTTTAGTTTAGTAACATTCGTGTAAATCAGTTTTACAAATAAAAAAACGCTCTCACCCCCATACAAAGTACAAGGGACGAGAGCAAAACTCACGTGTTACCACCCTAATTCACTTGTTTCTCACGACAACAAGCCTTATCAAGTTCGGATAGGAAATGATCTATCGAAACTCTATCGCTGTTACGGGCGATCCCGGCGTAGCCTAACATAAAGCTCGGTACGCAGCTCAGAGACCATGTTCGGCAGAATTCACTTTACCCATTCACAGCACATCCAAAAGATGATGGGATTCTCTGAAAAGCTTCAAATGCTTACTCTTTCTCGTCATTGCTATTGTATGTAATATATCACACTTAAAATAAAAAATCAACTAAAGCCACAATTAATATTTATATTATTAGAACTTTTTAACAACTAATTTCTTTTACAATTATGCATTTCGACAAAATTTGAGTAAATATTCATTTTTAGTGTTACTTTTTCCTGTTATAAGCACTTTATAAATATAAGACATTATTTTATCTTAAGGAAAAGTAATTATGGAAGTTAAAGAAATCGAACAAACAAAGACAAAAGAGAAAATAATTGAAGTGTTAGACACAAACGGCATAGATTACAATACAACAAAGTGCAACGGTTGCGAAAGAATCTGTATTTCAGTTGGTGATATGCCGAATTATTGTAATTCCGCGATAACCGTTCAGACTTGTAACAAGGATGTGCTTTGCAGAGTATATCTCAATGAGATTATGTTCATTGCAATCGAAAACAGAAAATCCGTTCTGTATCTGACTGACAGAAAGATTGAAACACACTACCCAATAGACTACTGGAAAGAAATACTTGATAATGTGATTTTCGCTCAGCCTCATTACAGCTACATAGTAAATCTCAATTATGTTGATGAAGTAACAAAGGATTTTGTCAAAATCAAATTTGGCAACAAAGAATATTCCGTTTATACTTCATCAAGAAAAATCGGCACTTTCAAAAAAGCTTTCTTGAATTTAAAAAGATAACCCCCGTATCAAACAACCAAATGTAATGTGTGAATAGAGTTAATAAAATTGAGATTAGAATTAGCAATGAATTGATATTCGAATGATTAAATAGCGGCAGAGTGAATTAACCCTGTCGTCATATAATTTTGCCTGCATTGACCTTTGATGCATAAATGAGAATAATTGTTTTGAAATAATCTTAGAGGTGCTTTTGTGACTGCTTGAGTTTATACTTTTAAGGCTTTGTATCAAGGTCTCAAGAACAATATAAGGCTTATCTAAAATCGTCAATTAACAAACTAAAGAAAAAACAAACCGCATCACAGCATAATTGCTATAGTGTTTTTTACATGTCAAGTGTCAAAAAACAAGCGTTTTTGTCGAAAATAAGCGCATTTTTGTATTAGTGGTTGAAAATAGTTCTTTTATCGGATAGAATTAAAAAAAATAACGGATTTGTCATCATTTCAAAATATTTAGCAATTTGTTTGTTGAATAATTTTTAAATAGCGATTTGTTATTAAGATTAAAGAAGGTGGTTATTATGAGCAGTAAAAAAACAGAAAGAAAAGAGAAAATTATTAATAAAGAGAAAATTATTAATGTTATTAAACCTTTATTGCTGACTTTTCTTCCAATAATATTTAAAAATTATTATGACCTTTGGAAAGATAATAAAAATATTTCCGAAAACAGCATGCCACTATTTGTTTTTATTATTTTTGTGTTGCTTGATGTTATAGCAATTATATATTTTAGTTATTATGACTTTCAAATTAGAGATAAGGATCTTAAATTGCAAATTAAAGCGTATAAAAAAGAGCTTAAAGAAAAAAATGGTATTATTAAAAATAATGCAACCCTATTAAATAGTAATGCAGATAAAATAATTGGTTATAAAAATATAATTGCTGAAAAAGATAAAGACATAGAAGAACTTAGAAAATCATTAACTGAACTTAATTTAGAAAATGAAAAACATAAGCACAACCTTATCTTAAATTCTAATAGTTCAAAAGCCATCGCGTTTGCATTAATTGATGAAATTGTTAGTGGTACGGCAGATAATTTATATCAGGAAATAAAACGAATAAGGAATGATGAACATTCAGAAATCCGAGATTGGAGTATAGTAGAAACATACTGTGATAAAATCTGCAATACCTTATTTAATTATATAAAAAAGATTGCAAAATGCGGAAATTTGTTTTCTGTTAGTATAATTTTCAAGATGAACAAAGCATCAAAAGAAGGCTATTTTATGCCTTCTCGTGTTAGTTCTGATAAACATAGACCTAGCATATATAGAAATTTTGAACCAAAAGATAAATATGAAAATTACTGCTTTAATGCTTTGTTCGAGAATAATTCAACAAAACATAAGATATATATGAATAATGAATCACTAAGACGAGACTTTGAAAATTACAATCCTCATCATTCACAATATATTGGTATTCCCATATGCTGTACTGGAGGTAAAAAAATAGCATTAATTCAGGTTGTAGCTTATGAAAAGAGCTTGATTTCTGATTCAGAAAAGTTGTTAGAAGAATTGATTACTGAATTATTTATACCGATTTCAAATCTAGTTTTTCTTATTGACAAAATAGAAAATTCATTGCAAATATTAAGCAATGTGAATTCTAATTCCTTAGAACAAAAAACAAAAAAAGGATTTAAAGAATTATTTTCAGGAGGTAACCGTGCAACGAGATAGTTTATTTAAAACTAAGTTGAGTATTATAAGGAAAACTATTCTGTTAAAAGATAAAAAAACGATCGATTGGATACACTTTATATTAAATGATAGATCTTTTAAAACACTTCCACATAGTTATGAGTCATTAAAAAAAGGTAATGTATTGTGGATGAATTTTGGAGCAAATATTGGTAATGAGTTCTCTGGTATGCACCCTGCTCTCATATTGAAAGTGCACATAAAAAGCGGGGATGTATATGTTATACCAATTGATTCTGGATATAGTAAGTCCACCTTGGAATATCAATATGATATTCCAAGGATATATGGATTTAAAGACAAACCAAGATATGTAAACTTATATAGGGCGCAGTGGCTGAGTGTGAAGAGAATAGATTTTGAAAACAGAGTTGGTCATATTGATAAGAAACTTTTAGAGAAAATTAGTGATTCATTAAAAAAATTTGATAATCGTATTGACAAATGATACTTTGTAGTGTAAAATTAAATGGAATTATTCGCAAACTCAGTGATAGTTCATAAACTCAGTGATAGTTCATAAACTCAGTGATAGTTCATAAACTCAGTGATAGTTCGCAAACTCAGTGATAGTTCATAAACTCATTGATAGTTCATAAACTCAGTGATAGTTCATAAACTCAGTGATAGTTCGCAAACTCAGTGATAGTTCGCAAACTCAGTGATAGTTCACAGACTTTGTGATAGATCAACAATATTCCCATTACAGTTCTCATCAAGAAATTTGTAATGGGAAATTTATTTTATCTTTTTTTCAATATGTATCTTTGTGTGCTGAGCAAAAAAAGTTTTCGAACCACTACGATGCGGATTTTACACTCTATTTCTTTACAACAGGAACCCATATTTCACTACGGTAATCGGAGCTTCCCATATTACCTTCGGTATAAGCTTCAATATCCATTTCATAGGTAGGTTCATAACTTGATGTCGGGAAGAATTCGGAAACAATCTTGTGCCACATATCCTGCATAGCTTTCGGCATTGCACCTTTGCATTCAAATACAGCCCAAGTTCTTGCAGATATGGTGTTTTTTCTGAACCCTTCGGGCACCTCGGTGTTTTCATCACATTTTGCTGCGATTGAATAATCAAAAGTCTTTGCGTTTTCGGGAAGATTTCCATAACACACACCGAATATGAAGGTTTTGTCTGTCGTTAATTCCGTTAATCTCTTAACGGTTCCGTCTTTGTGAGAACGTGTCCAGAAAGCGGGAATACTTTTTGCATTTTCTGAATTTTCAACAGTATGTGCTTCAACCTTTTCAATAATATCAAAAGCCTCTTTTTCTACGATTTTGTAGTCCATTATATTGCCTCCGCTTAATGTAATTTTCACAGTAAGACGGGAAAAGGATTTGAGATTACTGCCGTTACTTCGGGCTTGTGACGGTAATATTCCGTGAAACTTCTGAAAAGCTTTTGCGAAGCTGTCTGGACTTTCATAACCGTATTTTATTGCAACATCAATAACTTTAGCATTAGTGGTTGCAAGCTCTCTGCCGGCAAGAGTCAATCTGCGGTTACGGATATATTCACCCAAAGTGAAGCCGCAAAGAATACTGAACACACGCTGAAAATGATAGCTTGAAGAATAGCACTGCTTTGCCACTTCTTCATAGTCAATCACTTCAGTAAGATTATCTTCGATGTAATCTATTGCTCGTTGTATTCCGATAATCCAATCCATTGTTCTCCCTCCTTGTCTGTCTTAATTCTAACAGAAGGCTGAAAAGATTTCCCGACATTATGTGTTAAGTGTTGTCGGGAATTTATTGATTTATTTAATTTCGTATTTCCATTCACCGTCGATTTTGTTGTGATAATAGAAAAACTCACTTTTATCATCATCAAGAAAAATATCAAGCATATCTAACATATCTTTGGCAAGTTCAGCTTTTTTGAATTCTTCCAAATCCATCCAAAACACTTCACCCTCTTCGGATGATTTCAATTCACCTTTGAACTTATCTGTTTTATAAAACAAAACTATGTATCGAACTGATTTAGAATCAGGCCATTGTTTAATTCCGCAGAGCTGTGGAGATGAAATTGTAAGCCCTGTTTCTTCTTTCACTTCTCTGATAACGGCATCTGTAAAAGACTCGTGTTTTTCAACATGTCCGCCGGGAAATGTGAGTCCTTTCCAATTCTTGTTTAATCTATCCTGAACAAGAACTTTATTGCCATCATATACCATACACATATTGGTTAATATTACTTTTTCTGATTCAGCCATGCTATATCACCTACACACCTGTATTTGCAAAAATAATTATACCACACACTTATCAAACAAATCAACCTGAATACATAACACTCGTCAGATTTTGACGGGTGTTTTTTATATCCAAATTATATTAGAAAGCAGGTAATCCTTATTCAAAACTCAATTTGAATTTGAGATCTTTCAGATGAACCGTGAATCTGATAAAAGGACAGTGCTGCAGCTGTAAAAAAATCATATTAAAAACAATCCTAAGGTAAAACTTGGATTAAATTCAATAAATATGACAATAATTATTATTGAGAGGAAGTGATAACTTAATGCTCACAAAATCCCAGCTTGCACTCTGCAAGAATGCAGAAATTGCTCTTTGCGATAAAAACGCTCTTACTGATTTAAGAGATATTACGGTAGATAGAAGCAAAAGTGTTATGGAGAAAATAGAAAGCTTTACGCATCAGGTAAAGAATCCATACCTCTTTAAAGTCGGAGATGTTATCGTAAAAGTAGCATATAGCGGCGGTAAAGATTTTTCAGGAGCGCTCGGCAGTGCTCTTTGCTCCTGCTGAAATATTTACCATAAGCTAATTTTATAAAATTATTGAAATACAAACGGAAGTATGCTACAATTCATTTGTAAGATTTGTGGTGCTTCCGCTTTGTTTATTTATAGATAAAGTGGAGGTTATACTAATGTATTCAAAATATAAGGATTATTTAGAGCAGCCTCAGAGGGAACTTAAAACCTGGAAGGCTGCTCTTTATATTCGTCTTTCCCGTGAGGACGGCGATAAATCAGAAAGCTATTCCATCACCTCACAGCGTGAAATTTTAAAGGAATATCTTAAGCTTCATCCCGATATAGAGGCTTACGACTTTTATGTGGATGACGGTTGGAGCGGTACAAACTTTGACCGTCCCGGCTTTGTCCGTATGATGGAAGATATTTATGCGGGTACGGTTAACTGTGTTGTTGTAAAGGATTTGTCCCGTTTCGGACGAAATTACACCGATGCAGGTAATTATCTTGACAATGTTTTCGTAAGATTAAAGGTACGTTTCATTGCCCTTAACAACGGAATTGACACCGCTTCAAACAGTATGAATGCGGCTACACAGTGCATTTCCGTGGGTGTTACCAATGTTATAAACGAAAGTCTTGCAGCGACTACTTCTGTCAATGTTCGTGGCACTCTCAATGTGAACAGAGCACAGGGTAAGTTCATCGGCTCTTTCCCGACCTACGGTTATCTGAAGGACCCGAATGATCATCATCAGCTTATTATCGATGAAGAAACTGCGCCCGTTATACGAATGATTTTTGAAAGGTTTATAGCAGGGCAAAGCATTATCGGTATTGCAAAAGCCTTGAATGACGAGGGCATACCTAATCCGTCTATGCACAAAAAGCTGAAAGGGCTTAATTACCGCCACCCTATGGGAAAGAGTAACGACGGCTTATGGCACGATAGCTCTGTGCGAAGAATACTGCAGAACGAAATGTATATCGGCAATATGGTGCAGGGCAAGAACACTACTATCAGCTACAAAATCAAGCAATGCAGGGCAATACCCAAGGACGAGTGGATTGTAGTTGAAAATACCCACGAGGCGATTATTGATAAAGACACTTTCAATAAGGCTCAATCGCTTTTCAGAAAGAATATCCGTTCTTCACCTGTCAAAAAAGAGGTTGATTTGTTTTCGGGACTCGTACGCTGTGCAGATTGTCACCGCATTATGAATAAGAAAACCAATACTCATTCATACGGCACTTACCGCTATTACAGATGTATGACATCAAGGAAAATGAGCAAGAATGCCTGTACCAATCATACAATCCGTATTGATAAGCTTGAAACTGCGGTACTTGTCACCTTACAGAAAATGATTGATACTGCTATCGAGTTTGATGAAATTCTTGAAATTATCAATCAGAGCAGTAAGCGTAAAAAGGAGTCAACACATCTGCAGAAGATGATTAAGACTCAATCTGCCGAGCGTGAGAAATGTATAAAAATGTCCCTTGATTTATACCCCGACTGGAAGCAGGGTGTTATCACAAGGGAAGAATATATGCAGTTAAAAGCCAACCTTACCGAGAAAATCGAGTCAATAGACAGCACAATTGCAAGCCTCACAAAAACAGCGGAGGAGTATGCTCAAGGTCTGAACAGTGAAAATGAGTTTATCTCACACTTTAAGCAGTACGGCAATATTGAAGCACTTAACAGACCCATGGTGGTTGAACTGATTGATGAGATTCTCGTTCACGAGGGCGGAAATATCACCATTAAATTCAAATTCAATGATGCTTATGAGAATGTGGTTAACTATATTGAAATGAATAAGGAAATCGTTGAAGAGGCAGATAAGAAGTCTGCGTAAAATTATAATTATAATTTTAATTAACAAACTCGAAAACTTATACAAATATCAAAAGTTTTATCGGTATAGATCTAAAAACTATTGACTTGGACATAGTTTTTCGATATAATTCTGGTGACGGAGGTGGTCAGAATGATTTTAAGACCGGATTATATTAATGCAATTACTCCTTTTATAGATGCACCGCTTGTAAAAATTCTTGCCGGTGTCCGTCGATGCGGGAAATCTACAATTTTTGAAATGTTGACTCGGGAGCTTAAAGGCAGAGGAATTAGCCATAATAATATTATTGAAAGAAAATACAACAATCCCGATTATGACGATTTTACGGCAAAAAAAATGTATAACGATTTAAAGGATGCTATAAAGGAAAAAGGGAGATGCTATCTTTTTCTTGACGAACTTCAGGAAATTGATGGTTGGGAAAAAACTGTAAACTCTCTTATGGAAGACTTTGATGTTGATATATATGTTACAGGCTCAAACTCAAAGCTTATGTCAAGTGAAATATCAACATATTTAACAGGCAGATATGTTCTGATTCCTGTTTACACTCTTTCTTTTAAAGAATATCTGACATTTAAAAACAAGGATATTACAAAAGCAAGAGAAGCTTTTGATGAATATGTGCAGTACGGCGGTTTTCCTATTGTGGGTATAAGCGATTTTGATACAAAATCAGCATATCAGGTTGTTGAGGGAATTTACGCTTCTGTAATAACGAGAGATATTTCAAAAAGACACAAGATAAGGAACAAAGACCTGTTTGACAGAGTTGTGAGATATATTATTGAAAATGTAGGTCAGACCTTCTCAGCTTCTTCAATAGTAAAATTTCTTAAAAGTGAAAACAGAAGTCTTTCTGTTGAAACAATATATAATTATCTCAAATGGCTCAGCGAAGCATTTATCATCTATCCCTGCAAAAGATATGATTTGCAAGGTAAAGCAATCCTGAAAACTCAGGAAAAATATTATCTTTCCGATATTTCAATAAAATACAGTTTACAAGGCTTTGACAGAAAAATGTTATCGGCTGTTTTTGAGAACATTGTTTTTCTTGAAATGAAACGCAGAGGTTATGATGTCTATATCGGCAAAAACGGAACTAAAGAAATAGATTTTATCGGTGTTCGCAGAGACGAAAAGATTTATGTTCAGGTTTGCGTTGAACTGCCGACCGAATCAACAAGAGAAACAGATAACCTTATGGAAATCAAGGACCACTATCATAAATATGTTGTTTGCAGAGATACTCTTGCAATCGGTAACGATAACGGAATTGAAATTACGCATATTGCAGATTTTCTGTTAAGAGAAAAATGGTGATAAAATTACAGCGTGTGGAGTAAAATCTGCACGCTGATTTTTTGCGTTAAAGGGAAGTTAAGGGGGTGGAATTTATAAAAATTGCAATTTCACCCCGTTAATTCAAATTCATGAAATTCGACAATTTTACTAAAAATGTCTGCAAACCACCCATTATAGTCTTCCCTTCATTCCAAACACCCCATAGTTGCACCCATAATTGAAGCCCCGAAACTCCAGTAAAATAGGCACTTTTGAGGTTTTAAAAAATTTTATGGTTTTCTCTTGACATTTACCCCGTCTGCTTTAAGCAAAAGGTTATAATAAAATTGTTTGAAAAGAGCCTTTAATTAGTTACTTTTCCGTATTGTTTTTCACGACTTAGTATTCTATAATAATACCGCATTATTATTGAGGAGATGTTTGTGACTTGGGTAACTTCTATCTTAAACCAAAATTCTTTTCCACTCTTAAAAATTATACAAAAGAGCAGTTTCTTAAGGATGCAGTTGCCGGTGTTATTGTTGCTATAATTGCACTTCCGCTTTCCATTGCCCTTGCTCTCGCTTCCGGTGTGGAGCCTGCCTGCGGTATTTACACAGCTATCGCCGCCGGTTTCTTCGTATCCTTGCTGGGCGGCAGCCGCGTGCAGATTGCAGGCCCGACTGCGGCATTTGCATCCATCGTTGCGGGAATTGTTGCCACACAGGGTATGGACGGACTTATAATCGCCACAATTCTTGCGGGCATAATTCTTATTCTTATGGGTGTTTTCAAGCTCGGTTCGCTCATTAAGTTTATTCCCAATACCATAACCGTCGGCTTTACCGCAGGTATTGCCGTTACAATTCTTGTGGGACAGATAAAGGATTTTTTAGGTCTTACATATGCAGACGGAGTCAAGCCCGTTGAAACCTTTGAAAAGATTCAGGCAAACATTGATGCAATCGGAACGTTCAGCTGGCAGGCTCTTGTGGTCGGCGTTGTATCCCTTGCGATTCTGATTTTTTATCCTAAAATTGAAAAGCGTATTCCGCCCTCACTCATTGCAGTCGTAGTGGGTGCGCTGATGGTAAAGTTCATCCCCGGACTTGATGAAGGTGTTTTTACAATCGGCGATCTGTATACCATTCCCACCGGTCTGCCGAAGCTTGCAATTACAGGTCTTGACATAAGCTTTGAAAAGATTTCCGCCGTATTGCCATCTGCGTTTACAATTGCAATCCTTGCCGCAATTGAGTCGTTGCTGTCCTGTGTGGTTGCAGACAGTATGGTAAATTCAAAGCACAATTCCAACGCTGAGCTTGTGGGACAGGGTGTTGCAAACATTGCCTCCGTTATGTTCGGCGGTATTCCCGCAACAGGTGCAATCGCAAGAACTGCCGCAAATGCAAAAAACGGCGGCAGAACTCCCGTTGCAGGTATGGTGCATTCTGTTGTGCTTGTGCTTGTTCTGCTCTTCCTTATGCCTTACGCGGCGCTTATTCCTATGCCCACAATTGCCGCAATCCTTTTTGTTGTGGCTTACAATATGAGCGAGTGGCGCAAGTTTGCTGCTATTATAAAATCTGCGCCGAAAAGTGATATTGCCGTAATGGTGATAACCTTTGCGCTTACCGTTGTATTTGACCTTGTTGTTGCCATTGAGGTTGGTATGGTTATGGCGGCAATGCTGTTTATGAAACGAATGAGTGATAAAACCGAGGTTACGGGCTGGAAATATTCCGAGAATGAAATTGACAGCGAAAGCATTGAGCTTAAAACCGTGCCGAAGAACGTTCGCGTTTATGAAATAACAGGACCTCTCTTTTTCGGCTCTGCTGATAAAATATTGGATATTAAATTCAAAGAATACACCACCTGTCTGATTCTACGTATGCGAAGTGTCAACGCGTTGGATGCGACGGCTATGAATGCTCTTGATACACTCCGCAAAAAATGTGATAAAAAAGGTGTTCAGCTTATTCTTTCTCACGTAAACGAACAACCTATGTCCGTTATGAAAAAATCGGGATTTTTTGACAGTGTGGGCGAAGAAAATTTCTGCAGTCATATAGACGAGGCGCTTGCCCTTGCTTCACAAAGGTGATTTTTATGGATAATAAAGAATGGTTTAAGTCTGCTCAGTACGGTATGATGGCTCATTGGGGACTTTACTCCCTTTTGGGCGGCGAATGGCGCGGCAGACGGGTACTTGATTATGCGGAGTGGATTCAGAGCTGTATGCCCATTCCCAATGATGAATATGGTCGTCTTGCGGATATTTTCAATCCCGTTTACTTCAATGCGGATGAATGGATCCGTCTTGCAAAGGACTGCGGAATGAAATATTTTGTGTTTACTTCAAAGCATCACGACGGCTTTGCAATGTTCAGATCCTATGCGGATAAGTTCAATGTGGTTGACGCAACTCCCTTCGGGCGAGATATCGTAGGGGAGCTTGCCGAGGCTTGCTATAAATACGGATTGAAATTCGGACTTTATTATTCGCAGGAGCTTGACTGGAAGCATCCTCACGGCGGCGGATACGACCAATTCGCAGGCTGTTCGGGTACCTCCTGGGATAATAACTGGGATTATCCGGACAGAAGTAAAAAAGATTTTTCAATCTGCTTTGAAGAAAAAATCAAGCCGCAGGTTAAGGAGCTTCTTACCAATTACGGCGATTTGTGCCTTATGTGGTTCGACGTGCCCCATACAATTACAAAAGAGCAGAGTCTGGAGCTTAAGGAGCTTGTAAAGCATTATCAGTCTGATTGCCTTATAAATTCGCGAATCGGCAACGGTGCGTACGATTATGTTTCTCTGGGTGATAATGAGTATCCGTCTGAGTTCGCGGTTGATGAAGATTCCGACCCTAACAGTCTTGACGGCATCAAATATTCACCCTACGGCTTGTATGAAACTGCAGGCACACTCAACAGCTCCTGGGGATATAAATATTATGACCAGAACTGGATATCTGCCGAAGAAATCGTTGCAAGAAGAAAACGGCTCAACGGTATGGGAATAAATTATCTTCTGAACGTGGGTCCCGACGGACTGGGCAGAATCCCGTCATTTTCAGTTGAAGTATTGAGAAATGCTGCTGAAATGTATAATAAATAATTTAAACCACTCAATTGAGTGGTTTTTTCTTTACATAGGTTTTTTTTGGTGTTATAATAAAAAAGAATATAGTTTATATGAGGTGACTTTAATGCTTTTATACATTATCCGACACGGTGAACCGGGACACGACGGGGCGCTGACCGAAAAGGGCTGGAAACAGGCTGAAGCTGTTGGCAGAAGACTTGAAAAAGCAAAAATCGACAGAATTTTTACTTCTCCAATACTCAGGGCAAAGCAGACAAGCGAGCCTGCCTGCCGTTTGCTCGGTCTTACCGCAGGAATTGAGGAATGGTCCCACGAAATAGGTGATGAAAGACTTGCACCTATGCCCGACGGCACTATGAAATCCGTTTCACTGATTCAGAATACCGTTTACCGTGAAAACGGCAATCAGGATCTGCCCTTTGACAAGGCTTATGAATGTGATTATATCAAGGATTCACAAATGAAAAAGGCTGTTGATTACATTGAAAAAAACGGCAACGAATTCCTTGAAAGATTAGGCTATCGCTACGAAAACGGTGTATACAGAATCTTAAAACCAAGTGATGAAAAGATTGCTCTGTTCTGCCACGCCGCATTTTCAAGAGCGTGGATCTCCGTGCTGTTACATATTCCGCTCCACATTATGTGGGCAGGCTTCGACTATGAACATTCGGGCGTTACGGTTATTGAGTTTGAAAATAACGAAAACGGCGTAACAGCGCCTACCTGTCTGAGATATTCGGACACATCTCACCTTTATGCAGAGGGCATTGAGCCAATGTTCTTTGAAAAAGTTGAAATGTAATTTAATTAAAAGAAGGTATTTAAAATGTCAAAAACTCTGCCTAAAAGAAAAATGTACCGCTACTGCCTTGCAGATATTGCAAAGGGACTTTTTAACGGTATGATCGGCAACTATTTACTGTATTTCTTTCAGCCTACGGTAAAAAGCGGGCTCCCCACACTTTTGCCCGAAAACAAGCTGCTGGGCTTTATTACCATAATGGCACTCATTACCGCAGTCGGAAAAATTGTTGATGCGGTTACAGACCCGATCGTTGCATCACTTTCGGATAAATGCACTAATAAAGCAGGCCGCCGTATGCCGTTTCTGCGTTATGCGGCAATACCTTATGCACTTTCGGTTCTGCTTATATTCTTTGCTCCCTTTGCCGAAGGCTCTGCGGCAAATGCAGTGTGGGTAGGCTTTTTCCTCGTTTCATATTACACGGCATACACCTTCTATTTTATTCCGCGAAATGCTCTTGTGCCCGAAATTATCCCCGATGCAAAGGTTCGCGTAGGCTATTACGGCGTAAGCACGGTTTTCTTTATGGGTTCAAGCTCATTTATGTATGCGGCAACACTGTTTGTTGATATGCTTAAAAATGCAGGACTTTCAGCACTCTGGGCGTGGAGAACCGTATTCACCGTTTTTGCGGCAATCGGTATGACCTGCCTTCTGCTGAGTGCGTATGCCTTCAACGAAAAGGATTATGTGTCGGAAAACACAAAACCGAAGGAGTCTATGCTTAAATCCTTCGGACTTGTATTTAAAAACAGAGAGTTTGTAATTTTCAGCTTGGGTGATTTGTTCAGCGGCGTTTCTATGGCGTTCTTCCAGACCGCTATGCTTTATTACATAACAATGCTACTGAACGTGCCCGAATCACAGTCATTCCTTGTAATGCTGACTGCCATCGCAGTTGCAATATGTCTGTTCCCGCTGATAATCAAAATCAGCCGTAAATTCAACAAGAAAATTCCCCTTGTTATTGCAAGCGTGGTGTTCACGGTTGTGTTCGGCATAATTTATTTCGGTGATAAAATTGCGGCTCTGGCTCCGGGAAATGAGCTTTTTGTCGGACTTGGAGTTGGTGTTATCGTTGCGTTCCCCTTTGCGGCAATCAATATTCTTCCGCAGTCCGTTATTTCCGATATTATTCAGCGTGACAGCCTTGAAAACGGCGTTAACAGAGAGGGTATTTTCTCCGCCGTCAAGACCTTTATTGAAAAAATTGCATCTGCAATTGCTATGATGGGCGTTTCAAGCATCCTTGCTGTAGGTGCGGCATCAGGAGAGTCCGTCGGACTTCAGGGTGTTAAGCTGACAGGCGTATTTGCAGGTGTGTTCAGCTTGCTTTCGCTGATTTTCTTTATTTTCTATAACGACAAAAAGGTTATAGCGTCAATAGAGAAACACAGAAAAGAAAAGAGTGGCAACAATGAATAAATCCGTTATTTCAGAAACAGACAGAAAAAACGTTTCTCCCGAAAAGACAAAAGAATACACGGCAAAGCTCAAAAAAATGATTGACTGCAAAACGGTTTTTACACGGGATTTTGCCAATAAGGACAGCTTTGATAAATTTTACTCAGTGGTTGAGGAATGCTTTCCTCTTCTTTGTGCAAAAGCTGAAAGACTGACCTTTGGCAGCGGCTGTTTTGTGTATGTTGTAAAGGGCAAAAACGCAAAAAAGAATATAATGCTTATGTCACATCACGATGTTGTTGACGGTGACGATAATTGGAATTCCGACCCGTTCTGTGCTGTCGAAAAGGACGGCTCACTCTGGGGCAGAGGCACGATTGATACCAAAACGCCTTTGTTTGCCGAGCTTCAGGCTTGCGAGGAGCTTCTTGCGGAAGGATATGATTTTGACGGAATAAATCTTTACATAGGCTCGTCGAACAATGAAGAGGTCTGCGGTGATGGAATGGTGCTTGCAACGGAATATTTTAAGAATAACGGCATACATTTTGATGCTGTTCTTGATGAGGGCGGCGCTATCACTACGGGAATGATTCCCGGTGTAAGCAGAAAAAGTGCTATGGTTGCAGTTCACGAAAAGAGCCGCCATATGTACAGATGCACCGCCACTCAGGCGGCAAAAGCACACGGCGGACTGAATCCGTCGGATGACAGCGCAATCGAGCGGATGAGCAATTTTATCAGCGAGGTTTGTAAAGCAAGGATTTTTAAAGGTCATTTTTATCCCGAAGTGCGGGCGACTTTTGAAACTCACGCACCACATATGTCCTTTCCGCTGAACTTTTTATTCGGTCATCTGACGGTATTTTCACCTCTGATTAAAAAAATTATGCTTTCAATGCCTCAGGCTAAGGCTATGCTTTCAACAAGCATCAGCTTTACGACGGTTTTTGCAGGCTCACAGGATGATCCGCAGATAAAAGCAAAGGAAGCTGTCAGCACGATGTTCCTGCGCTGTATACGCGAGGAAGATCTGCTTAACGGACTTGAAAAAATCAAAAAAATTGCAGAAAAGTACGGTGTAAAAATCGAGCAGACAGAAAGAGATTACTGTAAGCCTTCATCCTTTACATCACGTCCTTTCAAGGTGCTTGAGCAGGTAATGAACGAGAATTTCCCCGATGTTATTGTTGCTCCGTTCTTGCTGACGGCAGGTACGGATGCAAGAAGATTTACCGACGTTGCCGACAGTATTCTGCGTTTTGCTCCCATTGACCTTGATAAGGATCAGTTTGCTTCGATTCACAGCGCAAACGAACACATAAAAGTTGATAATATCGGTCAGTGCGTTTGTTTTTATAAAGATTTTTTGAAAAAGATATAAGAGGTTTTTTTGTATGTATGAAATAAGAACTGCTGTTCAGCAGAGTTTGTTTAAGGCTATTATAAAAATTGAAAAGCCGATTTATGAATTGTCGGGCGGAAAGCTTGCAAAAAACAGGTTTTTGTCCTCTGTTAAAATTCCCCACGTGGGCACAAATGTCAGAATAGTCAAGGAAACTGAGAATTCCACATATATTGCAAAATTCAATCCCGACGGAACATACGATAACAGCGATTTCAGAATTCTTTGCACAACGGATCTGCATCTTGATGATGATTACGATCTCAACGACAGAACTTTACAGCATCTTGCAGACCGTATTGCAGATTTAAAGCCTGACCTTGTTGTTTTTACGGGTGACACTATCCTTTCAAAATATCAGCAGATTGATGCAATTCAGTTCGCGGCAATGATGGAGCAGATCGGTGTTTATTGGGCATATGTTTTCGGCAATCACGAGGCGCGTGAAGAAAAAGGCCCCTTTAAATATCTGCTTTATAAGAGTCTTATTGATTCGCCATACTGCCTTTGCAAATACGGCAATCTTGACCTTTTCGGCTTCGGCAATTTCACCGTTAATATTATGAACGGCGAAAACTCAATACTGAAAAGCCTTGTAATGCTTGATTCGGGCAGATCTGTCATTGATGCTTACCGTGTCCGCGACGGCGTTCCTGCTGATATTGACGGTTACGACTACGTAAAGCCTTCGCAGATCAAATGGTATACCGATGAAATGGACTCTCTTAAAAAGCAGTACGGCGACGTGGGGTCTATGATTTATCTGCATATTCCTCTGCCCGAGTATGACGGATTTTTCGAACAGCAGCCAGACGGCACTTATGTTCCGAAAGCGGATACCGAATTGATTTACGGCACAATGCGTGAGACCGTCGGTTGTCCGGAATTCAACAGCGGTCTTTTTGAGGCTATGAAGCAGAACGGCGGTCAGGCAATCTTCTGCGGACACGACCATTGCAACGATTTCTGCGTTAAAAAAGACGGTATTTATATCGTATATAATCAGACGGGCGGCTATAACTGCTACAGACTGTACGAGCAGGAGAGAATGAGCCCTGATGAATCCACCTGGCATTTCGGCGTGAACTTTACGGATATTGCCGCAGACGGCACACTCTCCTTCGGGCACAGACGGCATACAGAGTATTGAACTTATGGCGGTGAAGCTTTATGATAAAGATTAAAGACAAAAATAAGAATATTATCGAATGTGTTGTTACAACCGTACTTATGGGGCTGCTTGTTTACGCGGCGTATTCACTCTGGTTCATATTTTACGGAACGGACAGCGGTGCTGACGTGCATCTGTACACCGTTCTTTCGGGTGCTGCGTTAGGTTGGTTTATGCTTCTTTTTACTCAGGCTGTATTCAAAAAAGCGGGTTGGGTTGCAAAGCTCGTTTCGTTTTTGGTTGGCGTAGGTCTGTTTCAGGGTTTGATCTGGGGCATCAACGCGGCAATCAACCCTAACTGTGTTGACAACGATGATGTTGTTATAAAAACTTTTACCGTTACCTTTGCATTATCGGCTGTTCTGTTGCTTGTGACCTTTATTTTAAGAGCAAGGAACAAAAATAAGGTGCTGAATATTGTTCTGGCGGTTATATATTTTGCTGTTTCCTGCGGCGGATTCTATAATTTCAATGCAGAAAATATCAGAGCTCTTGAGTATAAAAAGAATATTCGGTTCGAAAGCATCAGCGCCGATGAAATGAGCCTTACGAGTGCGGAAAAACAGCGTTGTGCTCAATGGTACGAGGATAATTTCCGCTACGGTGAAGATGAATATCCTTTCACTTTTAAAGTTGACGGCGAAGAATTCAATCCCGCTGAATGGGACAACATCGAAACCAAAACCTTCAATTTCGGCTCTGTTTACACAGGCGGACAGACTGAATATCTGCTTTTTTCCAATGATGAAAAAGGTCTTGACGTAACGGTTGAGATGACGGTATTTGAAGAAAGTGCAACCTGTCAGTGGACTGTATATATTGAAAATACGGGCGCGACCAATTCGGGTGTTATCAGCGATTTTTATGCTCTTGATTCATCCTTTGCAACAGGTGATGCTCAGCTTTATTATTCAATGGGCAGTGATACTGCCGCAAGTGATTTTTCACTGATTAAAAAGAATCTGTCCTTTGTTGAAAAGAAGTTTTCTGCCAACGAGGGCAAGCCCACCGAGGCATATCTGCCCTATTTTAACATCAGCGGTGAAGATTACGGTATGATTCTCGGCATCGGCTGGACGGGTCAATGGGCGGCAACCTTGTCGGAAAGCAAGGGCGAAACAGATATTACGGTAAAGCAGGAGCAGTTCGAGGCATATCTTCTGCCCGGTGAAGTGGTTCGTTCACCGCTTGTTTCGGTGAGCTTTTATGAAAACGATAATCCGCTCAAGGGCTTCAATCTTTTCAGAAGCTGGATTATGGACTGCGTATATCCCGAAGAGGTGACACAGGATTATTACTCCGTAATGGAAGTTGCAGGACCCACGTCCACAATAACGTCTGATGAAATTATTGAAATTCTGAACGGCATTGACGAGTCTGTTTATAACGAAACTGATGCATTCTGGATGGATGCAGGCTGGTACAACTACAATGAGGGTTGGTATGACGGCGTAGGTAACTGGACGGCTGATACGTCAAGATACGATAACGGCATATCTGAGCTGTCGGGTTATGCCGCCGAAAAAGGTCTCGGTCACGTTCTGTGGTATGAACCCGAAAGAGTTTCTTACGATACGTATTTCCACAGTGTAGGTTCTCAGCACGAGGAATGGCTCATATACGGCGACGGAAATATTATGTGGAACCTTGCAAATGAGGACGCATTTGATTTCTATTGCGAATATCTTCTCAATTCTCTTAAGGAGAACGGCGTTACAGTTTACCGTCAGGACTTCAACTTCGCACCCCTTGAATACTGGCAGAAGGCTGATGCGGAATATTACGACGGCAGAACTGGTATCTGCGAAAACCATTATGTAAATAATCTTTACGCATTTCTTGATTACCTCTGCGCTAATATTGACGGACTTATAATCGACAACTGTGCTTCGGGCGGCAAGCGTCTTGACCTTGAAATGGCTTACCGCAGTATTCCTTTCTGGAGAAGTGATTACAACTGCGCTGTTCATTCAGATCTTTTCGAGGCGACTCAGTCACAGACTTACGGCATTTCATTCTGGTTGCCCATATCGGGAACCAATGTTAATTTTGAAAGCGAATATTCGGTAAGATCAAGCATAATGCCGCTTGTGCTTTTCGGATTCGGTGCTTATGACAGTCCTTATTATGACCTTTACGAAGAACAGAGAAGCCTGATGACGGGTAACTATTATCCCATTGATTTCGGCAGTTTTGATAAGGATAAAATGCTGGCTATGGAATATGTATCCGAAGAGGGCACAGAGGGTACAGTGCTGATTTACAAGCGTGCAAATGTGAATGACGATTCATACACTCTTAAGCTCAACGGACTTGTTCCCGATAAGAATTACAAGGCTTATGACATTGACAACCCCGAAAAGGTTTATTCTTTTACCGGTCAGGAGCTTATGGAAAACGGTATTACCATTGACCTGCCCGAGGGTGAGAACGCTATAATCTTTATGTTCAGTGCTGTATAATATTAACCTGTTTGGTTTTTATTGACATCGTTATATAATAAAATCAACAAAATCAGGAGGTTTGTATATGTTTGCGAAAATAATAAGAGCAATTGTATCCGTTTTAATGGTGATATCTCCAACATTGCCCCATTTGTTCGGCTTGCCCGCTATCCCGAGCGGTCAGGATCTGGCACTTGACGAGCGTTTTGAGCTTGTCTGGCAGGACGAATTTGATGGTGATAAGCTTGACAGCACGAAGTGGTCCACTGAATGGTGGGTAACAATGCGCAAGGGCGGCTACTGGCACGATGATATGATAAGCGTGCGTGACGGCAATCTTGTTATCACAACGGCTTATTTTGATGAACCCCTTGAAAACTATTATGAGGAGAAGTGGGGCTCAGTCATTGATTTCGATGAATACAAACCGGGTTGGTACACGGGCTGTATAACCACAAACGGTAAGTTTGAACAGACCTACGGCTATTTCGAATGTCGTTGTATTCTGCCCAAGTCAACGGGAATGTGGTCCGCATTCTGGATGATGAACGATGGCGTTTTCAATGTTGATAACTCAGGTCAGGACGGCACAGAGGTTGACATTTTTGAATCTATGTACTATAAGGACGTTGTATGGGGTTACGGCGATGCCGTTATAAGCGGCATTCATTACGACGGCTACGGTGAGGAGAGTAAAGGCGACAGTATTGATAAGTGGTTCGCAAACAATCCTTATGAGGAATTCAACACCTATGGGCTTGAGTGGAATGAGGATGAATACATTTTCTACATAAACGGCGTTGAAACAGGCAGAATTTCAACAGGCGGCGTTTCGCAGAATCCCGAATATCTGCTTCTTTCCTGTGAAGTCGCAGGCGAAAACGGTGTAGCCTATGCCGACAGACACGGCGTTGGTGAAATGAGTATGAAACCCGGCGATACCGCAGAGTTCATTGTGGATTACGTAAGAGTTTATCAGTATAAATAATTTACCTAATTAACAATGTACAATGTATAATGTACATTGGAGGAAAGGGCTCCGCCCTTTAACCCGATTTATTATTATCCGTTAATTGTATATTGTAAATTGTACATTAAATTATTTTATTTAATCTTAAAAAACATACCCTATGACTGAATCATAGGGTAATTGTTTATGCAATTTCTTCTTCCTCGGTTTCGTCGAGCTTTAATGCTCTTGTAAGTTTGCCGTCTGCCGTAACATCAAGGCTTATAAAATTCTTACCTGTGATGTTTGCCATAGCTGCAGTTGCCTGTGTGCCTGCAAAAACGCTGCTATTGTCAATGCAGTACACGTCAGGTGCCGATACCGAAACGATATGATGGTCGCTGTCGCTGATTTCAACTACCGCTTTGTATGTGCCGGCAATATCGGTGTGAAGTGAGAATGTGTTTGAAGAGTTAAGTGTGCCGGAGTAAATTTTTACGTTATTTCTGTAAATGTAGAAAGCGTAGAAATATTTTGCTCCGGGATTTTTTGCCGTTGCAGTCCAGGTAACCGTGTCACCGCAGAAGGCGACGCTTTTATCGGCTGTAACCGCTGTGGAGGCAAGCTCTTTGATTATATCAGCGTCGGAATAAAGCTGAACTGTGTAGTCAAGGCATATCCAGCCTGTTTCGCCGTCAAATGTGATTTTGCCCCAGTTTTCCTTGATTTCTGTAACTGCCACCGACGTGCTTTCGGATATATAGCCGAGAGTGTCGCTGTCGGAATCGGCTTTTTCCCTCACTCTTATCATTGAGGATGTTACGGTGTACTGACCTGTGGTGTAATCAACAGACTGCTTCTCCCAGGTATCGGGGTCTTCGCTTGAGCCGTCAAGATGCTCCGAGCCGTTGCTTGTGAAATACACACAGCCGTATGCGTTACCGTTCATTCGCTTGTACTGCGCAACAAATTCATTGAGTGGCAATACCGTGCCTGCGCCCTCACGGTAGTACTCGTGGTTGTAGGATGTGCCGAAAGAATCGGCAAAGTATACATAGCCGTTGACGATTGCACGGATGAAAAGCACGTGACAGTCACCGCTTGTTCCGCCCGTACCAAGGCTGTAAACAATGTTGTAAAGCTCGTTGCCGTACTTTTTGACCAGATCGTAAAGACAGTTTGCGCCGCTTACGGTAATAACGCTGTAGCCGCCGCTTGTTTCCTTTACGTTTCTGAAGTGGTTGTACCAGGTGTTGCCAGTGCCTGAATAGTCAAGGCCGTACCTGTAAATTCCTCTCGCATACAGCTGATATGCAGTTGCGAGATTGCACTGACCGTTGAAGGATTTTCTTCCTGCCGCGGAAAGTGCCGTTTTGTAATCCTGTGTGATGCTGTTCCGGATATTGGTGTCATACGCTGCCGCACTCAATGAGCTGAGTGACAGAAGTGTGATAACAGCCAACAGGACTGCAATAATTTTTGTTTTCATTTTTGAATTAAAAACTCCTTTATTCAAGGCCGCACGACATACGCAGAATGGTTCTTGCATCGGACGCGGTGATTTCACCGTCGTTGTTCACATCTGCGCTTGACTGATTCAGCAAAGGAAGAATCTCAAGCTGTGCGGAATGTCTTAATGCAAGTCTTGCATCGGCGGCGGTAATTTCACCGTCGCAATTCGTGTCGCCCCGTTTTGCCGTATCTTCTGCGGTAAGAGCTCCGCTTACGGCTGTTACTTGTGTGGAATCGGCATCCGTTACCGTGACTGTTGCGGTGTATGTGCCGCTGTCGGGTACCGTGAATGTGAATTCGTTGGTACTTATTTCTTCTGATGATAACAGGATAACGCCGTTCCGATATATATCAAATACGCAGGAATATTCACCTGTGCCGCCTGTTATGTCGGCAGTACAGGTTACGGACATACCCGTAACTGCGTAATTATCTGAAAAGCTTACTTCTGTAACTGCCATAGGGTCGTATACGGTGATTTCGTCACTGCTGACGGATATAACCTGTGAGCTTGAATCCTTAATATTGACCGTTACACTGTAAGTGCCGCTTTCGGATGTTTTGTAGGTAAAGCGGTTGTCGGGGGAGTAGGACGCTGTGCTGTAAACCGCTTCGGAATCCTTGTAAACCGTGTATGCGTACTGTAAATCTCCCTCACCGCCGTGAGCGTTGATTTCCCAGCTTACCGTCTTCCCTGTGTAGAGTCTGTCGGCGCTCGCATTTAAAGAATCTATGATAATCGGCTTGTAAATGTTGATATCTGCACTTGTGCAGGCTGTTATTTTTCCGCTTACGGAATCGGAAACGCTCACTTCCAGTGAGTACACGCCCGATTCCTCGGCCGTGTATTTGAAAACCGAATAATCGCTGTATCTTCTTTCGGCAATCTTTTTGCCGTTTCTGTAAAGGGTGAACTGATAAAGATAATGTCCGCTTCCGCCCGATGCGGATGCATTCCAGACAATTTCTTCACCGATAAATGATGCATTGTTTGAATATACCGTGCCTGTGAACTCCGGTGCAACCGTCGCTGCAGGAACATTTACCGGATTGAGAACTACATAAGTGTAATTGCCGGATTCGTCAAATGAATAAATGTATACGCAGTAGTTACCCGATCTATTTGAAAAATCGCTGATGTCTACCGTGTGTGTGGCTTTGTTGTCTATGGGGTTCTGTGCGTACCAGCTTGCGTTGTCCGTGCTGTCGTCCTGATGATGAACTGCAATAAATACTACAATTAAATCACCGTTGTCGGTAGTATCACAGGAAACGGAAAATCCCGACGTTGTGATATCACTTACCTTAACATTTGTTATTTCGGGAGGTATGGTGTCAGCTTCTTCCGGTTCATCACCGTAATCATCCCAATTTATTGTGGCACAGAAGTTGTAGGTTCTTGTTCTGCGTGCGCTCTGAGAGCTTGCATCAAAAAGTGTACCCAATGTGGCTTCACCGT
This sequence comes from Clostridia bacterium, assembly GCA_017465825.1. Classification (GTDB taxonomy): domain Bacteria; phylum Bacillota; class Clostridia; order Oscillospirales; family Acutalibacteraceae; genus UBA1081. Next base: position 88,538 of record JAFTVI010000035.1, read on the forward strand.
AGGTGTTTATAACGCGCTGACAGTAGTTTGCCGCACCCGTTCTGCCGTTTTGGTTTGCATAATCGGCAAAAAACACAAGTGCCTGTGCTTCCGTAATTCCCAACGCCTGACCGAGCTGTACATATCCGCTGACATATTCATATGCGGATTCATCCTGTATCTCGCGGCTTTCCGCTGTGGCAAGAAGAATGGAAAGTGTGGATGCTTCGGCAGATGTTGCTTTTCGGCTGTCCCAGGATGAGGAAGTAACGATTTCATTGTAAAGTGATGAGCCGAGAATGCTCTGTGCCTGTGACGGATTTTTTGCAACGATCTCTTTGAGAAGATTGAGTGCGTTTGTGCCGTGCCAGCAGATTTTGCCAAGGCTCAATGCTCCGTTGTCGTTTTTTATAACGGTGGTGTAGTTGCCTTCGTTATATACTATTATATATATAGCTGCGTTCACAATCCTGTCAAAGCTTACTGACTGAGCGAAGGTGTAAAAGGGTACTGCAGTAATAATAAGCGCAACGGTTGTGATAAAAGATACAAGCCGTATAAGTGCTTTTTTCACGTGAGATACCTCCTCGTTTTACGCAACTATCGGCTATTTTAACATTTTTGGTCAAAACGGTCAACACTTTGCCTCGGATTTTGTAGCATTGTAACAATCGGCTATTTGGCAAGGGTGTAAATTTGTAGACCTTTACAAGGATTTTACCATAATATGTGAATTATTTTTCCCTTACGGAATAATTTGATTAATTGCACAATAAAAATAACTCAAAAAAGTATAAATTGCACAAAATCGGTTTTTATGTCGGAATTTGTATTGTATTTTTACAAATTTTTTTTGTTAAATAATTATCATTTTTTTTAAAATGTGTAGATTTATTTGAAAAGATGTGTTATAATGATTCCGCATATGTGTATATAGCGTTTATAAAAACATATTTGATATAATTGATTGGAGGATTTTTCAATGAAAAAGAAAATCAGCACCCTTCCTTTTAACGGCACAGCTGAGCAGGAAGCAAAGCTTAAGGCTGTTATTGCAGCAAACTGCGATGACAAGAGCAAGCTTATGGCAGTTATGCAGGAGGCACAGGGTATTTACGGTTACCTTCCCAGAGAAGTTCAGGTTATGATTGCTGAAGGTATGAACGTACCCCTCGAGAAGGTTTACGGCGTAGCAACATTCTATGCACAGTTCTCACTTTCACCCAAGGGCAAGTACAACATTTCCGTATGTCTCGGTACAGCTTGCTATGTTAAGGGCTCACAGCAGCTTCTTGACAAGATTGTAGAGATTCTCGGTATCGAATCAGGCGAATGCACTCCTGACGGTAAATTCTCAATTGAAGCTTGCCGTTGTATCGGTGCCTGCGGTCTTGCTCCCGTTCTTACCATTAACGAAGATGTTTACGGCAGACTTGTTCCCGAAGACATCCCCGGCATTCTTGCTAAGTACGAATAATTATATTACTCGGTGAGAGGATTTTACCCTTATGAAAATCAGTGAAATTAAAAAACTTCTCAATGCTAAGGTCATTTGCGGCGAAGAGCTTGCTGAAAATGATGTTTACTCCGCTTGCGGAAGCGATATGATGAGCGATGTGCTTGCATATGTCAAGGATCAGGCAGTTTTGCTTACGGGACTTGTGAATTCACAGGTTATAAGAACTGCCGAAATGATGGATATGGTATGTATCGTGTTTGTCCGTTCAAAGCAGCCTACAGAGGAAATGATTGAGCTGGCAAAGGACAGCGGAATAGTTATTCTTACTACGGACTTGCGTTTGTACGAGGCTTGCGGACAGTTATATGTCAACGGTCTTGTTGGAAATGGCAGGACAGAAGTATGAGTGAATCATTGATTTTTCATTTTGATGTTGACGGCGAGGACTTCACCTCGGCAGGTCAGGCATCGGTTCAGGTAAAAAAGAATCTGAGAAGACTGGGTATCTCTCCCGAAATCATCAGACAGGTTTCTATCGCTATGTATGAGGGCGAAATCAATATGGTAATTCACGCGCACGGCGGCTCAGCCGATGTTGTGGTAAATGAGGATAAGATTGAAATTATCCTTGCGGACAAGGGTCCGGGTATTGCCGATATTGAGCTTGCTATGCAGGAGGGCTATTCAACAGCTCCCGACAGCGTTCGTTCTCTCGGTTTCGGCGCAGGTATGGGACTTCCCAATATGAAGCGCTATACCGACGAAATGACGATTGAATCCAAAGTCGGAGAAGGAACAACTATCAAGATGGTTGTAAAACTGTAATTTGCGGTGCGTTGCGCATTATGAATTAAGATGGAGTGGTGATATGTACGCACATTCGGTTGAGCTTGATGTAAGTAAATGCACAGGCTGTACCACCTGTCTGCGTCATTGTCCTACCGAAGCTATAAGAATCCGCGGCGGTCACGCTGTTATCAATGAGGACAGATGTATCGACTGCGGAGAATGTATAAGGGTTTGTCCCAACAATGCAAAAAAGGCGATGTGTTCAAAATTTGAGCATTATCAGCATTATAAATACAAGATTGCACTTCCTGCACCGTCGCTGTACGGTCAGTTTGATAACCTCGACGATGTTGATATTATTCTGCAAGGGCTTCTTGATATAGGCTTTGATGATGTTTTTGAGGTTGCTCAGGCGGCAGAGCTTGTTACCGAATACACCCGTCTTTATCTGAAAACACCCGGAATTAAAAAACCGGTTATCAGCTCGGCTTGTCCCGCTGTTGTAAGGCTTATCAGTTTGAGGTATCCCTATCTGCGTGATAATCTGATGCCCATTCTTCCGCCTATTGAGGTTGCCGCTATGATGGCAAGAGCAAAGGCAAAGCAGGAGCATCCGGAGCTTGAGGATTCCGATATCGGTCTTTACTTCATTTCGCCCTGCGCTGCAAAGGTGAGCTACATAAGAAACGGTTTCGGCAAATACAAAAGCAAAATAGATGTGGTTATATCTCTCAAGGATGTTTATTTCAAGCTTCTGGGCGCTATGAAAAAGAGCGAAACGGAAAGCCCCACAATAAACTCTAAATCGGGTATGATAGGTATCAGCTGGGCATCCAGCGGAGGTGAATCTTCCGCAATACTTAACGACAAATATCTGGCGGCAGACGGTATTGAAAACGTCAATAAAGTTCTTGACGCCATTGAAAACGGCAATATCCCACAGCTTGAGTTTGTTGAGCTGAATGCCTGTACGGGCGGCTGCGTGGGCGGCGTTATGACGATTGAAAATCCCTTTATCGCAAGAACAAGGCTTCATTCGGTCAGGCGTTATCTTCCCGTGTCGCAGAACAGGCTGTCGGGTGATATGTCTTATGTGCCTGAAAACTGCTACAGCTCGGAGCTTCCGGAGTATACTCCCATAGCAAGGCTGAGCGAAAATTTCAGCGAAAGTATGCGTATGATGGCGCAGATTGAAAAAATCAGATCGGCACTGCCGGGTATTGACTGCGGTGCTTGCGGATCTCCGTCCTGCCGTGCCTTTGCAGAGGATCTTGTAAGAGGTATGGTTGAGGATGTTTCAGCCTGCAAGGTTATGAAAAAGTGTGATTAACGGTGATTTTATGACAGTATCCGAAATTTGCGAAAAGTGTGGATTTGAGCCGGTTGTCCTCCCTGAGGCTGAACGCGAGGTCAACGGCGGTTACATCGGTGACCTTCTCAGCTGGGTAATGGGCAGAGCGAAGGCAGACAGCGCGTGGATAACGATAATGTCAAACATAAATATCGTTGCTGTTGCATCCCTTACGGATGTTGCCTGCATCATTCTTGCAGAGGGCGTAACGGTTGATGAAAACATAAAAAACACTGCCGAAGCAAAGGGTGTAAACATTCTTTCTTCGAGCCTTCCCGCATACGAAACTGCTGTTGCAATTTCAGGGTTATGAACAGATATTACTACGACCTGCATATACATTCCTGTCTGTCACCCTGCGGTGATGACGATATGACACCGAACAATATCGCAGGAATGGGCGCGCTTAACGGTCTTAACATTATGGCTCTTACAGACCATAATACAACAAAAAATTGCCCTGCTTTTTTTAAGGCGGCTAAAAAGCAAGGTATAATCCCTATTGCGGGTATGGAGCTTACCACCGCAGAGGATATCCACGCCGTATGTATTTTTCCCACTCTTGAGCTGGCTATGGAGTTTGACTCCTTTGTTGAAAAACACAGGATGCTTATTCCGAACAGAACGGACATTTTCGGTTTTCAGCAGATTATGAACGAGAATGACGAAGTAGTGGGGGAGGAAGCAAATCTTCTCTCAATGGCGACGGATATTATGATTGACGATGCTTATGAAATCGTTAAATCACAAGGCGGTATCTGCTATCCTGCTCACGTGGACAGGGATGCAAACGGAATAATCGCAACGCTCGGTACGTTTCCCGAATATTCCGATTTTAAGGTTGCCGAATTTCACGACGGTGAAAAAATTTCTTCTTACGGGGAGAAATATTCAGGCTTGCAAGGCAAAATCAAGGTTGTTTCTTCAGATGCTCACTATCTGTGGGATATCAAGGAGAAAAAAGAGTATTTTGAGCTTGATGATGAGCCTTACAGCAGTAAGCTTGTTACACAACGACTTTTTGAATACTTAGGTGCTTGTGAATGAAAGAATTATCCTTAAATATTCTTGATATAGCTAAAAATTCCGTTAAAGCGAAAGCAACACAGGTGTGCGTTACGCTCAACGAAACGGATGACACCTTTGAAATGATAATTTCCGATAACGGATGCGGAATGAAACAGGATTTTCTTAAAACGGTGACTGACCCGTTCAGTACCACAAGAACCACAAGAAAAGTCGGTATGGGTATACCGTTTTTAAAGCTCGCCGCAGAGCAGACGGGAGGCAGCTTCGGCATAACCTCCGTGCACGAGAGCGAAAGTGAAGAGCACGGTACCGAAACAAGGGCATTTTTCCATAAAAATAGTGTTGATTTTACGCCGCTTGGTGATATAATTTCAACTGTAATCACTCTCATTCAGGGCAGTCCGGATATAAGATGGATTTTCCGTCATTCGATGCCCGATAAGGAAGTAGCACTCGATACGGACGAGCTCAGAGCCGTGCTCGGCGATGACGTTCCCCTTGATAATATCGAGGTAATTATGTGGATAAAAGGCTACCTCGAAGAAGCTTATGCACAAAGTGAATAATTGTACATTGTAAATTATACATTGTACATTAAAAAATAAGTATATTATATGAAAGGATAAGATATAGTATGAAATCATTAGCTGAACTTGCTGCAATCAAGGAAAAAATGCAGAGCAAAGTTGTTCTTCGTGAAGGCAGCAGCGACATCAGAGTAGTTGTAGGTATGGCTACTTGCGGTATTGCTGCAGGCGCAAGACCCATTCTCAACGCATTTGTTGAGCAGGTCAACAAAGAGGGCCTTTCCGATAAGGTTATGGTTACACAGACCGGCTGTATCGGTATCTGTCAGTACGAGCCCGTTGTAGAGGTTTTTGAGGCTGGCAAAGAAAAGGTTACTTATGTTAAAATGACTGAAGACAAGGTTAAAGAGATCGTTGAAAAGCATCTCAAGGGCGGCAAAGTCATTGAAGAGTATACAATTTCAAAAGTATAATTAACGGTTAAAACAGGTTGGAGGTAAAAAATATGATTCGTTCCCAGGTTCTGATATGCGGCGGTACAGGCTGTACATCATCCGGCAGCCAGGCACTTATCGAAGAATTTGAAGCCCGTATTGCTGAAAACGGACTTTCAGAGGAAGTTAAGGTTGTAAGAACAGGCTGTTTCGGTCTTTGTGCATTAGGTCCCGTTGTTATCGTATATCCCGACGGTACATTCTACTCAAGAGTTGAAAAAGACGACGTTAAAGAAATCGTAAGCGAACACCTTCTCAAGGGTCGTCAGGTTGAGCGTCTTGTTTACTCTGATATTGCTGAGGATGTAAAGGATGAGATCGCTCACGCATCTCTTAACGACACAACATTCTATAAATCACAGAAGCGTGTTGCTCTTCGTAACTGCGGTGTTATCAACCCCGAAAGCATTGAAGAGTACATTGCTATGGACGGTTATGCAGCTCTCGGTAAGGCTGTAACAGAGATGACACCTGAAGAGGTTATCCAGACAGTTAAGGATTCAGGTCTTCGCGGCAGAGGCGGCGGCGGATTCCCCACAGGACTTAAGTGGAGCTTTACAGCAGCACAGCCCAAGGGTCAGAAGTACGTTGTATGTAATGCTGACGAAGGTGACCCCGGTGCATTTATGGACCGTTCCGTTCTTGAAGGCGACCCCCACTGTCTTGTTGAAGCTATGGCTATCTGCGGATACGCAACAGGCGCATCAGAGGGTTACGTATACGTTCGTGCTGAGTATCCTATCGCTGTTGCACGTCTTCAGAAGGCTATCGACGATGCAAGAGAGTACGGTCTTCTCGGTAAAAATATCTTCGGTTCAGGCTTTGATTTTGACCTGTTCATCCGTCTTGGCGCAGGCGCATTCGTTTGCGGTGAGGAAACAGCTCTTATGACTTCAATCGAAGGTAACCGTGGTGAGCCCCGTCCCAGACCTCCCTATCCGGCAGTAAAGGGTCTTTTCGGCAAGCCTACAACAGAAAACAACGTTGAAACATTTGCAAACATTCCCCAGATCATTCTCAACGGTGCTGAGTTCTTTAATACAATGGGTACAGAGAAGTCAAAGGGTACAAAGGTATTCGCTCTCGGCGGTAAAATCAACAACACAGGTCTTGTTGAGGTTCCTATGGGTACAACTCTGCGTGAGATCGTTGAGGTTATCGGCGGCGGCATTCCCAACGGCAAAAAGTTCAAGGCAGCACAGACAGGCGGCCCCTCCGGCGGTTGTATCCCTGCATCTATGCTTGATATCGAAATCGACTACGACAACCTTGTTGCACAGGGTGCAATGATGGGTTCAGGCGGTCTTATCGTTATGGATGAGGACGACTGTATGGTTGATATCGCTAAGTTCTTCCTTGAGTTCACAGTTGACGAGTCCTGCGGTAAGTGTACTCCCTGCCGTATCGGTACAAAGAGACTTTACGAAATCCTCGAAAAGATTACAAACGGCAACGGTACTCTTGAGGACCTTGACGAAATGGAAAAGCTTTGTAACTATATTAAGGAAAATTCACTTTGCGGTCTCGGTCAGACAGCTCCCAACCCCGTTCTTTCAACATATCAGCGCTTCAAGGACGAGTATATTGCTCACGTTGTTGACAAGAGATGTCCTGCAGGTGTATGTAAGAATCTTCTTACAATCACAATCGTTGAAGATAAGTGTAAGGGTTGTACAGCTTGCTCCAGAGTTTGTCCCGTTGGCGCAATCTCCGGTTCTGTTAAGAATCCTCACGTTATTGATCCGGCAAAATGTATTAAGTGCGGCGCTTGTATTGAAAAATGTAAGTTCGGCGCAATCATCAAGAAATAAGGAGGAACGGATAAAATGGCTGATGTTAATATTAAAATCAACGGTAAAGACTATACCGTTCCCGCAGGCAGCACAATTCTTGAGGCTGCCCGCATAGCAGGAATCAACATTCCTACTCTCTGCTACCTCAAGGAAATCAACGCAATCGGTGCTTGCCGTATCTGTGTTGTTGAGGTTAAGGGCGCAAGAAGCCTTGTTGCAGCTTGCGTATTCCCCGTAAACGAGGGTATGGAAATTTATACAAATTCTCCTAAAGTTATCGAGGCAAGAAAAACCACCCTCAAGCTTATCCTTTCCGACCACAAGAAAGAGTGTCTTTCCTGTGTAAGAAGCGGTAACTGTGAGCTTCAGCAGCTTTGCTCCGACTACGGCATTGAAGATACAAAGGCATTTGCAGGTATCACCAATGAGTATTCAATCGATGCATCCGCAACACATATGACAAGAGATAACGAAAAGTGTATCCTTTGCCGCCGTTGCGTAGCAGTTTGCGAAAAGAATCAGGGCGTTGCTGTTATCGGCGCTAACGACAGAGGCTTTGACACCAATATTGGTTGTGCATTCAACTACGGACTTGGCGATGTTGCCTGCATCTCCTGCGGTCAGTGTATCACAGCTTGTCCCACAGGCGCTCTTGCAGAAAGAGATGACACACAGAAGGTATTTGACGCTATCAACGACCCCGAGAAGGTTGTTCTTGTACAGACAGCTCCTGCAGTAAGAGTCGGTCTCGGCGAAGAATTCGGTATGCCCATCGGCACAATCGTTACAGGCAAGATGGTTTCCGCTATCCGTGCTCTCGGCGTTGACAAGGTATTCGATACAAACTTTGCTGCTGACCTTACAATTATGGAAGAGGCAACAGAGTTCCTCGGCAGATATACAAAGAAAGAGAATCTTCCTCTTATCACATCCTGTTCACCCGGATGGATCAAGTATTGCGAACATTATCATCCCGATATGATTCCCAACCTTTCATCCTGTAAGTCACCTCAGGGTATGTTCGGTTCTGTTGCAAAGACATACTATGCACAGAAGGCAGGCATTGACCCCAAAAACATCTTCGTTGTCAGCGTAATGCCCTGTACAGCTAAGAAGTTTGAGGCTGAAAGAATGGATCACACAGCAGTTGAAGGTCTTGCTGATATTGATGCAGTTATCACAGTCCGTGAGCTTGCAAGAATGATCAAGAAGGCAGGCATTATGTTCAATATGCTTCCCGACGGCGAATTTGACGCTCCATTCGGTCTCGGTTCAGGTGCAGGTACAATCTTCGGCGCAACAGGCGGTGTTATGGAAGCTGCTCTTCGTACAGCATACGAAGTTCTTACAGGTGAAGAGCTTGAAAAGCTTGAGTTCTCCGATGTAAGAGGTACACAGGGCATTAAGGAAGCATCCTACACAATCGCAGGTAATGAAATCAAGGTTGCTGTTGTTTCCGGTACTGCAAACGCAGGCAAGCTTCTTGATATGATCAAGGCTGGCGAGAAGTCATACGACTTTATCGAGGTTATGGCTTGTCCCGGTGGCTGTGTAAACGGCGGCGGTCAGCCCGTTCAGCCCGCATCCGTAATCAACAATTACGATGTTAAGGCTCTTCGTGCAGCAGGGCTTTATGCGGACGATAAGAATCTTCCCGTAAGAAAATCTCACGAGAATCCCGATGTTAAGGCTGTTTATGATGAGTTCTTCGGCGAGCCCAACAGCCATAAGGCTCACGAAATTCTTCACACAGGCTACACAGCAAGAAAGCAGTATTAATTTAATACACTAATAAAGAATCGGACTGCCGTAAGGCAGTCCGGTTATTGTTTGATATTCTCTGCTTAATATGGTTGATTTTTCTGAAAAAATAATATATAATCAAATATACTGAAAAATTCTGTGAAAATCATATATCGATATTTGCATTTTAGAAAAGAGAGTTGCTTTATGAATTATTTGATTGAAGAATATGCAGGATATCTGACCGTTTCAATCCAAAGCGAAAACAAAAATTCTGCTTATGCTTATTCCTGTTCCCGGAATGGGGCTGTGATATCATCAAGTGAGTATTCCCCTGAATTGAATATGAATATTCCGCTTCCCGAGGCAGGAACTTATGTAATCACATTGCACGAACGCACAGAAAACGGCGAAATCAAGGATACTAACGCAGGTGCATTTTATCAGTTCGATACGGTTGATGTGTGCCTTGTGGGCGATATTGAATTAAAGCGTGAAATTGCAAATGCAAAATGTACCGAGGCTTCTTACACACAGAATACCGTTTTTCTTGCCGATATATGCAATGCCTGCAAAACAAAGGAAACAGGAATTTTCAAAAGCATATTGAACGGTTATGTACTGATTTCATTGTGCAAAGCTGCAGACAGAAATGTTCATTTTCCTGAATGGCTTAAGAAATTGTATTATGAATTTGCGGCGCAGCTGCATTCCGAAACCTTACAGTCATATAAAAGTGCGGCGTTGAAGCAATTCAGGGAAGCTCTTGCAGAAGTGCTCGATGATTTACCGTCTCTTAAAGCAATTTGTTTCCTTATGCCCTCACAAAAAGGAAGTTCGGAAGCAGACCGTATTCTTTGCTGGTTTTATGAGGAAGTCTATGCTTGCCTTAAAAAGAATCCGAATGTCAGTGTGAAGCTTGTTAACTCAGATAAGCCTGCAAGTCTGAAAAAGGCTGTGGACTCTGCTGTTCATAAATTTTCAAGAAATGAATATGAGCATAAAATTCCGGAATTCCGTGTTAACGTAAAAATTAAAGACAATACTCTCACCGCTGTAATTGATGTTGCTCACAACGACAAATACCGTTATTTCTTTTATATAAATAACGGTGACAAGATTGTTGAAAGATCCGGTTGGCTAACTGAGAATAAAATATCTTTTGATTTGACCGAATCAGGAATTTATAATGTAACAGGTTATGTTATGTGTGGCACCGCTAAACAGTACAGATATTCGATGCCTGTTGAATATTTTGCAGAAAAAGAACTGAATGAATTCGACGAATTTTTGTCAAATCCCAAAGAAAAGAATCTGCTTGTGAATAAGTTGGAGTATTCTCCGTCTGCAGAACCGTATTATGATTTCCTTGTGTATTCATCAGCTGATTGCAAATGCGATAAATTACAGCAATTCGGAAATAAGTATTCTCTTGATTCTGTTCTTCTGTATTCCGGTGAAAAACAACATATAACCATGGTCACCAATGCACAGCAAAAAACAATAGACGGTCACAAGGTGTTTTTTAACGGTGAAATAGAACTGAATGAAAAATTGTATACAGAGCTCAGCGGAAATGAACATCTTGATGATCTGTATTCTGCATATGGCTCTTTCTGGATGGTGGATTGTTCTGATAAATGTATCCGTCTTTCCCGTGATTTTTTCAGCAGCAGAAAAATTTTCTGCTATAAAAACGGTGAAGCATATTTGTTCTCAAACAGATATCATCTTCTGTTGCTTTGTGCAAAGCAGTTGAATTTACCTCTTACACTTAATCTTGATAACATCAAAGCAAAGCTGTCGAGTATGTCACTTGCAATTCTGGAGCAGAATTTCAGCCGAATGACGGACATAAAAGAAATTCAGCAGGTAACCTTTGATGAAGATTATGTGTTTGACGGAGAATGGTATACTGAATACAACAAAATGCACGATTGCTTTTGCCCTGATTCAGTTTATCATCTTGAAGAATATTTGTCATTGACACAGCAGGCATCAGAGGAGATATATGCAAACGCCAAGGCTGTGACGGATGACAAAGATGTTCGCTGTCACCTGGTTGATGTAACAGGCGGTCTTGACAGCCGTATGGTTTATTCTTCAATGACTAAATTGCCCGCATTAGAAAGAGAGCGTATTCGTGTATCTACGCTTGATGTTGCCGTAACAAATGACCTTGCGTATTCAATAAAACTGAGCAATATTTATAATATGCGTTATTCCGATATGCCATTTGAAACATTGGAGTATTCATGGGAAAAAGCAAACAATGTATCACGTAGCTTTTTTATAGGTATTGAACATAATATAACCTATACTAACAGAAAGCGAATCAGCTACAAGGATCGAATTAATCACGGTCAGTACGGTGAGTTTTACAGAAATTATCTTGCACACGCATATTATAATTCATATATGGATGAGTTGGAGTATGATGCTCCTGCATATGCGTACAACGTATTGGCAAAATATTCAAGATTTGCAATTGTTGATTATGATAAGGCGTATTCATCATTACACGCACTTTTTGAAAATGAAATGTGTAATGTTGCGCCTGATTCCGCAAGCAGAAAATTCTCTGTCGTTTATATGTACCGTCATATGCTTCATTTCTTTGATGAGTATTGTCGTTATTTTGGTTTTGATAAATGGAGCTCTCTTGCATCTGCATCTGCCTTGAAAGCATACAATTTATCTGCAGATGTATTCAGAAGCTATAAGCTGATGTTTGACCTGCTCTATAAACTGAATCCCATTATGCTCACTTTACCTTTTGCCAACACAGCATATAATCAGGAGCTTAACAGAATACGTGACACGTTGGATATTTCCGATAACTGCTTTGACGGTGTTCGTATTGACCCTGTTGCAGATAAGAGCAAGTGGTTGGAGGCTGAGAAAAAGCGTAGCGAGCTGATAACGACTGAAGTTACTCCCGAGCGCCAGGAGGAGATCAACAAGTACGGCAAGACAGCTATTACGGTTTTTGAAGATAAGGCTTTTGAATATTATCTTTGTGATGTATTCAACCGTTTGCCCGAGCTTAAGGATGCATTGGGTGTTGCCGTATATCAGGCGTATAAGAAAATGTACCTTCCTGCATCTAACAGGAAAGCATTGCATCAGCTGTATATGAAGTTCTCTTCAATAGCCGATATACTTGACATTATTGAATCATAAAAATTCAGGGCTGTAAAAAACTTTCGTTTTTTACAGCCCTCTTTTTTACTTTATAGGAAACTGCGTTACCTATAAAGTAAAAAAATTATATGTCCCTCCGAACGCCCGCTACGCGTGCTCGGAGATGGACTAACCGAAAACGGTCGCCGCGATACGGCGAAAGCCGTTTTCTTGTCATATTGACTATGTCTGTTGACGCTCTTCCTCGGCTTTTTGCCAGCGGATGTGAGCTCTTTGTTTGTTCAGTGAGCAGATTTTTTCATATTGGATTCTGTCGCTGTCGAGCTTGTTTTTGATTACGGAAAATGCCATAACAGTTGAAGAATCAAGGTTTTTCGGCATTTTTTGTTCTCGTTCATAAATGAATATTGCTCTTAGCAGTCTGCCGAGCTCTTCATCCGTTAACAGCTTGAGCCACTCCCAATAGTCCTGATAAAGCGTAAATGAATTTTTCTGTTTCAAGCTGATTCCCCCTTGAGTAACTTTTTATAGTGCATTATTTATTCTGTATAAACAATTATAGAACAAATGTTCTGTTTTGTCAAGTCCATTTTTAATATTTCTCTTTACAAAAATTATTAAGAATGTTATTATATAATTATCAAAAACAGGAGGATTTTATTATGAGTAAATCCGGTCTTTCAAAAAGAACTTGGTTCAACATCGTGCTTTTCGGCTTTATCGGTCAGCTTGCGTGGAATGTTGAGAATATGTACTTTAACACTTTTCTTTACAACAGCGTAGGCGGTACGACTGATGACGTTAACACAATGGTTGCCGCAAGTGCAATTTCTGCTGTGCTCACTACTTTTATTATGGGTGCATTGAGCGACAAAATCGGCAAACGCAAGATTTTTGTTTCTGTCGGCTATGTTCTCTGGGGTATTACGGTTATGTCCTTTGCATTCATATCCCGTGAAAATATGGCTTCAATCTTCAATATCACAGATACTCAGAAGGTTGTTGCCGCTACAGTCAGCGCAGTAATTATAATGGACTGCGTTATGACCTTTATGGGCTCAACAGGTAACGACGCGGCGTTCAATGCGTGGATTACGGACATTACCAACGATACAAACAGAGGCACGGTTGAGGGCGTAAATGCCGTTCTTCCCATTCTTGCAATGCTGTTTGTAACAGTAGGCTTTGGTATGGGCGTATCGCTTGTGGGATATTCTGCTTGCTTTATTGCTCTTGGCGCAATGGTTATTGTGTGCGGAATTATAGGCTTTTTCACTATCAATGACCCCAAAACAGCGCAAAAGGAAAAATCAAATTACTTTGCAGATCTGATTTACGGATTCAGACCTTCCGTTGTAAAGGCTAATTCTAAGCTTTACACGGCTCTTGCCGCTGTATGCCTTTACTCCTGTGCATTTCAGGTAGTTATGCCTTATCTGTTTATCTATCTTCAGCATTATCTCGGTTTTGACTTCAATAACCTTAACATAACTCCTGCTCTTATCGTTGGTGCAGTTATTGTGCTTGCAGTTCTTATAGGCGGCGCAATAATGCTTGGTAAAATGATTGACAAAAAGGGTAAGGATGCATTTGTTATCCCTGCTGTTGTGCTGTTTACTGTGGGACTCGTGGCGGTTTACTTTATGAAAACACTCGGCACGTTTGCTATCGGTGCGATTGTGTTCGTCGTCGGCTACGGATTGCTCGGTATTATCCTCAGCGCTACCGTAAGGGACCACACTCCCGAGGACAAAACTGGACTTTTCCAGGGTGTAAGAATGATTTTCGCAGTTCTTATTCCTATGGTTGCAGGACCTTCTCTCGGCTCCTGGACAATCAATAAATTTGCATCTTCTCACGAGCTCGGTACATATATCAACGATTACGGCGAGGTTGTCAATGTACCCGTGCCCGAGATTTTCCTTGCGGCGGCTATCGTTGCGGTGTTCATCTTTATTCCCGTTATCGTGCTCAAGAAGAAAGGCTTTAAAAAGACAAAATGATGAAAATAAAAATTCTCAGCTCACTGTCTAAAGTTTTCCCCGATGAAATCTGCAATGAGTGTGAAATAAGTGAGCTCACTTCGCTGAAAAATGAATATACATCTTTTCAACTTGCTGTTATGAATGGTTCAGACGGTGAATTTGATGTTACATTTGACAAAAGCATTGTTGGTGTTTTTGTACAGGGTTTCGTTCCCGTAGGACTTGCTGCACCCGAGGGTAGGGATGATTATTTCATCCGCAATGCCGAAAGCGGTGATTATCCCGATGTGCTGATGCCGTTTGACGGAAAACTCACCCTCAAAAAGAATGAATGGACTGCACTATGGTGTATGTTCAATCCCGAAAAATCACTTGAAATCGGAAAATATGATGTAAAAATCAGCATAGGCGAAACGGAGATTTCTCTGCCTTGTGAGGTTCTTAACGCATCAACAGGCGAACAGAAGCTGACCTGCACACATTGGTTCCATACGGACTGTCTTGCATCACATTACGGTGTTGAGGTTTTCTCCGAGGAATATTGGCGCATAGTCGAGAACTTTATGCGTGAAGCCGTAAATCACGGTATCAATATGATTCTTACTCCGTTGTTTACTCCTCCGCTCGATACCGAGGTGGGCGGTGAAAGACCTACCGTTCAGCTTGTGGATGTTTACAGGCACGCTTACAGCAAATACTCCTTCGGCTTTGATAAGCTGAAAAGATGGGTTGAGCTTGCAGACAGGTGCTGCGTGAAATATTTTGAGATGTCACATCTGTTTACTCAGTGGGGAGCTAAGCACGCTCCTAAGATTATGGCTGAAACGGGCGGTGGCTATAAACGCATTTTCGGCTGGGAAACCAATGCTCATTCACAAGGTTATACAAATTTCCTTCGGCAGTTTGCCCCTGAGCTCATTAAGTTCATTGATGAAACGGGTATACGTAACAGATGCGTTTTCCACACCTCCGACGAGCCTTCAATAAAGGACTATTTCCATTACAGGCGGTCTGCAAAGGTTATGAATGAGCTGTTCGGCGAGTTCAGAATCATTGACGCTCTTTCATCATATGCATTTTATAAAAACGGACTTACAAAGCACCCCATTCCCTCTGTTGAACATATAGAGAGCTTTGCAGGTAAGGTCGATGAGCTGTGGACCTACTACTGTTGCGGGCCTTATAAAAATAATCTTCCCAATCGCTTTATTTCTATGCCTTCGCTGCGAAACCGCATTTTGGGCTTTATTATGTACAAATATAATGTAAAAGGCTTTTTGCATTGGGGATATAATTTCTATTTTACTCAGCACTCAAAGGGTAAGGTTGATCCCTTTAAGCAGACGGATGCAGGCGGCGCATTTTCTTCCGGAGATGCTTATGTTGTTTATCCCGATGCTGACGGTAAGCCTCTTTCTTCACTTCGCTTTGAGGTCTTTTACGATGCCATTAAGGATTATGAGGCGCTTGTTGCGCTTGAAAAGAAAATCGGCAGAGAAAACGTGCTTTGCGTTCTTGAAGCAGGTCTTGAAAAACCGCTTTCCGCCGAAAATTATCCTAAAAACGAAAAATGGCTGATTTCAAAAAGAAATGAAATCAACCGATTACTTGCGAAACAGGTGTAAAAATGTTAAACTTAAAAATGTTTTTTGATAAGGAACTTCCCACACCTGCAGTTTTTGCAGTAGGCACTGAATATCAGATAATGGTACCCGTCAAATACCGTTCACTGATGTGGGTGAAGGTCGGGGATAAGTGCTATTATGACGATTCAAACGGAATTCTGCGCTCCCTTGATAAGATTCACAGAATGCGTGTTCCTGCCGCAGAGCTTGAAAAGGCAGGGAAGTACACAGTTTGCGAAAGGCGGATTATCCGGAGAAAGCCGTATTTTCCCATTATTCAGCCCGAAACTGAAAAGGAATTTGACTTTTATCCCGTCAAGGGCGGAAAAACGAGAGCCTACCATATTTCCGATACGCACAATATGGTTGAAACTCCCGTTAAAGCGGCAAAGGCGTTCGGAAAAATTGATTTTCTGATTTTGAACGGTGACATTCCCAATCACAGCGGTAATCCCAAGTATTTTAACACAATTTATGATATTTGTGCTCAGCTCACTCACGGAAACATTCCCGTTGTGTTTGCAAGAGGAAATCACGACCTGCGAGGTCTTTATGCAGAGAAAATTGCCGATTATACCCCCAATTGGAACGGCAATACGTATTTCACTTTCCGCTTGGGCGATATATGGGGCATTGCCCTTGACTGCGGTGAGGATAAGCCCGATACCAACGATGAATACGGCGGAACAATCTGCTGTCACGCCTTCCGTGAAAGAGAAACTCAGTTTATTAAGGACATTATAAAACACGCAGACGAGGAATATCTTGCAGAGGGTGTAAAGCACAGAGCGGTTGTCTGCCATTTCCCCTTTACAAACCGTCCCAATCCGCCGTTTGATATTGAAGAAGAGCTTTATACCGAATGGGCAAAGCTGCTTAAAGAAAATATTAAGCCGCACGCTATGATATGCGGTCATACGCACGATATAAGAGTCAGCGAGGCAGGTTCCGAGCTCGATAAAAGAGGTCAACCCTGCGTAATGCTCACCTGTGCGGACAAGACAAGGGATTGCGAGGATTATTCGGGCATCGGTTTTGAATTTGATGAAAACAGAATTGATGTGTACCGCACCGATAACACCGGTAAGGTCGAGAAAATCTATACGATCCACGAGGAATAGCATATGGAAATCAGAATAAGAACAGCCGAAAAACAGGATGCTCCGAGAATCGCTCAGTTGCTTGAAACCATTGCTCAGCTTCATCACGAGGGCAGACCTGATATCTATGCAGGCGGCGGCGCGAAGTATGATGTAAAGGCTGTAGAAAAGAAGATAAAAGACAAAGAAGAAATCATCTTTGTTGCAACAGATGAAAATGATTACGTTTTAGGTTACACAATATCAAAAATCTATACCACAAAGGATGACGGTATTGTTATCGGGCATAAAAAGATGTATATAGACGATGTGTGTGTTGACAGTCAGTACAGAAAGCACGGCATCGGTAAGCTTCTTATGGCGGCAACAAAGCAAAAAGCGATTGATGAAAACTGCCATATCTGCGAGCTCAACGTCTGGGCATTCAACGAAAATGCAGTAAAATTCTATGAAAGCTGCGGAATGACGAAGCAGAGAATTTATATGGAGTACATACTCTGATTTACACCTTTAGTTTTCAGAGGTTCCCATTTAGCAATTCTTTTGCTGAATCCTTTGCGGCTTTGCAGGCGGCAACAAGAATAAATACAGAAACGGCAACGCCGCCGAAGCCGTCAACATTCAATTGAGTGAATCTTGCGGCTACGATTGCTCCTGCGGCAATAATTGTTGCAATGCTGTCGCAAAGGCAGTCTGTTGAAGTTACTTTCAATGCCTGTGAGTTTATCATTATACCGTAATGATGATAATATGCCGCCATATACATTTTTACTATTATAGAAAATGTGAGCATCACTACCGAGAATAGGGAAAATACCAAAGGCTCGGGAGTGATGATTTTCAGTATTGATGATTTTGCTGTCTGTATGGCAGTTATGAATAACAGTACAGATATGAGAAAACCGGCTATGTATTCGGTTTTTCTGCCCGACAGCATAAAGCTCAGCAGCGTTACTGCGGACGACACCATATCTGACAGGTTGTGAATTGCATCCGCTGTTACTGCTATTGAGCCGGAAATACTGCCCACAACCATTTTTACAATGAACTGAAACAGGTTCAGTATTATTCCGCATATGCTGCAGGAAATTCCAACCTTATCCTTGTAGGACAAGTGTTGTTTTTTCATAAAAAATCTTAAAAAAATATGTATCATTGAAAAATCACCTGAACACTTGAGTTTTTAATGAGACCAAATGAAAAATAAAGGAGTGCTGATTTTGCCAATAGTTTTGTATCCGCATAAATCAAGAGTTATAACATTTTATTCTGCGGACAATCCGTGTGTTCCAAAGGAATTGTTCTGTGATATGGGTGAAAATGCAGAGTTCAAACCTGTATATCCCACCCCGTTCAGAAAAAAAGATTTTAAGTTTGTAAAAAAAGTCGGCAACGCATATTACGTTGCCGGTGAAAAGGGACTTTTCAGATACTGTGACAGTGAAAAAGAAGAGTACGACCGTGTTATGTATTTCTCTGCCGACAGAGATTTAAAGGACAATGACGTTCAGTCATTTTTCGTTGACGGGGATAATATCTGGGTTAAAACCAAGACTTCGGTTTCGCATATTGAGCTTAAGGTTGTTACAATGGAGCAGAAAGCAGAAATGCTCCGTGAAGAAACCTGTACATATATTGACCGTAAGGGTATGATAAGCAACAAGCTTCTTGACGAGCCCTGGAATATTGAAAGTGCCCGTAAATTCGGTCATTCGGATAATGACGGCGGTTTTACTGCGGAGTTCTGTATGGGTGAGATTTTACACTATGCGTATCTTAAAAGGGAGAAAGGTGCGGACCACCCTGAAACCGTTAAGATAAGAAAGGTTGCAAGGCGCGCTCTTGATGCCTGTATGCTCCTTATGTATATTCACGGTAGAGGTGACGGATTTGTATGCCGTTCTTACGTTACAACCGATGCCCCGCTTCCCGATGACGGACTTTTTATGCACAGATGCGGTGATGTTGCAACCGTTGTTGAAACAACCGATTCAATAAGAAAGGGGTATGTGGGCAGACAAACCAAGATTGTTGAAGATATTCCCGAATGCTTCCGTTATCTGTACGAGGATGAGGGCTACACCGCTGATGATATTATTTTTAAATGCGACACAAGCAGTGACGAAATCACACTTCAGCTTTTCAACCTTTACTATGCTCACATTATTTTCGGTGAAGAGGAAAAAGAGCTGGACGCTTTAATCATCGACAGAACGAAAAAGATTATCAATCATATTCTTGACAATGGTCACGAATTGCACGACTTTCACGGCGGACCTACAAGCTGGGCAAGATGGAGCAAGAGATATTTTGAAAGCGGAATCGGCTGGTGTGACGGTCCTCTCAACTGCTCAGAGCTGCTTATGTATTTAAAATTAGGTCAGGCGGTATGCGGTTATAATGAGAGATGGCAGAATGAGTATGAAAGCCTGCTTGCAGGCGGTTATGAAAAGCTTTGTACTCTGCATTATGACAGAGCTTTCAGTGCATCAATAGTTAAACAATGTGATTACATTGAGGATATTATGTACGGTGACCATATGCTTTCAAACCTTACGTTCTTCGGTCTTACCTGTTTTGAAAAGGATGAAAGACTCAGGAATATTTATTATAAGGGTTGGCAGTCCTGGCGTGCAACATCCTCCGGTAAGGAGCATCATCCCGTTTATGATATTCCCTTTGCTGTGAACTTCGGCACGGATGAATATTATGATGAGGAAAAAATCAAAATGTGGTTCTACCGCACGAATTGCAGTTATATTGCATCGGGTACAAGCCTTGTGGGCAGAAGTGACGTTGCAACAAAAGAGTACAGAGCCGGCTACCGTCATACATCCTATCTTCTTCCTCCCGATGAACGTTACATTTCAAAGCAGGATCGCGATCCCTGGGAGTATAAAAATGAGGATTCTCACGGCAAAATAGGTCTTGAAATGTGTACAGCCTATACATTCTCTTATTGGATGGGCAGATATTACGGTATTATTGAAGAAGGAGGGGATACAAATGCTTGAAAATATAGTTGTTCTCAGCGGTGTTGATAAGCAGAAAAATGCAGAAGCAATAGTTTCTGCGGCACTTGCTCAGCAGGTGAAAATTATCGAAAAAAACGGCGGCGCATCACGTTTTGCTTATTGCGATTCCGTTAATAATATGCTCCCCGTTATTCTTAACGGTGCAGGTGTTTATGTCTGCATATTTTCTGCAGATGTTGTTTCACTTCCCGAAGAACCGTTTTATCTTACAAAAGGCAACAACCGTGTGCTTGCCTACAGAATGAAGCAGGGTGAAACCTTTGAGGATGTTCTTGCTCTCTATAACAGGCTCGGTGAAATTTGCCCCGATTTTGATTGCATAAGCACAGACAGTATGCCTGAATGTGATTTTGAAGAAATCGAAAATACTACGGATATTTATGTAAGCTGTGATAATGTAAAATTCTCCGCAATTAAAAACTGCGAAGACGGTTCGGGTGATTTGGTTTTCAGAGTTTTTGAAACCGGTGAAAAAACTGATACACGCCTGTTTATAACAAGTGACGGGTATGATTTCGGATTCTGGCTAGATATACGCGAGGGCGAGGTAAAGACTTTCCGTGTCGGCAAGGATTCCATTGTCAGGGAGACCAATCTTCTTGAGGGTATTGCACCCTTTGATGAAATGCTTGAATAAAAAACAAAAAAACCATCGGGTAACCGATGGTTTTGCTTTGTTTATCAGAAAGTTTGATTATGCGCCGAGACCGCTGAATACTTCTGCGATACCTGAGAAAAGGCTCTTGAAAAGTTCAACAAAGAAAGCAACAAACTCCATAAGCATATTGATTGCGTTCATTTAATTACCCTCCTATCATATATTAATGCAATTCCATTATAATGCATAATATTATTCTATATGTTACGAAAAAATGAACAACTTGTGAATATTGGGTGTAAATACAGTGCATTTTTGTCTTGAACATTGAATATTCTATCTTTTTTGAAAAAATATCCATTTTAGAATGAAATAAAAAAAAGAAGGTGCACCATAAAATTTTATCAATATTCCACAATTTGTGCCGTATTGTTCATAATCTATTCAAATAAACGTAAAGATTATAAAAATTTTTCTTGACTAAAACTTTGTAAAGTGTTATTATTTACTTATATATAATAGCGATGATTGTGTCAATTTTTATTGTGTAATGTGTGGAAAGGATTGTTATTATGAGAAGGTTTTCAAGGATAATGTGCTGTGTACTCAGCCTTGTACTTGTACTTTGCTGTATACCGGCTGATGTTGTATCCTCGGCGGCAAAATTCGATTGGGTCGGCTCCTGGGGCACTCCTGCTATAGAAGGCGGAATAGAGCTTTTGGATTTTAAGGATGTTATTCCTTCGAATTCAACGATACGTACCGTTATTACGCCCACCCTCGGCGGTAATAAGATAAGACTGAAGTTTTCTAACGAATACGGAGCATCTGCCATCACTATTAACGAAACAACCGTTGCTTATACAGGCGAAACTGACGACATCGTTGATACGGATTCGATTACACAGGTAACATTCAACGGTGGTCAGAAATCCGTAAAAATCGCGGCAGGCAGTGAGATCTATTCCGATGAAATCAGCTTTAAGGTAACAGCTCTTAAAAAGATTTCTGTCAGCAGCTATTTCAAAAGTACCACAACTATGTATACCACCGGACTTTACGGCGGAACCTGTTACCTTGCATCCTCTCTGGGTAACAAAACTCATGATGAAGATATGACCAGTGTTGCAACAAGGCTTGACTTCAACGCAAGCTCCATTACATACAACACAATTCCTTGCCTTTCAAGGCTTGATGTTTATGCACAGGATGCATACTGTGTTTCTATTATCGGTGACTCTACCGTTACAAATGATATATATCTTATGCTTGCTGAAAAATGCATCAACAACGGCGTTACAAATATCGGCTTTGTTATGTCCGGTATTATCGGTAATGCGTTGCTTCGTGACGGTGAGGGACTTCTGGGCAGAGCATACGGTGTTTCACTTCTTGAAAGATTTAAAAGGGACGCGCTGGATGTTGCCGGCTGTAAATTTGTCATTGTAAAAATCGGTGAAAATGATATTCTTCATCCTATGCTTGACAGTATGCAGGGTGTTCTTCCCGAATGTTCAGCAACTAAAGTTACTACCGGCTATAAAACTCTTGCCGAACAGTTCAAGAATACAGGTGTAAAAGTTTATTTGTGCACCAAGACACCGTACAAGGGTTACACAAGAGACTTTTTGGGCGGACCTGACCTTACCTGGACACAGGCTGGTGAGGATAAACTGCTTGCCATCAACGAGTGGATTGAAGATTATTGCACCAGATACGGATATAGCGGCTATATCAGTTTTGATAAAATGCGTGATCCTAAAGATTCCACAAAGCTTTATGACCATATGACTACAGACGGTATTCATTTTTCTGAATACGGTCAGATAGCTGCAGTAGATCTGATTCCTGAGCGGGCTTACGGTGTAAATAAAGAGCTTAAGGATTATGCTGATATAGTTAACATTGACCCTTATGTCGCACCCAAAGTTGAAAACACAACGGCAAAAACAGAATCTACAACAAAAGCCGAGGAACAAACCACAGAAAACGGCGATAATACGGCTGAAACCACAACATCGGCGCAAAATACTCCGGCAGGAAATACGAACAACAGTGAACCTACAACCTTTAATACCGGCAATCTCGTTATTTCCGCTCCGGAGAATACAACAATATCCGATGCAAATCAGGTGCTTATCGGTGATGATTACAATAATTCCGGTCTTATAGGTTCGGTAGATGATGACGGAAACGGCATAATGCAGCTGATAGGCTTTATGTTGCTTGCCGCTATTGCGATTGCACTTATAGCTGTTGCATCAGTAATGCTTTCAAAGCTCAGTCCTGCAAGAAAATCTCTCGGCAGAGCCTCCTATAACGGTAGAGCAAAACAGAAAAAGAGAGTATAAACAGCAAAATTATAACACCGTAGCTGACTACGGTGTTATTTCATTTTTTGATTATTTTTATCAGCTCTCTGGAAGCTTGCTGATAATATTCATCCTCATAGTGAATGATGTTTAACCCCCAATGGTGGCTTTCCGAAGCGTAATAATTATGACAGATGTCAATTATGTTTGCATCCGGAAGATATTTCACCAGAAGACCATACATAGTAGAGTACATACGGTTAAATGTATGGCTCTTTTTTATTTGTTCTTTGGGGAATTTTTTAATTTTGCCGTCTGTGCTCCTGTATTTTGTTTTTGCATCTGCAATATGAATTATGATTTTTTTCTGAGGATAAATCTGTTTTATACGTTCACAAAATTCCTTGAACATAGGTTCAATAGGTTTAAAATCAGTAGTGTATACATTGAAAATATTTCGTCTGTATTTAGCTTTTGCTTCACTGCCTGTTAAAAGACCGCTTCCTACCAACTCCATAGAGTTGGTAACAACTGAATTTCTGAAATTTATCATTCCCAGCCTTTCGTCAATAAGGTCTATTATAAGGTATTCACTGTTATCATTGCTGAACTTAGTAAATGCGGTTTTCTGTGTGTCCGAAAGTACCATTCTGCGTTGAAATGCTGAAGTAAGATTGATGCTTTCTTCTTCAACTTCAGGAGAACAGGGAGCTGATATACTGGAAATAACCGTTTGACGGGCAATGTAAGTTTTTAGTTGAAACAAATCGGTTTGACCATGATTCAGGATGTCACGGGACACGCAACTGCCGAAAATGCTCAGTTTGTAAGGTGTCACCGTAGTATCTGCATCCATTACAGTTTCACGTCCTTTCAAAAAACTGAATTCTTCCGGATAGGGAAGTTTATCAGGTTCTGTGGATATAAAGGGTTTTGTCAGCCTTCATAAATCAGCGGTTCAGAATCTAAAATTATTCGTCCGCCCTCAGCAGATCTGATAAAATATTTTACAGTATATTCGCCTTTCCCATCCAAAGCATAAGACATTTTTGTAGATTTACCGTAATCACTTTTATACAAAATTTTTCCGTCTTTTAATAAATAATAGGCGTACAGTAGCCTTTCTTTAGCTTTGATTTTTAAGGAGAAATGCAGATTACCGTTTTTCGCTGTAAACTCATATCCGAGCAGTTCAAATTTGCGTTTATCAATGGTTACCTTGCCTACAGTCTGTTTATGAACCGGTGCAAGCGAAGAATGAACAGCAACTTCACAGGTGTATTGCCCCATATGTTCAGGTATAAAAGTGAATTCGTTGTGTTCGCTGTCGAATGTTTGCTCAGTTTCTGCTGATTTAAAAATATAGCTGTAAGTAATTTTGTCAGGTGACGGTTCTCTTAAATATTCAATATCGGCGTGTACTGTAACCTTTTCTCTGTCACTTTTTATGTTCGCTTTTATATCAGCAATGTTTGTTATGATTTGTTGCACTTTATCTCTTAAAAACAGAGGATAAAATCTTGCAATAGCTCCGTGCCCTATCATGTCATTGTTTATGTGCATAGAACAGGGGATATTCTTTTCTTTAAAAAGCTCAGTAAGCGGTTTTATCTCGGAATCAAACTGCTCGTCATTTTCACTTGTGAAAATATGCATATCGGTAACAACGGGTTTGTCAAACAGATTATAAATCAAGTTGTCAAGCTTTGCTTGTCGTTCACCTTCAGGGTCGTCACCTATCATAAAATCGGCGGTTGCTTTGCAATGCGTTGCTACATAAGAGCCTATGCGGGTCTGAGGTGCACCGGCAATAACATGGCCGTAGTTGTACTTCACAGCGTAGTACAATGCGGCGCTTCCGCCTTTTGATGAACCAATGCAGATAACATTTTTAGGACTTATGTCATAAATATTCAAAAAATGATTAATCAGTGACTGTACAGCAGTTTCAAATTCGAAATTCAGCTTTTCCCCCAGATAATAACTTCCTCTCGGGCCCAATGAGTCCAGAATATATAGTCTGTTGCAGTCAATATCATCAAGGGTTCGGATGTGGTTGTATGCTTTCTGGATTTTTGCATCACTTGCACTGAACGCAGAAAAAGCAACAACGAGATATTTTGCATTTCCGCTTTTGAATACATACTGTACGGGAATATTGGATTGGTAAATATGTTCAGCTATTTCAAACATATTTATTTCTCCTTTCCTGCATTTAAGGTAAAATTAAGCTTTTTCAAGAATATCTGCAATACGTTCACTTGCGTGACCGTCGCCGTAGGGGTTGGAAGCGTGGCTCATCTTCTTGTATTCTTCTTCATTTTCAAGAAGAGTTTTGAAGGTTTCATAAATGAATTCTTCGTCTGTACCTACAAGCTTGAGAGTGCCTGCCGCAATACCTTCGGGTCGTTCCGTTGTATCTCTCATAACAAGAACGGGCTTGCCGAGAGAGGGTGCCTCTTCCTGCACGCCGCCGCTGTCTGTAAGGATAAGATAGCTTCTTGCAAGGAAGTTGTGGAAATCAAGCACATCAAGAGGTTCAATGATATGAACTCTGTCGTTTTCGCCGAATACATCGTGCGCAGTCTGGCGGACAAGGGGATTCATATGGATAGGATAAATAACCTTGATGTCATCGTGCTCATCGATAATTCTCTTGATAGCCTTGAACATATTTCTCATAGGCTCACCGAGATTTTCACGTCTGTGGGCTGTAAGAACAATAAGTCTTGAATCTTTTGCCCATTCAAGCTCGGGGTGTGTATAGTCGTCGCGGACGGTTGTCTTGAGAGCATCAATTGCCGTGTTTCCTGTGATATAGATTGAATCGGGGGCTTTGCCCTCTTTAAGAAGATTGTCAGCAGACATCTGTGTGGGAGAGAAGTTATATTTTGAAACAATACCTACTGCCTGACGGTTGAACTCTTCGGGGAACGGAGAATAGATATTGTATGTTCTCAAACCGGCTTCAACATGACCTACGGGAATCTGTAAGTAGAAGCAGGCAAGCGCTGTAACAAACGTTGTTGATGTGTCACCGTGAACAAGTACAACATCGGGCTTTACTTCTTCAAGAACATCCTTTATTCTCAGGAGAATGTTTGCTGTTATATCAAAAAGTGTCTGTCTGTCTTTCATAATTGAAAGGTCATAATCGGGTACAACGCCGAATGTGTCAAGAACGCTGTCGAGCATCTGGCGGTGCTGACCTGTTACACAGACAACAGTGTTGATATTCTCTCTTTTTTTGAGTTCAAGTACGAGAGGACACATTTTAATAGCCTCAGGTCTTGTGCCGAATACGAGCATTACAGTTTTCATTATTTATCACCATTATTCTATAATACAAAATGCAAAGCGTAATGCCTTGCATTTTTGCATTTTTAATATTAAAGAGTATGTGTGCCGGGAAGCTTGCAGATATTTCTTGTATCAAGAATTACCTTACCCTGAAGCTTGTCCATATTTTCCTTGATTTCATCGTGAGCAACAAGGAGAACTACAAGCTCAACATCGTTGAGGAATGCGTCAAGATCGTGATACTGATTTGCAACCATATCCTTTTTGATGAAGGGGTCGTAAACCTTTACGCCTGAAGCAAGATGCTTTTCCATACACTCAAGCATCTGGAGTGTGGGACTTTCACGGACATCGTCAACGTTTTCTTTATAGGTAAGACCGT
This sequence comes from Clostridia bacterium, assembly GCA_017465825.1. Classification (GTDB taxonomy): domain Bacteria; phylum Bacillota; class Clostridia; order Oscillospirales; family Acutalibacteraceae; genus UBA1081. The sequence goes on from JAFTVI010000035.1 coordinate 115,183, forward strand.
AGAAGCCAACCTTTGAAACATCTGTAATGCCGTTGTCCTTCATAATTGTGTGGATTCTTTCAAGAACGAAAGCGGGCATTGAATCGTTGATTGTTCTTGCCATCTTGATGATGTTTGCAAGTCCGGGATAGTCACCTACGAGGAACCAGGGGTCAACGGAGATGCAGTGACCGCCAACGCCGGGGCCGGGGGAGAGAATGTTAACTCTGGGATGCTTGTTTGCGATTCTGATGATTTCATAAACATCCATATTGTCGCTTCTGCAGATTTTAACAAGCTCGTTTGCGAAAGCGATGTTGATGTCTCTGAATGTGTTTTCAACAACCTTTGTCATTTCAGCTGTTCTGATGTCTGTAACAACGATTTCACCCTTGCAGAAGGAAGCATAGCACTCCTTAACCTTTTCACCGATAGCCTTATCGTCAGCACCGATGGTTCTTGAGTTATATTCAAGCTCGTAAACCATATTGCCGGGGATAATTCTTTCGGGAGCGTGTACAAGGTTGAGATCTTCGCCGATTTTGAAACCGTTTGCTTCAATTACGGGGCGGACAAACTTGTCGATTGTACCGGGTGATACTGTGGATTCAATTACAACAGTTGCGCCCTTGGGACAAACTTCCATAACAGCCTTGACAGCAGAAACAACATAGCAAGCGTCAATCTTCTTGCTGTCTGCATCATAGGGTGTGGGAACAGCTACGATGTACATATCTGTTTTCTGGTACTCAGTTGAGAACTTGATACCAGCCTTAAGTGCATCGTTGAAAAGCTCGTCAAGACCTTCTTCTTCAAATGTTGTGTGACCTGCGTTGAGAGTGTCAACCAGTTCCTTGTTGTAGTCAGTACCTACAACTTCAACACCGTGAGATGCGAACATAAGGGCTGTGGGGAGGCCGATATAGCCAAGTCCAACTACGTTAATCATAAATTTTTCCTCGATTCTATAAGATTTATTTCTTTATCTATTGTAAATTCCTTTGAGGTAAGACCTCTTACTTTTTTCGCAGCGTTTTCGCTGAGTGCGGAGAACAGCTCAGGATTGCGAACAACCTTAAGAATTGCATCTGCAACCGCCTGCGGATCCTCTCCGGGGACAAGCATACCGCAACTGTTATCTACAAATTCTGGAATTGCGGCAACTGCTGATGCTATAGGCACAAGACCGGATGACATCGCTTCATCTCTTGAAACGCCTTGTGTGTCCATCCTTGTGGTTGCGATATAAATACCGTGAGATTGGTGAAGTTTTGCTATATCGCTCTGAGTGAGAAATACTTTGTGCAGATGGACATTTTTGAATTTTTTCAACTGTCGGGTATCTTCTTCAAAGCGTTCTCCGTCGCCGTACAAATCAAATGTCATTTTTGAAAATTCCGGCGTTTTGCTCAGTATCACAATAGCTTCTTGTGTAATGTCATTTGCATATGTCAGAGTGCTGAAGGATTTTACCGACATAATATTGAAGCGTTGTTCTGCATTCTTCTTTTTATAAGAGAACATCTGCGTATCAATGCAGTTATGGATTATTGAGCAACGGTCTGAAAGATCAACATTATAATCCTCTTCAATTTGTTTTTTGAAGAACTCTGAAACAAAAACAAATCGGATATTATGCTCTTCGGAAGCCTTGAAAACCTCATCCCAGAATACTTCTCTTTCTTCGGAGGCTTTTTTTGCTTCTTCGATTTCGTCCTTTGTAGTGTAATTGTAGCTTCGTCTGTGCCAGGGTTGAATATCACTTCCGTGGCTCCACACAATAAGATTTATCTCATCCAGATAGTTTTTAAGAACACTCCATAAATAAGGATTGAGGAAATGAACACATAATGTTTTTATTGTTCCCGATTCAAGAACTTCCGTAAGCTTATCTGCATTGCCATCAGTAACGTTTATACCTTCAAATTCTGAATATCGGGTGGCATTCCACATATTTATGCGCATCATATCCGGAACAAGGTTGTTTTCTTTGTAAAGAATATTTCGCTTGTGAACAAACATATATCTGTACAAATCGTCATAAGAGGGATAATGGTCTGCTATAACAATTGTTCCGCTACGTGAAAGAAATGGGGTAGATGTTGTTGAGGAATTTGCTTTTTTTGCAGTAACTCCTGTCAGGTCAAGCTTTCCTTCGCCTCGTATTCTCAGTACGATTGAGAAATACTTTGTGTTTTCGGGAATAGAGGCTTCTATTGCCTTATTTATCCTTGCGCTTGCATAGCCGAGTCTTTGCATATCTGCATCAAAGAAGAAACAGAAACCCTCAGCGCTTGCATCGCCCATACCGTTGAATACTATTGATGCCGTATTGTCTGATGACAGCTCATTGATATTATATTTTGCTTTGAAGTAGATATATTCGTATGCATCCCCTACAAGAGATGAGTTCAGAGTAAATTTGCCGTCTGAAAAATCCGCTTTTATTGCTTTGAGTGTGGGTGGACAGGTTTTGCATAATTCTGACGGCGTTATATAGAATTCGTCAGCTTTAAGATTCTGATAGTCAATTTTTGTAGCAGTTTCATTGATGACAGAAAGCGCTATTCCCTGATCTGCCACAAAAATGTCATCAACAACAGGACAACTGTTATCTGTACAGCCGGCACAGTAATTGAATTCATCCGTGCAAAGGAAATTGCCGTTGATTAAAGTTCCGTGTGCAAATGCTTTAATATCGCTTACTGAGTTGCTCTTTACGATGCTTCTGGTGCTGTAAAGAGTTCTGCAGGGCTTGTATGTGCCGTCGGTGCCGTTAAGCTCTGCACCGTCTGCTTTTGTTTTTGTATAATAATGATTCTTACCAAAGCCGTCGGCATCGCTGTATCTTACGGAAAGTACAAGGTCTGTCAGATAATTCTCACCGTAGTAATCATCAGGAGAGAATGCGGCTATAAATCCGTCGTTTTCTTTATATTTTTCGTCGTTTATAAAGACAAGCTTTTTATCGGTATATGTCTGTCTGTCGAAAGATGCCTGTACTTTCTGCTTTTCATCAGCTGTTTCAGCAGCTGAAACTACGGTTACAAGCGGAAGCTGTTGCTTCATATCCTTGCCGAAAACGCAGGATGCTATAAATCCGAGTCTGTCCTCGCACAGATGCTCTTTCATAACCTTTCTCAGACCGAGAAGTCTGAATTTACGGTAGTCGCTGTCTGTTTTGCAATAGGTGTCGAGATGGCGCACCATTGTGTTCACATCGTTGGTAGCAACAGTTAAATCTCCGAAAAGATTTTTAACACCTCTTGAGTAGTTGCCCACAGAAACGGTGTTGGACGCAAGAAGCTCATAAACACGTCTTGCAAACATAGTTTGTGATTGACTTACAGAATTCATATTGATTCCGTAGTTATAGCCTTTATAGGCTATATGTATATCCTCCGGTGAGAGGGTACCTACAATCATTTTGTTGTATCTTTGCGGAAAAGCGTGTTCAGGTCTTGCCGAACCTAAATTTCTGTCAAAGATTTCAAGACCTTTGCCTTTTTCAAAAGCGTCGGCAAATGCGTCAAATACCATTGAACGCTCTTTGTATCTGTGGTAATACGCACCTGCAAAACAGAATTTATCTTTTCTGTCGTGCATTTCAATGGGATTGTGCACTAACGGCTGTGCCGAGAAGTGAAGCAGATATACATTATTGTGCTGGAGTGTTTTTTTGTAACGCTCAATACAGTCAAAATCTGTTGTGAAAACAAAATCAGCACAGGCAGCAGCGGACATAAATGTGTCAGTATATACAGGGTCTTCCTTGTTCCAGAAAATAATGGGTATTCCGTTCGCGTGACAGTATGCTGTGAGATCATAAAGTTCTTTACTGCCGTTCGCTATTTTTCTGTACCAGGATTTATCCTTACCTTCCCAAGCAGATTCCAAAAAGAACAGGTCAGGCATAAAATTTTCGAGCTCTTCCATCCAATTGTCTGCCGAAATGTTCAAAAGCTCACATTCACTTTCGAAATTTCCGAGTGTAAACGGATCCATTATTGCTGCGACCTTCAGATGTTTAAGAGAATTACATTCTGTTGTAAAAAGTGATGTTCCTGCTTTGCCGTAATCTATACCGTAGCGGGAAAGTATTCCTTCTAAAGCTGATTTCTTTGTTTTTAAATCCGCTATATATTTATTAAGTGTTTGTATATTCATAATTATTACCCTTTGCGGTGCTTTAGTTCACGGAGTATTCTGTACACCTTCAGAAGCAGTCTGCCGATAAAATTATTTTCAATTTTGTCAAACTTTGCCTTTAAAGCGGCATTTTCTGCCTTCAGACTGTTTAACTGTACTTCATACCGTCTGATGTCTTTTTTGAGCACAGTCATAACAGTAATCTGGCTGCATACGCTGTCGTGACATTCAGCAAGCTGTTGCACAAGATATGTGTTTTCCTTTCTGAGAGCTTCATTTTGCTGTTTGAGTAACTCTAATTCGCTCATAAACACACTCCTTTAGGTTATGCCGTATTTTTTTTGATATTCTTTCAAATCGGGCATAATCTTTTTTTGCTGCTCGTTTGACATTGTTGCATATTCCCGCGCAAAGCCGCAGTAAGGATTTACTATTTCTGCGGGGGTGCCTATGCCTACAAGCTTACCTCTGTTTATCCATATGATTCTGTCGCAGAATGTTGTCATTGCTGTGACACCGTGACTTACAAAAATTATTGTTTTGCCGCTTGCTTTGAACTCGTCTATCTTTTTCAGACACTTATCCGTAAAGCTTGAGTCGCCAACGGCAAGAGCCTCGTCAATAATAAGAATATCGGGATCGATGTGTATAGCAATTGCAAAGCCTAAACGGGAACGCATACCGCTTGAGTATGTTTTTACCGGTTGGTGTATGTGCATTCCGATATCGGCAAATTCGATTATTTCTTTTTCCATTCCTTTTATCTGCTTATCGGTATATCCCATAGTAAGGCATTTGAAACGGATGTTGTCAATTCCGGAAAGCTGAGTGCGCATACCTGATGCGGCACAAAGCATACTTACTTCTCCTTTGACTCTTACCGAACCGGAAGATGGTGTCGTGATTCCCGTTATAATGCTTGCAAGGGTTGATTTGCCGCTGCCGTTAAGACCGATGAGACCCACACATTCACCTTTTTTGAGAGTAAGGCTTATATCGTCGAGCGCACGGAAAGATGCAATTTTGCTTTTGTTTGACAGCAACCCTTTAAGCTTCTGACCGAAGGTTGAGTACAGAGGATAATCCTTTGTAACATTTTTGCAGATTATAACATTGTCACTGTTTGAAGGAGTCTTATTGTTTTTGCTTATCATACAAGTCTTTCCTCCTTACAGTGTATCAATAAATTTGTTACGCAGTCGCATATGAAGCACGCATCCGGCAATAAAGAATGCGATTGCTATAGCCCAGAAAATCAAACCGGTTTCCAGATTGTCAGCAAGGCTCCAATCGTAAAAAAGCGCATCACGGTAACCGTTGAGAATGTATGCAAAGGGGTTGAATTTCATAATGGTACAGAGTAATTGATCATCCTCAGGCGGCATCCACATTACAGGAGAGATAAAAAACAGGAATCTGAATACGGTGTTTGAAATATTGTGGAAATCTCTGAACAGAACGGTTATTGAGGATGCGAGCAGTGAGTAACCTAAAACAAAGAAGGTATTGGCAAAAATATAATAAGGCAACAGCCATACGTTTGTGCCTATCGGAGTTCCCGTGATGAAAATCACAAGAAAGACAACTGCCATAGACACTATATGTGTAATAAAATTTGATACAACAACCTTGGCAGGGACTATTGCGATGGGAAATCTCATTCGCTTGAGAACGTCCGCAAAGCCGATGATTGACATATCTGAGCCTACCATTGCACCGTTTGTATAAGTCCAGCATACGATACCTGCGGTCAGCCATACCACATATGAAACACCGTCTACATCACCGCCCTGACGAAGACCTATTGCAAATACAAACCAATAAACCAAAACCTGAAAGGCGGGATTTAAAAAGTTCCATAAAAATCCCAACACAGTTCCTCCGTGCTGATTTTTCAGGTCATATACTGACAGACGGAAAAGCCTGCGTCTGTTTTCCCATAATTCAACCATTACGGTTGCAATTGATTCTAAAATTCCCATTCAATACCCCTTGTTTCACCAATATAATAAGGTCACTTTTTCTTTTCATTTATTTATATTAAAACATATTCTTACACGATTCTCATTATATCATCGAAATATATGTTTGTCAATGATTTTTATTTAATCGAACAATGGACATATGATGTCGGTTTTTTTGTCGAATGACTTGCAAAATCTTCCGATATAAATTATGATATAGTTAAGAAGATATATGATGAATGAGGAGAAAACGTAATGAACGGTGATAAAAACAAACAGATTGCGCCGCAGGTGGTGCTTGCTCAGCACGGCAATAAGGAAGCGTGCAAAAAACTCTATGCGGCCTATTACAAGAATATTTTCTTTATAAGCAAGCTGATGTCCTGTGATTCGGTTGCGGCTATGAATCTGACGGAAGAGATTTTTATTGAAATGTTTAAATCCGTCAGCAAGCTGAGTGATTATACCGCATTTGAACAGTGGCTGTATTCCATAGCGGTCAATATGTGCAAACCTGATGCGGCAAATTCACAGGGAGAAACTCAGAGCCTTGTCAGGGATATGAGCGACATTGTCAGCGGAATACGCAGAAGCGTGGCGGATAACGATAAATTCGCTTTTGAGCGGATCATAATGAATCTTCTTGAAACGGTAATCTCAGCTCTGCCCTTTGATGCAAAAGCAATTTTCCTTTATAAAAATTTTGCATTGCTTGATAATGACAAAATTGCCCTTATTGAGAAAAAAGATGAAAGCGACATTGCCGCCGGTGCAGATGCGGTTGATAAATTTATTTTTACAATAGGGGAGAAGCTCCGAGGTGACGGAGTGGATATTTCTCCCTTTGCAAAGGATTGGAACAGCACACTTTGCTATCTTGCATCCCGTGTCTTCGTGCCTGATTCTGTACACGGTAAGGTTTCGGATTTTCTTGGTGTGGATGTAAATCCTTTTAAGTGATATTGTACATATTTGTCAAAAATTATCAGTATTTTGAATGAAAATTATCTAAACCTATTGACATCCTTTTGTTTTTAACCTATAATTTATTAGACTATGAGTACGGAGTGATTATATGAAATCATTGAAAATTAAAAAGGTACTTTTTATTATGCTTACCCTTACAGCGGTGTTTATGCTTTTCAGCGTTACAGCCTATGCGGATGAGTACGGTAATTTCTCGTATAATTCCATCGAACCCGAAGAGGGCGAGGAATTTGAGCCTTATATCGAAATCTCCGGCTACAGCTCAGATGATAATGAAGAGCCCGTTGCCGTTCAGATTCCCGATGTGATCGACGATGTTCCCGTAACGGCTATAAGTGCATCTGCATTTTCAGGCGTAAGCAATCTTAAAGAAGTTATTATTCCCGATACTGTTACAACAATAGAGAACGCAGCTTTCTACGATTGCCACGACCTTGAGATTGTGGTTATTCCCGATTCGGTTACATATATCGGTGAGTCCGCATTCCAGAGTTGCGAAAATCTTAAATATGTTATCATCGGCAACGGCGTAAAGCTGATCGGTGATATCGCATTCAAGGACTGTGTTGCTCTTGAGGTTGTAAGCATCGGTTCTGCTGTGGAAACAATCGGCAACGGTGCATTCTACAACTGTACGGCTCTTACCGACGTGCGCATTCCCGCATCTGTTAAAGAGATTGAGAAGCTTGCCTTCGGTTATTATCAGAACGGCAGTGAAGATGCAGTTGTTGACGGCTTTACATTCTATACGGACGGTGCAAATGCCGCAGTTAATGCTTACGGTGCAACAGCTGATGTTGAAGACAGCTCCGAGGATGTATCCGCTCCTGTTGCAGGTGCTCTCGCAGTAATAAACAATTCCGCTTGTGCTGAGCACAGCGTTAAGTACACAAATGTAAGAACTGCCACCGATTCATATGACGGTCTTGATGTTGCATTCTGTGCAGACTGTGCATCTGTTGTAACTCAGCCTAATTATGATATGGAACCTGAAGAATCAAGCTCTTCACTTATAACATTTATTATTATTGCAGTTCTTGTTGTTGCTTTTGTGATTCTCCTTGTCTGGTATGTCAAGATGTCCAAAAAGAGAAGAGATGCATCAATCGCGGCGTACAATGCAGGCAAACCCCTTCCCGATGTAGCTGAAAAAGAAGCTCAGGAGAAGAAGGAAGCAGAAAAGTACGCAAAGAAAAAGGCTAAGCAGGAAGCAAACCTCAGAAAATATATTGATTTTTAAGGGGTGACCTTGATGAAAACCGCAAAAAAGATTATTGCAGTATTGCTGGCGTGTATTACGTTGTTTGCAGGCTTGTCTGTAATGGCTTTTGCACAAGGCGGTACACAGCTTAAGTTCAATTCCGACGGTCAGTTTAAAATTATGATTTTTGCTGACAATCAGGACAACGAGGATATTGAAGAAACTACAACACAGATTATGACGGAGGCGCTTGCAAAATATACTCCCGACCTTGTTGTTTTTCTCGGTGACAATACTGTTTCCGCATCTTACGAAACTCACTATACAGCCATAGAGGCTCTTCTTGCACCTACCATTAAAGCAGGCGTGCCCTTTGCTCTGGTTTTCGGCAATCACGATCAGGAGGGTGTAAACGGCGATAAGGAAGCCTTGCTTGAAATGTATCAGGAGATCGGCGGTGAGCTTTGTCTTACAACGGATGCGGCTCCCGAAATTTACGGCTGCGGCAACTCCAACGTTACTATTTTTTCTTCTGACGGTAAAAACACTGCATTCAATCTCTGGTTTTTCGATACAGGCTCAACCCTTGTTCTTGAGGACGGAAGCCGTGACGGTTACGACTACATAAGAGAAGATCAGGTTAAGTGGTACGAAGAAACCGAAACCGCACTCAAGGCGGCAAACGGCGGCAAAACCGTTCCCTCTATTGTATTCCAGCATATAATTGTTCCCGACGTTTACAAGGCTATATATTCAGTAGAGCTTCCCTTTGAAACTGACGGCTATACATATGAAGGTGTTACATATCTTCCCGTGCCCTCTTTTTCAAAGTACAACGGCATAATTATTGAACCCTGCAGTCCTTCATATTATAATAAGGCGGGTCAGTTTGATGCCTGGGTTGAACACGGTGATGTTATAGCGATGTTCTGCGGTCACGACCACCAGAACGATTTCCAGACCGTATATCAGGGAATCGGCATCAACAACGTTTCAACTGTTGGCGGCAGTGCTTATCACGACGATATTTCAAGAGGTGTAGGTCTTGTCACTCTTGATGAGAGCGACCTTTCAACATATGAATACGAAATGATTTATATGTTTGACCTTGCTCTTGAGGAAGGCTCGCAGATTTCCGAGGTTGAGGGCGGCAGAAGCAAATTCTATTACAGAGTTGTAAAATGGTTCCGTAAATTTATCAACGGTGTACATTGGGTTATTACCTTGGGTAAGGCTACTTAAATAAAATATTTGCAGACCGCATAAAAATGCGGTCTGTTTTTTTCATTTTTGTATTGCATTTTTTATTCTGAATTGTTAAAATATAGTATATCAATTTACGAAAGGTGTGTTTCAGCAATGAAAACAGCAAAAAAGATTTTGTGCGTTCTTCTTGTATGCATAATGACAGCATTCGGCTCCGTTATGGCTTTTGCAGATGATGCAGCACTTAAGTTTGATGAAAACGGTCAGTTTGAAATTATGATTTTCGCTGACTCTCAGGATGATGAGGCTCTTGAAGCAACAACAACTCAGCTTATGAAAGAAGCTCTTGCAAAGTATGAGCCTGATCTGGTTGTTTATCTCGGTGATAATACTGTTGCTGACGGTTATGACAATCAGTATACTGCGATTCAGGCAATTCTTGCACCTGTTGTTGAAGCAGATGTTCCTTTTGCTCTTGTTTTTGGTAATCATGATCAGGAACAGGGCGTTGATAAGGAAGTCCTCCTTGCTATGTATCAGCAGATCGGCGGCGGTCTTTGCCTTACATACGACACTCCCGACCTTTACGGCTGCGGTAACTCATTCCTTCCCATCGTTTCATCCGACGGCACAGGTATTGCATTCAATCTCTGGTTCTTTGATTCCGGTTCATCTCTCCGTGATGAAGAAACAGGCGAATGGCTCGGTTATGATTATGTTAGAGAAGACCAGATCGAGTGGTACGAAACAACAGCGGCAGGTCTTGCACTTGCTAACGGTGGCGAGAATGTTCCCTCAATCGTATTCCAGCACATCATTGTTCCCGAAGTTTACGAGGCTATGTATCCCTCTCTTCCCTTTGGTATCAAGGACTTCACATACAAGGATGTAGCTTATCTTCCCGTTCCCTCATTCTCTGCTCACTCAGGCTTTGTCTTTGAGCCTCCCTGTCCTTCTTACTTCTCCGCAGGTCAGTTTGACTCATGGGTAGAAACAGGTGACGTTATTGCATCCTTCTACGGTCACGACCACACAAACTCATTCACAACCACATACAAGGGTATTGACATCACAACTGTTCCCACAGTTGGCTGCAACTCTTATTCAAACGATATTACAAGAGGTGTAGGTCTTATCACTCTTGACGAGAGCGACCTTTCAACATACTCATATGAAGTAGTAAGAATGTGTGATTTAGCTCTTGAAGAAGGCTCCTTGCTTTCATCTGTTGACGGCGGCAGCAGTACATTCTACTGTATGTTTATGAACCTTGTTACAAAGATGCTTGATGCTATCCACAATCTTTTCAACGGTGGAATTTCTTTCTGATTAATTTTACTTGAATAATCAAACGGACCGTGTTATAATCAATACGGTCTGTTTTTTTGTTTTATTTTTTGAAGGGGCTGATAATGTGAAACGTAACATCATAACAACTGCTGTTGCGGTGTGTCTGGTGCTTTTGCTTGCATTTTCACCGTCCGTTCCCGTTGCTGAAACAGTCAGCACAGGCGGCACATTATTGGCAGGGGATAATATCTCAATAAAAACTGAAAATTTGGATGCTTTATCTTTGGGTACGGCTGAGCAATCTACATCTGATTATCAGGTTGATACTCAGGGTGTGCCCGGCGGTTCAACTGCCGTAACTCCCGACGAGGTGCTCCCCGACAGTGAAGCAGAGGATGTTGAACAATCTCAGACAAGCACAGAAAGTGCAGGTACGACGGTTGTTCCCGTTAAAATCAACAACATCATAAGGGACAGCCTTGCAAATATAATTTCAACCAATATTTATACGTTTTCCGTATCTCAGCGCGGTGTTATGATTTTTGCATTCAACCACACGGACGTGCAGACTGCAAGCGAGTGCCTCTGGTACATAACTCTTTACGAGGAATATTCTCCCGATGGTATGGGCAAAACCTACGCATACAGGGAGCTTGAGCGGATTTCATACACTTCTGTTGGTACAAGCTGTCAGTCGGGTGCAATAGGCGTTTCCGCAGGTAATTACAGAATCAAGGTGGAGTGTATTTCCGGCTATACTGCGGAAAAATTTGACCTTGCAATCGGTTTTGCAAAGGCGGCGGATTACGAAATTGAACCCAATAATTCACAGACTCGTTACAGCGAGCTTTCGCTTGATAAAACCGTCAACGGCTCGGCATCCCTGCTTTCAGAGGACACTGACGAGGATTGGTATATGTTCGAGGTGACGCAGGAAGGCTATGTTGTGCTCTATTTTGAGCACGAGGCTGATACGGAAGAATCCGATTACACCGTTGCGTGGCGAATCCGTCTTACGGATATGCAGGGCAATGAGTATTTCTATACTACGTCGGGTATGGGTGCGGCGTCCGTAAACAGCGGCGTTATGGGACTTGAACCTGGATATTATTTTGTGACAGTCTATTCCCACGTTCATACGGCTGTATCCTATGCGCTGAATGTTTCCTTTACAAAGGATTCCTCAATAGAAAAAGAGCTTAACGATTCGGTTGAAATTGCAACGCCCGTTGCAGTAAATACGGAAATAGTAGGTTCGCTTACAGAGCGTAATGATGCATCCGACCGCGATTATTATTCGTTCACAATGGAAAATGACGGATTTATTGTCATAGATTTTGTTCACGAGGCTCTTTCGGAGCAAAAGGACGGCTGGCATATCTCCGTTGTGTCCGAAAACGGCGATGTTGCGTATGATGCTGTTTCCGATTGGTCGCAGAATGTGCTCCAGTCACCGAATATAGGTATTTCAGCAGGTAAATATTTTATTGTTATTGATTCGGATAATATCTACCACAGCAACATTGTTTACAGACTGTTGCTGATGACAGAGAGTGACAGCAGTTGGGAGTCCGAGCCTAACAATACAATTGAAAAAGCCGATATTATCACTCTCGGCAAACCTGTAAACGGCTCAATGATTGAGTACGGCACAGACTTTGACGAGGACTACTACAAGGTTGAGCTTGACGCGGCAGGAACGCTCCAGATTGATTTTGCTCATACTGCAAGCGTTGCCGAGGCTAAGGAAGGCTGGATAATTTCAGTTCTTGATTCAAACGGCAATGTGCTCTCCTCGCAGTCTGCAGACTGGAACAGCGGAACGGTGACGTTCACAGCTGAAATCAGCGAATCGGGCGCATACTATATCCTTGTAGAATCCGGACTGTATTTCAATGCTGACCGCTACAGCATAACCGCAAATTTCGGATAATAAATTTGCAAGGCATCTTCGGTTTCGGAGGTGCCTTTGTTTAAAAAGGAGCAGAAAAATGAATCAAACAGAATATTGGAATACTGTTGCAGATGAAAAGAATTTCACTACGGTTTTAGATGTGGAAATGTTTTTTAAATATGTTCCTAAAAATGCAAAAATTCTCGATGTCGGATGCGGTTACGGAAGAATACTTAGCGAATTGTATCAGGCGGGATACACCAATTTGATAGGAATAGATTCTGCTGAAAAAATGATACAACGTGGGCAGAAGGAGTACCCACATTTGGACTTAAGAGTAAATCCTGACGGAAAAATAGATTTTGCGGATAATAGTTTTGATGTGGTTGTTTTGTTCGGAGTATTGACTTGCGTTCCTGATGACGCTTCACAAAAAACACTTATCGAAAATATCAGAAATGTTTTAAAGGCAGACGGCATACTCTATGTTTGTGATTTTCTTTTAAATTCAGGGTTGAAACGCAGACTTTTTTACAAAAAACAGCAAAAAGAATTTGGAATCTATGGTACATTCAAAACATACGATGGTGCTATTGTAAGACATCACGATGTGAAATATGTGTTTGAATTACTCTCAGATTTTAAACAGTTAGAATACAAAGAATATGTTTTTGCAACGATGAACGGACGTAAATCAAACGGTTTCGGATTTATAGGAAAATGCAAATCAAGTACGGGAGACAGCAATGTGAATAATCAAAACATTTTTGACAATGACACTTTTTTCAACGGCTATAAAGATATGCGTGACAATGATATTAATTATAATGACTTACTTGAACAGCCTGCTATGTCAAAACTTTTACCTGATTTGAAAGGAAAGTCCGTGCTTGATTTGGGTTGCGGTTACGGTCATAACTGTATTGATTTTGTAAACAGAGGTGCTGCAAGAGTTGTAGGTATTGATATTTCCGAAAAGATGCTCGCCGTTGCAAAAGCTGAATCCGCACACGAAAAGATTGAATATCTTAATATGAGTATGACAGATATTTCAAGCCTTGATGAAAGATTTGACCTGATATACAGTTCGTTGGCTTTCCATTATGTTAAGGATTTTGATTCTTTTGCCAAAGATATGTATTCAATTCTCAATGTGGGCGGTCATTTACTGTTTTCACAGGAACATCCCATTATAACTGCAACAGTTGACGGTAACGGTCATTTCAATAAAGACAAAAAAGGTAACAGGATTTCATACACTTTTTCAGACTACAATAACCCCGGTGAGCGTAAAATTCATTGGTATGTTGACGGTGTTGTAAAATATCACCGCACAGTAAGCGGAGTTATCAACGCTCTGGCAAAAGCAGGATTTATTATTGACGAGATTTGCGAGCCTGTTCCCGAGGATTGGGCGATTGAAAAACTTCCCACAATTGTTAAAGAGTACATAAAACCGAATTTTCTTATTGTAAAATCAAAAAAGTAAACAACATCTAAAGGACTAAAAACTATGAGAAATCCCGAAGAAATCATATTTATGATTGATGATATATCAAAGCTTTCGGATATAAAACAAACTCACGAAATCAGGCGTGTCGGCACAGACGGACTTAAAGTTTATAATGAGCATTTAAAGCTGTGTTGCCCAAAGCATAAAAGAATCTTTTTTAAGGGTGTATCTCAGGAGAGCTGGGAAAACTGGAATAACGAAGGCATAGAATTTTATCTTTTGTTTGTTGACGGAAAACCTGTTGCCCGTTGCAGTATTGAACCTTACAGCGAGGACAAATGGGAGGCGGCAGACGTAAAAACAGTTCCGCAATACCGCAATGCCGGATTGTCCAAAGAAATAGTGGCTTTTGTCACGCGGAAAATTCTGGAGCGTGGAAAAATTGCAACCTGTTCCACTTTGCCCCGCAATACTGCAATGCTGAAGGTGATTGATGCGGTTGGCTATAAAAATGATGTAAAATCTGCCGTGTCTGTTCAGTTCAGGGATATGACGGCGAACGAATTCAATATGTTTGCTCAATGGTCTGTGAAATTCCACGCCGATGCGCTGATATCAGCCGGTGAAAAGAATAAAAATAGGGCTTTTGTGCAAGCCAAAACGGAGTTTGAAGAGGTATTTTCGGACGGCATAAATACAAAAGAAAGTTATTTTTATGTAATTCATAATGAAAAATCCGAAAATGTGGGCATTGTTACATATCAGACCTCACCTTATGATTCATCCGCCGCTTTTATAACGGAATTTGTAATCAAGGACAGTTTTCGGGGCAAAGGTTACGGCAAAGGAACACTTGTCAGATTGTTTGAAGAAGTGGAAAACAAAGGTTATTCTAAAATTGTGCTTAATGTATTCAAGCATAATGAAACAGCTTACGGCTTGTATGCAAGATGCGGATTCAAAGTTGTTGAGGATTATAAGGACAGTTGTATTTTAGAAAAGATTTTATAATTAAGGAGAAATCGAAATGGAAAACAAAAATTGCGAAACCATAGAGCAGATCAGTAAGACATACACTGCGCCGTACAGGGAAGCGCGCACGTCCTGCAGGGCGATAATCGTTGCCGACGGTAAAATTCTGCTGTCGCACGAATCAAAAACCGGATTCTATATGTCACCCGGCGGCAGTCTTGAAGAGGGTGAAACCTTTGAAGAATGTGTTGTCCGCGAGGTTATGGAGGAAACAGGCTTTGCGGTAAGCCCCGTAAAACACTTTGTGACAGTCAATGAATACTGTTATGACATCTTATATATAAGTCAGTATTTTATCTGTGAAATCGTGGGGGAGGGTGAGCGAGCCCTGACCGAAACGGAAGTTTATAAGGGAATGGTTCCTAAGTGGGTCGGACTCAATGATGCTGTTGATATCTTCGGCACATACAAAAAACATACACCCGATAAGGAAAGTCTATATTTAAGAGAGCTTACGGTAATTAACAGATATATGCAATCAGAAAAATAAAATACTATCAAGAGCAGAATAAGTGTTGTTCTTAACGGAGAATTTGAAAATCCTTCAACTTCCGTCGAGAACCAGCATCGCATTTGTGAGTACAAATGCAGTTGGGCAGTAGCCAAAACCCACTAACAAACAGAAAAGAGCAAGAGTAAAAGGAAAGAATCCTTCTATTCTTGCTCTTATTTTTTTCTTCTGTCGATATGTCAACTCTGTTGACTCGATATGCTTTCGCTACGCTCAGGCTCGATATATTGGCGCTTTGCGCCAATTCGATATGAGATAAATCCCTCGTTTGCGAAGCAAACATATCGAGTGTGTCAGCACATATCGAACGCCGTAGGCGTATATCGAAAATCCCGCAAGGGATTTATCTCGATGCGTGTTCTCCGTTAAGGATAACACGCTAATGATTCTCTGTTCTTTTTTTATTAAAATACCATTGTGGGGATTTTGCACAGATGTTTTATCAAAAAAATGTCAAAATTTTCACAATAAATGTTACTTTTTCCTTGCATTTTATTTTTATTCGGGTATAATGTATAATGGGTTGAATTTGAAATAGTTTTTTAATCCAAACAGGAGGTAAATATATGAAAGTCCAGTTCACAGAAACAATTCTGCGTGACGCACAGCAGTCTCTGATTGCTACAAGAATGCCCTTTGAAACTTTCAAGCCCGTTCTTGAAAAGCTCAATAAGGCAGGTTATTATTCACTTGAGTGCTGGGGCGGCGCAACCTTTGACTCTTGTCTTCGTTATCTTGATGAAGATCCCTGGGAGAGACTCAGAAAAATCAAGGCTGCTTGTCCCGATACAAAGCTTCAGATGCTTCTCAGAGGTCAGAATCTTCTCGGTTACAAGCATTATCCCGATGACGTTGTCCGTATGTTCGTAAGAAAGAGCGTAGAAAACGGTATTGACGTTATCAGAATTTTCGATGCTCTCAACGACCTTCGCAACATTCAGGTTGCCGTTGATGAAACAATCAAGGCAGGTGCAATCGCATCAGGTACGATCTGCTACACCACAAGCCCTGTTCACACTCTTGAAAAGTTTGTTGAAATCGCAAAAGAGCTTGAAAATATGGGCGTACAGACAATCTGTATCAAGGATATGGCAGGCGTTATGAGCCCCAAAGAGGCTTACGACCTTGTTAAGGCTATCAAGGCGGAGGTTAAGCTTCCTCTCGTTCTTCATACACATTCCACAACAGGTCTCGGCTTTATGACACTTCTCAAGGCTGTTGAGGCTGGTGCAGATATCATTGATACGGCACTTTCAAGTATGTCAGGCGGTACAAGCCAGCCTGCAACAGAAACAATGGCTTACGTGCTCCGTCAGTACGGCTACGACGTATCTCTTGACGATAAGCTTCTTATGGAAATCAACAAGCACTTCAAGGGCTACAGAGCAGAATGTCTTGATTCAAAGCTTCTCAATCCCGTTGTTATGGCAACAGATACAGACGCTCTTAACTATCAGATTCCCGGCGGTATGCTTTCAAACCTTGTTGCACAGCTTACGGCTATGAATAAGCTTGATAAGCTCGATGAGGTTCTTGCCGAAACTCCCAGAGTAAGAGCAGATCTCGGTTATCCTCCCCTTGTTACACCTCTGAGCCAGATGGTCGGCGTTCAGGCTACAAAGAACGTTCTTGACGGCGAGCGCTACAAGAACATCGCAAAGGAAATTCAGGGTTATATCAAGGGTGAATACGGCAGAGCTCCCGGCGAAATCAAGCCTGAGCTTATCACAAAGGTTCTCGGCGACGAACAGCCCATTACCTGCCGTTTTGCCGATACTCTCGCAGACGGTATTCCTGCCGCAAGAGAATATCTCGGTGACAAGGCAACCTGTGATGAGGACGTGCTTTCATATATCGCATTCCCTCAGCAGGCAGAGGCTTTCTTCGAAAAGAGAGCAGACCTTAAAAAGCGTACCTTCAGTTTTTCAATAAAGAAAGTTTGAGGTGAGCTTACAGTATGACACCTACACTCTTTAATATGCAGATGAGTTGGGGCGAAACACTTAAAACCTCAGTTGTCGGTTTTGTAATTGTTATGATTGTTCTTGCTGTTATTGCGGTGCTTATTCTTATTATTTCAAAAGCATTCAAAGCAATCAGCGGTGCGGCATCAAAAACCGAAAAAAGCGAGGATGCACCTGTTGCGGCTCCCGTTGTTGAAAATGCGGCATCTGTCGCGCCCGTTGCAGCTACAGCACCTGCTGTTGCGCCTGTGCAGGCAATTCCCGGATATCTTCATCTTGAGAATACGGACGAGCGTACAGCCGCAACTATTATGGCAATCGTAAGCCACGAGACAGGTATCCCCCTTAACCGTCTTGCATTCAGCTCAATTAAGCTTCTTCGCGAAGAGCTTGTTCTTGAAAACACTGATGATCAGACAGCCGCAATCATTATGGCTATCGTAAGCGATCAGACAGGTATACCCCTTAACAGACTTGAGTTCAGGTCAATTAAATTGATAGAGGAGAATTAATTATGAAATACATTGTTACATTAAACGGTAAAAACTATGAAGTAAATGTTGAAGAAACAGAAGCAATCATCGAGTCTGTTACAGATGTTCCCGTAGCGGTTGCTCCCGTTGTAGCACCTGTTGCACCCGTAGTAGCTCCTGCTCCTGTTGCAGCTGCTCCCGCAGCTCCCGTTGCTCAGGCTGCTCCCGCAGCACCTGCCGCTCCTGTTGCTGCAGGCGACGGCGAAAAGGTTGTAGCTCCTATGCCCGGAAATATCATTGAAGTTAAGGTTTCCGTTGGTCAGGCTGTCAAGAGAGGCGACGTTGTAGTTGTCCTTGAGGCTATGAAAATGGAAAATGAAATCGTTGCTCCCGTTGACGGTACAGTCAAGCAGATTCTTGTTCAGAAAGGCAACACAGTTGATACTGATGAGGTTCTTGCAGTTATCTGAGAAAGGACTAAGGTTTAATGAGTATTGTTGAAGTTTTAACAGGCTTGTGGGAGTCCTCAGGCTTAGGTGCTTTGTTCAACGGCACCGCAAGCTGGAGAAACCTTGTAATGATACTTGTGGCGGCTGTATTTCTGTATCTTGCTATTGCAAAGAAATTCGAGCCCTTACTGCTTGTGCCCATTGCATTCGGTATTCTTCTTGCAAATCTCCCCGGCTCTGAAATAATGTATGATTCAATCGGTCTTACCGACCCTGCCACAATGGATGCCATCGAATCCGGTGCTGTCCAATCGGGGCATTGGTATGATTCGGGTGTTCTGCGTTTGCTGTATACCGGCGTTAAGAGCAGTATTTTCCCCTGCCTTATCTTTATGGGCGTCGGTGCAATGACAGACTTCGGCCCTCTGCTTTCTAATCCTGTCAGCCTTCTTTTGGGTGCGGCGGCTCAGCTCGGTATTTATGTTGCTTTCATTGTTGCTATCGTTTTCGGTTTCTCACCCGAACAGGCGGCTTCCATTTCAATTATCGGCGGTGCAGACGGTCCTACGGCTATCTTCCTTACAGGTAAGCTCGCTCCCGAATTGCTTGCACCTATCGCTGTTGCGGCATATTCATATATGGCACTTATTCCTATTATTCAGCCTCCCGTTATGAAGATGCTCACAACTAAGAAAGAGCGCTCGGTAAAGATGACACAGCTCCGCAAGGTAACAAAAGTGGAGAAAATCATTTTCCCCGTTATTGTTCTTATAATTACTGCGCTCATTCTTCCCAGCGTTATTCCGCTTCTCGGTATGTTTATGCTCGGTAATCTTCTTAAAGAGTGCGCTGTTACGGACAGACTTTCCGATACCGCACAGAATGCACTTATGAACATTGTTACGATTCTCTTAGGTGTCTGTGTAGGTGCTACCGCAAACGGCGAAACATTCCTTACCTGGGAAACAATCAAAATTGTTCTTCTCGGTCTGTTTGCATTTGTATTCTCAACTGTAGGCGGTGTGCTTCTCGGAAAGCTTCTCTATGTGCTTACAAAGGGTAAGATAAATCCCCTTATCGGTTCTGCAGGTGTTTCTGCTGTTCCTATGGCGGCTCGTGTTTCACAGAAGGTCGGTGCGGAAGAAGATCCCACAAACTTCCTGCTTATGCACGCTATGGGCCCCAACGTAGCAGGCGTTATCGGTTCTGCTGTTGCGGCAGGCTATCTTCTCACGCTTTTCGGTTAAGATATGTATAAGTATATATTCTTTGACCTTGACGGTACTCTTACGGATTCGGAAGAAGGCATAATCAGAAGTCTTGAGTATGCCTTTGATGAATTGAATATTGAAAAACCGCCTTACGAAAAGCTCAGAAAGTTTATCGGTCCGCCCCTTACGGTCTCTTTTCACGATTATATGCATTTTGATGATGAACTCACCGTAAAAGCTATTGAAAAATACCGTGAAAGATACAATGTGAAAGGCATTTTTGAAAATGTGCCTTATGAGGGTATTCCCGAACTGCTTGATGAACTTTCTGTCAGAGGCTGCAGACTTGCTGTTGCAACCACAAAGCCTGAATATATGGCATTAAGAGTGACTGACAGATACGAGCTTACAAAGTATTTTGAAACAGTTTCCGGCGCAATCGGTGAGAACGATACCAAGGAAGCTGTTATCAGGAAAGCCTGCGAAAGAATGGGTATTCCCGAAAACGAGTGGAATGAGATTCTTATGGTCGGCGACAGAAAATTTGATATAATCGGTGCACACGCCTGCGGTATAAAATGCTGTGCGGTGGAGTACGGCTTCGCTCCCGATGGTGAATTTGAGGAGTACGGCGCGGATTATGTTGTTGCTGATGTTGAAGAATTGAAAAATTTTCTTTTTTGATGAAATGTGAGAATTTCTCCTTTTCAAATATTTTTGCTGCTTAGAGAAACACCGTGCTCAGCTCAGAGTGCGGTGTTTTTCTGTTTACAAAGTAGAAAAAATATGATACAATAAACAAAAGGTGATTAATTATGAAAACTATCGGTTTTATAGGTTGCGGAAATATGGCACAGCCGATTATTACGCAATGCAAAGAAAAAAATGTTTTTGATAAAGAAAATATTTTTGTTTATGATATAGATAAGGTGAAGCTTACTGAATTTTGTAAAAAATTGGGTGTAAATGCGGCGGCTGATGAAAATGAAATTGCAAAAAATTGCGATATCGTTGTGCTTGCAACAAAACCGCAGACATTCCCCGATCTGATACCGTCGATAAGTGCTTCACTTGCGGAAAACGATCCTCTTATCGTTTCAATCGCCGCAGGTAAAACCACAGTGTATATAAAAGAGCTTACGGGCTACAATGCAAAGGTCGCAAGGATTTTTCCCAATCTCAATGCAACGGTTGGCGAGGCCGTTTCCGCCTATACAGGCAACGAAAATGTAAGCGATGCGGAGATTTCCAAGGTGGGTGAAATCTGTCTTTCCTACGGCGAAGCTAAACAGCTTGATGAAAGCCTTTTTTCTGTTTTCGGCGTTCTGGGCGGATGTGTTCCTGCCTATGCGTTTATGTTTATAGGTGCGCTTGCAAAAGCAGGCGTGGCAGACGGACTTGACGAAGAAACTGCCCGTGATACGGCAATACAGGCAGTGATGGGCAGTGCAAAGCTTCTGAAAGAGTGCGGCGGAGATATTGATGAATGGGTAAAAAAGGTCTGCTCTCCCGGCGGCACAACAATAGAGGGCGTGACATCCCTCAGAGAGAGTGAGCTGGATTCGGTTGTGAAAGACGCATTCCACAAATCATATGTTAAAGATTTGTTGCTCTCAGGTAATTGACGCAGTAAATTGTAAAATATTGTCATTTGTTTGTTTAATATAGCCAATAAGAAATTTGCGAAAAATGTTTTTTAGGTGAAGTTTTTTAAAAAATATGCTTGACTTATGCAAGGTCATAGTATATAATATCAATGTATTTTGGGCGTATGTCCACTTGATTACGGTATAATGAGTCTCAAGGCTCTTTATATAAGAAAAATTTTTTTAAAGGAAGGTTCTAAAAATGAAACTTGCAAAGAAAATGCTCGCTTGTGCAATGGCACTTGCAATGGTAGCAGCTCTTGCTCTTACAGCTTTCGCTGCTGCTCCTGTAGTTACACTTGAAACCAAAGACGGTCCTACTGAAGACACTGTTGTTGTTCTTGTTTCCGGTAAAGATATTGCTGGTCTTAAGAGCTGCGATCTTGTTATCGATTACGATCCTGAAGTTCTTGAGTTCAAGGCCGTTGCAAGCGCTTTCAAAAACGTGCTTGTTGGTGTAGACAACGACTACGATGGTTCAGATGATCTGCTTAACGCAGTTGCAGAGTGTGGTAACCCTGAAGGTACATCACATGTTACCTACGCTCTTGCTATCAGCGCAGACAGCGGTGCAATCGCTGACAGCAACCTTTGCGTAATCACTTTCAAAGTGCTTGACGCAGACAAGGCATCTGATGTAACTCTGACATACAAGTCATGGGAAGGCACAGCACAGCCTGCTGACGCTAAAGTTACAGTTGGTGAAGCAGAAGCAACAACAGCTGCTCCCACAACAGCTGCTCCTACAACAGCTGCTCCCACAACAGCTGCTCCTACAACAGCTGCTCCCGTAGAAGATGAGTCTGTTCCCGTATCAACAACAAAAGTTAACGAAATCCCTGCAACAGGTGATGTTGGCGTAGCTGCTATCGCAGGCGTTATGGCTCTTGCAGCAGTTGCTTTCGTAGCAACAAGAAAAAAGGATGCTGAATAATTCAGTAAACCTCTTTAATTAAGCATTTAATTGCAAATTAAGTTTATCGGGCTTGGCATTTCGGTGTCAGGCCCTTAAACTTTTTTGCAGTTTTATTTTTTTTCTTCTTCTCGCTTATGACATTTTTTTCAGCCTTCGGAGAGTATAATGATAATCAAAGGCGGTGTTGGTGTGAAACAGGTAATTTACATAGATGTGTTGATTTTTCTGAATACGGCAATAACCTTTCTTCTCTTATTGGCAACATCGAGGATTACCAAGCTCACGCCATCGGCAGGTCGGTATGTAATCGGCTCTCTGCTCGGCGGTGCATCATCACTTATAATTTTTGCGCCCGATATGGGCTTGCTTTTGTCTTTGCTGACGAAACTGCTGTTTTCACTTATCATAGTATCGGTAGTGTATAAACCGAGAAGATTGATGATTACAGCAAAACAGACAGGATATTTTTTCAGTGTCAGCTTTATTTTTGTAGGTATAATGCTGTGTATAGCATCTTTGCCGGGAGTTTCTCTCATCAGTTATAATAACGGCGTTGCGTACATAGATCTGTCTATGTTCTCGCTTATTGCGGCGGCGGTTATCTGCTATGCCGTGACCTGCATACTCAACAGCCTTACAAGACACTCGGCTGAGGGTGAAATACTTTATAATATAAAAATCAGCCACAACGGCGAAACAGTTTCATTAAGCTCTATATTGGATACCGGAAACGGTCTGACTGACCCGTTCAACGGAGAAAGTCTTATTATTGCCGCGCAGAAGGATGTTGCTCAGCTTCTGAGTGAGGATATTAATAATTATCTGCGGGGCGAAACAGATAAATGCAGTTCGGTACGGCTTGTACCCTGTTCCACAGTTGCTGGTCAGTCGCTGTTGCCTGTTTTCAGGGCAGATGAAGTAAAAATCACCGGTGGCGGTATGGCTGTCAATATTAAAAATGCGGGAATTGCAGTGTGCACTGCTGAAATCGGCAATGTAATTCTGCCGTCGAACATATTTGATAATTGCAAAAGGAGAAGAAACAATGAAGTGGTTTACCGTTGATTACATAAAAAGCTTATTCGTAAGGCTCAGGCTGAAATTTATGGGCGGCAGAGTGTTTTACATAAACGGACCCCAGACGCTCCCTCCGCCGCTCACAAAAGCACAGGAGGAGGAATGCTTGCATCTGCTGTCCGAGGGTGATAAACAGGCGAGAGAGAAGCTGATAACACATAATCTGCGCCTTGTGGTTTATATCGCAAAAAAATTTGAGAATACGGGAATTTGCGTTGATGACCTTGCATCAATCGGCACAATAGGTCTGATTAAAGCGGTGAATACATTCTGCCCCGAAAAAAATATAAAGCTTGCAACCTATGCAAGCCGATGTATAGAAAATGAGATTCTTATGTATTTAAGAAAAGCAAGCAACCGAAAAACAGAGCTGTCATTTGATGAACCGCTGAATGTGGACCACGACGGAAATGAGCTTTTGCTGTCGGACGTATTGACCGATCAGGAGAGTGTAGTTGACAGCTCCATAGAATACGAGGAAGAAAAAAATATGCTGCACGCCGTTGTGAACGCATTGAACGAGCGCGAGCGTATGATAATAAATATGCGTTTCGGCATAGACGGCGGCGAGGAGCATACACAAAAAGAGGTTGCGGATATACTTGGTATTTCACAAAGCTATATTTCAAGACTTGAAAAAAGAATACTTGAAAAAATTAAAAGGGAACTGGAAGCTAAACAATAATTTATCGGCAGATGCCGATAAATTATTGTAGCGATATAAATCCGTAAACGGATTTTCGATATACCTGACGATGCGATATATACATTCGTATACGATATGTGCCTGTCGGCACGCGGATTTATATCATATCGCATTTGATCAAAGCGACAAATATATCGCGTTGTAAACATATCGCGTTGCGTCAGCAACATATCGCTAAATTATTGTTTTTCTTTTTTTTGCAATCACAAAATTTAAGGCGGCAGAACTTCTGCCGCCTTTGTGTGTTTAATTCCATACTATGGTCATTGTAAGACCTAAGCGCTGATAGTTTACGCCTTCAACAAAGTTAAGGTCGAGTATTGCTTCTTCGAGAGCATTTGCCATTTCCACGTTATCCATAAAGAATGTTGCGTGCAATGTAAGCTCTTCAGGTGATATCATATCAAACAGCTTGAAGCCTGTGAGCCACCAATGAGGTTCGGGACCTCGTGTCATATATAACTCGTCACCCTTGTAAAGCGCAAATGACATTGTGATTTTTGCATCATCATCAGCGCAGGCGTAGAAGTCAACATCTGTGCCTTCCTTTTTGTAGTAAATACCTACTTCCGCACCGGTTGTAATGCCGTATCTGCCTTTCCAGACCTGTATCATCCAATCGTACTTGTCGTAATTGAACTTAAGACGGATGGTATCGTAATACATACCGAAGAACGCCGCGCCTGCATCATAAAGGGATGTGTAGCCGAGATTGCGCTGGAAGGATTCGCTTTCAGAGTAGAAAATACCCTGCTCCTTATCGTATCTGAAACCTGCGGCAAGAACGACTTCACCTACGGTTTTTGCTACGCCTGTAAGACCTGTGAGTGAGTTATCGTCGGTAACGGTTCCGTCTGTTACAACGTGGAACATCGGCTTTGAAGGCTTGGGCGACTGAGTGGTAACCTCAACCTTGGTTGTGTAGGTTTCCGCCTCTGCAAGGAACTGCTCTATGTAGCTCTCTTCCTCGGACTGAGTTGTGGTTTCGGGGACAGTTGTGGTTTCTGTTGTTTCTTCGGTTGTTTTTTCCTGAGGCTGTACAATTGTTGTAACCACAGGGGCTTTTGTGAAGTCCTCCACAAGTCCGTCGTTTGATACTGCATTATCGGGATTGCTTACGATAAGGTAAACTGCAACTGCGGCAACTGCCAGTATTACAACAGCAATAAGGGCAAATATGACCGTCTTTTTCTTTCCCGATTTCATTTTATTTTTCACTTCCGTTTTTTAATCAATAATTAAATACCTCGGCAGGGAACTGTTCCTGTGTGAAACCGAGTGTGTATGCGATTCTCTGGGGAATCTCATAGTTGTTGATTGTTTCGCCGTCTTTTACAAAGTTGTCAGAACCGTAAGCGAGAACATATACATCAGCAGCAGAATGTCCGCCCTGAGTGAAGGAATATGTGCCGTCATCATTTTTGACAATACCGCCTGTTTCGTGGTCAGCTGTGATAACAACAAGAGTTTCACCGTCTGCTTCTGCATATTCAAGAACAGCTGCGATGGTTTTATCAAACTCTTCGAGAGCTTCCGTCATTCCCTCATCGTAATTGCTGTGGGAGTGCTTGTCAATATGAGCGCCCTCAACCATAAGGAAGAAGCCTTCGTCTGTATCGTCAAGCAGGTCGATAGCTTTCATTGTCATCTGCTCAAGGTTGGGAGTGTTTGCGTCTGACTGTTCAAGTGTCCACAGATTGTTTGTAAACTGAGCAAAGCTGCGGCTGCCTTCTTCAAGAGCCATCATTTCGTCGTAAGTTGTAACATATGTAAAGCCGTTTGCTTCAACCTCTGCCTTTTCTGCATAGCCGTTTTCGCCGCCCCAGATAAGGTCTGCATCGGATGCGAGCTGATCAAGAGTGATTTCTTCCGTGTTGTTTCTTGATGACTCGTGAGCTGAGAATGCTGAGGGAGTAGCGCCTGATGTAGCGTCAGTTGTAACAACACCTGTCATCATACCGTTCTGAGCGCAAAGCTCTCTGATATTCATAGGATGAGAGAAAATATCAAGTGGGTCAAGCAGATAAACACCGATTGCACCGTTGTATGTTCTCACACCTGATGAAAGGGCAGTGCCGCCTGCGGCTGAGTCTGTAATCAATGAAGAAAGAGAACAGGTTCTTGAGTATGCTGTGTACTCAAAGGTGTCCATTACAAGAGTAATATTTCTCTCCTGCTTTGCCTTCTCAAGATGAAGCTGTCCCATACCGTCGCCGATAAGGAGAATAACGTTTTTGACGTTTTCGTTCAGATAATCTTCTGCATTGAGTGTTGAAGTTTCTGCGTGGAGTCCGGTAGTTGTAAGGAATGTCATAATCACGGACATAAGTACGGCTGTGATTTTTGACCAGATTGCGCCAAGTGCTGCTAACATAAAAAACACCTCATTAAAATATTTTATTTATTGATATAATACCACTGAGTATTATAAAAATCAAGTTGTTTTTACAAAACGGATAAATCAAGTTGGTCAAACTGTTTTATGAATTCTGCAAACTGCGACAGAATGGTGTCAACTCCGCCCTGTGTGTTGCTTTCGATGTTGAAAGGAAGTATGGGGTCGTGAACACTCAAGCGAAGGAGCATCCAGCCGTTACCGTGATTTTTGTCAAGAGAAATCCGTATGCCCTCATAATTGTCGGGAGCGACAGCCCAGCCGTCCTGTGATTCTGCGTACTCAAAAAGCTCTGCAATGACCTTTTCGCCGTAGGCTCTGAAATCCTCTGTAAGAATTTTAAAACGAAGCTCTTTTTCTTCACAGGGTTCTTTAAGCTGTGCAATCAGATCTTTAAGTGATTTGCCTTCTTTTCTGAGATTTGCAAGCAGAATGATTATTTTCGTGATGAGATATGCGCCGTCATCAAGAAAATAATTCTCTTTAAGAGCGGCGTGTCCCGAGGTTTCGATTGCAAGGGGAGCGCTGACGTCTTCATTTTCGAGCCTGATTGCCTCGTTGATAACGTTTTTATAGCCTCTTCTGAATCGGTGATGCTTGCCGCCGAGATGCTTTTCTATAAATTCGTGAAGTCCGTCACTTGTTACGGAATCGGTAACGATTGTTGCGCCGGGATTGTTTTCAAGGGCAATAACAGATGCGAGCGCAACAAGCCTGTTTCTGTTTATTTCTTCGCCTGATGCGTCAACACAGGCGGCTCTGTCTACGTCGGTGTCAAAAATAACACCCAGATCGGCATTTGCCGATATAACGGCATCCGAAATGAATTTCATTGCAACCTTGTTTTCCGGATTGGGTGTATGATTGGGGAACATTCCGTCAGGCTCCAGGAAAAGTGAACCCGAAATATCTGCGCCAAGCTCTTTGAGCACTTTTTCAGCGTAAAATCCGCCTGCGCCGTTACCTGCATCTGTTACAATATGAAATCCTTCGAGAGGTTTTTCGTAATTTTCCGCATTGACACCTTCGCAGATCATTTTTCTTAAAATTGCGGAGTATTCACTCATAAAATCGGTAGGAATGGCCTTGTGATTACCTGTAACGGCTGAAATATCAGCATTTTCGGCAAGAGTGAGAATTTTTGTTATGTCGCTGCCCTCAAATCCGCCATCCTTCGTGAAGAATTTAAGTCCGTTTTTGTCGTATGGATGGTGACTTGCGGTTATCTGTACGGATGCCGTACATCCAAGCGTAACGGTTGTCATAAACATAGCAGGAGTTGAGGAAAGTGAGCAGTCGAGAACTTTTATATTGCTTGAACAAAGAACATCAATTACTGCGTTTTTGATTCTTTCAGCCGATATTCTTGAATCGTGACCTATCGCTATGCACATTTCATCGGGTGCAAGCCCCGTCTTTTCCTGCATAAGCAGAATGAATGCGGCTGTTATCTTTTTTATCGCTTCGTCGGTAAGCTCCGTGCCGTCGCCTACGGCTGTGCCTCTTATGTCTGTACCGCTTTTAAGCTTCAATAGGGACATTTTATCACTCCAATGGTTCAATATAAACGGCATTTTCATCCGCACCGCCGGCAGTTGCTTCGGTGGTAGTTTCAGCTGTCGTAGTGGTTTCCGCTTCGGTGGTAGTTTCAGTTTCGGTAGTGGTTTCCGCCTCGGTTGTAGTTTCTGCTTCGGTGGTCGTTTCTGCCTCCGTAGTAGTTTCCGCTTCGGTGGTCTGCTCTTTTGTGGTTATTTCGAGCGTGGTCGTTTCTGATGTGTTGTCGTAATTGCCTACCGTGCCCGTGTTGTCCGCCGCATTACGGTTTTGTATTGCAAGCACAACAGCAACCGTTCCGCCTATAATAATGAGAATTGCAATAATTGCCATAAGCACCTTGACGGCGGGTGACATATCCTGCCCGAAGTTTTTTTTCTGCTGAGTTACGGTAGCGTACGGTGAAGCCTGATAATTGCCTGTTTTTCTCTGTGTTGCGGTCTGCGGGATAGGTGCTGTATTCTGGTCTGATAAGTCATCCGCAGTGTGCAGTTTTTTCATACAGTTGATGCCTGTTCTTGCGGTGACGCTTGATGCGATATCCCGCGGAATAACAATGCTCTCTGCCATAGTTGACAGAACTTCCGCAAAGAATGTTACCATTCCGTCAACATCATAGCCGATGCCGGAATATTTGTGTTCTTCCGTTTTAAGGCGCACCCTCGCTTTGTAAAGCCTGTTTTTGTATGCCGCCAATGAAATCTGCTCTATCTGCGCGATTTCGTTTTCTTCAAAGCCGCAGAAGTAATGAAGAATCGTAACATTACGGAGCTTCTGAGGCATTTCGGAAAGAATAGAGTCGGCAGTCTGCATAATATCTACGGTTATGTCGATGCCGCCCTGATAGTTGAGCATATCGTCGTAATCCTGAGTGAGAAGAAGGTCTATTCTTTCTCCCTCGGCTGAGTTGGAGTCCAGATAATCTCCGAAGACCTCGGGACGGTTGCTTATTATAAAACGCCTGCACTGACTGAAAACCGTTGTGTACAGCCATTTTTCAAAGGTGGCGGCGTTTGGCAGCTTTGCAGTCTGTATGTATGCAAGGTCAAATATATCTACGGTCATTCTCTTTGCCTCAGCCTTACTTTTGAGGAGCTTACAGCAAAGAAAATATACCTTTTTTTCGTACATTTCAAAAATATCCGCAAATGCATCTCTTGCACCGTTTTTGATGCTTGAGAGAAGTATGGAAAGCTTTCTGTATTCATCACTTGTCATGAAATCAACCTCCGATTATATATTATATTACATTTAAATGCAAAATTCAATAGGAATAATCAATAGGGCACCTCTGAAAACTCAATACACAATTATTTATGAAATTCTATTGCAAAATTGTGTAAAATGAATTACAATAATTATGATTATAATTCCGGATGTATGCAAGGAGGAAATGAAGTGGCAGAAATGCAGACTGCTGTTGACAAGCAAAAAGAACAACAGAATAAGTTTTATCTTTCGCCAAAGGAAATGGCATCATATATACTTTCGGGTGTGGGTGATAAAAACTGGGAAACCTTCAGCGGAAGTAACTCGGACTTTTATTACAGAACCATCGTGGGTGCTGAGGCGGCTACGCTCAGTACGGCAAGCGTTATATGCACCTTTGCCGATACATTTGACAATGCAATATCGGGCCCTATTCTTGACAGAACAAGAACAAGATGGGGCAGAGTGCGTCCTTATCTTCTGCTGACACTGCCTTTGTGGTTGTTTGCCAATATGACCCCCTGGATTCTGCCTGCAGGAATGTCGCAGATCGTGTATCTTGGCATATTTGCCGTTCTTTATTACATAGGTTCAATTGCCAACTCGTTTTATAACCCTGCTTATTCTGCGCTGCTTTACAACCTTACTCCAAATGTAAACGAGCGAAACCGTCTTATTGCGGCAGATACTTACGTTGACCTTTTCGGTGTGTGGATACCGTCGCTGTTCCCGTTTTTTATCGACTTTCTGCCCGAATCTGTTTCAAGACGCTCGATTTATGTGGGCGGTGCGCTGTTTTTTATAGCTCTTGTTGTGATTTTCAGAACTTTCGGCTTCTTTACGCTTCGCGAAAGAGTGCCCCTTGCATCAAGGCAGGAAATGAATCAGGTAAGCGTGTGGCAATCCGTCAAAATGGTTGCAAAATGCCAGCCGATGTGGATTCTTCTGCTCAAAGGCTTTTTTGAAATCGGCAGAGGTATCAGCTCCCGAGTGCAGAACGACTTCTGGCTTAATTGCTTCGGCAAGGTTTCGTACAGCACAATAACAAGCCTTTTTACGGGACTTCCGAGCTATTTTGTTCTTCCGCTTGCACCAAAGCTCACAAAGAAAATGGGGCTTAAAAATCTTGCATCTATGAGTTATGCAATCTGTGGCGTTACGTATATCGTTATGTGGTTTATCGGCTACAATCCTTTCGGTGACGATCATCTTGTGCTTAATCTTATTTATATGACGATAGGTCTTACCGTTGCAGGCTCCTTCAACAGCGTGCAGAGATACTGTACAACTGCTCTTACAGGCGATATGTATGACTATGTGGAGTGGAAAACAGGCATCAGAAACGAAGGTATTATGAGCGCGGCTATGGGATATGTAAATCTCATAGTAAATCAGGTTTCCACACTTCTCAGCGGCGGTCTTATTACTGTTCTCGGTGTAAAATCCAAATATATGGGCGGCAAGCTTGTGCGTCAGACCGACCCCGTTATGCTCAGAAATATATGGACGCTCTTTGCATTGCTTATCGGCGTGGGCAGAACAATTGAAGCAATATTGCTGCAGTTCTTTAAGGTTCACGGCAAGACGAGAGAGCAGATGATGCACGATCTCGCTGTTTCACGAGCCGCAAAGGTGCTTGATACGGGTAAAAAAGATGATGAAAGTCAATAAAATTTTTTACTGCTATTGACAATCATTTTTAACTGTTATATAATATTATCTGTATAATACTATATTTTTCTCAAGGAGGAAAAACAATGAATAAGATGAAAAAAATTATCGCTGTTCTGCTTAGTGTTATAATGTCATTCGGTATCGTTTCCGTCGCTGCGGTTGCCGCTGACGATGAAACATATTACGATGTTACATTTGCAGATCTTCCCTATGATATCTCACCTTTCAGAGATGATTACATTGCAGACTATATGGGCTATGAGTACGGCACTGACTATTGGTTTACAATCACCAATAAATATGACAGTGAAATCATCATTGACGGCGTTTCTCACAGCGTTGCCGCCGGTACAACAACAGACATCAAGGGTGCTCCTTCAAGCATAAAGGTAAAAGAGGGCGATACTCTTGAGTTTACCGTTTCCGTTGCTGATTATATTGAGCCCCAGTCCGTAAAGGTTATTGCGTACGCAACAGGTACTGCAGCTGATGAGCTTACTGATCTTGATCCCTATTCAACACAGACTGCAGAACCCGGCCAGCCTTACGACCAGTATTATCTTGATAAGAGCAGCGTTGGTACATACGGCGTCAAGCCCGATAAGAATATTACAATCAACGTTTCTGAGTATCATCTCTATAATGATTGCTTCCTTTATGAGTTCCCCACATCTGATTACTATACTGCAAACAGAGTAATTTACAATGCAAAAGGTGCAACTCCTCAGGAGATGTATGCAACCTCCGAGTGGGGCAACACAAGAGTTGTTTATGTTAATGAAACACTTTACTTTGAAGTAAGACTTGCTTTTGATTCAGAGTATGACCTTCATTATGATACATATGAAGTTTATTATATGGTAGACGAGCTGGGCGCACTTGTAGGTGAACTCAGCGGCACAGAAAAGGTTTACATTGACCCCGTATATCATTACGAAACAGAAGAAGAATGGGTGGACGTTTACGCTATTGAAAACGTAAGTCCCGATGTTGAAATCAAGATTACAAATACCGTGACATACACAATTTCAATGCTTGCTGAGCTTCTTGAAGATTTCAGCCTTGATTCACTTTCTGAAATCGACCTTAGCGCAATTGATATGTCACCTATGCTTGAGCTCCTTCTCAGAATCGTTAACCTTGTGGTTAAGATGCTCAACGGTTTCGGTCTGAATGTAAGCATCGGCGATTTGCTCGGTTAATTGATCTTTGCAAGACATTTTAATATAAAAGCACAGGCAGGATTTTTCTTGCCTGTGTTTTTTCTGAAAGTATAAACAATATGAATTTAGAAGGAAATTGAATTGGTATCGTAGGGACGCCTATCGGGCGTCTGTATGAAATATAACATCTGCACAGACAAAACAGAGAATACAAGGCTCCCTCAATGAGGGAGCTGGATTTTGCGTAGCAAAAGACTGAGGGAGTTAAAATTTGCAGCAACTTTACTCCATCCGTCGCCTCCGGCGTCCACCTTCCTCAAAGAGGAAGGCTTGCTGCTCTTTGTTTGCTTTTGTGCTGTTACTTTACAGACGCCCGATGGGTGCTCCTACGATATCAAATTAATCCGTAGATAAATTTCCGTGTTACGGCATAAAAATTGCCCGTTTTACACGGGCAAATCTTTATTTAATTTTTACATAAGTCCGTTGAACAGGTTCATAAACCAATCGAGAATACTTCTCAGGAAAACGATAAGTGAAGCAAAGAGGTTTGACTGCTCGGTTTCCATTGAAAGATAAGCCTTGACTGTTACATCCTTCTGCATATCGGGGATTGTGTAAATACCGTGAACATCGGGTTCAACAACTACCATATCAACCTCAACGAGAACGAATGTATCTGAATAATCTTCAGCAACTTCAATGTAGAATTTGAACTCTTCGCCGGGCATTACATACCAATCATAGCCGTTTGCAGGGACGATTGTGATGTTTTCATCGGTTGTGATGTTTTCAACATAGTAAGTCTGGTATTCACTTCCTGCCGCAACAGAAACGGCTAAAACTGAAAATGCAAGGATTACAGCAAGCAATACAGAAATAAATTTTTTCATTGTTTTGTGCCTCCATTATTTGATTTGGTTATATTATACAACAACTGTAACTGCAAATCAATAGTTAAATCAAAAAAACCGGAGAACACTCTCCGGTCTTTGTCTGTTTACTTTGCAATGTCGAAAACTCTGCTTTCGCGGATGATGTTGATTTTGATCTGTCCGGGATATTCGAGTTCGTTTTCAATCTTTTTAACGATATCTCTTGCAACAAGAATCATCTGGTCGTCTGAAATAACTTCGGGCTTAACCATAATACGAACCTCACGGCCTGCCTGAATTGCAAAGGATTTTTCAACACCCTCAAATGATGTTGCGATTTCTTCAAGCTTTTCAAGACGCTTGATGTAGTTCTGCACGTTTTCACGTCTTGCGCCGGGGCGTGAAGCAGAGATTGCGTCTGCCGCCTGTACAAGGCAAGCTACAATTGTTTTTGCCTCAACATCTCCGTGATGAGCGTGGATTGCGTGAACTACGGCATCGTTTTCCCTGTACTTCTTAGCGTATTCAACACCAAGCTGAATATGTGTGCCTTCCTGCTGATGGTCAAGTGCTTTCCCGATATCGTGAAGAAGACCTGCTCTCTTTGCAGTTTTGACATCTGCGCCTATTTCTGCCGCCATAAGACCTGCAATATAGGAAACCTCAAGTGAGTGATTGAGAACGTTCTGACCGTAGCTTGTACGGTATTTAAGTCTGCCGAGAAGCTTGACAAGTTCGCCGTGAAGACCGTTTACGCCGGCTTCGATAACTGCTCTTTCACCTGTCTGCTTGACATTCTGGTCAACTTCTCTTTTTGACTTTTCATACATCTCTTCGATGCGTGCAGGGTGAATTCTGCCGTCTGCAATAAGCTTTTCGATTGTGAGCCTTGCAACCTCTCGTCTTATGGGGTCAAAGCTCGATACCGTAATTGCCTCGGGTGTGTCGTCAATAATAAGGTCAACACCTGTAATTGTTTCAAGTGTTCTGATGTTTCTGCCTTCTCTGCCGATGATTCTGCCTTTCATTTCATCGTTGGGAAGGGCGACTGTGGAAACTGTTGCCTCTGCTGTGTGGTCAGCGGCGCATCTCTGGATTGCAGATGTTACAATCTCACGTGCGAGATTTTCTGCTTCATCCTTTGTCTGCTGTTCAATTTCCATAATCTTGAGTGCTTTTTCGTGGGTTAACTCGCCCTCAAGTGACTTGATAAGATACTCTTTTGCCTGGTCTTTTGTATAGCCCGATATTTTTTCAAGCATATCAAACTGACTCTTTTTAAGAGCTTCGACTTCAGCAAGCTTTGCTTCTGCGTCTTTGATTTTTTTGCTGAGAACTTCGTCCTTCTGTTCGAGTGTGTCAGCTTTTTTATCAAGATTTTCTTCTTTCTGAACAAGTCTGCGTTCCTGCTTCTGGACTTCGTTTCTGCGCTCTCTGATTTCTTTTTCGAGATCAGTACGCTGCTTATGTATCTCGTCCTTAGCTTCAAGAATAGCTTCTTTCTTTTTGGATTCTGCTTCTGAAATTGCCTGGCTGACAATTCTGTTAGCTTCTTCCGTAGCAGAGCCTATTGCGGCTTCGGCAACTCTTTTTCTGTGGATGCCGCCGAGAACAAAGCCTGCAATGCCGAAAACGACTGCAGCTATTGCAATAAGCCCGATTGCTAAACCTAAGTTCATCTTTACACCTCCGTGAATTTTGTAGGTTATCTGAAAGTAACTGACCGTTCGGTCAAAATTAAAAATCAGAAAAATAATGCAAAATGAAATAATACCGCATTATCCTCTATATTTTATAACTTTATATATATAAAGTCAAGAGGTTATTTCATTATTTGAAATATTTACTGTTATTTTTATGTAATTTTATAAAAATTAGGCACTCATATGTGTTGACCCTGACGAATATTTTTCTCTTTAAGCATAGATGAAAGGGAATTGAGAACTGCTTTTTTGTCTGCACTCCAGAACGGGGCAATCAGTTTTTTCTTGTCGCCGTCACCTGTAAGGCGGTGAATCACAACGTCTTCGGGGATAACGGTGAGCATTCTGCAAACGAGAGAAATGTATTCCTCCTGTGAAAGAGCAGAAAATTTACCCTTTTCAAAGTCCGTTGCTAAATCTGTGTTTTTAAGAATGTGAAGAAGCTGAAGCTTGATGCCCCATATTCCGCATTCACAGGCATAGCGCACGGATTTTTCCATATCTTCTGCGGTTTCGTGGGGAAGACCTAAAATTATGTGTGCAATAACCTTGATATCCGCATTGTTGAGCCGTTTTACGGCATCGGCAAACACTTCATTTCCGTAACCTCTGCGGATGTACTGAGCCGAGGCTTCATTTGAAGTCTGAAAGCCCAATTCGACCCAGACAGGCTTGATTTTGTTAAGCCGGCTGAGTAGATCAATGACTTCATCACTCAGACAATCGGGTCTTGTGGCAACGGAAAGTACCTCAATATCGGGATGAGAAATTGCCTGTGTAAAAATTTTTTCAAGATAATCAATCGGCGCGTAAGTGTTGGTGTAGCTTTGAAAATAGGCGATATATCCGCCGCCTTTGTTCTTATGTGCCACACGCAATTTTGCTTTTTCAATCTGCTCTGCGATGTTATTGCAGGATTTCTCGGCAAAATCACCGGAGCCGTCCTCCGAGCAGAAAATGCATCCGCCCGTGCCGATTGTTCCGTCACGGTTAGGGCAGGTCATTCCGCCGTCGAGGGACAGCTTGTACAGCTTATGCCCGAATGCTTCTCTGCAATAATCATTAAGTGAGTAATAATGGGTCATAATAACTCCCTGTAATAAAGTCCGCCTGTTTTTTTGCCGCTGATGCTTGATTTTGAGGCATAGGCGGCAACGATTTTTTTGCAGAGCTCAGGTTTTTCAACGGTAAAATAAAGTGTTGCAAAGTCGATATTTTTTATATTCTTGTCGCCGATGTAAAGCGGCACGGAATTAAGAAGAGAAGAATATTTTTTATTTGAACAGACAATATAAAAATCCGTGTTCATTCTGTCGGTGATTTTTGTTACGCCCTTGCAGTCGGCACAGCCGTTTTTGCCCTGCGCGGGACAGGCTCTGAATCGCATCAGCGGCAGAAATCCGTAGCCGATAACGCCCTTTTGTTTTGATGCTGTCATCCGTTCGATTGCAGAGATGTTGAGTTCGGGTGATATTGTAATATCATCAGCACCCAACGACACATATTCTTCGAATGCGATTGAATTCAATACGTTCAGTCCGTGACCGCCGTGTACGGTAAAGCCTTTTTTTGCGGCTGAGGAGAGAGCGCCTATGTTGTCTGCCATAACATCATTCACGCACAAATCTTTGAGTTTATCGAGATTTGATGCTACAGTATTTTCATTTTCGCCGAATATGAGAGCAGGGAGCTGAGCAACAAGCTTTTTGCCGAAAATTTCAACCGCCTCGGGGTGCTTTATGATTTGTGAAACGGGAAGAATGATTTTTTCCGCTCTTTCATCGTTGAATGCCTGAGCAAACACCTCAAATCTAAGCCTTAATTTCGGCTGAAATGCGTGAAGTGCGGCAGGAATGGACTTCTTTTCGGGTATGATGAATTTTTTAGGTGTTATTTCGGAACGGGTTGCATACAGCCTGTCAAGTGCATCACGTCGCATAGCGTTCATCTGTGATGCTGAAAGAGCAACTCCGTCTGCTATGTCAAAGGTCAGCTTGTCGGTATAAAAACAGGTTCCGCCCGTTTTTGAGAGTGATTTTGCGGCATATTCCGCATCAAGAGGTTTGTTGATTGCGGCTGATGCACCGTCACCTGTTATGCAAACTGTGTTTGTGCCGTCGGTGGCGGTTAATTCGGTAATATTCAGGTCGGTTTTCAGGTGGAATGAAACGGGGATTTTCTGTATTTCGTCTTTATACAAAACGGCTAAATCTTTGAGTATGGGTGCTGCCGCAACAACATCCTCTTTTCTTCTGTAGCCGAACATATCAAGGGTGCGTTTGCCCGTAAAATAGCCGTTTGTAAAGCCGCTCCGTGAAAAAACAGCCTGTAGCTTCTGTGTGTCATAAGGCATTTTGTTAACGGCATTTTTTGCCGCAGATACAGCCGCCGCAACATATTCGGGGCGTTTCATTCTGCCTTCTATTTTAAGAGAATCAACACCGATTTCATTTAATAAATCTGCATTTTCAAGCAGTGATAAATCTTTTAATGAGAGCGCATATTCTCTGTCTGCACACTTGAAATTCAGTCGGCAGGGCTGAGCACATTTTCCTCTGTTTCCGCTGCGTGCGCCTATCATCGAGGACAGCAGACAGGTTCCCGATATGCTCATACAAAGTGCGCCGTGAACGAAAATCTCAATTTCGGCGTCAATATTATCTTTAATTTGCTTTATTTCGGCGGCGGTCAGCTCCCTCGCGAGAACGATTCGCTCAAAACCGAGCTTTTCAGCCTGTTTTGCACCTTCGACGTTGTGAATCGTCATCTGTGTTGAGGCGTGGAGCTTCATTTCGGGACAGTATTCTTTCCACAGCCGTGCGACGGCTAAATCCTGAATTATAACCGCATCAGCGCCGCTTTCGGCAATGGTTTTTATCTCATTTATAACATCGTTTATCTCGTTGTCGGTGACAAGTGTGTTCATTGTTACGTAAACCTTAACGTTTCTGGCGTGGCAATAGCCGACGGCTTCATTCAGAGCCGCCCTGTCAAAGTTTGTTGCACTGCTTCGTGCATTGAATTGCTCCGTGCCCAGATAAACCGCATCAGCACCGCATCTTACGGCGGCAATCAGCTGTTCTTTACCTCCTGCAGGTGCAAGGATTTCGCATTTGTTCATTCTTCGCTGTTCCTTATGATGTTTTTAATGTTTTTTTCTAATTTGGTTCTCGGCAGCATTACTTCGTGACTGCAACCGACGCATCTTATTTTAAAATCCATACCGATTCTCAGCACCTTGAATTGCTTGTTGCCGCAAGGATGCTGTTTTTTCATTTCGAGTATATCGCCAACCTTAATATCCATAGCTAAACCTCCGTCAGTCTATATGATAACACAAAATAATGATTTTTGGAATAATTTTAGTATAAAAATCTGCGGCAAGCAATATTAATTTATTACGGTAATTTTTATTGAAAGGAAGGTCGGTATGAAGAGTTACAGACCTGAGGGCAGAATAATATATAATAAAACGGCAGGGAACGCTGTGTATTCGGTAGCCTCTCTGTATGAGGCGATTACAAAGGGCACTATTCTTGAGGCGAGAGCGCTGTTGTGCGACAATGAACATAATCTTCACGTTGATTTAGGGTGTATGCGCGGAATTATACCGAGGAATGAGTGTGCAATCGGCATAAATGACGGTACTGCACGGGATATAGCCATAATTTCAAGAGTCAACAAGCCTGTGTGTTTTAAGGTGCTTGAAATTGAAAACAGCATAAACGGAATACCCTTTGCTGTGCTGTCAAGGCGTGCGGCACAGCAGGAATGTGTTGATGAATACATATCGTGGCTGTCAAACGGAGATGTTATTGACGCTGCTGTTACGCATCTTGAACCGTTCGGCGCGTTTTGTGATATCGGTTGCGGAATAAGCGCACTTCTTCCCATTGACGGCATTTCCGTTTCGAGAATTCCGCATCCTTCTGCAAGATTAACGGTCAACGGCGATATTAAAGCAGTTGTGCGCAATATTGACGAGCTGGGAAGAATCACATTGACCAGAAAGGAACTGCTCGGCACCTGGCAGGAAAATGCTGATTTGTTCAGCATCGGTCAGACCGTGCCCGGAATAGTCCGTTCGGTTGAAAGCTACGGCATTTTCGTTGAGCTTACACCAAACCTTGCAGGTCTTGCGGAGCTTGTGGATGATGTAAAAGCAGGGGAGTATTGCAGTGTGTTTATTAAAAATATCATCCCCGAAAAAATGAAGGTCAAGCTGATAATCGTGGATAGCTTTTCTGCGGCATATCCTGCGGAAGAAACAAAATATTTCTTTGAGGGTACACATATGGATTCATTTGTTTATTCACCGGAGAATTGCGAAAAGGTTGTAAGGAGCGATTTTAAGCAATAATTTATCAGTTAGTAGTGAGTAGTGAGAAGTGAGGAGTGAAGGAAAAGGTTCCGCCTTTTGAACCATTGTAATGTTTAAAATCCAATTGTTACGTACAATCTTGAATTTTTATTTAATTATGAATTATGAATTATGCATTATGAATTAAATTATTGTTTATGCAGAATAAAACGTATTTTTGTATTCTTTATTAACACATTATTCATAATTACATAAAACGGATACAGAAAATATATGGTAAAATAACCGCAGTACAGGAGGTTATTTTATATGAAGAAATTTATAAGCATTTTTTTGAGCATTGCTCTTGTTTTTTCAATGCTCGGTGTTGTTGCTTTTGCTGAGGATGCAGATGCAACAAATACAGTTGAATACGAAGGCAAAACTTACGATCTGACAAATGAATATCCCTGGGTGTTCGTTCACGGAATGGGCGGCTGGGCTGACTATGATGGCGAAGCTTATTGGGGCGGCTGGGCTGATTCCGAGGGTGACGTTATAAAGATGTATAATGAGCTTGGCGTGGAAGCTTATGCGGCTGTTGTAGGTCCTCTGAGCAGTGCGTGGGACAGAGCCTGTGAACTTTATGCACAGCTTACAGGTACCGTTGTTGACTACGGCGCGGCTCATTCAAAGGCTCATAATCACGACCGCTACGGCTACGATTACTCCGAAAATATACTTATGGGCGAGGCCTGGGATATGGAAAGTGCCATAAATCTTGTAGGTCACAGCTTCGGCGGCCCTACAGTAAGGCTTTTTGCATCTCTTCTTGCTTACGGCGATGCTGATGAAATTGCCGCAACAGGTGAGGACATATCTCCTCTCTTCACAGGCGGTCACGCGGATGCAATCAACGCTGTTGTAACGTTCTCAGGTGTTCATAACGGTTCTCCCATTGCAAATCTTATTGTGGATAACGGTCTGCTTTCTCTTATCGGCGCAAGTCTTAACCTTGTAGGTGCTGTTTTCGGCAGTGACTTTATGATGTGGGACCTTCAGCTCGGTCATTTCGGCGTTACTCCCAAGCAGGGCGAAAGTAAGGCAAAATTCAGTATGTCAACTATCAGCAATTTCGTTGGGGCTGACGACAACTGCGGTTACGATATGACTCTTCGCGGCGCGGCAGAGCTTAACGGGAAAATCAAAACTGTTGACAGCGTTTATTATTATTCATATTCCTGTGTTTCATCAAAGGAAACCGCTCTCGGCACACAAATACCCATTGCTTCAAACTTTATGCTGTTTATCCCCACATCGATTTATATAGGCACTCTTGAGGGTAAGACGGTCGACGGCATTTATATGGATGAAAACTGGGCAATCAACGACGGCATCGTGCCTCTTGCAAGTGCTCTCTATCCCTCAACGGATGCGGACAATGCAAAAAATTATGATGATGCAGTTGCAAACGGAGAAGCAATTGAAACGGGTGTATGGTATTATATGACACCTATGGTTGGCTTTGACCACTTTGACTTCTGCGGAACGATTGACTATCTCACAAGCTTTGAGGATTTCTATTACACACTTGTTGAAACAGTAAACGCAACAAATTAATAAATTCAATCCCACCGATTTGGTGGGATTTTTTGATATAATTTAGCGGAATGTTGATGATATATCGTAGGGAGCGACGCCCTCGTCGCTCCGATTGGTGAAAATGTACCATTTGCATCAATAAAATAATTTATCGCAAATCCAAAAACATTTATGTTGGTGTTTTTGTAAAATTGTAATTATCAAAATCGCAGATTTTGATAATTCGGCGCGACGAGGGCGACGCGCCCTACAGAACATCTCTAAATTATGTTTATCTGCCAAGCAATAAAAAAGGACCGCGTTTGCGGTCCTTTCATAATAGGTAAATTAGTCAGCAACGGGAGCCTCTACGGGGCAGGAATCTGCACAAGCGCCGCAATCGATACAAGTATCAGCGTCGATTACATAAATGCCGTCACCTTCAGAGATAGCCTCTACGGGGCATTCACCTGCACAAGCACCACAAGCGATGCAAGCATCTGTGATTTTGTAAGCCATTATTAACCCTCCTTTTGTTTAGGTTGTGGCTATATTGTAGCACACTTTTTTAAAAATGCAATAGGAAAATTAATTTTTCTAACGGTTAGCCATTGCTAATATTTATAAATTCAGCAAAATTTTTTATCAGTTGCCCTCAATTCCCTTAAGAGCGTCAAGTTCAGCCTTGTCAACGGTAATTTTTGCATCTTTTATAAGGGTTACTTCTTTTCTGTTGAATGTCTGCGGAGCAGCTGCCGGATTGCGGTCAAGCTTGACGGACAGCTTGCCTGTAAGCAGGTTCATATCCGATACAACGCCCTTGCCCTGAGGTGTTTCAACGATTGCGCCGACCTTGGGTGTAATTTTGAGCAGATGCTCGTATGCATCCTGCTCGTATTTAAGACAGCACATAAGTCTGCCGCAGGAGCCGCTGATTTTAGCTGTGTTGAGCGAAAGTCCCTGCTCCTTTGCCATTTTGATTGATACGGGCATAAAATCGTTTAAAAATTCCTTACAGCAGAAGGGTCTGCCGCAGATGCCCAGACCGCCGAGCATTTTGGATTCATCCCTTACGCCGATCTGGCGAAGCTCAATTCTTGCTCTGAACACGCTTGCAAGGTCCTTTACAAGCTCACGGAAGTCAACCCTTGACGGAGCTGTGTAGTAAAATATGATTTTACTGCCGTCGAAGGTGTATTCAACGCTTACGAGCTTCATATTAAGCTTACGAGCCGCAACCTTTTCTTCAAAAATAACAGCCGCGCCTGCTTCCTTTTCTTTGTTTTGCTCAACTGTTTTAAGGTCGCTTTCAGTTGCGATTCTTATAAGCTTTTTAAGGGGGGATACAATATCCTCCTCATTGACAGCCTTGTTTGCAAGTGCAACCTCACCGCACTCAATACCTCTTGCGGTTTCTACGATTGCAAAGTCGCCTTTTCTGAGCTGTTGACCGTTAGGGTCAAAATAATATATTTTTCCTGTTTCTTTGAATCTTATTCCGATAACCTCAACCATAATAGTCAAGCCTCCTGTTTGTAAATGCACGACATAAGCTTTATTGAAAGCCTTGTCAGCAGAAGATTGTCATTTGCGTTTTTGTCCGCGTCCGTTAAAAGCTCTTTGAGCTGTGTCTGCATATTGAGCAGTTCTTTTGGTGAAAACACGGCGGACAGCTTATTTTCTATGCCGTCACCGTCGGTCTGTATGTCTGTAAACTTGGCTACAACTGCATTTCTGAGCATAAGAAGCATTTTTTCAAGTGTAGCCTTGTATGTTTTTTTGTCCTTCTCCAATGCACCCGTGCTTACGATGATTTTATATTCGTTTCCGGTTGCAAGGGCAGACAGAATCTCTTTTGCGGCGGCTGATGCTTTGGGATTTTCCTTTTCGCCTGCCGCCTGACCGCTGTCCTCGCTTATGGCAAAGGGGGTCACTCTTGAAAGAATGGTCTGCCTGAAATCATCCCTTGATCGGGATGCAAGTATGAATCTTGCAGTTGCGGGCGGTTCTTCAAGGATTTTTAAAAGAGCATTCTGTGCCTCTTCGCCCATTCCCGACGCCTCAAGAATAATAAAAATCTGAAACGGTGCTTCGTTGGGCACGATGTATGCCTGATTGCGGATGCTTCGTATGGTGTCAATTTTAATACTTCTGAGTTTTCCGGCTTCACCCGAAACGATTGTTACGTCGGGATGAATTCCGGATTTTATTTTTTTACAGCTTGAGCACTTCAGGCAGGGTTTTTCGCCGTTTTCGCACAGCAAAGCCTGAGCGAGCAAAAGACTTAACTCCTTGCGCTCTTTTTCCGTTCCTCCCGTCAACAGAACTGCGTGGGAAAGAGTCCCCGAATCTATTGCAGAGGATAATCTCATTTTTACTTCGTCATTAAGCTGTAGTTTTGCGAAATTCATAATTTAAAGCTGGGACAGTGCAATCATCACGGGTAAGGTTATGATTGATACAAAGCTGTTGAATGCAACGATCTTTGATGCAACTCCCGTATCCTTGTTGTATTTTGCTGAGAACATAACTGTATTGTTTGCGCTCGGTGCCGCCGCTGAAATCATACAGGCGGTGGTAAGTGCCGAATCCAGAGAAAGGAGCTTACATACGCCGAGCATAATAAGGGGAACGGCAAAAAGCCTTATTGCAAGAACAATATATTGCTGGGGGAGCTTAAAAATAGTTTTAAGCTCTGTTTTTGAAATGTACGTGCCGAAAATCAGCATTGCAAGGGGTGTGTTGAGGTTTGAAATGTAGTTTATCGGCATATTGATAAGGTCGGGCAATTCAACTGAAAGCAGAAAAAGTGGCAAACCTATCAGAACCGAGATGACACCCGGATTGAGTATGAGCTTTTTAAGGTCGAATTTTACATCCTTACCCTTGTTCATAAGCCATACGCCGTGTGTAAAGCCGATAGAGTTAAGTGCTATAACACCGCTTGAGCAGTAGAATACTCCCTGTGCGCCCAACACCGCGTTTGCCAGAGGAAGTGCCATATAGCCGACATTTCCGTAGATTGCGGCAAATTTGTAGATCGGGTTGTTCTCGTCTCCCTTTTTGTTGAAGAACGGGGTTGCAAGTAAAATGCCTACAAAATGAGCAGTAAACGAGCAAGCTACTGCGATTGCAAAGCTTTTGCCCGTTTCGGGTGTGAATTCGGTGTTCAGAAAAGAACCCACGATAACACAGGGTGTAACAATGTAAAACATCAGGTCGTTACAGGCTCTTGCAGTTTTTTCGGTGAATACGCCGATTCTGTCACAAATGAAGCCTGTTGCAACCATTATATAAAGTATAAAAACCTGCTGTGCGGCAGTCTGCATATTCTGCAAAAACAGCTCCATTTTTAACGCTCCCTGTTATTCTTCGTTTTCTGTAGTATTTGCTTCGGGTCTGTGAATTATAACATTTCCGTCTTCATCTCTCACGGGTTCAATCACAGGTGCGTCAGCTGCTGTTTCTGCAGAGTGTGCCTGTTCGATTTCTTCATACATCGCGGTTACATCCTCAACGGTATAGCCCTTGCGAAGAACTGTGACGATGAAAAACAGAATAAATACTGCGCAGCCGATGTGTGCAAGATTTATGGGATAACCTGCTACAAGAGAATCGCTGTTGCCTGTGATGAAAAGCATAATTCTCGGTATTGAGTATGTGAGTATAAACATAGCCGCCGTACATCCGCAACCGATTACGCTCCACATTGAGCCTGTGCAGTTGATTTCGGATGCAACTCTTGCAAAGCTCAGGAAGAAAAGCATAAGGAACACAAGGGCGCAGATTTCAAGGAACAGCTCGGACACTCTCATTATGCTTATAATGACCGTGATTCTCTGGAAAACGCCTACGATTGCCCAGGCAAGAGGCGCAAGTGAAAAAATCTTGAGCTTTTTGTGGAATGAATGACCTGAGAAGTAGGAAATTGCAAAAACAATAAAGTAAC
The DNA here is from genome assembly GCA_017465825.1 of Clostridia bacterium. GTDB lineage: Bacteria > Bacillota > Clostridia > Oscillospirales > Acutalibacteraceae > UBA1081. The sequence continues at coordinate 159,694 of JAFTVI010000035.1, forward strand.
AGCTTGAAATAAATGCAAAAATTGCCTGCAGATTGCCCATTATTGACACTGCCTGCACATTCTGCACGATAGTTGCAGAGGATTCCACAGCAGGAATGTATGCACTTATTGCATCATAGAAAAATCCTGCGGCGGCAACTGCAGATGCGATTGCAAGAGGGATTCTTTTGCCTTTGGGTGCAAGAGATGAGGGAATTTTTGCACTCAGGAAGGTAAGCACAAGAATAAGCAATGCGGCAACTGCCAGTACGCCGTAAAGAATGATGATTGTAATATTGGAATAATCCTCAAAGAAACCTGTTGTGGGGTCAATGTATTTGAGCATCTGGAAAATTCTTACGGGACTTGCTATAAGCAGAGCTACACACATAAGAATTATACCCACATCGGGTTTTATTCCTTTTACTGAATTTTTGATTTTCATATTAACTCTCCCTTGTTGACAATTTATCTGTCCTTGATAGGCACATATTTTGTGTGTGCGGAAATGCTCTTGTATGCAGGTCTTATAATTCTGTTGCCTGTGTAAAGCTCCTCAATTCTGTGTGCACACCAGCCTGCAAGTCTTGCGGTTGCAAAAAGCGGTGTAAACAAATCATCGGGAATTCTGAGCATTTTGTAAATAAAGCCCGAATACAGGTCAATGTTTGTGCACATAGGCTTATCCTTGCCTGTTACCTCGGCAAAAAGACCGGGAGTGATGTCGGCAATGTGGTTAAGAAGACGGAGCTCTTCTTCGAATTCAGTGCCCTGTGCAAAAGCGGTTGCTTTTTCTCTTAAAATTACTGCTCTGGGGTCTGAAAGAGTATAAACCGCGTGACCTACGCCGTAAACAAGACCCGTGCGGTCACCGCCCTCTTTTTTAAGCAGCTTTACAATATAGTCCTGTACCTGTTTTTCGTCTGTAATGTCCGAGCAGTTTGCCTTGAAATAATCCACCATTTCGGCAACCTTGCTGTTTGCGCCGCCGTGTTTGGGACCTTTTAAAGAACCTACGCCTGCGGCAATTGCGGCATAAGTGTCCGTTCCCGATGATGAAAGCACTCTTGTTGCAAAGGTGGAGTTGTTACCGCCGCCGTGCTCTGCGTGGAGAATAAGACAGGTGTCAAGCAGTTTTGCCTCTTCGTCGGTAAAATGCTTGTCGGAACGGATAGAGTTGAGTATAACCTCTGCTGTGTGGTGATGCGCCATAGGCGGATGCAGATACATACTCTTATGATAATAATGCCTTCTTTTTACCTGGTATGCGTATGCGATGATAGAGGGCATCTGTGCAATAAGCCTGAGTGACTGATTAAGTACGTTTTCTATTGACGTGTCATCAGGATTGTCGTCGTAAGAATAAAGTGCAAGAACGGCTCTTGATATCTTATTCATAATATTGGGTGAGGGCGCTTTCATTATCATATCTTCCGTAAAGTTGTCGGGAAGCTCACGCATCTGTGAAAGTGCTTCGTTGAAGCGCTCAAGCTGACCTGCAGTGGGAAGTGAGCCGAAAAGCAACAGCCATATAACCTCTTCGTAGCCGAATCTGTTTTCGTTTATACAGGCATTGATAATGTCGTTAATGTCAATACCTCTGTAATACAAATGACCTTCCTTGGGTTTCTTTTCGCCGTCGTCTATATAGTAGCCTTCAACACTGCATATTTTTGTAAGACCTGCCATTACGCCTGTGCCGTCAGCGTTTCTCAAACCTCTTTTTACGCCGTATTTTACATAATCTCCGGCGTTGATATAGTTATTATCGTGGAGTTCGGTGCATAATAATGAAATAGCTTCGTTATTAATAATTGTTTTGCTCAAAGTATAACACCTCCGTAAAGCTTTACATATTATTGTATAATTTTTTGAAAGTAAAGTCAATAACTTTTAAATAAAGGAATGGTCTATAATGAAAATGTACGGTATTTTATGCGTGATTACAGCGGTTATAATGATAGTTGCACCTCTGTCAGCCATATCTTTTGCGGACAGCAAAGCAAAAAATGAGGAAGCAACGGAAACCGAAACATTGTCTCAGGCGGTTGAGTCTGTCAGCGAGGAGTCGGACAAGGATACAATAAGCGTATTTATGACGATGTCGAACTCTGCTCAGGAGATGGATATGCGTGAGTATATAATCGGCACGGTTGCGGCAGAAATGCCTGCATCCTATGATGATGAGGCGCTCAAGGCTCAGGCTCTTGCGGCTGTGACTTATGCCGAATATCAGAAAAAAAACGGGAGCAAGGAAGATATTGACGGCGCTGATATATCGGATAACAGCAGTGTGCATCAGGGGTATATGACAAAGGATGAAATGCGTGAAAAATGGGGAGAGGCTTTTGATACCTACTACCAAAAAATTTCAAATGCCGTTGATGCGGTAATCGACAAGGTAATAACCTATAACGGCGAACCCATAATGGCGGCATATCACGCAATAAGCTTCAGTACAACCGAATCGGCAAAGGCTGTATGGACTGTTGATATTCCTTACCTTTCGAGTGTTGAGAGTAAGGGTGATGCTGATTCGGCAAGATATTTGTCAACGGTTACCGTTACCGACAGTGATTTGAAGGAGCTTATGGGTAAGGATAAGGTAAGCGGTGACGGCACGGATATAAAAATAAACAGTACCTCTGATGCAGGTACTGTTACGGATATGACTGTGTGCGGTGAAAGCATCAACGGTACAAAGGCGAGAGAGCTGTTTTCTCTGCGCAGTCCCTGTTTTTCCGTAGAATATGAGGACGGAGAGTATACCTTTACCGTAAAAGGCTACGGTCATGGTGTCGGATTGAGCCAATACGGCGCTGATTGGTATGCAAAACAGGGTATGACCTATGATGAAATCATAAAGCATTATTATACCGGTGTGGAGATTGAGGAGAGATAACTTCACTCCAGCTGTGCCGATTTTCTGAGTATTTTTCTTGCATCGGCGGCAGTGAGATTTCCGTTGCCGTCCGCATCAGCTGCGATAGAGTATGCCTCTGTCAATCTGAACAGACCGGCAGAAGCGCGAAGAGCAAGTCTTGCATCAGCCGCTGTTATTGTTCCGTTTGAATCAAGGTCGTAAAGAACGATAACTTTGTATTCCGTTATTACGCGTGTTCCGCTGTAAATCTGGATTGTGAAGCCTGTGCCCAGTGTGTCCTCGTCGGATGCGACTAATCTGCCCACTGAGTTGAGAATACGCACCTTTTCATTTTCAATTTGACTGATAAGCTCCGCTTTGCTGACATCTTCGGGAATTGTTACACGCTTATTATCGTGGTCGGCAATAATTTTGCTGTCAGCGGTCAGCTTCAATGTTTTATCGGGATTCTGCGTGGTTTCCTCGGCAACGGTGGTTTCGTCTTTTTTTGACGTTGTGGTTTCCGCAACGGAAGGAGCGGTAGTCGTTTCAGCAGAAGGCGTTTCGGTTGTTGTTTCATTTTCTGCAGGTGCAGTTGTTGTTTCCTGTGAGGAGTTCCCGGTTGTTGTTTCTGCCGATGTGCCTTCCGTGGTGTTTTCTTCATCTATCTTTGCAAAGTGAACGTTTGCATTTTTAAGGGCGTCGTTGTACAGACCTGTTTCAATGGCATTCCACTCTGTGTTACTGCCCGTAAAATATATATCCTTAAGTCCGTAGCAGTAATCGAATGCTCTTTCACCGATGGATGTCACATTTTTACCGATGGTTATATTTTTTAAATTTTCGCATCTGAAAAATGCGTAGGGCTCGATTGTTGTAACACTGTCGGGAATGGTAACGGATGTAAGATTTTCACACTCAAAGAAAAGAGAATCAGAAATCACTTCTATTGTTTCGGGAAGTGTGATTGATGTGATTGAATCACAGCCACTGAATGCAAAAACTCCTATATGTGTAACACTTTCGGGAATGGTTATAACAGCAAGTGCGGTACAGTCTGCAAAGGTGTAGTCGTTGATTGCCGTTATGCTGTTGCTGAGAGAAGCCATTGACAGGCTTTTGCATCCGTTGAAAGCATAACTGCCGATATTTTTTACCGAATCGGGAATGTAAACGGTTGTAAGTGAAGTGCATCCGCTGAACGCGCGGTCTGCAAGCATAACCGTACCGTCGGGAACTGTATATGTGCCTGAAACACTGCCGAAGGCTGAAATAAGGCAGTTGTTTATATACAGTACGCCGTCTGTGCGGTTTGCCGTGTCGTTATAATATGCGGTATTTGTAAAGGCATCCTGCCTGATAGTGGTGATATTATCAGAAAGGGTAATATCATTAAGTGCCGTGCAGGAATTGAATGCTTCCTTGCCCACGAACGTTATGTTTTCATCAAGAGAAATTTTCGTAAGCGCAGAGCATTTATAAAAAGCCTTATCGCCGATTGTTGAAATTCCTCGGGGAATATCTATCGTGTTTAAAGCTGAACAGCCGTAAAACGCGTTACTGCCGATTGTGCCGTCGGTATCAAGCTCTGTTGAAACAGGCGTAACTGTTACACTTTCAAGGCTTTGGCAGTTGTAAAAAGCATATTCGCCGATTGAAATGATGCTGTCCGGAAGCTTTACTGTTTTCAGATTTTCACAGGCATAAAATGCGTAACTGCCGATTTGTGTAACGCTTTCGGGTATAGTTATGTCCGTAATTGAATTCTGTGAGTAAAATGCATAATTACCTATGGATGTAATACCGTTTTCTACGGTTACGGAAGTGATCTTATATGATATCCAGGGAACGGAACGGGCATTTTCCCATACATCCATACCACCTGTACCGCTAAGGGTAAGGTGGTACTGATTATCTATTGACCAGCTTATATCATCACCGCAGCTGCCGCGTGCAACTGAATCTTCCGCTATTACCGATAAAGGCAGACAGGTCAGAAGCAACATAACAGATAATACAAATGCTGTTAACTTCTTGCTCATTTTCATTCCTCTTTCCCTGTATATTTTGTTGTGCACTTATTTAATATAAGTGCGCACTTTCAAATCAATGCCGTTTTCTTTACATAATTTTCTGCATTTTTCAACAGCATCTTCACCAATGGTATCAACCACCGTCATTTTGACAGACGGGATATACTTCTGACAGTCCTTTGTGAATTTTATCATTGCATCAAAGGATTGTAAACCGAATTTTGGATGAACTATTGCTTCATAGCTTTGTGCATCGGGTGCATTAAGGCTTATTGATACGGAATCAATAAGTCCTGCCATTTTCTCTGCGCTGTCGTTGCATCTGTTAATAAGGTCTGAAAGTCCGTTTGTGTTAAGACGGATTTTCACGTTTTTTATTTGTTTGATGTATGCGGCAGTTTCAAGGAGCTTATTAAGAGCGCAGGTAGGCTCACCGAAGCCGCAGAAAATAACGTTTTCAACATCTGACCAGTCAAAAGCGTCAACAGCGGCTTTGATTTCGTCAATTGACGGCTCGTGGTCAAGCCACAGACTGCCCATATCGCCAAGACCTGATTTGTTGTGCCTTACACAGAAATCACAGTCGCAGGGACAGGCGTTAGTTATGTTTAAGTAGACGTTGTTGCCGTAGGTATATATAATATTTTGCATAAATCAAATAATCTTTCTGTTAAATTTTGCTCTGGAGCTTTGACTTTAATTTCATTTTGTCAAACGCCGCCGCAATTATATAAAATACTATAAGACTTGCTGCCGCCTGTGCCAGATTCCATATGATTCCGGGTGCAGCTGCCGCAAAGGAGCTTGCGAGAAACGCATCTGCAAAAAAGTAGATAAGCGGAGTTGTTACTATTCCGCACAAGGGTGCAAGCTTGTTGCGTTTTGTAAGAATTTTGTCGTTTTTATAAGAAAAAGCTATTGTGAGAACTGCCTTTGCAACGATTGTAAAGGGCGCGTATGCGGAAAAGCCTGAGAGAATGTCTGCAAGACCGCCGCCGATTGCCGCCGCCGCCATAGCATAGGGCAACGGTAAAAACGTTGCGGCAAGGTAAATCATTGCATCACCCAGATGTACATATCCGCCGCCCGGAATGGGGATTTTGGGGAAGAAAGTAAGTCCTGTGACAAGTGCGGCAAACATAGCTGCCATAACGATTCTTAATAATTTTTTGTTTTTCATTGTTAATACGCCTCGGTTTGTATTATTCGGCTGATTCTCCGAATTTGATATTGTAATTTTCCAATGCTGATTTGATGATAGTTATTGCCTCTTCTGCATCCTTTACCTCATCAACGGCAGTATCCTTGTGCTCAAGTGCCTTATATACTCTGAAAAAGTGGGTCATTTCATCATAAATATGTCTGGGCAGAGCAAAGATGCTTCTGTAAACATTATATGTGGGGTCGCCGAAGGGGACAGCGATAATTTTTTCGTCCGATCTGCCGTTGTCAATCATTTTGATAACGCCGATGGGATAGCATCTTACAAGAGTAAGGGGGTCAAGGGGTTCGGAGCAGAGAACAAGAACGTCAAGGGGGTCAAGGTCATCTGCATAGGTTCTGGGAATAAATCCGTAGTTTGCAGGATAGTGGGTCGATGTGTGAAGCACACGGTCAAGCATAATAAGCCCCGTTTCCTTGTCCAGCTCGTATTTGTTTTTACTTCCTTTGGGAATTTCCACAACAGCCATAAAGTCTGTGGGAGTGATTCTCTCGGGATTGATTGAATGCCATATGTTGCTCATAAAAATTCTCCTTCTTTGAGAAAACATAAAAGCCTACACCGGGTTAAGGCATAGGCTTCAAGTTGTATAAATCAGTTTTCGTAAACGCTGACCTTCTTGCGGTCTTTGCCCATACGCTCAAATTTAACGGTACCGTTAACAAGAGCAAAAAGAGTGTCGTCAGAACCCTTGCCGACATTGTTGCCGGGGTGGATATGAGTGCCTCTCTGGCGAACAAGAATTGTTCCTGCATTAACAGCCTGACCGTCTGCACGCTTTACGCCGAGTCTTTTTGATTCAGAATCACGGCCGTTACGGGTTGAACCCGCACCTTTCTTATGTGCGAAGAGCTGAATGTTTATCTTAAGCATAATTACACCTCCGTAGTTATTTCGATAAAGTCCGGATTGTCTTTGGCAAGCTCCGTTAAATGAAGCTGTAAGCCTTTAAGCATATCCGTTGCAGCCTTTGATGTGCTGCTGAGCATAATTTTCATATATCCGTCGTTAACGTCTGCATCAATGTCGATTCCGAGAATTTCGGTTACGGTGTTGACTGCCATATATGCCGCAGAAGAAACTGCCGCACATATAATATCCTGTCCGCATTCTGCGTAACCGGAATGTCCGTCAATAACAAAGCCGCAGGGCTCATTGTTGCGGATATAAAAGGTTGCCCGAATCATTAAGCGTTGATTGAAGCAACTTCAATCTTTGTGTAGGGCTGTCTGTGACCCATCTTACGCTTTTCGTTCTTCTTTGCCTTGTAGGTTGAAACAGTGATCTTCTTGCCCTTGCCGTTCTTAACAGCCTTAGCAACAACTGTTGCACCTGCAACATAGGGAGCGCCGACTTTGATGCCGTCGTCTGCACCTACAGCAATAACCTTATCAAAAACTACTTCGCTGTCAGCTTCAACGTCAAGCTTCTCGATGAAAACAATTGAGCCTTCCTCGACTTTGTACTGCTTGCCGCCTGTTTCGATAATTGCGTACATTGTGATTTACCTTCCTTTGATAGACTCGCTGCGACGGGCGGTTAAAACGCTTGTAAGGGCATAGTTATCCCTTGCCTGCCACATGCGGCTTAACAATTTTATCATACAAAACGGGGTTTGTCAATATTAAATTTAAAGATTGTCGGGGGAATCAATAATTTATCAGTTAGTAGTGGGGAGTGAGAAGTGAGGAGTGGAGGAAAAGGCTCCGCCTTTTGAACCATCTGAATCCAAGCCGCTTTGCGGCTTCCTTAACTCCTAACTCATCACTCCTGACTCCTAACTACAATAATTTAGCGGTACGCTAAATTATTGTTTAAATGCCAAAGAACTTCTTCGCATTATTATATGAAATATCTTCTGCTAATTTTGCAAGAGCTTTTTCGTCGTTGGGGTAAAGGCCTTTTGCAACCATATCGCCCATAAGACCGCAGAGAATACGGCGGAAATACTCGTGTCTGGGGTAGGAGAGGAAAGAACGTGAGTCTGTGACCATACCTACAAATTTACCGAGTGCGCCGAGGTTACCGAGAGTTTTCATCTGCTCTCTCATACCGTCGATATTGTCGTTGAACCACCAGGCAGAGCCGAACTGAATCTTGCTTTCTGCCTCGCTTGACTGGAAGTTGCCCAGCATTGTGCCGAGAACATAATTGTCTTTCGGATTGAGTGTGAAGAGCACCGTTTTGGGAAGATTGCCCTCAACAGCAAGTGAATCAAGCATTCTTGAAAGCTTCTGTGCAATCTCTTTGTCGTCGATTGAATCGTAGCCTGTGTCGGGACCGAGCTTTCTGAACATCGCTGTGTTGTTGTTTCTCATAGCGCCCATATGAAGCTCCATTACCCAGCCGCGCTTTGCGTATTCAGCGGCAAGAACCTGAAGAAGAGCAGTTTTGAACTTGTCGGCCTCAACGAGTGATATTGCCTCGCCGTTTACGCCTTTATTAAATATGATTTCAAGCTCATCAGCCGTTGCCTCTTCATAGGGAACATAAGTGAATGCGTGGTCACTTGCACAGCAACCGAGAGAATCGAAAAATTCAATTCTTTCCTTAAGCACTTCACAAAGAGCAACAAAGCTTTCAATCTTTCTGCCTGCTCTGTTCTCCATATCATTGAGCCAGGGTTTCCAGGCGGGAGCTTCTACTGCAAGAGCCTTGTCGGGTCTGAATGCAGGGAGCACCTTGCACTTAAAGCTGTCATCCTGTGCCAGAAGAATGTGATATTCAAGGCTGTCGGCAGGGTCGTCAGTTGTGCAAAGATGTGATACGTTTGATTTTTCTATAAGCTCTCTGGGAGTGAAACCGCCTGCATTGATTGCAGCGTTCGCTCTGTTCCATATATCGTCTGCGGTGTCCTCGTTGAGAATGTCGTAAATACCGAAGTAACGGCGGAGCTCAAGATGTGACCAGTGGTACATCGGGTTGCCGATAAGGCAGGGCATAATTGATGCAAATTTCTTGAATTTTTCGTATCCGCTTGCATCGCCTGTGATGTATTTTTCATCAATACCGCAGGAGCGCATAGCACGCCATTTATAGTGGTCGCCGCCGAGCCAGAGATATGCAATATCTGCCGGCTGCTTGTTTTCGTAAATCTCTTTGGGGGAAAGGTGGCAGTGCCAATCGAAAATAGGCATTTTGTCAGCCGCCTCAAAAGCCCTGAGCGCAGGCTCATTGTCTAAAAGGAAATCGTTTCCCATAAATTCTTTTATCATTTGAAACACCTCTTTAGTATATGATAGCAGATGATGAAAAGTAAATCAAGAATAAAAAATCAAACAATAATTTAGCGTATCGCTAAATTATTGTAGTTAGGAGTTAGGAGTGATGAGTTAGGAGTTAAGGAAGCCGCAAAGCGGCTTGGATTTAAATGGTTTAAAAGGCGGAGCCTGTTCCTTCACTCCTCACTTCTCACTCCTCACTGCTAACTGATAAATTATTGTCTATCTTTCAGAATTGAAAAAACAAGACCCGCATTCCGCAGGTCTTTAAGCAAATTAATTTGTTGTCTGTGCCTCAACAAGTCTTTCTCCGCAATAAATGTCGCGAAGTCTTGGCTTTTCGATTTTGCCTGTTGCGTTTCTGGGCACGGGTGCGAAGATGATCTTCTTAGGTCTTTTGTATCTGGGTAAGCCGTCGCAGAATTCGTTGATTTCGTCCTCTGTGCAGGTCATACCCTCTTTGATTTCGATAATAGCGGTTGCGATTTCACCCAGACGCTTGTCGGGCAGACCGATAACTGCAACGTCCTTGATCTTATTGTGAGCTCTCAGGAAGTCCTCAATCTGAACGGGATAAAGATTTTCGCCGCCGCTGATAATAACATCCTTTTTGCGGTCAACAAGGTAGATAAATCCGTCCTCGTCGGTTTTTGCCATATCGCCTGTAAGAAGCCATCCGTCATCTGTAAGCACTTCTGCACTTGCTTCGGAATTTTTGTAGTAGCATTTCATTACGCCGTCGCCCTTGACTGCAAGCTCGCCCACTTCGCCGTCGGCAACCTCGTTGCGGTTTTCGTCAACGATTTTTGTCTGCCAGCCGTAGCCTGCCTTACCGATTGCACCGACTTTATGTATGTTTTCAACACCGAGATGTACACAGCCGGGGCCGATTGACTCGGACAGACCGTAGTTTGTGTCGTACTGATGATGAGGGAATACGGTTTTCCATCTTTTTATAAGGCTGGGGGGAACGGGCTGTGCGCCGATATGCATCAATCTCCACTGCGCAAGCCTGTAATCATTGAGGTTGATATCACCTCTGTCAATTGCGTCAAGGATATCCTGCGCCCAGGGCACAAGCAGCCAGATGATTGTAGCTTTTTCTTCGCTTGCCGCCTGAAGTACCCATTCGGGCTTTACGCCTCTGAGAATAACTGCCTTGCTTGCAGAAAGAAGTGAACCGAACCAATGCATTTTGGCGCCTGTGTGGTAAAGGGGAGGGATGCAGAGGAATACATCGTCACGTGTCTGTGAATGGTGATTCTGTTCAGCCTTGCAGGAGGCAACCAAAGCGGCGTGACGGTGAAGAATCGCTTTGGGGAAGCCTGTTGTGCCTGATGAAAAGTAGATAGCCGCATCATCGTCGTCGTTGATTTCCACAGGGGGAACAACGCTTGAACAGAAGTACGTCATATCTTGATAATTGTCAGCATAATCGGGAGTTTCCTCTCTCTTTCCTACGTAGAAGTAGTCGCTGATATCCATTTCATCCTTTACTGCGGTAACGCGTTCAATAAATTCAGGGCCGAAAACCATCATTTTTGAATCGGACAGGTCTGCGCAGTATTTGATTTCGTCAGCTGAATAGCGGTAATTCATAGGTACTGCCAATGCGCCTGTTTTGAGAATGCCGAAGTAGATAGGCAGCCATTCAATGCAGTTCATAAGCAGAATTGCAACCTTGTCACCTTTTTTGATACCTCTTGTGAAAAGAAGATTTGCAAATCGGTTGGCATTTATATCAAATTCACGCCAGGTCATTTCACGGCGGTATTTTTCTGCCTCGCTTGCTTCAATAAGGTTGTATTCACGCCAGGTGATGTTTCTCTCAGGCTGATTTGCAGGATTGATTTCAACAAGGCTTACATCGTTGGGGTAAAGCCGCGCGTTGCGTTCAAGATATTCCGTAATAGGCATATTATTTATCTCCTTTATATATGCCGAAATACGCCCTTGTTGCAAGGCGTACTCGGTAATTTGTGTTTTTGATTATTTTTCAAGTGTTTCTTTTACGGTTACAGTTACCTGTTTGTCGTAGCCGGCGAATTTCTCGTCAACTTCGGCTTTTTTCATTTTGGGTGTAACAAGGCTTACAATGGGAACGATAACAAGACCGCCGACCATTGAAACAACACCGCTTCTGATTGAAGATGCGAACAGGTAGGACATTACTTCGCCGCTGAAGGTGATAACTCCGAAGGAGCAGAGAAGCTGAACAATTGTAACTGCAATGCCGAAGGCAAAGCTTGCCCATACTGCCGCTTTAGTTGTCTTTTTCCAGTAAAGACCGTAGAGGAAGGGAGCGAGGAATGCACCTGCAAGTGCGCCCCAGGAAACACCCATCATCTGTGCAATAAATGTAAATCCGAATGTATCCTTAACTATTGCGATAACAGCTGAAACTGCTACGAAGAAAGCGATGAATATACGCATAACGAGCATTTTCTTTTTCTCGGACATAGTGCCCTTGCTGTCGATAACATCAAGAGTGAGAGTTGAGCTTGACGTGAGAACGAGAGAAGAAAGAGTGGACATTGATGCCGCAAGAACAAGAACTATAACAACTGCGATGATGATATCACCCCAGGAGTAATTGTTGAGTGTGCCAAGCATAGCTGGAACGATTGCATCAAATGATACACTGCCTGTTTCCGAAACGATACCTTCGATACCGCCGTAAAGTCTGCCGAAACCGCCGAGGAAGTAGCATCCGCCTGCAACGATGATAGCAAATATTGTTGATATGATAGTGCCTTTTTTGATTGCATCCTCGCTCTTGATAGCGTAGAACTTGCCGACCATCTGAGGAAGTCCCCAGGTGCCGAGAGAAGTAAGGATGACAACAAACAGCAATGCCAGCGGGTCAGGTCCGAGGAAGGAGGTGAATGCGCCGTCCATAGCAGAGGTTTCCGCTTCAATGTGAGAAAGCTCTGTCATAGCGTTGAGCAGACCGCCGTTTGAATAGAGAACTGCAAGAACAACAGCAACGATACCTATAAGCATTATGATGCCCTGTACAAAGTCGTTGATTGCAGTTGCCATATATCCGCCGAAAAGAACATAAATGCAGGTAAGAACTGCCATTACTATTATACACACATAATACGGAATGTCAAATGCCATATTGAAAAGGCTTGAAAGACCGTTGTAAAGTGACGCTGTGTAGGGAATAAGGAAAATGAAAACGATAACGGATGCCGCAATTTTCAGCGCAGGGGAGTTGAAACGCTTGCCGAAGAAATCGGGCATTGTCTTTGAGTCGATATGCTGAGTCATAATTCTTGTTCTTCTGCCGAGAACTACCCAGGCAAGAAGTGAACCGATGAATGCATTACCCAAGCCTATCCAGGTGGATGCAAGACCGAAGTTCCAGCCGAACTGACCTGCATAACCGATAAAGATAACTGCTGAGAAGTAAGATGTTCCGAATGCGAAAGCAGTAAGCCAGGGGCCTACGTTTCTGCCGCCGAGAACGAATCCGTTAACATTTGTTGCGTGTTTACGGCTGTAAACGCCGATACCGATCATTACGGCAAAGAACACAACCAACAGGATAATTTTGATTGCCATAAAAAAACACCTCTTAAGCTTCACTCGTTCAATACTTTAAATGAGTGAAGAACTGATATTGACAGTATATACTATTATATTTAATTTGTCAATAGCAATTTGCATTGTTTTAAATAAATTGAAATAAGGTCTTGCAAAATTAAAAAGAATCTATTATAATAGTGCAGTAAGTGCTGGTGTAGCTCAGTTGGTAGAGCAGCGCATTCGTAATGCGCAGGTCACGTGTTCGAGTCACGCCACCAGCTCCAGAATCAAGGCAGTCTTCGGACTGTCTTGTTTTTTGTGCAGAAAGTAAAAAATAATTTAGCACAATTTCGTAGGGCGCGTCGCCCCCTACAATTATGATAAATTTTATAGTAAAAAAGGACGGCATTGCCGTCCTTGATCGTTTATGTGAAAATTACCACTGAACTGTCCACTTCTGCTCGTAAAGAAGACCGAGTTTGCAGTTTTCAACAGAAATGAAACCGAGTGCTGTAGCCTTACCGAAGCACATATATGAGGGATTGTTTACGTCAAGAGCTGTCATCTTGCCGGTTTCCTTCTCAATAGTTGCTGTAACGGTAGAGCCGATGTAAAGGTTTTCAAAGCCTTCAAGTGCAACGAAATCGCCTGCTGCATCTGTAATCTGGCTTACTTCAACAGTATCAACAAGGTTTGATGCCATTGTGCCGTCATCGGGATTTTCCTCTGTGCTGTTGAGTGTAAGAGTGATTATGTAGTTGCCGTCTTTTTCCTCACAGGTGTAGTCAGAAATCATATCTGCTGTAAGACCTGTTGTGCCGTTTTCGTTAGCGGGAGGGAAGTTTGTTTTGATTGCATCGGAGCCTTCGTGAACGATTGCTTCTTTGTTTTCTGTCATAAAGGTATCCATAAGAGTTTTTGCGATACCTGCAATTGTGGAGTTGCCGCCTACTTCAACAACACCGTTGTAGTTTGAAGGACGGTCATATGTTCTTGTAACAGACTTTGCTTCAGCAATAACCTTTGCGTGAGCAGTCTTGTAATACTCAACAACAGCTTCCTTTGAATTAAGGGCACCTGTTGCAACTGCATCACCTGATGTATCAGCGTTTGCGTCATCGCCTGTGTTTGCATCCTCAGAACCGTTATCAGTTGAATCTGTGGCTGCGGAATCATCGGGAGTGCTTGTCTGTGTATTGTTGTTTGTGTTTGTCTGTGTGCTGTTGCTTGTGTCTGTCTGTGCGGAAGAATCGTCAGCTGCGCTATCATCACCGGATGAAACAGCTGTATCTGACAGATTCATTGTAACGGTGATTGCGCTGTAGCAGCAAACTACCATACAAGCAATAACGATCAATGTAAGAAGAGTAAGGAAGAACTTCTGTGCTTTTGTAGCTTTTGCAGAATGTTTCTTTGCTTCTTTCTTAACTTCTTTCTTGTGCTTTTTGATTTCCTTGCGCTCTTTTTTAAGTTCTTTTTTTGTTTTTGTAACAGGAGGAAGAACTTCTTCCGCTGTTGCTTCTTCAACGACTGCTTCGTCGGTAACAGCTTCTTCGCCTATGGGCTCAAGAACCTGCGTGTTGTCGTTATTAGTACTCATAAAACCTCTCCTATCTTAAAGATTGTATGTAAGGTATAGTTTTTTACTCTATTACTATACTACAAAATAATCCGTAAAGTCAACTGCATTTCAAAAATAAATGTGCAAATATTAACATAATTTTTCATTTTTATCTATAAAAATACGCCAATTGAAAAAAAGACTTGTAATTGATTGCAACATATTGTATAATATTTTTTATCTAAATCCTTAGGAGTTGAGAAAATGAGTGATCCTATCAAAGTTGATTTTTCCGATAAGGGAAAAGGCAAGGGCGGCGCATCTACAAAGGAAGTTCTGATTCCCCCCGAAAAAGCAGGACTTAAAATTGTAATCAGCCTTATTCTTACTGCGGTGATCGGAGCTATTGTTTACTACTTTATGCTTCCCCCTATGAATTTCGGCGCAATTGAGTTTTATATGTTCTGGGCAATTATTGCCGCTGTTTTTGTAGGCTGTATGGCTGTGCTCTCAAAGGCAGTTTTTCAGCCGGAATACATTCCGTACGTAAAAAAGGTTTCCGTAGCACCGATTATCATTGTTGTAATTCTCGGTGTCGTGCTCGGTATCGGTTATCTTACGTCAAGCGTGTTCTTCCGTGCAGATGCTTTCAGTCAGCTGATTTCATTCAGTGACGAAACAGACCTTGATTCAAGCGTTACCAAAATCGACAGCACTGTTGACTTCTCCAACGTTGCTATGATAGATAAATCAGCTTCGGAAAAGCTTGCTGATAAGGTTCTCGGTGACCTTGCAACCATCGGACTTGAATCACAGTTTGAAATTGCAACAGAGTATTCAACACAGATAAACTACAACGGCGCACCCTGCCGTGTATATCCTCTTGCATACGGCAATATCTTCAAGTGGCTCAACAATACGGCTGACGGTTTCCCCGGATATGTTATCGTTAATATGAATACTCAGGAAACTGAGCTTGTTATCCTTGATGATGATGGTGTTGAGGGTTATATCAAATACTCTCCCACAGAGCATTTCCAGAAGAATCTTCTGCGTATACTCCGTTTTGAATATCCTGCCGCAATCTTCGGTAACATTTCTTTTGAGGTTGACGATAGCGGTACACCCTACTGGATATGTCAGGTTATCGAAAAGAAAGTCGGTCTTATCGGCGGTGACGATGTAAAGGGCATTGTTATTGTTGATGCCGTTTCCGGAGAATCAAAGTATTACGCAATTGAGGATGTAATCAGCGGTACAGCAACGGCTGACGACGGAACAACATCAAATCTTCTCTGGATTGACCAGGTTTATGATGCATCACTTCTTGTTCAGCAGTATAATTACTACGGCACTTATAACGGCGGTTTCTGGAACTCGATTTTCGGCCAGACCGGTGTTAAAAAGACAACCTCCGGCTCAAGCTATATCGCTATGGAGGATGACGTTTACATTTATACGGGCGTAACCAGCGTTACTTCCGACGAATCAATCCTCGGTTTTATCCTTATCAATCAGCGCACAAAGGAAGCTATGTTCTACAATACAACGGGTGCTACAGAAAGTGCTGCACAGAGCTCCGCACAGGGTGCTCTTTCCGATAAGGGTTGGTCTGCAACCTTCCCCATTCTTATCAACCTTGACGGTGAAGCTACCTACTTTATGGCTATGAAGGACAGCAGTAACGTTGTTAAGGGCTATGCAATGGTTAACGTAAGCAATTACAATATCGTTGCAACGGATAACGCAGACGGTAAGCCTGACCTTGCGCTTTGTATCGAGAATTACACAAAGCAGCTCAAGGATAACAAGGATGTTGTGATTGACGTTGATACTTCTGTTGATATTGAAGTTGTTGTTCCCGATGATTCGGCTGATGACTCTGAACAGGCAATCAGCGTAACAGGTGCTGTAACAAAAATTAAATCACAGATTGAAAACGGCTCAACCTGCTACTATATCGCAGTCAGCGGTACGGATAAATATATCAGAGTTTCCGCAGATGAGCTTCCTGAAGCAATCTTCTACGAAGCAGGCGATACTCTCACTGTGACTTATTATGAATCCGACATCAACGGAATGTGGATTGAAAATGCAGTGGTAGGCTACGCTGAAGTAACAACTGAATAATAAACTTTCGGGTGTCCCTTCGGATGCCCGATTATTTTGGTTGAATGGTCTCAGAAGTGACTTACATATAATAGTATAGGGAAAAACAATAATTCATAATGTATAATGCATAATTCATAATTAGGTAAGGGGCAAAGCCCCTTACCTAATTTGTAGTAATACAAGTTTCTCGAATGCGAAGCGTGAGAGTTTTTCTAATGGATTAAAAGGCGGAGCCTTTTCCACAATTATGCATTATGAATTGTGAATTATGAATTATTCAAATGAATTATTGTAAAAATATTCCTCAGTATGTTGACTTTTCCACGAAAAAAGAATATAATTGTGCTGTGATTGTGAGGTAATGGCAATGAATATAATAGATACCGCTTTATATTACAGTGACGGACTTGACCGCAGGCAGATAAAAACGAAGAAAGCCATTTATGCGGCATTTTTTGACCTGCTCAAAGAAAAGGATATGTCAAAAATTACAATTACCGAGCTTGCCCGTAAAGCTGATATTGACCGTAAAACGTTCTATCTGCATTTCAACAGCGTTTCCGATATTTACAATGAGCTGGGCACAAAAATGGTTGCTATACTCAAAGAAACAATTACAGGCTTCGGCAAAGGCGGACTTATTGAGTCCTCTTACGGACTTTTTATGACCGTGAATGAGATTCTTAATGAAAAGCTTGAGCTTATTCGTGAAATTATGAACAATAACGATTTTACCGCTTTTGTGTTCAGTGTGAAGGATGAGCTTTGTAATGAAATCATCAAAATGTATGAGCAGGCTGATTGTGAAGATGCTGAAAAGTTTAAGTTCAGAGCTGAATTTATCGCTTCGGGCACGGTTTCTATGTATTTGCGCTGGTTTAAGGGCGAGAGTTCGCTTTCAATGGATGAACTGGCGTTGCTTGCAGGTTCTATGATTATTCACGGTATAAGCGGAATGGAATAATATTGTGCTATATGCACAAACAAAAGCCTTAAAATACATTCAATATGTCAAATTAAATAAAAATTCAAAAATCCGGATTTTTTTCAAAAAACAGTTGAAATCCGGTACTTTTTATTGTATAATATTTGAGCGTGCGAGAATACAGCAGGATAAGTCTGCCTATTTTCAGCACAAATCATGCGATGATGTGGGATGTGGCTGCACCTGGATGCAGGGAACTCTCACGGAGTATGTCCGATTTCCAAACCGGGCGATCTACCGACCAAGGGGTGTTTTTGCGCCTTAACCGCAAAAGCGCTTTAGTCGGATTGTGATTTAATGCGACCCGGAAATCAAAATTTTCCGGTTTTTAAAATCGGAAAACACAAAACACCCGGGTGCGTTGATAAAAAATCACGATAGCCCGCCAAATCTATCAGGAGGCGTAAAAAATGGCAGTTAAGGAAAAAATCAGGATCAGACTCAAAGGTTACGATCACAATCTCGTTGACAAAGCAGCAGAGAAGATCGTTGAAACCGCAAAGCGTACAGGAGCTCAGGTTTCCGGTCCCGTACCTCTTCCCACAGAAAAGGAAGTTGTTACAATCCTTCGTGCAGTTCATAAGTACAAGGATAGCCGTGAGCAGTTTGAGCAGCGTACACACAAGAGACTTATCGATGTTCTCAGACCTTCCAACAAGACTGTTGAAGCTCTCACAACACTTGAGCTTCCCGCAGGCGTAGACATCGAAATCAAGCTCTAATTTCTTAATTACGGTTATATATACATTTATATATACCGCAGGTCACGTTGACTTGTGTCAACCAATAATCTGACAGGAGGAAAAACAAATGCAAAAAGGTATTATCGGTAAGAAAATCGGTATGACTCAGATCTTCGACGCTAACGGCAAAGTAGTTCCCGTTACAGTAGTTGAAGCTGGTCCCTGCCCGGTAGTCCAGAAGAAGACCGTCGAGGTTGACGGTTACGCCGCAGTTCAGCTCGGCTACGCTGTTCAGAAGCAGCAGCGTGTTACAAAGCCCCTCAAGGGTCACTTTGCAAAAGCTGACGTAGCACCCCAGAAGGTTCTCAAGGAGTTCAGATTCGCTGATACTTCCGCTTACGAGGTTGGTTCAGTAGTTAAGGCTGATACCTTCGCAGCAGGTGACAAGGTAGACGTCATCGGCACAAGTAAGGGTAAGGGAACAGCAGGTGCAATCAAGAGATGGAATTTCTCAAGACTTAAGGAAACTCACGGTACAGGCCCTGTTGCAAGACACGCAGGTTCACTGGGTGCATGTTCTGACCCCTCAAGAGTTTACAAGGGAAAGAAGCTTGCAGGTCACCTCGGTGCTGAAAGAGTTACAATTCAGAATCTTGACATTGTCAAGGTAGATGCAGAGAACAACCTTATCGCTATCAAGGGCGCTATTCCCGGTCCTAAGGGCGGATACGTTGTAATCGCAGATGCAAAGAAAGCGTAAGGAGGAAATAACAGATGGCTACTATTAAAGTTGTTAATAAGGCCGGCGAGCAGGTTTCAGAGCTTACTCTTAAGGATGAAATCTTTGCTGTTGAGCCCAACACCTCCGCTATGCACATCGCTGTTGTAAATTATCTTGCAAATCAGCGTCAGGGCACACAGTCCACACTTACAAGATCCGAAGTAAGCGGCGGCGGAAGAAAGCCCTGGAGACAGAAGGGTACAGGCAGAGCCCGTCAGGGTTCAACAAGATCACCCCAGTGGTATCACGGTGGTATTGCTCTCGGTCCCAAGCCCAGAAGCTATAAGTACACAATCAACAAGAAGGTAAGAAGACTTGCTATGAAGTCTGCTCTTTCTGCAAAGCTTGCAGCTGAAGAAATTATCGTTCTCGATACTTTCGCTCTTGATGCAATCAAGACAAAGGATGTTGCAAACACACTCTCCGCTATCGGTGCAGGCAAAAAGACACTTATCGTTCTTGACGAAAAGAATGATGTTATCTACAAGAGCGCAAGAAACATTGCAGGCGTTAAGGTTTCAACAGTAAACACTCTTAATGTTTACGATATGCTTAACTGCAGCAAGATTGTTGTTCTTAAGGATGCCGTCTCCAAGATCGAGGAGGTATATGCATAATGAAAATCGCTCAGGATATTATCATCCGCCCTGTAATCACAGAAGAGAGCATGGCAGAGGTTCCCGCAAAGAAGTATACCTTTGAGGTAGCAAAGAGCGCTACAAAGATCGACATCGCAAGAGCTGTTGAGCAGCTTTTCGACGTTAAGGTTGCTAAAGTCAACACAATGAACGTTAAAGGTCACAAGCGCACATACGGCCGTTTCTCAGGCTACAAGGCAGATTGGAAAAAAGCAATCGTGACAACAACAGAGGATTCCAAGCCCATCGAGTTCTTCGACGGAATGTTCTAAGGAATCATTAAATCAGACTTTCAGACGGTGATGTATGGGTGCCGACCGCTAAGCTGTCTGAATATATAAAGAAAGGCAAGTGAAAACAATGGCTATTAAAGTCTACAAACCGACAACAAACGGCAGAAGAAATATGTCGGTTACAGATTATTCCGGACTTTCAAAGTGCGGCCCCGAAAGAAGCCTTCTTGAGCCTCTTAAGAAGCATTCAGGCCGTAACAGCTACGGAAGAATCACTGTTCGTCACCATGGTGGCGGCAATCGCCAGAAGTACCGTATTATCGACTTCAAGAGAGATAAGTTCGGTGTTAAGGCAGAGGTTAAGACTCTCGAGTACGATCCTAACCGTTCAGCAAATATTGCACTCATTCAGTATGAGGATGGCGTAAAGGCTTATATCCTTGCTCCCGAAGGTCTCAAAGTCGGCGACACAGTCGTTGCAGGCCCCGATGCAGATATCAAGACAGGTAATGCTCTTCCCCTTATCAATATCCCTACCGGTACATTCGTTCACAACGTTGAGCTTTATCCCGGCAGAGGCGGTCAGCTTGCAAGAGCAGCAGGTAATGCAGCTCAGCTTATGGCTAAAGAGAACGGCTACGCTCTTCTCAGACTTCCTTCAGGTGAGCTCCGTAACGTTCCTGCTATCTGTATGGCTACTGTTGGTACAGTCGGCAACGCAGACCACGAGAATGTTAAGATCGGTAAGGCAGGCCGTACACGTCATATGGGTATCCGTCCCACAGTTCGCGGTTCTGTAATGAACCCCTGCGATCACCCTCACGGTGGTGGTGAAGGTAAGTCACCTATCGGTCGTCCCGGCCCTGTAACACCTTGGGGCAAGCCCGCTCTTGGTTACAAGACTCGTAAGAAATTCAAGCGTTCCGATAAGCTTATCGTAAGACGCTGCAATGACAAATAATCGGGAAAGGAGCTATTGAATAATGGGTAGAAGTATTAAAAAAGGACCTTACGTGCAGCCCAAACTGCTCGCAAGAGTCAAGAAAATGAACGATGCCGGAGAAAAGATAGTCCTTAAAACATGGAGCAGAAGCTCTACAATTTTCCCGGATTTTGTCGGACACACATTTGCTGTTCACGACGGCAGAAAGCACGTTCCCGTATATGTTACCGAGGATATGATCGGTCACAAGCTCGGTGAATTTGCTCCTACAAGAACTTTCAAAGGTCACGCAGGTTCAAAGACCTCTAACAACGGTAAATAAGGCAAAGGAGTGTAAAAAATGGAAGCAAGAGCAAAAGCGACTTTTGTGCGCATAGCACCTCGTAAGGTTCAGATTGTTCTCGACCTTATAAGAAACAAGCCCGCTGATGAAGCTATGGCAATCCTTAAGTACACACCCAAAGCTGCGTGTGAACCCCTTGCAAAGCTTCTTAAATCAGCTATGGCAAACGCTGAAAACAATTATGATATGGATGTTTCCAGACTTTACGTTGCAGAATGCACCGTAAGTCAGGGCCCCACACTTAAGAGAATCAGACCCAGATCAAAGGGACGTGCTTACAGAATCAACAAGAAAACTTCGCACATCACTCTTGTTCTTAAAGAGTCTGAAGAATAATCGGGGAGGAGGACAATAAAATGGGACAGAAAATCAATCCTACCGGTTTAAGAATCGGAGTTATTAAAGACTGGGAATCCCGTTGGTACGCAGACAAGAAGGACTTCGGTTCAAACCTTGTAGATGACTACAATCTTCGTGAGTACCTCCTTGAATCTCTCGCAACAGCAGGAGTACCCAAAATCGAAATCGAAAGAGATCCCAAGAGAGTTCGTGTTAACATTCACTGCGCTAAGCCCGGTATGGTTATCGGCAGAGGCGGCGCTGAAATCGAAAAGCTCAAGGCAAAGTGCAAAGAGCTTCTCGGCGGCGATAAGGATGTTTTCATCAACATCATTGAGGTAAAGCAGCCCGACGCTAATTCACAGCTCGTTGCAGAAAACATTGCAGCTCAGCTTGAAAGACGAGTTTCCTTCCGCCGTGCAGTTAAGCAGGCAATCGGCAGAACAATGAAGCTTGGTTCAAGAGGTATCAAGGTTCAGGTAAGCGGCAGACTCGGCGGTGCTGAAATCGCTCGTAGCGAAACTTATCACGAGGGTACAATTCCCCTTCAGACAATCCGTGCTGACATTGACTACGGCTTTGCTGAGGCAAAGACAACTTACGGCCGTATCGGTGTTAAGGTATGGATTTACAGAGGCGAGGTTCTTCACGAAAATCGCAGATCAAACAACAGATCTAACAGATCCAACAACAGGAAAGAGAGGGCTTAATAATGTTACTGCCTAAGCGCGTTAAATACCGCAGACCCCAAAGAGGTCGCCTTACCGGTAAGGCAACAAGAGGCAATAAGGTTAGCTACGGTGAATTCGGCCTTGTAGCACTTGAGCCCGCTTGGATTACATCAAACCAGATTGAAGCAGCCCGTATTGCTATGACAAGACATACAAAGCGTGGCGGTAAGGTTTGGATTAAAATTTTCCCCGATAAGCCGATTACAAAGCAGCCTGCTGAAACCCGAATGGGTTCAGGTAAAGGTTCTCCGGAATATTGGGTAGCAGTTGTAAAACCCGGCAGAGTTATGTTTGAAATCGCCGGTGTAGACGAAGAAGTTGCTCGTGAAGCAATGCGTCTGGCTGCAAACAAACTTCCCATTAAGTGTAAGTTTGTAACTAAGGAAGAACAGGGTGGTGAGCAGTAATGAAAGCCAGTGAAATCAGAAAGATGTCCGCCCAGGAGTTGGATGCTAAGCTTCTTGAGCTCAAGGACGAGCTTTTTAAGCTGCGCTTCCAGCAGGCCATCAACCAGCTCGAAAACCCCACACGCATCAGTGCCGTTAAAAAGGATATCGCAAGAATTCTTACAGTTCAGCGTGATATTGAACTCCACGGCACAGACGCTTGATTAAAGGGAGGATATCGATAATGGACAGAAATTTAAGAAAGACCCGTGTCGGCATCGTTACAAGCGACAAGATGGATAAAACCGTTGTTGTTTCTGTTAAGGACCGTGTCAGACACCCGCTCTATAAGAAAATCGTTAACCGTACAATCAAACTCAAGGCTCACGACGAGCTCAACGAGTGCGGTATCGGTGACCGTGTAAAAGTGATGGAAACCCGTCCTCTTTCCAAGGATAAGAGATGGCGCGTTGTTGAAATCATCGAGAAAGCTAAATAAGGAGGACTACCCATGGTACAGCAGCAGACACTTCTCAAGGTTGCTGACAACACAGGTGCTAAGGAACTTATGTGCATCCGTGTGCTCGGCGGTACCGGCAGAAGATACGCCAATATCGGCGATGTTATAGTAGCTTCCGTTAAAAAGGCTACGCCCGGCGGCGTTGTTAAAAAAGGCGATGTAGTTAAGGCGGTAGTTGTCCGTTCAGCTAAAGGCGTTCGCCGTGATGACGGCACATACATCCGTTTCGACGAGAATGCAGCCGTTATCATTAAGGAAGACAAAAACCCCAAGGGTACACGAATCTTTGGACCAGTTGCAAGAGAGCTCAGAGATCACGATTATTCAAAGATCTTAAGCCTTGCTCCTGAGGTTCTGTAATCGGGAGGTAAAATTATGAGTAAAGTTCACGTTAAGACCGGTGATAAGGTCGTAGTTATCAACGGTAAGGATCGCGGCAAGCAGGGCAAGGTTCTGCAGGTCAGCCCTTCCGAAGGTAAAGTTATCGTTGAGGGCGTTAACATTGTTTCAAAGCACGTTAAGCCCCGTAAGATGGGTGAAGCAGGCGGAATCATCAAGGCAGAGAGTGCTCTCTATGCTGATAAGGTTCAGCTCGTATGCCCCAAATGCGGCAGACCCACAAGAGTTGGTCATATGATCGACGAAAAGGGCAAGAAAGTCCGTGTTTGCAAGAAAGCCGATTGCGGCGCTAAGTTTGAATAAGGAGGAGCAGTAAAATGGCAAGACTTAAAGATATGTACAAAGCAGAAGTTGCTCCCGCACTTATGAAGAAATTCGGCTACAAGAGCGTTATGCAGATTCCTAAGATTGATAAGATCGTTATCAACGTAGGATGCGGCGAAGCAAAAGACAATGCTAAGGTTATTGATGCTGTTATCCGCGACCTCGGCCTCATCACAGGTCAGAAGCCCGTAGTTTGTAAGGCTAAGAAGTCAGTTGCAAACTTCAAGCTCCGTGAAGGTATGCCCAACGGCGTTAAGGTTACACTCCGTGGCGACAAGATGTATGAATTTGTTGACAGATTCTTCAACCTTGCTCTTCCCAGAGTTCGTGACTTCAGAGGTATCAATCCCAACTCATTCGACGGCAGAGGTAACTACTCAATGGGTATCAAAGAGCAGCTTATCTTCCCCGAAATCGAGTACGATAAGATTGATAAGGTTCGTGGTATGGACATTTGTTTCATCACCACAGCAAAAACAGACGAAGAAGCTCGTGAGTTACTCACACTTATGGGCGCACCGTTTGCAAGATAAGGAGGGGTTTAAATGGCAAAGACATCACAGAAGGTAAGAGCAGCAGCTCCTGCCAAGTATTCAACAAGACAGCATAACAGATGTAAGATTTGCGGCAGACCCCACGCTTATTTACGTAAGTACGGTGTATGTCGAGTATGCTTCAGAGAGCTGGCTCACGCAGGTCAGATCCCCGGAGTAAAGAAAGCAAGCTGGTAAGGAGGACAACGCAATGCAGATTACCGATTCAGTCGCTGATATGCTCACGAGAATAAGAAACGCTGTCTCCGCAAAGCATGACACAGTGACAGTTCCTGCATCAAACGTGAAGAAGGCTATTGCTCAGATCCTCGTTGATGAAGGTTACGTTAAAAGCTACAAGGTAATTGAGGACAACAAGCAGGGCATCATCGAGATCGCTCTCAAGTACGGTCCCAATAAGGCACCCGCTATTATGGGTATACGCAGAGTTTCCAAGCCCGGCCTGCGTATCTACACAGACGTTGAGAATATGCCCAAGGTTATCAAAGGTCTTGGTATTGCAATCATCTCAACAAACAAGGGTATTATGACTGACAAGGACGCTCGCAAAGCCAACGTCGGCGGCGAAGTTCTTGCATACATCTGGTAAGGAGGCACAACGGAATGTCACGTATAGGCAGAAAGCCCATTACAGTTCCGGCAGGTGTTGATGTCGTTATCGACGGCAGCACTGTTACAGCTAAAGGCCCCAAGGGTACTCTTACCGGAACATTTAACAGCAATATGGCAATCGCTAAGGACGGCGATGTAATCACAGTTTCCCGTCCTAACGATGAAAAAGAGAACAGATCTCTTCACGGTCTTACACGTACTCTTATCGCTAATATGATAGAGGGTGTAAGCAACGGTTATTCAAAGACACTTGAAATTGTAGGTATCGGTTACCGTGCAGCAATGCAGGGTACAAGCCTTGACCTTAGTGTTGGTTTCTCACACAAGGTTGTTATGGCTGCTCCCGAAGGCATCACAATTTCAGTTCCCAACCCCAATCAGATCATTATCTCCGGCCCCGACAAGCAGAAAGTCGGCCAGTTTGCAGCTGAAGTCAGAGGCGTACGTCCTCCCGAACCCTACAAGGGCAAGGGCATCAAGTATGCTGATGAGCACGTAAGACGCAAAGAAGGTAAAGCCGGTAAGGGCAAATAATAAAGGAGTGAATATTAAATGGTAAACAGACCTGATACAAAACAGGCACGAATTCAGCGTCATAAAAGAGTTCGCGGCAAGGTTTACGGCACAGCTCAGTGTCCTCGACTTAACGTATTCCGCTCCCTTAAGCACATTTATGCTCAGCTTATTGATGACGATAAGGGTGTAACTCTTGTTTCCGCTTCAACTGTTGAAAAGGATTTCACAGAATACGGCGGCAATGCAGACGCTGCTAAGGCAGTTGGCAAGAAGATCGCAGAACGTGCGGCTGAAAAAGGCATCAAGGAATGCGTTTTTGACCGTGGCGGATATATTTATCACGGCCGTGTAGCAAGCTTGGCCGAAGGCGCCCGCGAAGGCGGACTTGATTTCTAACGAAAGGGAGGAAATACTTTTGGCTAAGTTCGAAACAAAAGAAAGAGAAGAGTTTCAGGAGAGAGTTGTAGCTATCAACCGTGTATCCAAGACAGTTAAGGGCGGCCGTATTATGAAGTTCTCTGCTCTCGTAGTAGTAGGAGATCAGAAGGGTACAATCGGCTTCGGTCTCGGCAAGTCCGGCGAAGTATCAGACGCTATCCGTAAGGGTATCGAGGATGCTAAGAAGAACCTTATTACTGTACCTCTCAAGGGCACAACAATCTCTCACGAGGTTATGGGTAAGTTCGGCGCAGGCGTCGTACTCCTCAAGCCCGCTGCACCCGGTACCGGCGTTATCGCAGGCGGCCCTGTTCGTGCAGTTATTGAGACTGTAGGTATCAAGGATATCCGTACAAAGGCTCTTCGTTCAAACAACCCCTGCAACGTAGTAAGAGCTACAATCAACGGTCTTTCACAGCTTCGTTCAGCTGAGACTGTTGCTGCAACAAGGGGCAAATCAGTTAAGGAAATTTATAATTAAGGAGTGGAACGGTATGGCAGACATTAAAGTTAAGCTTGTCAGAAGCCTTATAGGCAGCAAGAAAGATCAGATTGCTACCGTTAATGCACTCGGTCTTCGTAAAATCGGCGATGAGGCTGTTCAGCCGAACAATCCTCAGACTCTCGGTAAGATCAAGAAGGTTTCTCATCTTATCGAAGTAACCGAAGCTTAAGAAAGGATGGGCGAAACTAATGAAATTACATGAGTTAGCACCTTCGGCAGGTTCAAACAGACCTTCCAAGCGTATCGGCCGTGGTCCTGCATCCGGTCAGGGTAAGACAGCCGGTAAGGGTCACAAGGGTCAGAAGGCACGTGCCGGTTCAGGTCCCCGTCCGGGATTTGAAGGCGGTCAGATGCCCCTTCAGAGAAGAATCCCCAAGAGAGGATTCAACAATATCTTTGCTAAAGAGATCGCTATTGTCAATGTTTCAGCAATTGACGAGAAGTTTGCAGACGGCGCAGTAGTTGATGTAGCAGCTCTTAAGAGCGTAGGTCTTGTTAAAGACGAACTTGACGGTGTAAAGGTTCTCGGTAACGGTGAAGTTACAAAGAAGCTTACAATTAAAGCTAACGCTTTCTCTGCGGGCGCAAAGGCAAAGATCGAAGCTGCCGGCGGTAAGGCTGAAATTCTTTAATTGCACCAAATAATCTGATTCGGCTCAAAAACCGAAAAGATAAGGAGCGTGTAATAAAATGATTCAGACAATAAGAAACGCCTGGAGAATTCCGGATCTCAGAAAAAAGATTCTTTTTACGGCATTTATTATTCTGGTCTTCAGATTCGGCTCTGCGATTACAGTACCTTTTGTTAATATAGGCGCTGACGGTATCCTTGGCG
Source organism: Clostridia bacterium (assembly GCA_017465825.1). Taxonomy (GTDB): domain Bacteria; phylum Bacillota; class Clostridia; order Oscillospirales; family Acutalibacteraceae; genus UBA1081. The sequence goes on from JAFTVI010000035.1 coordinate 186,984, forward strand.
ACGCAACAGGCTCAGGTACATTCTTCGACTATATTAATATGATTTCGGGTAACGCATTTAACTATGCAACTATCTTCGCAATGTCGATTACTCCGTACATCAACTCATCGATTATTATTCAGCTTTTAACAGTAGCATTACCTTTCCTTGAAAGACTTTCAAAGGAAGGCGAAGAAGGACGCAAGAAGATTGCTAAAATCACAAGATATACATCTGTTGGTCTTGGCTTACTTCAGGCTGTTGCATACTATGTATTCCTTCGCAGTCAGAATGCTCTTACTGAAACAACATCGACAGTCGGTGAAGTATTCCAGGCAATTGCAATCATTCTCATTTTAACAGCAGGTACAGCAGTTACAATGTGGCTCGGTGAACAGATTAATGATAAGGGTATCGGTAACGGTATTTCAATCATTCTTTTTGCCGGTATTGTATCAAGAATTCCCTCATACGCTGGTGAGCTTTTCACAAACTTCCAGTTTGGCGGTATCTACTATGCTCTCGTACCTATCGCTGTTGTATGTCTTCTTCTTCTCGTTGTTTTCATCGTATGGATGGACAATGCAGAACGCAGAATTCCCGTACAATACACAAAGCGTGTTGTTGGTCGTAAAATGTACGGCGGTCAGAGCTCTCATATTCCGATCAAGGTTAATATGTCAGGTGTTCTCCCCGTTATCTTTGCAAGCTCAATTCTTTCACTTCCCACAACAATTGAGATGTTTGTTACTCCCAAGGAGGGCTCAGGTTGGGAAACCTTCTTCAGCATCTTCACAAGTGACCATTGGGCATATGCATTAATTTACTTTGTTCTTATAATCTTCTTTGCTTATTTCTACTCTTCAATTCAGTATAATCCCATTGAGATGGCAAACAACCTTGCTAAGAACAGCGGTACCATCCCCGGTATCCGTTCCGGCAGACCCACCTCAGATTATATTGCGAAGGTTATCAGCAAAATCGTTCTCCTCGGCGCTCTGCTTCTCAGCGTAGTTGCTCTCTTCCCCATCATTTTCTCACAGCTTTCAGCACTTATCTGCAAGCTTGTAGATCAGGGAACAGGCGTATCGATTTCACGCGGCGGTACATCTATCATCATTCTTGTAGGTGTTGCCATTGAAACCGTAAGTCAGCTTGAGAGCCAGATGATGATGCGTCACTACAAGGGATTCCTTGATTAAGGAGGAGCACAGATGAATATAATTTTTCTCGGTGCTCCCGGCGCAGGCAAGGGAACACAGGCTGAAAAAGTAAGCGAAAAGCTTTCAATCCCAACAATTTCTACGGGCAATATTATCCGTGAAGCTCTTAAGAACGGCACTGCGATGGGGCTTAAAGCCAAGGAATACATCGAAGCAGGTAAGCTCGTTCCCGATGAGGTAGTTATCGGCATTATCAAGGACAGACTTGCTGCCGATGACTGCAAGAACGGATTCATCCTTGACGGATTCCCCCGTACAATTCCTCAGGCTGAGGCACTCGATGCAATGGGTATCGTTATCGACAAGGTTATTGATATCGAAGTCGCTGACGAGGCTATTGCAAACAGAATGTCCGGCAGAAGAGTATGTTCAGCGTGCGGTGCTTCGTATCACCTTGAGTACAAGAAGCCTGCTGTTGAAGGTGTATGTAACCTTTGCGGCGGCGAGCTTGTTCAGCGTAAGGATGATGCTCCCGAAACCGTACTTGAAAGACTCAAGATTTATCACAGCGAAACCGAACCTCTGAAGGATTACTACAGCAGAACAGGTAAGCTGAAGATAGTTGAAGGTCAGGAGGAAGTTGCTGATACAACTGCTCTCACCTTCAAAGCATTGGAGGATTAAGCATGGCAGTAGTGCTCAAGACACGCCGCGAAATTGAACTTATGCGTGAAGCGGGACGTATTTCCGCTATGGCACTCAAACTGGCAGGAGAAGCTGTCCGTCCCGGAGTTTCAACCTTCGAGATTGACGCAATAGCCCGTAAATATATCGAGAGTCAGGGAGCTGTTCCCAACTTCCTCGGACTTTACGGCTTTCCTGCAACTGCATGCATTTCCATAAATAATGAAGTGATACACGGCATCCCGTCGAAAGACCGCATCCTCAAAGAAGGCGACATCGTCAGCATTGATCTGGGTGCGAAAAAGAACGGTTATAACGGCGATAATGCTGCCACATTTGCAGTCGGTAAAATTTCCGACGAAGCACAGCGGCTGATTGACACGACCCGTGAAGCTCTTTATGTTGGGCTGAAACAGGCTGTCGCAGGCAACAGAATCGGCGATATAGCCAATGCGGTGCAGGTGTATTGCGAGGAGCGGGGCTATGGCGTTGTCCGTGATTTTGTGGGACACGGCATAGGTAAGCAGCTCCACGAAGACCCTTCGGTTCCGAACTTCGGAACTCCCGGCAGAGGAGCAAGATTACTGCCGGGCATGACTATAGCTGTTGAACCAATGATAAACCAGGGAACCTGGCAGGTCGAACAGCTGTCTGACGGATGGACTGTCGTTACAAAAGACGGCAAGCTGGCTGCGCATTTCGAACATACCGTAGCCATTACCAAAGACGGCGAGTGTCTGATTCTGACCCAACCCGAATGAGGTATCTTATGGAACTGAAAATCGGAAGTGTGGTTTTATCAACGGCAGGAAGGGACAAAAATAAGCCGATGGCGGTTGTTGAAATCGCAGAAAACGGCGTTTATGTCTGTGACGGCAAGGAACGACCGCTGGAAAATCCCAAAAGGAAGAATCCGAAGCACCTTGCAGTTACACATTATGTTCTTTCACCTGAAAAAACAGCAACAAATCGTTCTTTAAAAAAGGCTCTTAAAGAAATTATGAGCCAAACCGAAAGAGAGGCAAAATAGTATGTCCAAGCAGGATATGATCGAAGTCGAAGGTGTTGTGGTCGAAGCTCTCCCCAATGCAACATTCAAGGTTGAGCTTGAAAACGGCCGTCAGATAGTTGCTACTATCTCGGGTAAGCTGAGAATGAATTACATCAGAATTCTTCCCGGTGATAAGGTAACTGTTGATATGTCGCCTTACGATCTCACAAGAGGCCGTATTACTTGGCGAGCTAAATAGGTAAAATTTTAAGGAGGTAATACAATGAAAGTCAGACCTTCTGTAAAGAAAATTTGCGAGAAGTGCAAAATCATCAAACGCAAGGGAAAAGTAATGGTAATCTGTGAAAATCCCAAGCACAAGCAGCGTCAGGGCTAAGTCCTGATAATACCGTAATGGAGGTGCAACTGACAAATGGCGCGTATATCCGGTGTAGATCTTCCCAGAGAGAAGAGAATTGAAATCGGTCTTACTTATATCTATGGTATAGGCCGCAAAACCGCTGGCGACATTATTAAGGCAACAGGTATAAATCCCGATACAAGAGTTAAGGATTTAACCGAAGATGATGTTTCAAAGATTCGTGAGTACATCGAACAGAATGAACTCAAGGTTGAGGGTGACCTCAGAAGAGAAACAGCATTTGATATTAAGAGACTTGTTGAAATAGGATGCTATCGTGGTGTTCGTCACAGAAAGGGACTTCCTGTAAGAGGTCAGCGTTCCAAGACAAATGCCCGTACACGCAAAGGTCCTAAGAAGACAATTGCTAACAAGAAGAAATAATCAGGAGGGAAAAGTATGGCTACTAAAGCAACCGCTAAGAAGGGCGTTTCCCGTAAACGCCGTGAGCGTAAGAATATTGAACGCGGTGCAGCTCATATTCAGTCTACCTTTAACAACACCATCGTAACTATTACCGATACACAGGGTAATGCAGTTTCATGGGCAAGTGCCGGCGAGATGGGCTTCAGAGGTTCAAGAAAGTCAACACCCTTCGCAGCTCAGACAGCAGCAGAAACAGCTGCAAAAGCAGCTATCGACCACGGCATGAAGACTGTTGAAGTTTTCGTTAAGGGCCCCGGTCAGGGTAGAGAAGCAGCAATCAGAGCTCTTCAGACCGCAGGTCTTGAAGTAAGTATGATTAAGGATGTTACTCCTATTCCTCACAATGGCTGCCGTCCGCCTAAAAGAAGACGTGTATAACCTAATTAACGGAGGTGTTTTAACACATGGCAAGATATACCGGTGCGGTATGTAAGTTATGCCGCAGAGAGGGCAAAAAGCTCTTTTTAAAGGGTGAAAGATGCACAAGCTCAAAGTGCTCAATTGACCGCCGCAGCTATGCTCCCGGTCAGCACGGTCAGGGTCGTAAAAAGCTCACAGAGTACGGTCTCCAGCTTCGTGCAAAGCAGACTGCAAGAAGATACTACGGTCTTAATGAGAGCCAGTTCCACAAGTATTATACAATGGCAGTTCGTCAGGCTGGTGTTACCGGTGACAACTTACTTCGTATTTGTGAGAGCAGACTTGATAATATTGTGTATTCTCTCGGTTGGGCAACATCCAGAGCAGAAGCAAGACAGCTTGTTACACACGGTCATTTCCTTGTAAACGGTAAGAGAGTTGATATCCCCTCATACCTTTGCAAAGCAGGAGATACTGTAGCTATCAAAAAGGCAAGCCTTGATTCAGATAAGTTCAAAGCTATCCTTGAAAAGACAAGCGTAGTTCCTGCATGGCTTGAGTCCGGTGCAGATTATACTGCTAAGATCATCGCTCTCCCCACTCGTGAACAGATTGAAGTTCCCGTTGAAGAGCATCTTATCGTTGAGTTCTATTCTCGTTAATAGCTCCTCGGTAAAAAAGAAACTTTTAACAGCCTGACTGTAAAAACTAAGGAGGGTTTTGAATGATAGGATTAATTGACGGCTTAATTGATAAGCCCAACATTGATGCTGTTGATTTAAATCAGGACGGCACTTACGGCAAGTTTGTTGTAGAACCTCTTGAAAGAGGCTACGGCACAACTCTCGGCAACAGCCTCCGCCGTATTCTTCTGTCATCACTTCCCGGCTACGCTATAACATCCGTTGGTATCGACGGTGTTCTTCACGAGTTCTCAACTATTGAAGGCGTAAAGGAAGACGTAACTGAGATCGTTCTGAATTTAAAGAATGTCATTCTTAAAATTCATGGCTCAGGACCCAAGACAATGTATATCGATTGCAGCGGTGAATGTGTAATCACTGCAGCTGACATACAGGCTGACTCCGAGGTTGAGATTCTTAACCCCGAGTTGGTAATTGCAACACTTAACTCCGATGCTCACGTTCGTATGGAGCTTACAGCGAACTGCGGCAGAGGATATGTTTCGGCAGAGCGTAATAAGAAGGAGCTTGCACCTCCCATTGGTGTTATAGCTATCGACTCTATCTACACTCCTGTCTTAAAAGTAAACTACAAAGTCGAGAATGCTCGTGTTGGTGACATAACTGACTACGACAAGCTTTCACTTGAGGTTTGGACCAATGGCTCAATCGCAGCTAAGGATGCGGTTTCCCTTGCAGCCAAGATTCTCAACGAGCATCTCAATCTCTTTATTGACTTGTCCGCAGAGGCAGGCAGCACAGAGATTATGATTGAAAAGAATGAGGACAAAAAGACTCAGGTATTAGAGATGACTGTTGAGGAACTTGACCTTTCAGTTCGTTCATTCAACTGCTTAAAGAGAGCAGGTATCGACAAGGTAGAGGATTTGATTTCAAAATCAGAAGACGATATGATGAGAGTTCGTAATCTCGGACGTAAGTCGCTTGATGAGGTTATTGCAAAGCTCCATTCACTCGGTCTTTCCCTTCGCAGGGATGACGAGTAATCCCATTCATATCAAACGGTAAAGGAGAGAATTTTATGCCCGGAACCAGAAAACTCGGCAGACCTACGGATTCCCGTAAGGCTATGCTCAGAGCAATGGTAACTTACCTTTTGGAAAATGGCAAAATCGAGACCACCGTTACAAGAGCTAAAGAAGTTCGTTCTATGACTGAAAAAATGATTACTCTTGCAAAAGAGAACAATCTTCATAACTACAGACAGGCTATGTCCTATGTAACAAAGGAAGATGTTGTTAAGAAGTTGTTTGACGAAATTGCTCCCAAGTACAAAGAGGTCAATGGCGGTTATTGCCGTATAATCAAGACAGGTCCCCGTCGTGGTGACGCAGCTGAGATGTGCATCATCGAGCTTGTCTGATAACAACAATAAATTAAGGTGTCCGAAAGGGCACCTTTTTTTGTTTTTTTAAGGTAGAATAAGATTTAGTGAAATATATCTTGGATGCATTCACCATAGACTAAAATGGACATGTTTGTGATAAAACAAATATTTATAAGTGTTTTATTTTATGTCAATAAATAAATATATATATTAAATGTTGTAAAGATGAAAATATAATATATTTAATATATTGACATTATATATAATGTGTGATAATATAAAATAAAAGGAATAATCAATTTTATGTTAGTAGGTGAATCCAATGTTTTATTTTAACTTATAAAAAGTGAATATAAAAAATATAAAAAAGGATGTGCTATGTATGAAAGCTACAATTAAAAGTTTAAAAATAGTATTGTTGATTGTTATAGTAATATCTAACATAGCCTTATGCACATATGCAGAAGATATTCAATTAACTTCAAGAACAAAAAGTGATACAATTATATCTTCTGATTCATGTAATTACTATATAATCAATTATTCGTCATTAAAATATATGACTAGTGGTACGCTCAAATCAGGAAATAATATTTATCAAAAAAAATTCAACATCTTGTCGGGAAAGTATCATATAAAAAAAGTTAGAACTGTATCCGGAGTGGATTATTACAGTTTTGTTCCTGTTGATGACACTTCTCTTAGACTAGATGTGTATAATGCTTCAGATAGTGAAGGTGCAAATATTCAGTTATTTTCTTATAATTCTGCTTATCCACAGGCACAAGAATTTAGACTTATTGCGAATTCGGATGGAACGTATTATATTATGCCTCGACTAAGTACAACCCGAGTTTTGGCTAGTGTTTCTGATGGTGAAAATGCCAATATTGAACTAGCAACGAAAAGTGGCTCGAGTTTGCAGAAGTGGATTATTAAGAGAGATAAACTGGTAACAACTTATTCAAATAGTTTGAACGACTCAACATATTCTCCTTCAAGAGCTGGACGTTATGCTATACGACAAGGTGCAAATCCTAATTTTACAGATTATCCTGATACAGGTTCAAATTGTTGTAATTTTGCATCTCAATGTATATATGCGGGAGGAGTGGAATTTAAACCCAACTCACCAGTTAAGTTGATTACATCAAGAGATGATACAGATAACTGGTTTACTGAAAAAGTGCTTGCTTCTGAATTTTGGACATCGTTATCGTGGTCAAAATCTACAGAATTTTATCAGCATATGTCGGAAAACTTTGAAGCTTACCGAATAATACGATACCAGTCTGCATGGGATGCTGCAGTGGATTTTGATTATGTTTGTTCCAATGTTTCGATGGGGGATGTATGGCAGTATGGAAATATGGAATATTTAGAGCATTCAATGGTTATATATAATAGAACCGAATGTGATGGATTGCATAAAGGTAGTGAATCGAATGAATGTCCGAGATATGGACTAACAGATTTGATTTATGCACAGAATAATACTGCCACAGCCAATAATTATATTAATGGGCATGTTTATTATGCACTTTTGGAATATTTTGATAGAAATGTTGTATTTTATGATATGACTAGTATGCTTTGAAAGGAGTTTTATTATGAAGCGAAGAGTTATAATAATGTCTTCAATCATTATTTCAGTAGCGGTACTTTTGACAATTGTCATTACTGCATCCGGTGTTGAAGAAATGAAAACTGAAACAAATAGCACATACTTAGCAGGTTCGACTGATGATTTCGATGCAAATAATGAAGATTGCGTGGATGTTGATCCTGATGATTGGCTAAATGAGTATTACTTAGGCATAAAAATGCAGTATCAGAAAAGCGAAAACGAATTAACTAATAGTCTTATTGATGAATTGTATGCAACCATAGATGAGTTTTATGAAAAAATTAAGCATGGTGTAACAATCGACGAGTATGATTATTATGATTCGACAATATATTCTATCAAGCGGCAAATTGATATGATATACAACACAAATGAAAATGACGAAGATAATGTTAATGCAAATTCAATAAAATTGTACAATGGTTCAAATACAGTAAATGATTGTCTGGAAATTAAAGAAAAACTTGATTCAATGTATGACGAGTTAAATCAATATATTGTAATTCACGAAACATCAAATAAAAGTTTATCCGGAGTTTCTGACAGAGCAAAAGTTAAACTTGAAAAGGCAAATTCTCTTAAAGATAAGTTAGACGATTTTTATGATAAGATAGAGAAAAATAGTATAACAGTAGACGATGCAGAAGATTTGTTAAATGATTGCGAGCAAGAATTTTATGATGTTTTACATTTTGATGGAATCGGATAGTTATTTTGTATTTTAGTTATTAAAACAGAAAAAGAGGTGTCCGAAAGGGCACCTTTTTTGTTGATTGCGGAATTATTCAGGGATTATTTTTCTGTAATGTTGAAAATGTTTGATATTGCTGAAATTTTTATCGTGATGGATGTAACGAAAAAGAATATAGAGCAATAATAATAAAGGATGGCATCTTGACAAAATGTAAAAAATATGATAATATAAATTATAGTTTAGATTATCATAAAATTGGGGTGCGAAAAAATTGGACTATATTACGCGCGAACTTGAAAGAAAGTTTATAAAAATGAATGGCTTTTTTAAGGCTATCCTTGTAACGGGAGCAAGACAAGTCGGCAAAACCACAATGCTGAAACATTTAGCAGCAGGTACTGACAGAACTTATGTCACACTTGATAATGCTGTTGCGAGAGATTTGGCAAAACGGGATCCCGTATTGTTTTTTCAAACCTATAAACCGCCGATTTTGATAGATGAGGTTCAGAAAGCACCTGAACTTTTTGAGCAAATAAAAATTATGTGCGATGAAAGCGAAGAAAAGGGTTTATTTTGGCTTACCGGTTCACAACAGTACAAAATGATGAAAAAAATTAAGGATACTCTTGCCGGAAGATTGTGCATATTGGAATTATATAGCCTTTCTCAAAGAGAAAAAAATAAAATAATTTTTGATACGGAACTTGATTTTTCACTTGAAACCTTGCAAAATCGTCAAAGACAAGTTCCAAAAAATGATGTTATTTCAGTTTTTAATCATATTTGGGAGGGTGGTATGCCGCAAGTATGGGGTGTTGATGATGAATTACGCTCCGAGTATTTTAACTCTTACGTTGAAACCTATCTTATGAGGGATGTAGCCGAGGAAGGCGGAATCACAGATATGGTTCGGTTCAGGAAATTTCTCAATGCTTGTGCTGCCCTTGTGTCTGAACAGGTAAATTTCGCCAATTTGGCAGAAGCGGCGGATATATCACAGCCAACGGCAAAAAATTGGTTAAAGATTTTGCAGGGGTTAGGCATAATATATCTGCTTGAGCCTTATTCAAATAATGCTTTGCAACGCTTGACTAAAACACCTAAATTATATTTTTGCGATACAGGGCTGTGTGCATATCTTTCTATGTGGCTTACTCCGGCAACTCTTATGCACGGAGCAGCAAGCGGTCATTTTTACGAGAACTATGTTGTAATGGAGCTTGTTAAAAATTATTCTTATGGAAAAGTGAAATCCAATATAACCTATTACCGTGATTCAAATGCAAAGGAAATAGATGTGTTTGTTGAAGAAAACAGTATTATTCATCCTCTTGAAATAAAGAAATCTTCCAATCCAAATAACAGAGAGATAAAAAAGTATTCTGTTATTGACAAGGCAAGTTTAAACAGGGGTAACGGCGGTATTATTTGTATGTGTGAAGAACCCGTACCGATAGATAATGATAACTGCTTAATACCAAGTAATTTAATTTAATGCGTTTTTTAATCGCTGTCCATACGGATGGCGATTCTCTTTTTCAATTTATGTCTGGCGACAGAAGGAGCGATGTATTTTTCGATGCGTGGCTTCGGCTGCGCATTTTTTTGTGTCGAAAAAAATATGCGCGTATATGTTGCAACATAATAATAAATGTGGTATACTAACTGTGCCAGATAAAATCTTAATTTATTTTTTACACCATAGTATTTGTATTTTTATTTCGGTAAAAATACAGATGCTCTTATTTGCATATACTGTGGTGTTATGTTAAAGATTTTGTCTGGCGACAGAAGGAGCAATGTATTTTTCGATGCGTAGCTTCGGCTGCGCATTTTTTGTTTTTGGAGGAAGAAATAAAATGAATGAAATATCAGAGAAATATATTCTGGACGCGTTGGAAGAATATGAATTAAACCTTATTCACAGTAAATATGAATTCAATGATAGAAATACATATGCTGCAGATTTTCTTTTAAGTGAAATGAAGTACAGAGAAACGCTGGATGAAAAACAAACCGAAGAATTCAAGGAATATAGGCATTATGTTTTAAGATATATCTCGGCAGTGAAAAAGGAATATTTCGCTGCAGGAGTTTTGCACGGAATCAATATTGAGAATCACCCACGTTAAATCTGTTAAATTTAATCGGCATATCCCCGCATTTTTTTGCGTTGGAAATCAAAAAAACAACCGCCGTAGCGATTGTTTACTGTATGCTTCTTAATGAAATTGTGCCGTCCTCGGCTATGTCGTATGTATAAACGTATTCTGTTGCTACGGTTTTAGAAAAACCTTCAATTTTAGTATACTGGAAAGTTATATTCACCGTGCCGCTTCGTATCGCTCTGAATGTGAATGTCTTTGTGCCGCCGCCTTTACCTGTAATAGCAGAGCCTGAGTCGGCGTTGTAATCGGTTGAAACAAGCGTCAGGTAGCCGAGCTCATCCATTGAGTATTCCCACTTGTAGCCCGATGAGGGATTGGTGTACAGCTCAACTGATACTTCATTTGCGGATAAATCAATGTTTAACAGCTGGATAAGTGCGATAAAAATGGATATTATTCTAACAAAAGTGTTAAAAATCGTAACCGTAAATACCCCTCCCAGCATATGATTTTATTTAATTATAACAGAATGTTTTTTGTTTGTCAATTTTTACGACAAGGTTTATTCAAAATTTATTAAATAATTTATTCTTAAAAAGCAACAAAATTCAAAAAATTTGTGGAAATTTCTTTCTGTTACTTTACTTTTGTATAACATTTAGGTTATAATGTATAATGATTATTCATTTGGAGGAATAAAAATGAAGAGAATGAAAAGGTATCTGGCGGTAATTATGAGTGCAGTGATGGTTTGCCTGTCGTGCATTCCCGCTTTTGCTCACGCACAGTCTGTGGGCGATGTTACATTTGCAACGATGGCAGGAATATCATATGTTGCGCCGTCCAACAGAGGCGGATATTGTGATGCATTTCTGCTCGACGCCAAATCAAACAATTATCAGTACGAGCAGCTTGACGGCTTGCTTGAATCTTCTTTTGCGGCATTGAAGAATAAGGTTGAAAATGAAAACCTTAAATATCTTCTTATCAACGGCGATATTACATATAACGGTGAGTATTCAAACCACGCCGCATTTGCTGAAATGCTTGAACAGCTTGAAGCGGAAACGGGCGTACAGGTTATTACGCTTATCGGCGGTAAGGATGTGAACAACGCTTCTTCATCCTCGTTTGCAAGCGGTGAAAAGAAATATGTTGTGCCTGCATCCGCAAGACAGATAAAAACAATTTACGAAAACCTCGGTTACGATATTGCGGCTAACGTTTATTCCTCCTACAGCCAGACATCCGCTAATCTGTCCTATTCGGTAGAGCTTGACGGCAATTACCGTCTTATCGTTATAGATGCTACATATTTTTCTTATCAGAACGGCGTTAATACCGTTACGGGTATGGTTTCTGACGAGCTTCTTGAATGGATAAAGACCGAATGTACCATCGCAAGATATGCAGGTCAGGAAGTTATCGGTATGTGCTATTGGGATATTACCGGCAAATCACTCGGCGATAACAGCGGCGTGCTTTCCAATGCTGATGATGTTGCACAGGCTCTTGCAGATGCAGGAATGCACTATATTTATACTGCAGGAAGCGGAAAAAATGACATTTCAGCTGTTATTACCGACGACGGTAAGGTTATTTACGATATTATGACCGCCGGACTTGTAAGCTATCCCAACACTTTCAGAGTATCGAGCTTTTCGGGCGGTATCGGCACGTTCAATGTGGTTGATGCGGATGAAGTTGAGCCCATTGTTTCAAGAACGGGTGAAATTTATACTCAGCCTTACAGAGAAACAGCTTCTCTTAAAATTCAGTATGCTGATTACGACCTTGCAAGGTATTTTACAAATATTATTACAAATTATCTTAATTCAACGCTGATTCCCGGTGTACAGTCATCAGGCTCACTTGAAACCTTCGTGAATGCATATTACGGCATTTCCCTGAAAGACACCATAAATGAGGCAATCGGCGGCGGACTTAATCTTTTTGATGTGGTTGTTATTTTTGATGCAACCAACATTATGAATCTGCTTGAGGATATGTTTGAACAGGCACAGACAGGCATTTTGAGTGATGCGGATGCTCTTGCAGATATAATTTACAAGCGTCTTTACTCTCTTTTCAATACTAATATTTCCTCCGTTGCCTGTACACAGTTCCTTGATACATACGGCTTCGGCAACAAGAGCACGGGCGGCTCACTTAACAATTTTATCCTTTCACTGATTGTGTATTCCACATACGGCAATGAGGATTCCTCGGACGATGCTTTTGTAAATGATGTTATTTACAATCTTCAGCAGGGCGACCTTGTTACGTTCCTTGCAAATCTTATCGGTGATGTAGTCATTGAGGATTTCCTTTTCGGTGATATTCTTTCCACTATTCAGTTCAAGCCGCAGTATCTTATGTTCTTTGACGATACGGAAAATTCCTTCGGCTCATATCTGCAGACAATTTTCAAGATGTACATTTCACTTCACGGTGAAAGTGATTCAATTACAGGTTTGCTCAACAGTATTCTCAAGGACGGAATACTTAAAAATTATGTTTCAGGCTCATCAGTCGGTGAATTGGTTGACGGTCTGGTTGAGTATTATTATTCGGATGACGACGCCGAAAGTACAGGTGAACAGCTTGCGGCAATCGTTTCTTCCTATGCAAGTGATGAAGACCCTCAGGTCAAAGGCGATTTTGATGTAACCTATGACGGTGATAAGGTGTATTTCGCAGTTGCATCCAAAAGTAATTACCGTCTGCCCTCTATGATGACAATTACCCCCGGCGGTGACACGTCAAGCGAAGCATATGTTACCTGGTACACAAATGCCACCGTAACAGGCTCTGACATTGAAATTTATTCCGATAAAAACAGCACGTTCTTCGGCCAGCACTTTATCGGTGTTGAAGATGTTGCTGTAGATGTTGCAACCGAAGAAATTGAGCGCACTTACTATATGCTTGATTTAGGCTTTGTATCTGTCGGTGCAAATACGGTAAAGCTCCTTAAGCATACTATGAAAATAACTGGGCTTGAGGCAGGCTGCACATATTTCTTCCGTGTGGGCGACAGCGATAAGGGTTGGTGGAGTGAAACTGCAAGCATCACCACCGACGAAGCAATAGACAGAGTATCATTTATTCATATTTCCGATACTCTCGGTGATACCAAGGCGGATTTTGATGTTGCAAACAAGGTTATTGCGGCAGCTATGTCATCACAGCTTTACTCGGATGCTGATTTTATTCTTCATACGGGTAACTATGTGAACGATACTTCCGACCTTAACAAATGGCAGCTTTTCCTTGACGGCTCGGCAAGTAAGCTCTTATCCACTTATATCGTGCCCGTAGCAGGAAGTACGGATACTGTCGATACCATTAAAAACAACTTTGCAGTAAGCTCTCTGCTTAATGATTCTGAGCAGTCAGGCGTGTATTATTCATTTGATTACGGTAATGCACATATTGTTGTGCTTGATTCAAACGATGTTACAAGTGACGGCGAATTAAGCAAAGAACAGCTCGAATGGCTTAAAAACGATATGCTCAATTGCACATCGGAATGGAAGATATTTGCCCTCTACAGCCCTGTTTACACCAACGGTGAATCATCACAGAACGACAATTATTCTGCATATATGACACAGATAGCCTCACTTGCAGATACTTATAATGTTGACCTTGTACTTTCGGGTAATGACGGTGTTTATTGCAGGACCGACGGTATGTACGGCGGCAAGGTAACTGATTCACCCAAGGTCAGCCTTGCTCACTCCGAAACAGGTGTTTACTATAAAACAATCACCAATGCCGCAGGTACCGTTTATTCAGCATTGGGATCATCCGGTGTGAATTCAGAGCTTGACAGCGATATTTATAATGTTTCAGATAAGTTTGAGCAGTCAGGTAAAAATGTCAATTCCGACTTGCCTATGTTTACGGGCGTTGAGATAATTGAAGACACGCTTTACCTTACCACATACACACTTAACGCAAGCACAAATACTCTTACTAAGGTTGACAGCGTTGCAGTCAAAAAAGGCTCAACAGAGCTTAAGGGCGATGTCAATTTTGATAAAGAAGTTACCGCCGCAGATGCAAGACTTGCATTAAGGTCATCAGCACAGCTTGAGCTTCTTACAGCGGAACAGTTGTCTGCCGCAGATGTGGACGGCAACGGAGAGGTTACTGCCGCAGATGCAAGAACCATACTTCGTATATCGGCAGGACTTGAATAATTTTCCTTGACAAGGTATGGCATAAAGAATATAATATATCTGTAAAATCTGACAGAAGGTGAACAATATGAAAAAAACTTTCAAAAAATTAATTGCTGTTGTTCTTTGCCTTACTCTTATCGGTTGTGTATCTGCTCCCGTAGCATTTGCCGCTTTCGACCCCGAAGTATCAGTAAGTGAAGAAGTTAATCCCATTGTAAAAAAGCTCTATGATGTTGTTGATGTTATTATTGACAAGGTTGTAGGCGCAATCAACAGCTTCATTCCCGACCCTGCAAGCTGGGTATCTGCAAAGGATTACACAGGCGAGGTTGCTATGGAAGGTATGGACACTTTCCTTGATGAAGCGGCAGACGGTGCATACTGGTCCTTAGGTTTTGCAAATGCATCTATCCTTACAGGTAACGAGATGGACGGCAAGCACTTTGTCGGCGGTTCTCTTTCATTTTCAGATAAGACTGTTTCTTCCGTTATGGATGACCTCAAGGTAAGAACTGTTGCTCTGAGCGATAACAGCGGCAGAGGCACTGTTGTATTTGCAGTTATCGACGCATACGGTCTTGCAAATCCTCAGGTCAACATAATCCGTGAACAGCTTGCAGACTACTGCGAAGCAAACAATATCGTAAGCCTTAATATTGCAGTTATGCATCAGCACAGCGCAGTTGATACTCTCGGTATGAACGGCAGTATCATCAAGGCTCTCGGCAATTTCTTCACAGAAGATGATGTCAACGGTCTTAACGATGAATATATGGAAAATCTCCGCGCAGCTGTTGCATCAACAGTTAAAGCCGCTGTTGAGGATATGACAGCAGGTACTCTCTACTACGGTACAGCAGATTTTTCAGAGTATGTAACAGATAAGCGTGATCCTCAGGTTCTTGCAACTGAATTTGACCGTTTCCGCTTTGTTCCTGCTGACGGCTCAGAGGAAACCTGGTTTACAACAAGTGCTATTCACTGCGTAGGTAACGGTGCAGGCGGTACAGATATCACAGGTGACTACCCCTACTATATGGAGCAGTACATCAAGGAAACATACGATGCAAACTTCATTATGGTTCTCGGTGCAGAGCAGGGCACATCACAGGATAAGGCTTCTCTGGAGCTTGCTGACGAGCTTACAACTCCCGAAAGACTTACAGCATACGCAAAGGCTCTTACAGAGAGATTTGCTTCAATTGAAAATGAAGTTGAGGTTGAGCCTGTTCTCAATATCAAGCATACAGCCGCAACATACGAAATCACAAATGAGATTCTCGTATTTGCCGCAAAAGCAGGACTTCTTACAAACGGCGTTGTTGTAGCAGACGACCATTACGAAGTTGTTTCGGAAATCGGTTATATGGAAATCGGCACAGATATCGCAGTTATCCTCTGCCCCGGTGAAATTGCCGCAGAGCTTGTTTACGGCGGTTGCCTTGGCGCAGATAAGTCGTGGACAGGTGAGGACTGGACTTACGGCTATATCGGCGATATGACAGATAAGGATACTGTTATCGTATTCGGTATTATCAATGACCAGATCGGTTACATCATTCCCGATAACGATTATATGGCACTCCTTGAGCCTTCAAACAGAAGCCTTGAGCTTGTTTCAACAGGTAATGTTACAGCATCCTCAATGGTTGAAGACTTTGCAGAGCTTATCGCAAGCGTAAAATAAGATAAAATTAATCAAAGGTCCGATGTCATATGATGTCGGACCGTTTTTTTGCTGAAAGGTAAGGTAAACAATAATTTATCGGCGGAAGCCGATAAATTATTGTAGCGATATAAATCCGTAAACGGATTTGCGATATACCTGACGGTGCGATATATACAGTAGTATGCGATATGTGCCTGTCGGCACACGGATTTATATCATATAGCATTTGAGCAAAGCGACAAATATATCGCGTTGTAAATATATCGCGTTGCGTTAGCAACATCTCGCTAAATTATTGTTTAAACTCAATTGAAATTTTTTTATATTTTTTAAAACTATTCTGTGATTTAATAAGAATATATAAGTGAAGAGGTGAAAAAGGTGGATGCAGTGCAGGAAAAACGGCTTATAAAAAATACTCTTAAAGGTGATATGCAAAGTGCGGACAAGTTAATTAAGCATTATTACAAAGAGATTTATGCTTATGTGTACCGACAGACATCATCAAAGGAAACATCTATGGATATTACACAGGAGATTTTTATTTCCGTGCTGAACACTCTTCACACCTTTGACAGTAAAAAAGCCTCTTTCAGAACATGGCTTTACGCTGTGGCCTCAAACAAGATATATGACTATTACCGAAGCAAAAGGATCGTATTTGAGCCGTTTGATATATCTGAAATTGAAATAGCGGATGAATCTGATTTTACTCAGGTTGTTGAAACACATGAAACAGCAAAAGATGCAATGCGGATTCTGGTAATGCAGGATAAGCAGATACAACAAATCGTAGGTCTTAAAATTTTTTCGTCACTGACTTTCCGCGAAATAGGGCAGATACTGCAACTGAATGAAAACACGGTCAGGACAAAATATTATGCTGTTTTAAGCAAATTGCGAAAGGAGCTGGAAAAATGAACATTGAATATCCGAGTGATTTTGAAATTAATGAAAGTATTGGTTATATCTGCGAAAAAGGAAAAATTAAAAAGCACGGATTTTTTGTCTTCCTGCGTGATATGACAAAGGGATTGGGCTTTGCAAACGTTTTTTACGGCATAATGGATGCAATGCTGCTCACCGGCTTTGCTTTTGCTTTGCTTTGTATGTTGTCATCTGCCATTTTAGAGCCGAATAAACAGAATTCAGCTGTGATTGCATCATTTGCTCTGGCTCCCGGTGTGTTTATAACAATGTTTCTGCTCTCGTATATCAAAGAAAAAATGTCAATGACCTATTCCGTTAAAATGACCTGTAAATATACGGTAAATCATCTTCTTGCTTACAGAATGTTTGTGTTTTCTCTGTTGGGAGCCGTTGCTGATGCAGCTTATGTTCTGCTTATCTGTATAAAAACAGATTTGAACTATATCACCTTGCTGTGCGTTTCACTTTCTTCACTGTTTTTGTTTTCGTTGGTGCTTATTTTTGCAGTTCTCAGGTTCAACAGTATCTTTGCCCCGGTAGGACTTCTGATTATATGGATTATTTCAAACGGCACGCTCTGGCTTTTTGTGGGTGATTTTTACGGGCGGTTTTTACAGCAGATTCCCATATGGATCTACATTGTTTTTGCAATTATGGCGGCGGCGGTGTATATAAACCGTCTGGCGGCTTTTTCCGATAAAAGGAGGACTATATATGTTAACGGTTGAAAATGTAACAAAGAAATTCGGTAATTTTACGGTGCTTGACGATGTTTCGCTGGAGTTTGAAAACGGCGTTTACGGTCTTATTGCACCCAACGGAGCAGGCAAAACAACATTGATGAAAATGCTTGCCACGCTCTCTTTTCCCACTTCGGGAAAGATATGCTACTGCGGTGACGATATTTTAAAGCTTGATGAAAAATACCGTGATGTTATAGGCTATCTGCCCCAGCAATTCGGCTATTACAGGGATAAAACACCGAAGCAGTATCTTAAATATCTTGCCGCGCTCAAAGGACTTGATAAAAAGGAAAGCGACAAGAGAATAGACGAGCTGCTTGAAACTGTTTCGCTGACAGATGCGGCAAATAAAAAAATGCGTAAGTTCTCGGGCGGTATGCTGCAGCGTGTGGGAATTGCACAGGCACTTCTCAACGACCCGAAAATACTTATGCTTGACGAGCCTACAGCAGGACTTGACCCCAAAGAGAGAGTCCGTTTCAGGAACATAATTGCATCCCTTTCAAGGGACAGAATTGTTCTGCTGTCCACACATATTGTGTCCGATGTGGAGAGCATAGCAAACAAAATCATTATGATTAAAGACCACAAAATTCTTTATAACGATACGGTCAAGAATATTTGTGATCTACTTGACGGCAAGGTATTTGAAATGACCTTAAACGAGAGCGATATCACGGAATTTGAAAAAAATTATCATATACTTTCCCAAAAAATTGAGCATAACACCGTAACCGTCAGGTTTATAAGCGATAACGGAGAGGACGAGGGAGCACAAAAAGTTTATCCCGGTCTTGAGGATGTGTTCCTCCGGATTTACGGAGATGATGTAATATGAACATCCTTAAATTCGAGCTGAAAAAGCTGTTTCTGTCAAAAATGCTTTTGTTTTTGCTCATATTCTGCTTTGTGCTGAATTTCCTTGTTGTATACAGCCAATCTTATTACGCTGAAAATTTGGAAGCAATAAGCGATATTGTATCAAAAGCAGGAGTGGAGATTAATGAGAATTCTTTAACGAAGCTTCAAAAATTATATGATGAAGAGCTTGAAAAGTTAAGGGCATTTGCACCTCTTGCGGCACAGGATATGGAAGAGTCCGGCGGTATAGACAGAGAACACTATGTAGCCGGTGTGCGGGACTATGAGTATAAGCTCAGCATTATGGAGTTGCTTATTAATGACGGCACAGAGGCTCTGCAAAATGACAGAATGGTAACGGCAGGTACTCTTTTGCTCGAAAAATATGCATCAACAGATAATAAATTGTTAAAGCTTATGTACGGCGTTGAAGCGGTTCTAGTTTTTGATAATGATTTTTCAGCGGAGTATTTTGCTCCCTCATCTGCTGTTGATATGCATTCTAAGATGTTAGGCAATGTGATTTGTGTGCTGATTATTGAAATGATGTTTTTTGCCATGTTTATCACAGTACGCAGTTGTACTTTTGAAATGGCAGAGGGTACGCATTTTCTTGTTTATTCTGCAAAACGGGGAAGAAAAATTCAGATAGACAAAATGACAGCCTCTCTTGTAACAACAGCGGCTGTATATGGGTTGCTGTGCATTTTTACAATAAGTGTTTTTTTTATAATGAACGATTTGAAGGAGTTTTTGTTTGTTCCCGTAAGCTCAACTATGTACGGCTCAGTGTTTACCACTCTTGATTTGAATTATTCTGAACTTATCTGTATATGTCTGCTCACGGGGCTTGCGTTATCGCTTATTGCATCTGCGTTGACATACTGCGTATGCGGATTTATAAAAAATCCTTTCGGTGCAATCGGCGGATTTATACTTTTGCAGGCGGTGTGTCTGCTTGCAACAAACGGAATGTACAGCGAGGATATAAGCCTTTTTGATAAATTGCTGACCGCATCACCCATAGGACTGATTATGAATTTCAGCATAGAGAATAAAGTACCGCAGATAGTTACTTCATCACTGTTTTGCGTAACGCCGAACTCAATTCCGCTGTTTGAAATATTTACCGTGATTGTGTGGATATTGATATGCTTATTGTGCGGAAAACTGTCGGAAAGGGTATTTGCAAGAAAGGAGTTGTAGGCAGAATATGGAAATATTATTGCAGGAAATAAGAAAAATAATCAGACCGTCTGTGATTTTTATATTTTTGATTTTGTATTTCTCATCTGCTGTCTTTTTTGGATTTTTTGCGCATATACCTGCCAAAAACGCTCAGTTCAACGGTTCAGACAGTTGGTCGGCGCATGAACTTGAAACACGCAATATCAGCGTTATTATGTCCGACATAATGTTGGAGAAATACGGCTTGACTTTAGCGGGCGATGAATTAAATGATTTTATTGAATACGCAAAAGAGTATGAAATAAATCTTGATAAGGCAATAGCCCGGAATGAATACTGCAAAATGCTCGGCATAACAAGTGACGAAGAGATAAACGAAAACTGGGAAACGCTGAAAAATAACGGTAACAGCGAAATTGCCGCCTTTTTTGAAAACACAAGCGGAAGATATTTTGAATATGAAGGGAATTATTATTTACCTGCTCTTGTGGCTTATTTGCAGATGACTGTTGATGAGATCAACGCAGGTACAGACAGATTCGGGGAAGATTTTGTATTTTATGTATATAACGGCGAAGTCATATATACATTGGGCGAAGAATTGGTTACATATTATATCATATCCATGGTTTGTACAATGATTGCGATTTTACCTTACGGTGTCAGAGAAAAAAGGAGCAATATCGCAGCTCTTCAGTATTCTTCAAAAATCGGAAGAAAACTTTATTTTTACAAAACTGCGGCGGTGCTTCTGTCTTCGGCATTTTTAATGGTTATCGGTATTGCAGTTGCATTGACTTTTTATCAATGTCTGGGTATAGAAAGATATGATGATACGGTAATGGATTCATATTTTCTTATGCAACATGAATCAGCCTACGCACCGGACTGTGTATATTCGGGGATAACCATAAAAAATCTGAGGGTCGTTTTCAGTTTGACGGTTTTTGTTTTCGGAATCATTCTTTGCGGTTTAGTTTATATTATAAGCGAAAAATTGCGAAATCCGATAACTGCATCAGCGGTTTGTCTGCCCATTTTCGGTGTGATGTATTTTTGCAGTATAAGATACCTTTCAGATTGTGTTTATCCCGTAAATAATGTTCTGCTGTTTAAGGGTGAGGGACTTGTTGCTCTGACTGTGATGGTGGCTTTGTATGCAATAGTGTTGTTGGTTGACAGTTTGAGACAAAAGAAAAAGTCATTTTAGGAGTAGTATTATGAAAGTATTTTTTTATGAGCTGAAAAAGATAATGCGTCCGTCAGTCCTGATTATTATGTTTGCATTGTATCTTGCGGTAAGTGTTACGGGTGTATTTTTAAATGCACAAGCAATGAAAAACGGTTTTAATCCCGAAAGTGCAGATGACTGTGCGGATTTTGCTCAGTTTGCCGAGGTTGTTATTGCTGATTATATGCTTGAGCATTACGGCTATGCTGTTGAGGGGGATGAGATTTACGACTTTATTGCATATCAGCAGGCGTATGAAAGCAACCTCAACAAAGCAGTAAGCGAGAATGAATACTGTAAAAAATTCGGCGTAACAACTGCCGAGGAGCTTAGTTATGATCCCGCTATATTGGGTGAGGAGTATTATACATTTGATGAAGACGGTCGGGCACTTGAAAAGATAAAGACCGATAAATATTCAGAATTCTTTGAAGATGCATATACTATGGGCTTTACGTACGGCGGTGAGGTTTATTATCCGCCTGTAAGCGGTTTTCTGCTTGAAAAAGCGGATAGCCTGCAAAAGGGGCTTACAGAAAACGGCGATAATTATACCTACTATGTGTATAATTCGGATGTATGCTATGTATTGGGATACGATATGTATCTGTTGCTTGTGACAGCTGTTGTTTGCACAATGATAACGGTTATCCCCTACGGTATAACTGAAAAACGCAGTAATGTTAAAAAAATGCAGTATTCATCAAAAACAGGCAGAAACATATACTTTCATAAGACAGTGGCGGTAGCTGCGGCATCATTTGTGATTCTTGCTTTGTTTATGGGCATAGCAATGCTTTATTATAATTATCTCGGTGCGGGAAAATATGATTCAACGGTTCTCAATACGTATTATATTCAGGACAGAGCATATTCCGATTCGGCTGTTTATTATAACGGCATATCGGTAAGTGAGCTTCTAAAGGTATTTATGGGGTTGACATCGGTTGTGGGAGTTTGCCTGTGCCTGTTTGTAAATATGATATGTTCAAAATTCCGCAATCCCATTACTGCACTCGTAAGCTGTCTGCCGTTGTTTGCTGTTGCCTTGGTATTGGCAAAAAGATATATTTCACAGCCTGTTTATCCGCTTGATTCAAAGCTCCTTTTCGCAAATGAAGGATTTTGTGTGACTGTTGTTATTGCGGCAGTATGTGTTGTTTCCGTGTTCTTTGACTATTTCAGACAGAGGAAAAAGTCTGTTTAGAGGAAGTGAAAAATATGAAAATACTTTTTTACGAAATAAAAAAGATTTTTAAACCGTCGGTGCTTGCCGTTGTGTTGATTCTGTATGTTCTTGCAGGTACTTTAATAGGGCCTTTAAGCACTATTGAATATGCGTATAACAGTTATAACGGTGAATACGGTTTTGATCCTTCGTTGCGTGGCGGAGGCGGAAAACACTCCGAAACGGTTGTTAAAGATATGCTTATGGAGCGTTACGGTATAGCCTTGGAGGGTGAGGAGCTTTTTGACTTTATTGATTTTTTTACTCAATATTCGGAAAATCTTAATAAAGCCATAATCAATAATGAATACTGTAAAAAGTTCGGTATAACCTGTGCGGATGACCTGATGATGTCGGCATACGATATTTTGGGCGAAGAATATTACACGATGGATGAAAACGGTCGTATTGTACAGCTGAAAGAAGACGAATATTCCCGATTTTTTGATTATGACCATATAATGTATTACGAATTTGAATACGAGGGAAAGAAATACATACCGGAAATACAAAGTTGGCTTCAGTCAAGTATGTATCATATTCAGGCGGGATTTGAACGTTCCGGCAAGGATTATGTTTATTATATTTTTGATACGGGAATAGTCAGTACATTGGGTATAAGCTTGCCAATTCTGTTTTGTGCATCAATGGCGTGTGCTATGATTGCCGTTATACCTTACGGTGTAAGGGAAATAAGAAGCGGTATTACGGATATTCAGCACTCCTCAAAAACAGGCAGAAAAATTTATCTTTATAAAATCGGGGCTGTGCTTATTTCTTCCGCAGTTTTTATGGCAGCAGGCATTGCCGTTGCTTTAGCTTACTATGAATGTATCGGTGTGGACAGATTTGATAACACAATGCTTGATTCGTATTACGGTGAATTTGACGGTCTTTTTGCAGATAAGCTCAATAAAGTCTATTCGCAGATAACGGTAGCCGAGCTGATAAAATTCTTTTCCGTTGCGGTTTTTGTTTTGGGCATTGTTATGTGTATTGCAGTTTACATTGTGAGCGAAAAATTTAATAATCCCATAACTGCCGCCGCGGCTTGCATACCTGTTTTCGGTGTTATGATTCTCTGCGGTTACAGATATCTTTCTGGTTGTGTTTATCCCTGCAATCACTCGTTGTTGTTTAAAGGCGAGGGCTTGGTTGTAACGGCATTGTTTGTGCTTGCTTGTATCGCAGTTGTTATTATTGATTATCGGAAAGTGATAAATATGTCTTTTTGAGATGTTAACATTCAAAGAACAATTGGAAAAGAATGTTGAATATACACAAAATTTGTGTTATACTCTTGTAAACAGACTCTTCACGGAAAGTTTTGATAATAATTTAGCAGAATGTTGATTTGATAAATGTAGGGAGCGACGCCCTCGTCGCTCCAAATCATCAAAATCTGCGATTTTGATGATTTTATTGAACACACACATTAAAAACAAACATTTTTGAATTTGTGATAAATCTTTGAATTGATGAAAATGGTATATTTTCATCAATCGGAGCGACGAGGGCGTCGCTCCCTACGATTTACACCATTCAATTTCTGCTGCACTGAATTATTATTTCCGTGCTGAACTAAAATTAATCAAAAAGAGGGTAACACATATGTCTAAAGATGCAACACTTGTGGTTATGGCGGCAGGTATGGGCAGCCGTTTCGGCGGTCTTAAGCAGATGGAACCTATTTCCGAGGACGGCAGAGTTCTGCTTGATTTTTCCGCTTATGACGCAGTAAAAGCAGGCTTTACAAAGATAGTTTTTGTTATAAAAAAGGCTATTGCAGATGATTTTATTTCAATCGTAGGCAAAAGAATTGAAAAAATGGTTAAGGTTGAGTATGTTTATCAGGAGCTTGACAAGCTTCCCGAAGGCTTTACCTGTCCTGAAGGCCGTGAGAAGCCCTGGGGTACATCTCACGCGATCCTTTGTTGCCGTGATGCTGTAAATGAGCCTTTTGCAGTCGTCAATGCTGATGACTACTACGGCAGAGGTGCATTTGAAAAAATTTACAACGAGCTTGTAAAGGATACAGACGATTACTGTATGGCAGGCTACCGCCTTAAGAACACTCTTACAGAGAACGGATATGTTTCAAGAGGTGTTTGCGAGGTAGAAAACGGTTGCCTTACAGGTGTTGTTGAGAGAACCAAGATAATGGACTGCAAGTTTACCGAGGATGACGGCGAAAGCTGGACTGAGCTTGACCCCGATACACTTGTTTCGATGAATCTCTGGGGATTCAAGCCTGATATTTTCGGCTATCTTGAAGAGGGCTTTATAAATTTCCTTAAAGAGAAAATCAATGTTCCCAAATCAGAATACTATCTTCCGCAGACTGTGTCAGAGCTTATTGAAAGCGGTAAAAAATCAGTCAAGGTTATTCCTGCCGAGGATAAGTGGTACGGTGTTACATATAAAGAGGACAAAGCAGACGTTGTAAAAGCAATCGGTGAGTTTATTGCAGCAGGTATGTATGACTGATTGCTTGACAAATATTGCTTAAAATTGTATTATATATCGGGTTGAAAAATACCCGATATTTTTTTGTAAAGGATATAAAAATGAGCGAAAACACAGTAAACATAAAAGAAAATAAAATGGGCACAATGCCCATAGGTAAATTGCTTGCATCAATGGCTGTTCCTATGATGATTTCAATGATAGTGCAGGCATTTTATAATGTTGTTGACAGCGTATTTGTTGCAAAAATCAGTGAGGACGCTCTTAATGCGGTTTCACTTGCATTTCCGTTGCAGAATCTGATGATAGCTTTCGGCGCGGGTACTGCAGTAGGTATGAATGCTCTTTTGTCAAGGGCTCTGGGCGCAAAACAGCAGGATAAGGTTGATACAGCCGCAAATACCGGTGTGTTTTTATCGATTTGTACATTTGTTGTGTTCTGCCTTATCGGAATTTTTCTTTCCGGGCCTTTTTTCAGAATTCAGACAGATAATGAAGTAATAATTAAATACGGCACGGATTATACTACTGTTTGCCTTGGTTGTTCTTTCGGTGTGTTTGCACAGTTCTGTTTTGAAAGATTGCTTCAGTCAACGGGCAGAACAAAGCTTGCAATGATTACACAGCTTGTGGGTGCTGTTATCAATATTATTCTTGATCCCATTCTCATTTACGGTCTGTTCGGTTTTCCCAAGCTTGAGGTTGCAGGTGCTGCCATTGCCACTGTTGCAGGTCAGATTGTTGCGGCAATTCTCGCAATAATTATAAATATCAAATGTAATCCCGAGGTGCATATCAGCTTAAAAAAGATTCGTTGGCACACAGAAACCGTAAAGGAGATTTACAGGGTAGGTCTTCCATCAATAGTAATGCAGTCAATAAGCTCTGTTATGACCTTCGGACTTAATAAGATTCTTATTGCATTTACAGAAACAGCAACAGCAGTATTCGGCGCATATTTCAAATTGCAAAGCTTTATCTTTATGCCTGTATTCGGTCTTAATAACGGTATGATTCCGATTATTGCTTATAACTACGGTGCAAAGAAGGCTGACAGGGTCAAGAAAACCGTTAATCTTGCAATTATTACTGCAATGACAATTATGATATGCGGTATGATTGTGTTTGAGCTGTTCCCCGAAGTGCTGTTAAAGTTTTTCAGTGCATCGGATGCTATGCTTGAAATAGGTGTTCCTGCTTTGAGAATTATTGCAATAAGCTTTTCATTGGCAGGCTTCTGTATTATTTCAGGCTCTGTCTGTCAGGCTATCGGAAATCCGATTTTCAGTCTTATCACATCTGTCTGCCGTCAATTGCTCGTTATTCTTCCCGTTGCCTGGGCGTTATCAAAAACAGGCAATCTCAATATGGTCTGGCTCGCATTCCCTATCGCAGAGCTGTTCTCCGTTACATTGAATATCTTCTTTTTGAAGAAAACAATGAAACAGGCAAATGCATATATGAAACAATAATTTATCGGCGGATGCCGATAAAAATGAGTAAGTAGCAATTAGCAATGAGTAATGGTGGAAAGGGCGTTGCCCTTTAACCCGTTTTATATAAATTCAAGCCCGTAGGGCTTCCTCAATTGCTCATTCCTCACTGCTCATTGCTCATTACACAATAATTTTGCTCCGCTAAATTATTGTGTATCAGTCACTTTCGAGTGGCTGATTTTTTTTATTTCAAAATTTTGAATAAAAGCCGCCTTTGAATTTAAAACTATAAATGAATTTTAAGGAGGACACCGATATGAAAAAAATTACGGCATTTTTGCTTTGTATAACAATGCTTGTTTCTTTTGCCGGCTGTGCAAAAACTGTTGACACTCTGGAAGATAACACGGATGACGATTTTAAAAAC
Source organism: Clostridia bacterium (assembly GCA_017465825.1). GTDB lineage: Bacteria > Bacillota > Clostridia > Oscillospirales > Acutalibacteraceae > UBA1081. The sequence goes on from JAFTVI010000035.1 coordinate 213,840, forward strand.
TTAAAGGGTGAAATTTCCGTTCTTTATTATTCTTACAGCGACACTTATATTTCAAGTGTGCGTACGGCGTTGGATGCGGAACTCAATGACAAGGGAGTAAAATTTACCAATTACGATGCAAACAGCAATCAGACAACTCAGAGTGAACAGGTGCAGACTGCTCTTGCAAAAGGCTCGTCTATGCTTATTGTAAATCTTGTTGAAACAGGCTCAACCGACCTTGCAGAGAATATTGTAAGCCTTGCAAGAGAGAGGAATATCCCCGTTATATTCTTCAACCGTTCCGTGGAAGAGTCTGTTGTAAAGAGCTATGATAAATGTGTTTTTGTGGGTACGGATTCCGATATGTCGGGACATATGCAGGGCAAAATGATTGGTAACTACGTTCTTGAGAATTACGATAAGATCGACCTTAACGGTGACGGCAAAATCAGCTATGTCCTTTTTAAAGGACAGGAGGGTAATACCGAGGCAAATGCAAGAACAAAATATGCGGTAGAGGATTGCAATAAGATTCTCACTGCCGCAGGCAAAAGTGAAATTGAATTTTATGATTCAGTAAATGCAAATAAATATCTGGTCGATCAGGACGGCAACTGGTCTGCTTCTGCGGCAACCAACTATATGGGAACTATTCTTGCTCAGTACAGCGAAGCAAACGGCAATATGATTGAATTGGTAATTGCAAATAATGACGAAATGGCATTGGGGGCAATCTCCTCACTTCAACAGGCAGGCTACAACAAACAGGGCGGTAAGTATATCCCCGTTTTCGGTATTGATGCAACGGATGCGGCAAAGTCAAAAATCGCGGACGGCTCAATGACGGGTACGATCAAGCAGGATGCTGAGGGTATGGCAGATGCAATCGTTGAAATTGCGGAAAACTTCGTAAACGGCGCTGACATCTTTGAGGATATCCCCGACAAAAATATCGTGGACGGATGGAAAGTTAATATTCCGTATGAAGAATACAGACAATAATTTATCGCTGTGCGATAAATTATTGTTTAAATGAGCAATGAGCAGGGAGCAATGAGCAATTGAGGAAGCCCTACGGGCTTGATTTATATAAAATAGGTTAAAGAGCAACGCCCTTTCCACCATTACTCATTGCTAATTGCTACTTACTCATTTTTATCGGCAAAGCCGATAAATTATTGCTTAGGGGTGAAATTATGAGTAACAAATCTACTCCGCTTTTATATATGGAAAATATCAGTAAATCTTTTCCCGGTGTCAAGGCATTGGATAACGTTTCGCTCACTGTCCGAGCAGGCACGGTTCACGCTCTTATGGGTGAAAACGGTGCAGGCAAATCCACGTTGATGAAATGCCTTTTCGGTGTTTACGGCAAGGATTCGGGCAGGATTTTTCTGAACGGTGAAGAGGTATCCTTCAAAAATTCTGCAGAGGCGCTTGAAAACGGCGTTGCAATGGTGCATCAGGAGCTGAATCAGGCGCTCAAGCTTAATGTTATGGATAATATGTGGCTCGGCAGATTTCCTATGGTGAACAAATATCTTCCCTTTACAAGCGAAAAGAAAATGTACGAGCGCACGAAACAGATTTTTGAGGATCTGGGTATAAGCGTGAATCCTAAAACGATAATGAACGATATGTCTGTTTCTCAGCGTCAGATGGTGGAAATTGCAAAGGCTGTGTCCTACGGCTCAAAAATTATAGTGTTTGACGAGCCGACCTCATCACTTAACAACAGGGAAGCGGAACATCTTTTCCGTATTATTGATATGCTCCGTGAAAGAGGATGCGGAATTATTTATATCTCCCACAAAATGGAGGAGATTTTGCGCATTTCCGATGAAGTTACGGTTATGCGTGACGGTAAATGGATAGCAACAAAAAGCGCAAAGGATATCACAGTAGACGAGATTATCCGCCTTATGGTGGGCAGAGAGCTTACAAACCGCTATCCGCCAAAGAATAATGAAATCGGCGATGTGCTGCTTCGCGTTGAAAATCTTACTGCCGAATACGCAAAGCTTTATGATGTTTCGTTTGATGCGCGGAAAGGCGAAATTCTCGGCGTTGCAGGACTTGACGGCTCGGGCAGAACGGAACTGCTTGAAAACATTTTCGGACTTTCTGCAAGGCGTGACGGGCAGATTTATCTTGACGGCAGACAGGTAAAAAACCGCAATCCTGCTGAATCCATAAAGAACGGCTTTGCACTGCTTACAGAGGAACGCAGAGCTACGGGAATATTCGGTATTCTTGATATCAAGGAAAATACGGCGGTTTCAAGTCTTTCAAGGTACAGCATCGGACCGATTCTGAGCAACAGAAAAATGAAAGAAAGTACTCAATGGGCAATTGATACAATGCGTATAAAAACACCCTCTCAGCACACGAAAATCCGCACACTTTCGGGCGGAAATCAGCAAAAGGTCATTCTCGGCAGATGGCTTCTTACCGAGCCCACCGTACTGCTGCTCGATGAGCCTACAAGAGGTATTGACGTGGGTGCAAAATATGAGATTTATCAGCTTATTCTGACCCTTGCCGAAAAGGGAAAAACGGTTATAATGGTTTCTTCCGAAATGCCGGAGCTGCTGGGTGTGTGCGACAGAATTATCGTTATGTCCGGCGGCAGACTTGCGGGAGAAGTCAATACCGCGGACACCACACAGGAGGAAATTATGACTCTTGCGGCAAAATTTGCATAGATAATGAGGTTTTATTATGAACACAAACGCACAACAGAGCAGAGGTTTAAGCGGACGCTTGCGTGAATTCAAGGCTCTGCCTCACAGGGATAAGGTTCGCAGAGTCGGGGATACATTCTTCAATAACGCTATGTATATCCTCATTTTTATTGCTATTATTTTTATCACCGTAAGAGAGCCTGCATTTTTATCTCTTTCTTCAATTGTAAATATTATTTCACTTACCGCCGCTAAGCTTCCCATTGCATTGGGTATTGGCGGATGCATCGTGCTGTCGGGTACGGATATTTCAGCCGGCAGAGCAGTGGGACTTACAGCCTGCATTGCGGCATCGCTTTTGCAGATTGCTGATTATCCCAATAAGATTTTTCCTTCTCTCGGCGTGATGCCTTTCTGGCTTGTGCTTCTGATTGTAGTCGGAGTCGGCGCTCTGGTAGGCTTGGTAAACGGTTTTTTCGTAGCAAAATTCAAGCTGCATCCGTTCATTGTTACTCTATCTACACAGCTTATAATCTTCGGTGCAATTCTTATGTATCTTATGATTGGCTCAAACAACGGACAGGCAATATCGGGACTTGACAGCTCATATACGGAGTTTGTAAAGGGCACTTTGTTTTCGATAGGAACGGTTGCAGTGCCTAAATATGTACTTTATTCACTTATAATCACCGTCGTGATGTGGATAATATGGAACAAAACAAAATTCGGTAAAAATATGTTTGCTGTAGGCTCAAATGAAGAGGCGGCAAATGTTTCGGGCGTTAATGTTTTCCGTACTATTGTGCTTGTCTTTGTGCTTGCAGGTATGATGTACGGTATAACAGGCTTTATCGAGGGTGCAAGAATCGCCTCCTGCTCTGCAAATACAGGTCTGAACTATGAAAGTGATGCCATTGCCGCCTGCGTTATCGGTGGAGTGTCCTTTGTGGGCGGTACGGGTAAAATAAGCGGAATCGTTATCGGCGTTCTGCTGCTGCAGATAATCTTTGCAGGGCTTACTTTCCTTTCCGTTTCGGCAAATATGCTTTATATAATCAAAGGTCTTATTATATTGGTTGCCTGCGCAATAGATATGCGTAAATACCTTGCAAGGAGATAACAAAATGAACAATAAAAATAACGGCGGTCTTTACTCAAAAGTGAAAATGAGTGTAAAAACAGCCGATATAATAATATTGGTTGGTATTGTTGCACTTGTGCTGTGCGTGGTGTTTGCGGTTAAACAATAATTTACCTAATTAACAATGTTCAATGTATAATGTACAATGGAGGAAAGGGCTCCGCCCTTTAACCCGATTTATATATTATCCGTTAATTGTACATTGTAAATTGTACATTGTACATTAAATTATTGTTTACTTGTTTCTTTCTTTTTTATCCGTAAGACCAAGCAGATAATCCGTTGATACGCCGTAGAAGTCTGCGAGCTTTATCAGAATATCTGTGGGCACGTCTCTTTGCCCTAATTCATAGTTGCTGTATACCTGCTGAGAGCCGTTAAGGTATGCGGCAATAAATTTTTGGGTAATGTCATTATCTTCTCTTAAATCTCTTATATGCCTGTACATAAATATCACCGGAAAAAAGTATACTTTACTGCAAAATGCAGTATTGACATTTACCGCAAATTGCAGTAAGATATCAGTTGTAATAAAAATTACGGAGGTATATTTATGTTATGTCCAAATTGTAAAAAAGAAATTCCCGACGGCACACAGTTTTGCTCCGAATGCGGCGCAAGCGTAAATGCGTCTGTAAAAAAGCAGAAAAATCCTGTTACTAAGAAATGGTGGTTCTGGGTAATCATCGTTGTTGTTGTTATCGCTTTATTCAGCGCTGTCAGCGGCGGCGGTGATGATGCAGATGTTTCATCCGACTCCGGTGATTCCGTTGTTGAACAGAATGACGGTGAAACAACAACCGAAGCAGACGACGGTAAATATTATGTAGGTGATAAGATTACTGATAATGGTGTCGAAATTACATATGTTTCAGCCGAAAAATGGACAGGTTACAGCCAGTACAGTGCTCCTGCTGACGGTAATATGATTGTCAGAATTGCTCTTGAGGTTGTTAATAACGGAACAAGCGATTTCGGTATTACAATGTATGATTTTAATTGTTATGCAGATAATCAGGCTATGTCGGAATACTGGAATGCTGATGATTGGATTTCAGCAACAGTTTCATCAGGCAGAAGTGCATCGGGATATGTTTATTTTGAAGTTCCCGCAAATGCCGAATCTATTGAAATTGAGTATGAAACAAACTACTGGACTGATGAAAAGGCAGTATTTGTAGTAGAACTGTAAAACAAGTTTTCCGCACTTTTTAAGTGCGGATTATTGTATTATTTTAAAAAACTTGACAAAACGGGAAAAACTGCATATAATACTGTTACGTAGTTAATATTAATATTGAGCGTGCAAACGCTTCGTGTAAACGCTTATAGAATTCACGCTTTCGTCCCCGACAAAGGATGGGAGCGTTTTAGTTTTGACAGCAGAGGGCAGGTTAATATGAGTATTGAGATAGATGTTAATAATGTTGCAAATCTTGCAAAGCTCAGCCTTACAGATGAGGAAAAGGCTGTTATGAAGTCGGAGCTTGGTGCAATTATCGGTTTTGCGGATAAACTGGCGGAAATTGACACGAGCGGTGTTGATATCACCGCCCATATAGTGCCCATAACCAATGTTTTAAGAGCTGATGAAGTTACAAATCAGCCTGACCGTGACGGACTTCTTGCAAACGCTCCTACCAAGGCAGACGGCTATATGACCGTTCCCAGAACTTTTGAATAAGGAGGATTACTTATGAATATTACAGAATTAAGCCTTGCAGAGCTTTCCGAAAAACTGCACGGCAAAGAGCTTTCCTCCGTTGAAGCAACAAAAGCATATTTTGAAAAAATCAATGCTGTTGACGGTGAAATCGGCGCGTATATCAGGCTTACAGAGTCTGTTGCATTACAGCAGGCTGAAAATGCGGATAAAATCCTTGCCGAGGGCAAAGGTACTGCACTTACGGGTGTTCCTTACGGAATAAAAGACAACATCTGCACCAAGGGAAGTATCACCTCCTGTGCATCAAAAATGCTTGAGAACTTTAATCCGCCTTACGATGCGTTCGTTACAACTAAAATGAACGCTGAAAATGCGGTTATGCTCGGCAAAATGAATATGGATGAGTTTGCTATGGGCTCAACAACTGAAAATTCAGCTTTTAAGGTTACAAAAAATCCATATGATATTACAAGAGTTCCCGGCGGCTCGTCCGGCGGTTCAGCTGCCGCTGTTGCCGCAAAAGAAGCTGTATTTACATTAGGCTCGGATACGGGTGGCTCTATCCGTCAGCCTGCCGCATTCTGCGGTGTTGTAGGTCTTAAACCCACCTACGGTACCGTTTCAAGAAACGGCCTTGTTGCATTTGCATCCTCTCTTGACCAGATAGGACCTGTTGCGAGAAACGTTGAGGATGCCGCTGTTGTTTTAAATTCAATTGCAGGTCACGACTCTCTCGATTCAACATCTGTCAACAGAATTTATGGCGATTTTACCGCTGAAATGAAAAACGGCGTCAAGGGTATGAAGGCGGCTCTTCCCAAGGAGTATTTCGGTGAGGGCATAAATCCCGAAGTCAGGGCGGCTGTTATCAACGCGGCAAATGAATTTGAGAAAATGGGTGTTGAAATTCAGGAGGTTTCAATTCCTGCTATGGAGTATGCACTTCCTGCATATTACGTAATTTCATCCTGTGAGGCATCCTCAAACCTTGCAAGATTTGACGGTGTGCGCTACGGTTACAGAGCTGAAAACTATGCAGATATGGATGAACTGTATAAAAAAACAAGAAGTGAAGGCTTCGGTAAAGAGGTCAAGCGCAGAATTATGCTCGGCTCGTTCGCTCTTTCTGCCGGATATTACGATGCTTACTACAAGAAGGCTCTGCAGGTAAGAACTCTTATCATCAACGGCTTTAACAGTATTTTTGAAAATAACGATTTTATTATTTCACCCGTTGCGCCGACTGTTGCATATAAAATCGGTGAAAAAACCGCATCACCTGTTGAAATGTATCTGGGTGATATTTACACAGTTCCCGTTAATATTGCAGGTCTGCCCGCAATTTCTATGCCCTGCGGTGCGGATAAAGACGGTATGCCCATAGGTATGCAGCTTATCGGTAAGGCATTTTCAGAGAGCACGCTTATAAGAGCCGGTTGGGCATTTGAAAACAGGTAGGGGAGAGATTTCAGTGAATATGATAAATAATTATGAAATGGTCATAGGACTTGAAGTCCATTGTGAGCTTGGCACTAAAACAAAGATTTTCTGCGGCTGTCCCACCACCTTCGGCGCTCAGCCGAATACACAGTGCTGTCCCGTTTGTATGGGTATGCCGGGTACCCTCCCCGTGCTTAACGAACAGGTCGTTGAGTACGCAATAAAAGCGGGTATGGCTACAAACTGCACGATTGCAAGATGTTCAAAGCAGGACAGAAAAAATTATTTCTATCCCGACCTGCCCAAGGCTTATCAGATTTCACAGTATGATTTGCCTCTTTGTGAAAACGGCTGGCTTGAGATTGAAAGCGAAAACGGCACGAAGAAGATAGGTATTACAAGAATCCACATTGAAGAGGATGCCGGTAAGCTTATCCACAACGACAGATACGGAACAATGGTTGACTGTAACCGTTGCGGCGTACCTCTTATTGAGATAGTTTCCGAGCCTGATATAAGAAGTGCGGAAGAGGCTGTTGCCTACTTCAAAAAACTCAGGTCAATTATCCTTTACACAGGCATTTCCGATTGCAAAATGCAGGAGGGCTCTATGCGCTGTGATATCAATCTTTCCGTAAGGAAAAAGGGGACTAAGGAGTTCGGTACAAGAACGGAAATGAAAAATCTCAACTCCTTTACGTTTATTCAGAAGGCAATTGAGTATGAATATGCAAGACAGGTATATGAGATTGAAAACGGCGGCGTTATCGTGCAGGAAACAATGCGTTTTGATCAGGCGAGCGGCAAAACATTTTCAATGCGCAAAAAAGAGGACGCCAACGATTACCGCTATTTCCCCGACCCCGACCTTGCACCAATCGTAATGAGTGAGGATAAGCTGAATAAGCTTAAGGATTCTATCCCCACTCTTCCCGATGAAAGAAAGAAAGCGTATATTGAAAATTACGGCATTACATCATACGATGCAGAGCTTATTACAAGTGAAATGAGTGTTGCTGATTACTTCGAATCGGCGGCGAAAAACACAAAATATCCCAAACTGCTTGCAAATATCGTCATTTCCGAAATCATCAAGCTTGCCGACGGGGAAAACGGAGCTATAGCCATTGAGCCTTTGCATCTTGCGCAGATTGCGGATATGCAGGGCAGCGGTGAAATCAACAGCTCCGTTGCAAAGAAGGTTATAAAGGCACTCTGGGATAATGATGAAGACGCTTGTGAATACGTTAAAAAGAATAACCTCGGGCAGATAAATGACGAAAATGTGCTCAATTCACTTATAAATGAGGCGATTGAAAGAAATCCCAAATCTGTTCAGGATTACAAAAAAGGCAAGGTTGCGGCTGCAAAAGCAATTATGGGACAGGTTATGGGTGCAACCAAGGGCAGAGGCAATCCCTTGCTTATTGAAAGGCTTCTTAATGAAGCGCTTGAGGCTTTGAAATGAAACGAATACTGTTTATTTTTATGATTGTAATATGGTGTGTGCTGATGCTGTCTGCAACGGCATACGCTGAAGCAACCTCACCGTATACGGTGGAAAAGGTTGATGTATCTGCTGATTTGCGAAGTGACGGCAGTGCGCTTATTACCGAGGAGTGGACGTTGACCGTTGCCGAGGACTGTAAAGAGTGTTTTGTAAGAGAGATTGTTATAATCGATGACAATTTTGAAAGAATTACGGCAGTTTCCGACATATCAGTATCTCTTGACGGCAATACCTGTAGTGAGGAAACGGGTGACAGTCTTGAAACAGGCACGTATTTTTACGAAAAGACGGACACATCATATTCCGTTATGTGGTATATTCCCGAAGCAGGCACTCACACCTTTGCAATAAGATATATTCAATCCGATGCAGTAAAAATTTATAAAGACAGGGCGTATTTTTATTACAGAGCAGTCAACGATGCCGACAGTATGCTCTGCCGCAATATGACTGTTACTGTTAACGCACCGGAGAAGTGTTATTCCGAGGATTTTGAAATTGTTGAATCGGGCACTCTTGCAGGCAGTAAGGCTGACGGAAGTATTACCTTTACGGCGGCAAATACGGCAGGACTTGTTAAAATAGGCATAACCGTGCCTGCAGATATGTTTAACTCAAGCGGACTTACCGTTATTGTTGACGACAACCGCGCGGAAACTGCTGTTACCGTTATTCTGGTGATTGTTCTTGTTGCCGCATCTGCATATCTGATTTATTTTTCATTCAATTATAAAAAAATCACATTGAACAGAAGGCTTAAAAAGTGCAGAAACAAGCCCCTTGCCGAAAAAATCGAAAAAGTACAGCGCAAAGTATTTCAATCCGTAAGTCCTGCAACACTTCTTGATGCCGTGCTTGACGGAGTAATCAACAAGTCAGACTATTTTACCGTAACACTTCTTGATCTGGTTAAACGCGGATACATAAAGGCGGATGCTTCGGGCTTTACCTCAAGCGAAAAATCAGAGTTGGATATCTGCGGACGCAAGCTTGATGAAAACGAAAAAAGAGTGATACGCATTTTTTCTTCGGGCAGATGGGCAGAGCTTGTAAAATCTCCCAAGCTTTTCTATGCGGAAATTGAGGATTTCAATAAGAATATAAAGCGCATATCTCCCTTTGCCGAATTTACTGCCAAGGGTAAAAGACTTATAAGCTATTGCTTTGAATTAAGGCTCAGCGCAAAAAGGTTTGAATTTATCACTCCCGAGGAAATATCGGATGTTTTCTTCAAATCGGGCACTTACACGGTTTGCGACCTTGTGATTTCGCTCATAAACGAGTATGATTACGCTTTTGAAGCGAATTTTGAAAAGCCGTCAACAGAAAACTTCAGGTATAATATGTTTATGTTCAGGGATGTGTATTCCGAGGGTGAAAAAATTATGCTTGAAGCTGAACAGGCTAAAAAACAGGCAAAACAAAAAAAGAAAATCGGTGAAGATTAAATGATTACTGTTTTAAGTAGAATATTTTTAAAAAATGCAGACAGTATGAGCGAGAGCAAGCGAAGGAGTGCATACGGCACACTTTGCTGCTGTGTGGGTATTTTTCTTAACGTAATTCTGTTTGGTATAAAATGCTTTGCAGGCATTATCAGCGGTTCTGTTGCAATTGCCGCCGATGCCTTCAACAACCTGTCGGATGCCGGCTCTTCTGCCATAACTCTTGCAGGTATTCAGCTTGCAAACAGAAAGCCCGACCCCGACCATCCTTTCGGCCACGGCAGAATCGAATATCTTTCCGCTCTTGCTGTGTCGGTAGTTATTGTTGTGGTTGGCTTTGAGCTGTTGACTTCATCAGTTGATAAAATCAGAAATCCCGAATCCGTTGATGCAAGTATTGTTACGATTGTAATTCTTGCCGTGTCAGTGCTTGTAAAGGGATATATGTTCTTTTATAACAGACGCATAGGACAGAAAATCAATTCCGCAGGTATGAAAGCTACTGCCGCTGACTGTATAGGTGACAGCATTGCAACGGTTGTGGTGCTTATTTCAACGGTGATTTCATATTTTACCGATGTGCAGATAGACGGCTGGTGCGGCATTGTCGTATCTCTGTTCATTATGTATGCAGGCTTCAGCTCTGCAAAGGAAATTGTAAACTCTCTGCTGGGCTCAGCTCCCGAGCAGGAGCTTGTGGAGAAGATTTCTTCGTTGGTGCTGTCTTACAGTGAGGTTGTGGGTATTCACGATCTGATTGTTCACGATTACGGTCCTGCAAGGCTTGTTGTATCACTTCACGCCGAGGTTGACGGCAGTCAGGATATATTTATGCTTCACGATGCGATAGATAATATCGAACAGCATCTCGCCCGTGAGCTTAACTGTCTTGCCGTTATACATATGGACCCGATTGAAACTGATAATGAGCTTGTTACCGAAATGAAAAACAGGGTCGTTCTTGCAGTTACGGAAATTGATAAAAATATTACGATTCACGATTTCAGAATGGTGCCGGGCAATACTCATACAAATCTGATTTTTGACGCCGTCGTGCCTTTTTCCTTAAAACTTAATGAGAATGAAATAAAAAAGGAAATTTGCAGTGTTGTATCACAAAAGTGCGAAAACTGTAATTGCGTGGTAACTATTGACAGACCTTTTGTGTAATTTTAATGTTGACTTTTTTTTGTTTATGCTGTAATTTATATAAGGAGGGATTTTGATGAAAAGATTGATTTCGGCATTCCTTGCCGCAGTTTTAACGGCTCTTATGTGCGTAACGGCTTTTGCCGCTGATGTCAAGCTCGTTTTTGAATCGTCTTATAATGCTGACACAAACAGCGTAATTGTCGAGGTTTATGTGGAAAATCCGGGAGATATGGTTTCTGCGGATTTAAGACTCGGTTTTGACCACAGCGTTTTCGAATACGTCGCTTCCGGAGATAACAGCACAATCAGTGATATGATGGTAATTTCCGGTCTTTCTGTTGCAAATACAGGTCTTGCCTGTGTTTCGGCAATTTTTACGGAAAAATGTGAAGACAGTTACCTTACAGACGGCAGACTCCGTCTTACCACTTTTACATTCACACCTCTGACGGAGGATTTTGATATAAACGATTTTTGTCTCTGGGCGTATTCTTACGATATTGGTGATACGGACATATCAAAATCAATAGCGGCAGTCGGTAATGCCGCGCTGAAAAACGGTAAAACAGAGGCGATTTCCGTTGCAGGTTCGGATAACGGCAGTGCATCTGCTTCGGATAAATTAAACGGCAAATGGTACGTTTATGTTATTGCCGTTGTTGCAGGTGTTGCAATAGTTGCAGGTGTCGCTGTTTTTGCAATCAAAAGCGGTGAAAAGGACGAAAAAGCTGAAAAAACAGCTGACGAAAATAAGGATTGATTCAATATGCGGGGTGCATAGGACGATGCATCCTGCTTTTGCCGTATTTAATGGTAAATATTTTTTCAAACAAATTGGAAAATAGTAAAGCAAAATTCTTTAAGAGAATTAAAAAAGAAATTTTATGTAGTATAATACAATTTGATATATTATAACTTATACTAAATTTTCGGAAGAGTGTGAAAAATGAAAAGGGCATCAGCATTAATTGCAGTAATACTTTGTTGCCTGATGATGTCGGTAACGTCATTTGCCGAGGAGATTTACATTATTGAGGACGGAGAGGATGAGTTCATTCCTGCGGAAACTACTACTGTTGAGCAGGTTGAAACAACTACATCAGCCTCGGACGGCGGTCTTAATATTGATACGGATTCCATCGGTGATTATCTCGGCTCTATTGCAGATAAGCTGGGCGGAGGTATGGACTCCATACTCAGCGGCTTTGAGGATTTTGACTTCGATTTCGGTAACAATACCGAAACCACAACCTCATCGGGTCTTTCGGGTATTCAGGCAGGTAACTATCCTACTGCAAACAAATCAGATTCAATGACTACATATCCGAACAGCGAGAATAATCAGCAGTCGGTGCAGACAGAGGAAACCACCGCAGCTGTTGAAGAGGAAGAATTGCCGTCAGTGCTTGTTGTCGGCGGCAGTACGGATGATGATTCCCGGGCGCTGTCAGGCAGTACGCTTACTTTGTTTGTGTTTATTGCCGCTATAATAATTCTTGTTCTTGTGGTAATTATCGTGCTTATTATTTTAAGCAGAAGAACGGAATTCAATTCCTCAGTAAAGCAGAAATCAACTCTGCCTTCTGTTGAAAGACCGAGTGCATTGGCTCAGTTTATAGAGGATGATATTCCCTCTGACGGCAAGGATTACAGCGATATTGCCTATTGGAATAAATAACAATCAGTGCCTTTTGCACAATTAAAAGGAATATTCACAGTTATGAAAAATTTTAAATATGTTGCGGTGCTTTGCTGCTCAATACTCTGCTCGGCATTGCTTCTTGCAGGTGTTTACTGTACAAGCATAGTGGATGTCGTGGCGTATACTGCCGCTGAAACCTTTACAAATGCGGATATATCAACCGAATATCAGAATGATACTCTTGATACCATTGATGAAGTTTTTGCTGAATTGGAAATTGACAGCGTGCTTGTTATTACAGACCTTATCCGTTATCTTAATCAGAGCGACAGCAATACCTTTGCAAAATGGGTTTATGAAAACTACGGTGATGAGGTTGAACTTCCCGAATCGGTCAAGGAAATGTCTGCCGGTGAAATTATTATGTACGTTTCGACAAAGCTTTTCGCAGGCGATGCAACGAAAGAAACGACAACTGCCGGATACACTTCAATCGTAACAGAAAAACAAACGGAAGCCACAACGAACCACAGCACAACAACCGTACAGCCGGTAACAACAACAAAATTGAACGGCGGTGCACCAACGTCATACAAAACAGGTGATGTTGACTTTAACGGTGATATTACCGCCGCAGATGCAAGAATCGTGCTCAGAGCATCAGCTGAGATTGTGGTTTTGTCTGCAATTGAGTTTTCCGTTGCAGATGTTAACGACGACGGAAAGATTACCGCAAAGGACGCAAGAAGTATTTTAAGATACAGCGCAGGCTTACAAAAAGGGCTTTAATTTGATATAAAACAAGGGGAATGATTATGAAAAGGAATCTCCGCAAAATTTTAATAGCTGTAATCACGGTGATTTGTGCGCTGAGCGTACAGGTTTCTGTAAGTGCATTACCTGACATTGACTTGGGTGATATGAATGTTGAAGATATTTTGGATCTTCTCGGTCAGCTTACTGCTACCAATCCGGATAACACCACAACAACCACCACAGAGGCTGAAACCACAACTCAGTCCCGCGGTGAGGATGTAAGCAATCCTGTCAATACCTCAGGTTCAGGCTCTGTCACCACAACTCAGACAGAAACCACAACCGGCAAGGATTATGAAAACAATACATATTATCCTACATACAATAACAACGGCAACAGTAATAACAATCAGCTTACCACGACTGAGCCTTCGGGTGATGAATCAACAACCCTTTCCTTTGAGGCTTCGCTTTCCGATATTTTTGAGGATGACTCGGCGGCAGTTATTCTGCAGCCTTCCAATGAAACATTTACCATCGGCAATCTTGTTGTAAATGACGGCAATGACTCCGACGGTGAGTTTACCTGGCAGATGGGCGCTCTTATTGCGGCAGCCGTGCTGTTTGTTGTTCTGCTTGCACTTATCGTTGCGCTTATTATGCAGAATTCCAAAAAGAAAAAGAAACACAGATATCACGATTCATATCCTAAGGGTGACAGCTCGTATGCCCCTGTGCCTGTTGAAATTATGACACCTGAAAGAATTGCGGAGCTTTTAGGCAGTACATCGGGCAGAAATATTTCCAATAACAGCTACGAAACTATGTCAAGTGACGAAACTGCGGCGGCTATCAAGGCAGCGGTTCTTATGGGACAACTTTCACCGTCTTATTCCGATCCTATTCTCAGAAAGTATACAGACGAGCCCGTTATGATTTCTCCCAACAGCTCACCGCTTGAAGATATTGATTCTGCATCTGTTGCCGATATTCTCAAGGCTACAGATTATATAATGGACGATATTGAAAACGAAGAAATGTCTGTTGAGGGTGATTCTCAGGAAACCGATTCTCAGCAGAATGAAAACGCAGTAAATAACAGAATTTGTCCCGATTGCGGAAATGATATTCCTGTGGATGATGTATTCTGTCATAATTGCGGAACTTATATAGGATAAAAAATACAGGCTGAATCGGAACTGCAATATCTGCAGTTCCGATTGTGGCTTAATGTACACGCAACAGGGTGATAATCCCTGAGGAGGTTTTATTATGAATAAGGCAAAAGCCATATTTGCGGCGGTTATAGTTATTGCGGTTGCGGGATCTTCGGCAATACTCTGGCAGCTTAATGATAAAGGTGTTATCGGCTCGCAGGAGAATGAGGACGAAAACACCCTTTCTACGGTAGCTACAACAAACAGCAATCAGGATTACAATAAATCCGAAAATGACAACAACGACACCCCCGAAAATGATGATGTTGCAGATGAAAACAACGACGCTCCTGCAGTATCTGACGTTTCAACAACTGATATAAACGAGTTTCTTACCGTATTTTCAAAGGTATATTTTTCTGAGAACAAGGCATATTCATCAGGAAGTCCGGATACATATGAGCTCATCCGTTTTGCTTATTCAAACGCTATGATGCAGGGCGGCTCACTCGTTACAACGGAGTATGAGGATGATGATATAGGCTATTACAATAAAATCAGCGCAACGGCTGTTAACGATACGCTTGATAAATATTTCGGTAAAACAGTTGCCAACGAGAGCGTTTATACCGAAAAAACCTATTCATTCTTTAAGTATTCGGACGGTTATTTTTACACTCCCGCCGCCGACGGCATAAGCTATACCAATGTAAGTATTGCGGATTCCGTATCACAGAGCGGCAATCTGGTGTCGGTTGAGTTCAGCATCTATTCATCAGGTGTGACAACCGATATGACAAGTCAGCAGGCAAGACGGGCAAGTAATGACAGATATGCATCAGGCAAAGCGGAAATCTATGTGAATGATGGCAGTTTTACTCTCAAATACTATGAAGTTACACCATAAAAAAGCAATATATAGACTGTATGCAATTTTGGCTATTATAACGAATAAAAAATATTGAATAACAGCGGCTTATATGGTATTATTAATGTGTTCTGTATTTGATTATTTACAAAACGGAATTATAAATTTTGTAAGGAGGAAAAGAAAAATGAGTAAGAATTTTAAATCAGTTATCTGTTGTGTACTTACACTTCTTATGGTTGCAGGTACTATCGTTTTTGTATTTGCAGGCAGTAACGGCACAGGCGTTGTTGAATCAGAAACAGCTTCTGAAGTTGAGTCCGAAATCGTTTCTGATGTTGCAGGTGAAGACACATCCGAAGCAGAAAGTGAAGTTGCAGACGATGTGGCATTACTCGGTGACGTAAACAGAGATGGCAATGTCACAGCTGCCGATGCACGTCTTGCACTCCGTTTTGCAGCAGAGCTCCAGATTCCCACAGCTGCAGAGTTTGCTCTTGCAAATGTCAACGGTGACGAAAGAATGACTGCTGCTGATGCAAGAGATATTCTCAGAGTTTCTGCTGAGCTTGATCCTATGTTCACAACAACAGTTGTACTTTAATCAGAAAAATCAGTCAACGGCAAACAGGGCAGAGTAATCTGCTCTGTTTTTCATATATTATTGTACTTTTTGAGCCACTCGTCTATATGCTCTTTATTGTATTCCTCGGGTATTTCGGCGAGGATTTTTTTTATTGTGTTGTATTTTGACAAGGTGATTGCGGCGTTTGTTATAACAGGGAGCTTTGGCAATGCTTTAATAACCTTTTGTATAATGTATCCAATGTTGAATTCCGCTTCTGCACCCAATGATATATCCTTCTGGCTGAGTAATTCCTTTTCAAGTGCGTAATCTATATCCTCGGCGGTTATCTGTGTGCATATCTCACGCAGTTTGTCTGCAATCACAAGGTTGTTGCCTATCTTGGTAAAGTAGTTATACTGATATTTCCATAGAGTTTCGCAGGTGAAATTGCCCGTTGTGTCGGCAATTACAGCATCTGCAAGCATTTTTCCTGCTCTTATGCTGTTTGCGATTCCCGAACCCATAATAGGAATAGTCATTGATGCACTGTCACCTACGGCGGCATAGCCGTCTGCAACTATCAGCGGCAAGGTTCTGCCCAGCGGAATTTGTTCAACACTTCCGCCGCGAATGATTCTATCGCCGATTGCGTGATATTCCTCTTTTAAGTCTTTTATTGCCGCCTGAATATCATCTTCATTGAGTTCTTTACCGAAATGACCTATCAGCACGTCAAAATAATCATTTTTTGCTATCACCCAGGAAATTCCGGGCTTTTTTCTGTGAAAAAGATGTACGGTGTAGGGATTTGCTGGATTTTCGGGTGAAATTCTCTCAAAATATGCTCTGTAAACGGTGAATACACTGTTGTCAGGCATATCGTTCGGAATTGAAAACTTCTGAGGAAGCATACTTCTCACATCAGAATTGATACCTGCGGAATCTATTACAAGGTCTGCGAAAACCGCCTTTTTCTTATTGCCTTTTGCGGTAACAACGCCGAGTATTCTGTCTTTGTCTGCGATAACACCCGTGATTTGCGTGTTGAAGCAAAATTTAACCCCTTTGCTTTCAGCGTAATTTATAAGGTAGTTTATAAGATACCTTCTGTCCATAGAGCAGTTTGTGCCGTCATTAGTGTCGGGTGCTGTAATCATTACGGTTTTTGCAGGATTTGTAAAAGCAAGAGAAAATGACCGCGAGTAATTTTCTTCAGGGGGTAAGGGAATGTCAGCATCGGCAAAACAGGTTATGCGGAAGGTGTCGTGCCAATCAAAACCGACATCTTTGCGGCATTTCTTTTCAAACACGGTTACATCGTATCCCTTTTCTGCAAGTTTTGCGGCGGCAACAACTCCGCCGTGACCTGCTCCTGCCACAACAATTTTTCTGTTCAAGAAAAACACCTCATCAATCTAACTATAAATTTAACAAAAAATCGTGTTTGTATGCATAATTATTGTTGCAATTTGAGAAAAGGTATGTTATAATGTGGATATTGTGAACACTATGGAGAGGAGTTGTTATTTTGGCTGATAATAACACACAGACACAGTTTGAAGGTCTTAATACCGACTATGTCTATGAAAACCGAAGATATGTCGGCAGAAAAGAAACTGTCGGTTTCGTTCTTTGGGATGCAGCGCAAAGCTTTAACATCGATAAATATACCGACAGATTTATAACAAATATTGTTCAGGTTGATTTGTCTTTGCAGATGATTGAACAGGCAATCAACGGTGTCTGGGATATTGTAAACGATATTTTTATGGGTGCTATTGTTGACAGAACCCGTACGCGTTGGGGTAAGTTCAAGCCCTATCTGCTTCTGCTTGCGATTCCCGGTCTTATAGGAACCTGTCTTTATTGGTTAATGCCTCTTATATTTGAGGGCAGAACTTCAATGGACCTGACAAAGTTCATTTTCTACTTCCTGCTTGCTTTTATCCGTGAGGGTATCGGCACTTTCCAGACTATCTCACGAAACGGTATGATGGCAACCATAACGCCGCATCCTGTTGACCGAACCCGACTGATTACGCTGGCAAACTTCGCTTCGGGTACCTTCGGCGAAAAATTGCCCGAACAGATTACAACAGTTATACTTGACCTTATTGATAACAGCGTATTCAAAACAAAAAAGAGTACTTTATATCTTACTACATTCGTCGGTATGGGTGTTTTCACAACCTTTATTTCCAGCGGTATGTCGATGTGGTACTTTATGAACTCAAGAGAACGAGTTATGCAGTCTGTTGAGAAACCGGATATTATGCAGGGTGTAAAATCCATCATTAACAATAAACCCATTCTTCTGCTTACTCTTTCCGATTTCCTTGGCGGATTCAGCATCGGCGGCAGTAAGAGTGACTATTACATAGACGTTCTCCATCTGGCATCAATGACAATGATTACGGGTATCGCGGCAGCTCCCGTAAGCCCCATTTCCTATGCTTATGTTCCTTTCCTGAGAAGACATTTCTCCAGCAGATTCCTTTATATTTCAAGTAACTATATTTCAACATTCCTTAATATTGCAGTATTTGGTGTTGGCATAATTGGTATGAATTGGAAAACCAAAAAAGGCGGCATTTACCAGAGTACGATAGGTATGCTTATAGTTATGTCTATTTACGAGCTCATCTGGACACTGTTCTACGGTACAAAATCCGTTATCGGTACAGAAATGTACAACGAATCAATGGACTACTGTGAATGGAAGAACGGCTACCGTACAGAGGCTATGACATCTGTTGCAAAGGGTATTGCATCAAAGGTATCTTCAAAGGTATCTTCTCTTGTAAGAACCTGGCTTAAAAATCTTATCAAGTACGACCAGACAGCCTATATTTCAGGTAAAGAGCAGACAGACAGCGTTAAATTCTATCTGTTTGCAATGTTTACAATTATTCCTGCTATTACAGGTTCGTTGGGTATTATTCCTATGCTCTTCTATGACCTTGACGGTAAGAAGAAAGAGATTATGTATGCAGAGCTTCTTGAAAGACGTGCAGCTCTTCAGAAAGCTGCTGATGAAGGTGATACAACAGCTCTCGCTTCAGCAAGCAAAGAGCAGCTTGAATCTATTGAAAACAGAAAATAATTAAGTTTAAGGCGGAGCTGAACGCCGACTACTCACAGGGTAGTATTTCTTTAAAATGTGAGCTTTTGGCACAATAATGCGTTAAAATCACCCGATATGCGACAAGCATTATCGGGTGATTTTGCCTTTTCTTGAACTCAAAAGCTTCATTTTAAAGTGCTTCGCAGTTTCGTAAGATAAGAAAATTTCTTGTATTGAAGCCACAAAACGCAGCAAGGCTGACGCCTTGCGAGGCTTTTGGCAAAAATACAGGGGATTTTTATCGAGAAACAAATACTTCCTTATGAGTAGCCGGCGCAATGTTCCGTCTTTTTTTTGTTGGAAATAATGTTGACTTATTAAAAAAACGGACTATAATATATATGATATTTAATAAAATCCGGAGGAATCATATAATGAGTGAATGTACACACGATTGCAGTTCCTGCAGTTCAAACTGCTCAGAACGCAAAAATGCAATTGAACACGAAAAGCTTCACGAGCTCAGCTCTGTTAAAAAGGTTATCGGCGTAGTAAGCGGTAAAGGCGGCGTAGGTAAGTCCCTTGTAACATCTATGATGGCAGTAACGCTTAACAGACGCGGCTTGAAAACGGCTATTCTTGACGCTGATATAACAGGTCCGTCAATTCCCCAGGCATTCGGTATTCACGAAAGAGCAACAGGCTCGGCTACGGAGCTTTACCCCGCTGTATCCAAAACAGGTATTGACATTATGTCACTCAATCTTCTGCTTGAGAACGAAACAGACCCTGTTGTATGGAGAGGCCCCGTTATTGCAGGCGTTGTAAAGCAGTTCTGGACAGACGTTGTGTGGAAGGATGTTGACTATATGTTTGTCGATATGCCTCCCGGCACGGGAGATGTGCCTCTCACTGTATTCCAGAGCATACCCGTGGACGGCATTATCATTGTAACATCACCGCAGGACCTTGTTTCTATGATCGTTACAAAGGCTGTAAATATGGCAAAGCTTATGAATATCCCTGTTTTAGGCATTGTTGAGAATATGTCATATTTTGAATGTACGGACTGCGGCAAAAAACATTTCATTTTCGGCGAGAGCAATCTTGAAAGAATTGCCGCCGCAAACGAAATCCCTCAAATTGCAAGAATACCCATTGACCCTGATTTTGCAAATCAGGTTGACAGAGGTCTTATTGAGCTTTTCGAGGGTGATTGGCTTGAAAAAATGGCTGATGCCGTGGAGAATGCATAATGAGCAGGCGTGAAAAAGCAATGGCATTGTTTGAGCAGGGATATAACTGTTCACAGGCTGTTGCCGGTGCATTTTGTGATAAGACAAATATTGATTTTGATACTATGATGCGCCTTGCATCCGTTTTCGGCGGCGGAATGGGCAGATTGCGCGAGGTCTGCGGCGCTGTAAGCGGAATGTTTATAATAACAGGTCTGCTTTACGGCTATGACAGTGCCGAGGATATTGAAGCAAAGAAAAATCTTTATTCACAGGTACAGACCCTTGCAAACAGCTTTAAAATGAAAAACGGCAGTTATGTTTGCAGAGAGCTTCTTTCTCTGCCGAATACGGGGGCAGACAGTCCTGTGCCTGAGGCGAGAACAGCACAATATTATAAAAAACGCCCCTGCAAAGAGCTTGTAGGTGATGCGGCTGATATTCTTGATAAATTTCTGAAGGAGCAGAATAATGGCAGTAATTAAAATTACAAGCAATAATTTTGAAAATGAGGTCCTTAATTCGGACAAAAAAGTTCTTGTTGATTTCTGGGCATCCTGGTGCGGTCCCTGTATGATGGTTTCACCCATTGTTGATGAAATTGCTCAGGAGAGAACAGATATAAAAGTCTGCAAGGTGAATGTGGATGAGGAGCCTGAACTTGCTCAGGCTTTCGGCATAGAGAGCATTCCTGCGCTTTTTGTTGTTGAAAACGGCGAAGTCGTAAACCATATGGTGGGAGCGGCTCCCAAAGCAACTATCTTAGGTTTGTTGTAATGACTTTTGGTGAGATATTTCTCTTTTCGTTCAATGCGGTAATGCCCATTGTTCTGCTTATACTGCTTGGTTATTTCTTAAAGCGGATAAAACTGCTCAATGACAGTTTTTTAAGCACTGCAAACAAATTTGTATTCAATTCGGCGTTGCCTTGTCTGTTGTTTTTTAATGTGTACAACATCGGCGGTCTTGGTGAAGTCCAATGGAGTACGGTGGCATTTGCCGTAGGTGTGATTCTGTTGCTTTTCGTTGCAGGACTCGTGTACAGCGTATTTTTTGTAAAGGAAAACAGACAGAAAGGCGTTGTCTGGCAGAGCTTTTTTCGCTCAAACTTTGCAATTATCGGTCTGCCACTTTCACAGGCATTGGGCGGAGCTGAAGGCATAGCAACGGCGAGTATTCTTTCTGCATTTTCAATACCTTTATTCAACGCATTGGCGGCAATTGCACTGTCTGTTTTTGTAACCGGAGAGGGTAAAAACAAAATCAGTGTAAAGGATATCATCTTAAGAGTTGTAAAAAATCCGCTTATTATAGGTGTTTTTGCAGGTTTTGCGGTGCTTGGCGTACGAAGCCTTATTCCTGCAGGTGCATTTTCAATAAAGGCTGATCTGCCCTTTATTTATGATTTTTTTGATATGTTTTCCGACATCGCATCTCCGTTGGCTCTCGTTGTGCTTGGCGGTCAGTTCCGTTTTGATGCGGTTAAGAAACTGAGAAAGCAAATTGTTCCGGCAGTTGTTGCAAGAATTGTCTTTGCTCCTGCGTTGGGCATTGTGCTGGCGATTATAATGTCGGATTATTTAAATTTTACTGCGGCGCATTATGCATCGTTTGTTGCATTGTTCGGTTCACCTGTGGCAGTTTCGAGCGCAATTATGGCACAGCAGATGGATAACGAAGGTCAGCTTGCCAATCAGATATTGGTCTGGACAAGTATATTCTCCGTTTTTACGGTATTTATAACCGTAACGGTACTCAAATATATGGCAATAATATAAAAAAGAGGACTGCACAAACAGCCCTCTTTCTTTGTATTGAATGGTAAACAATAATTTCTGCTGCGCTAAATTATTGTTTAATTTGTTTTGCCATTTTCTTGCCCCATTCACGCATTTCAAGCACGATATCGCCCTTTGGTTCAAAGTAGCATCCACGCTTTGAAAGGACGCGGTACTCAACTTCTCTCAGTCCCATTACAACAAGACCGCCAACAAATCCGCTTACAAGAATTATAATGAACAGCGGCAGGCGGCAGGTGAGAAAATCTCCCGAACGCAAAGGAAGTGTGAAGCTCATAAATATTTCGCCCTGCTCAAAAAGCTCGGCGTAGGTGTAGTCAACTGCGCCGTATGTAAAGTTCCCCGTTGTGTATCTGGGCAGGGAACCGTCTGTGTAAGCAGTATTGACAATGCCGAACAGCGCTGTTATAACTCCGCCGAATGCAGAGCCGACCATAAGTCCGGGAATCATTGTAAAAGGACTTCTCATTGCAAGAGGCATTGAGGGCGCAACTGTCAGCTTGATGTTTTCAAAAAATGCATTGATAGGTCCTGTTGTTGCAAAGTTGAAATCGTCTGTATCTGTTTTCCCGCCCTTTTTGAATATCTTACAGCAAAGCATACCGAAAAATGCAGTCCAGCATACGGTTATGAAGCATACGGAGTAAATTGTAATAAGCTGAGCGTTGCCTGTTGTAAGGTATGCAGTTGTTGCAACGGAGAATGCGGCAAGTGAAACGGGGCCTATAAGGTCAAAGCCTACCATAAGTCCCATAACGAGAGCGGCAATGATAACATTGCTTTCAGAGAGAGTGATCAGAATACCTTTGAGTCCTTCGGATATTGCGGCAAATGGCACTTCAATTCCGTATTTTATAAGAATAAACGTCAGTGCACAGCAGGCTACGGGAATAATAAGCACCAGTACAATAAGGTCTACGCCTTCTGCAACTTCAATGCCCTTGAGCGTGTCGGGAATGAGCTTGATTTTCTTGCGAAGCTTTGCGAGAAGTGAATCAATACCTCTGCCTATGGGATTTTTTGCCTCAGTCCAGCCTGCATAAAGCAGTTTGATCAGTAATGACAGCATTACCGCCATAATAAGATATCCCATATAGCCTATTGACGTTGCCTGTGAATAGTTTATCGGTGTTGCAAAGAAGCAGTTGTACATTTCTTCTGCACTTGCGGATGCGCTTGTGAAGTGACAGAAGTACACGGACAGCGCAAGGGACGGTGCAAGGGCAGGCAAGCCTGCAATCAGGTATGAAAGCACCGTAACAAGAGCAACAAAGAAGAAATCCGTTGCCCAGAACAGGATAAACCACAGAGTAGGCTCATTTTCTGCTCCTGTTGCACCCAGCATATGATATGAGCCGAAAATATTCTGAATAACAAAGAAAAAGCCTGCACCCAGAGCTCCGAAAAGCTGAACTATGAACATTATAGCCGTTGCACGGTAGATTTTTTCTTTTGTGTCGAGATATAACTTTTTAACCATTTTTTATTTTCCTTTCACAGCTAAGACCGCTTTTTGTGTATGCATAAAGTGTGAGATTTTCGGTTATGGAACCTTTCCGTATGTAAACTATGGCTTTACCGTTGTATGTTGCACGGTATTTTTCTGCATAGCAGGTAAGGTCATCGGGCTTGCCGTTTTCAATGCCGAGAATCTGTCCGTCACCAATCAGCTGATAATAAATTATTTCATCCTCACAGGCGAAATTGCCGTTTCTGTCAAGCAGGCTTACTTCAATCTGTACAATACTACTGCCGTTTTCGTAAGCTTCAAAATTGATAGCTTCTGCCTTTTCGGGAGTGGAAAGTGTATCTTCTGCTCCCTCCGCTTTAGCTGTAAGAGTGCCTTTTTCAAAGGGAATCTCCCAGGTAATGCGGCATCCGTCAGCGTCAGATAATGTTTTTTCTCCTAAGGATTTGCCGTTCAGGAATAGTTCCGCTTTGCTTGCATTGGTGTAACAGCTTACCTGAACTGTTTCACCCTCGTCGGCACGGTAGCAGAAATTATCAGTCCAGACATTAGTGTTTTCTTTTGTGCCCCTTGATACTGCAATTTTTACAAACGGAATGTCTGTCCAGAGCGCTTTTCTGCGGTAGAAAAGAGGTTTTTCGTTGCCGCAAAGGTCAAGCATACCTGCCTGAGATATTCTCAGCGGCCATCCTCTGCATTCACCTAAGAAGTCAATGCCTGTCCATAGGAATTGTCCGCAAATGTAGTCATTATCCCTGACTGCGTACCAGGCTTTTGGGTCGTGCCCGTTTTCACTGCCGAAAATCACACGGTCGGGAAACCTCTTGTGATCCTCTTCATAAAAGCTTTCACGGTAGTTGTAGCCTGAAACATCAAGCACATCCGCAAAACCCGTTCTTGTGGATAATTCGGGGAAGGACAGGGCGGAAAGTACGGGACGTGTGGTATCAATGTTATGCGCAATGTCCACAAGCTCCTTGGCTACTGTTGTAAGTCTGCCGGCGTCAGGCTTTTTGTCATCGTATCGGCGCTCCTGAGCAGGCTTGCCCTTGTCATTATTGCCTAAAACTTCATCAAAAAGCGGTGTAACATACGGGTCGTTGGGGTAGTCAATCTCGTTGCCTATCGACCAGAGAATTACGCAGGGATGATTCCTGTCGCGAAGCACCATTGCCTCCAGATCAGCCTTGTGCCAGAGAGGAAAATCCTCCGCATAGCCGAAACGCTTGGGCGGATAAATATTATGCCCCTGCCACCACTTGTTTTTGGCGCCCTCCCATTCGTCAAATGCCTCATCCATAACAAGCAGACCGAGCCTGTCGCAAAGGTCAAGCAAATCTGCTGACGGCGGATTGTGCGCCGTGCGTATAGCGTTACAACCGACAGCTTTGAATTTTTTAAGTCTGCGCTCCCATACAGCAGGGGGAACAGCCACACCCAATGCGCCTGCATCGTGATGAACGCATACCCCCTTGAGCTTCATATTTATACCGTTGAGGAAAAATCCCCTGTCAGCATCGAACTGAATGGTGCGCACGCCGAAAGGTATGGTTACAGCGTCTGTCATTACGCCGTTACTGAATGCGTGACATATGAGATCATACAGATAAGGTGAATCGGGTGACCAAAGCCTTGCATTAGGTATTTTTACCTCTGCACAGCCGTTTTTGCCCTCCGCAGAAGCAATCCAGTTACCCTCTGAATCTTCTATGATAAACTCCGTTTCGTCGCAATCGAGAGTTTTGTATTCAATCTGCATACGGGCGTTTCCCGAGTCAATATTTTTTGTTGTAATAAAAATTCCGTCTTTTTCAAAACAGCTCATATCGGTGATTTCAAGGGTAACATCCCTGTAAATGCCGCTGCCCGTAAACCAGCGCGAATCCGCAACCTGTTCGTGCTCAACACGCACACAGATAACGTTTTCGCCGGCTCTGACAAACTCGCTTATGTCAAAGGTAAAGGTTGAATATCCGTAAGCTCTGCCGCCAAGATAGTTACTGTTTATCCATACCCTTGAGTGCTTATAGACACCGCCGAATGTTATCCGCACGCGCTTGCCTTTTATATCATCGGGCAGAACGAAGTGCTTGCGATACCAGGCTGTACCGCCGGGCAGATAGCCTGTGCCGCTCGCATTGGATTTATCAAAAGGATGCTCAACTGACCAGTCGTGAGGAACCGTTACATCACGCCAGGCGTTATCGTCATAACCCATATAATCTGCATCAGGCACGTCACCGAGGTGAAATTTCCACCCATTGTTTAATGTTGTAATATTACCCATAGTAAACCTCTTCGGATTTATTTTTCTAATTAAGTATATACGCAAGGCTATTTTTTGTCAATAATTAATGAAAAAAATTAATATATATGATTTAATTTATCAAAACAGCAATAAAAACGGCAAGGGATTTCTCTTTGCCGTTCAAATTTATTTAAGAATATCGCTTTTTCTGATTTCCTCTATGGCTTCGTTGATTCTTTCGGGCGGCATTGTAAGCGCAAAACGCACATATCCCTCACCCAACGGACCAAAGCTGCTGCCGGGAGTGCAAAGAACACCGCATTCCTCAAGCAGTTTTATGCAAAAATCCATACTGTTTGTATATCCGTCGGGCAGAGGCGCCCACACAAACATACTGCCTTTGCTTTCGGGTATCTGCCAGCCGATTGCGCTCAGTCCTTTACACAAAGTATCTCTTCTTTCCTGATAGAGAAGCTTCTGTTTCTTTACGGAATCCAACGGACCGTTCAGTGCCGCTATTGCCGCTTGCTGTATGGGTAAAAACATACCGAAATCAATCTGACTGCGCAATTTTCGGAACGCTCCCACCACATCACTTCTTCCTATAAGAAAACTGATTCTCGCTCCCGTAACATTAAAGCTTTTTGAAAGACTGAAAAATTCTACGCCCACATCCATTGCACCGGGAGTATTGAAAAAGCTGTTACCTTCTGCACCGTCAAAAATAATGTCGCTGTATGCATTGTCGTGAATAATGAGAATGTCATATTTCTTTGCAAAGGCTACGATTTCTTCGTAAATTTCGGGCGTACCCACACTGCCTACAGGGTTTGCAGGTAATGATACTATCATATATTTTGCTTTGCGGGCAACATCCTCGGGGATATCCTTTACACAGGGCAGAAATCCGTTTTCCTTTGTCATAGGATAGTAGCAGATATCGGCTTGAGCCATTTTTGCCCCTGCGATAAATACGGGATAACAGGGCGAAGGTAACAGCACGGTATCACCATTGTTGCAAAGCACCATACCGATATGTCCCATACCCTCCTGACTGCCGTTGCAGCTTGCAACCTGTTCGGGAGTGATTGTTATACCGAACCGATGCTGATAATAACCGCATACCGCATCAAGCAGTTCAGCAGTGTCACCAAGACTGTAGTGCCAGTTCTGTGAATCCATTGCCGCGTCTGCCATAGCTTTTCTTATATGTTCAGGCGTTTCAAAATCAGGTGTGCCTATACTTAAATTGTATATAGTTCTGCCTTCTGCTTCAATTTTTGATTTCTTTACATTCAATGCGGCGAATATTTCGTCACCGAAGCTGTTCATACGATCTGAAAATTCCATTTTGTTACTCCGAAATGATTTTTTGTTATTATAGATTATACAGCATTTCAGGCATAATTGCAATATGTTTACTGTTTCATCAAATCAGCAACGGTGACGCTGTCAAGATAATCATTTACAATATCATTGAGCTTTATCCACATAGGCAGAGTGCGGCAATCGGCGGTATACTGACAAGGCTCTGCTCCGCACTCCAGACAGGACACAGGTGCAAGATCACCCTCTGTAAGGCGCAGGATTTCACCCACGCTGTAATCTTTCGGTTCTCTTGTAAGCTTATAACCTCCGCCTTTTCCGTGAACACCGTAAATAAGGTTGTTTTTTGCAAGAGCAGGCAGAATTCTTTCCAGATATTTCAATGAAATTCCTTGCCGTTCGGCAACAGCTTTCATTGGTATATATCCCTCGTTGTAGTGTTCTGCCAGATCAATCATCACGCGTAACGCGTAACGACCTCTTGTGGAAATCATCATAAACCTTCACCGCCTTATATTTTAGATTCATTATACTATATTTCAACCGTTCAAATCAAGCCGATGTTTTATTTGTTCTCCGCAGCAATGACTGCAGCCGTCGCAGTCGGGGAATTGCCTGTGGTCGTATTCGATGCCGTTTTTCTCATAATAGTCCTGCAAAGCCTTTTTGATTGCCTCTTCCGCAAGCACGGAACAGTGTATCTTATGAGCAGGAAGACCGTCAAGCGCCTCAACAACCGCTTTGTTTGTAAGGGTGAGTGCCTCTGAAACGTGCTTTCCTTTAATCAGTTCGGTAGCCATTGAACTTGATGCAATGGCAGAGCCACAGCCAAAGGTTTCAAATTTAACATCAACTATGATGTCATTCTCAATTTTTAAATAAATTTTCATTATATCGCCGCATTTGGCGTTTCCTACCTCGCCTATGCCGTCGGCATTCTCAATCACACCGACATTACGGGGATTCCTGAAATGATCCATTACTTTTTCACTGTATAATGCCATAATATAACCTCACTTGATTAGAAATTCCTTTTTACCGTTGACAAGATCACGCCAGACAGGCGAAATACTGCGCAGGTATTCCACTACCTCTTTTACCGTCTGCACGGTGTACTCCACTTCTTCCTCGGTATTCTCCTCGGACAAGGAAAGACGCAAAGAGCCGTGTGCAATATCGTGCACCCTGCCGATGGCAAGAAGTACGTGGCTCGGGTCAAGAGAACCGGAAGTGCAGGCAGAACCGGATGATGCATAAACGCCTTTGTCATCAAGCAGTAACAGCAAGGACTCACCCTCAATGCCTTCAAAGCAGAAGTTTACGTTGCCGGGGAGTCTTTTTTCTGAATCTCCGTTTAAGACGGAGTGAGGTATTTCGGAAAGTCCGGAAATCAGCCTGTTACGCAATTCTGCCAATTTCTTTGCATCAGCGTCGATATTATTACAGGCATCTTTCAACGCCGCCGCCATTCCCATTATCGCAGGGATATTTTCCGTGCCTGCCCGTTTTCCCCGTTCCTGAGCGCCGCCTTCGATTAAATTAGAGATCAAAATGCCTTTTTTCGCATACAGAACCCCGATACCCTTAGGACCGTGAAACTTGTGTGCCGACAAGGACAGCATATCAATATTCTGCTCTTTTACATTAATGTGCAGATGTCCTGCCGCCTGCACCGCATCGGTGTGAAAAGGTATACCTTTTGCGCGGCAGATTTCACCGATTTCTTTTATCGGTTGAATTGTTCCGATCTCATTGTTTGCATACATCACCGTTACAAGACAGGTATCCTCACGAACGGCATTTTCCACCTGTTCTGGCAGAATGATACCGTTTTCGCGAACATCCAGAAGAGTAACTTCAAAGCCTTCCCTTTCAAGCTTTTTCAGCGTATGCAAAACAGCGTGGTGTTCGAATGCGGTGGAAATAATATGCTTTTTGCCCTTTTTTTCACCTGCTCTTGCGGCAGAGATAATCGCCTGATTATCCGCCTCACTGCCGCCTGAGGTGAATGTTATCTCATTTGGTGATGCTCCGATACAGTCTGCGATTACCTGTCTTGCATTTGCCAGCGCTTCGGCTGCCGCCTGTCCGACGGAATGAAGACTCGACGGATTGCCGTAAACACCGTCCATATACGGAAGCATCGCATTAATGGCAGTCTTGCTCATTTTCGTTGTAGCGGCATTATCAAGATATATCATTCTTTTTGTCATTTTATTAAACCTTTCTTTGTAGCCAGCTTAACTAACCTGAATTTCCAACAGAGTATCATAGCGACGACAGCACCGACTCCTGCCTGTAAAAACTGATAAGGCAGTTTGAGAACAGCATATTCGGGTGTGCTGTAAATAAAAGCTCTGCCCAACGAATAACCGACTACCATAATTACTGCGCCGATTGTTACACCGATTCCCGATGAGAGCACGGGATGTTTTTTCAGTACATAGTGTGAAAATACAGAGATAATCACTGCCTGCAAGCCGTGAGTTATGAGCGATACAAACATCGGAAGCGGATAGAACAACAGATCACCGAGAAATGCACCCACACCGCCAACCATAAAGGCGGAAAGCGGATCAAGAATGATTGCCGCTGTACAGATGATAATATCGTTCATATACAGATGACCGCCGGGGACAGGAACGCCAAAAGAGCTGGCGGCAACATTAAGTGCCATAAAAACGGCGGTGATGCACAGCCGGTATGTAGTATGCTTTACATTTTGATTTTTATAGGTAGACATTTCAGTAAACTTCCTTTCTTTAAAAAGACAGATACCCTGAAAAGGTATCCGTCTGTGTGTTATTCTGTAAACAGCGGTGTGGACAGATATCTGTCACCTGTATCGGGCAGAAGAACAACGATGTTCTTTCCTGCATTTTCAGGGCGTTTTGCAAGCTCTATGGCGGCAAATGCAGCCGCTGCGGAAGATATTCCCACAAGAATACCCTCGCGGTTGCCGATCAATCTGCCTGTTGCAAATGCATCCTCGTTGGAAACAGGGATTATTTCGTCGTAAATCTCCGTGTTCAGTATTTCGGGCACAAAGCCTGCACCGATTCCCGTATTTCCGCTTGTGGGTTCAATAATCACAGAGCCGGGCTTCAGTTTGCCGCTCGCTTCTGCATCATCAAGCATAGCTTTTGCAATACGGTCTTTGACTGAGCCTGCAGGATTGAAATATTCAAGCTTTGCGTAAATTTTTGCATTCAGTTTATATTGTTCTTCAATAGGTGTAAGCTCCAGAAGGGGAGTGTTGCCTATGAGTTCATCTGCTGATTTATATATTTTTGCCATTGCGCTTACTCCTTTACTGCCTCGAAACCGTTTTGCAGGTCAGCAATAATATCGTCAATATGCTCTGTACCTATGGAAAGACGGATTGTGTTGGGTCTGATGCCTTGTTCTGACAGCTCCTGCTCACTGAGCTGACTGTGGGTTGTGGTTGCAGGGTGAATAACCAGACTTTTTACATCAGCCACATTTGCCAGCAGAGAAAAGATTTTCAGGCTGTCGATAAATTTATGAGCTTCCTTTACGCCGCCTTTGATTTCAAAGGTAAATATCGAACCGCCTCCGTTGGGAAAATACTTTTTATACAAGGAGTGCTGAGGATGCTCGGAGAGCGACGGATGGTTAACCTTTTCTACCTGAGGATGATTGCTGAGGAACTCAACGACCTTCTTTGTGTTTTCTGCGTGACGCTCCAAGCGCAGTGAGAGTGTTTCAATACCCTGCAAAAGCAAAAATGCGGCAAAGGGAGATATTGATGCACCTGTATCACGAAGAAGAATTGCACGGATATAGGTAACAAATGCGGCAGGTCCTACAGCCTTTACAAAGGATACGCCGTGATAACTCGGATTGGGGTCTGCAATTGCGGGATATTTACCCGAAGCTGCCCAATCAAATCTGCCTGAATCAACAATCACACCGCCTAATGTGGTACCGTGACCGCCGAGGAATTTTGTTGCGGAGTGTACCACTATATCTGCACCGTGCTCAATAGGACGGATAAGATAGGGAGTGCCGAAGGTGTTGTCTACAACAAGAGGTAAGTTGTGCTTGTGTGCAAGCTCTGCCAGTGCGTCGATATCGGGAATGTCGCTGTTGGGATTGCCGAGAGTTTCAATGTAAATGGCTCTGGTATTGTCCTGAATAGCGGCTTCAACTTCATTAAGGTCGTGAATATTTACAAAGGTTGCGGTAATGCCAAAGTTCGGAAGTGTATGTGCCAGCAGATTGTAGCTGCCGCCGTAAATGGTCTTCTGTGCAACGAAGTGACCGCCGTTCTGACCCAATGCCTCAAGTGTATATGTGATTGCCGCCGCGCCGGATGCCAATGCCAATGCCGCAACTCCGCCTTCAAGTGCGGCTATTCTTTTTTCGAGAACTTCCTGCGTGGAGTTTGTCAGTCTGCCGTAAATGTTGCCCGCGTCAGCAAGCCCGAAACGGGCGGCTGCGTGTTCACAGTTGTGAAATACATACGATGTTGTTGCATAAATAGGTACTGCTCTGGAATCTGTTGCAGGGTCGGGATTTTCCTGACCTACGTGTAATTGTAATGTTTCAAATTTAAGTTCTGACATAGTGGTTATTTCCTTTCGTTGTTGAATGTTAAATGTTTAATGTTTATTGGTTGTTTTTATACATTTCACATTCGTCCGAAACGGAAATTTGCTCTTACAAGCTTTTCAAAATAATTTTTCATAGGATTCGCCTCTTCAATCACCCACCTGCTTGGTAGGTGATTGAAGTATAGCACCTTTTACCTACCTTGTCAATAGGTAAAAACTTTTTTTTATAAATTTTTTCAAAAAAACGGCAAGAGTATCCTTGACGTGTATTATATGCGAACATATCTGCATATTTAATCAATTGTATATCTGTTTCTGTACTCCGTAGGGGTTTTGCCTGTGAAATTTTTGAATAATCTGCAGAAGTAATGAAAATCCAATATTCCGCAATGCTGTGCAATAGTCTGTATCTGCAGATTTGTGGTTTTTAACAGGTGCTTTGCAAAAGCTATTCGTTTACCGTTCACATATTCCGTTACGGTCTGACCTGTTTCTTTTTTGAACAGTCCTGATAAATATCCTGCGCTGACATTGTTGTGATGTGCTATTGTGCTCAGTGTCAGATCTCCTGTCAGGTCATTTTCGATATAAATTATGGTATTCTGCACAAGTGATGAGTAGTTTTTCATTGAATGGTGCTTTACAAGACTGCAATAAGACTGCATCATCTCCATCATAAAATGTTTTACTTCGTTCAGCGAGCGTATTGCTTCAATTCTGCGTGCAAAATCCGAAGATACGCTGTCAAGATGTACGGGATGTACTTTGCCTTTTTCTGCGGATTTGCGCATCAGGGTGTTCATAATGATGCAATAGTTTTTCATATTGCGAAGCTGGTCAGCAGTACGGATTTCAAATGAGAGCTCGGAGATTCTTGACATCATAAGCTCCGCTTTTTTGCTGTTTCCCTGTGATACAGCATTCATAAGGTCGTTTTCAAACCGATAGCGTTGCTCCATAATCTGAATATCCGGCATCGGGTTGTCCGCTGTCGGTTTAGGATGTGCAAAATTGGAGAGAAAGGCAATATCCCGGTCAAAAGACAGGTCAACGATGTCAAAATTGTCCTCACCGTTCCAGATGTATTCCGCTATAGTGTTAATCATTGCAAAAAGATGATTTTCTTCCCTGATTACAGGTATGGAGCCGTAAAATGTTTCCAGCTCACGGTATATCTGCGGCGGCAAGGATAACCGTTCTGTCAGCTCCAATATCTGTTGGCGGTTGATATTTATATTCAGATAGGGACCTGCAATAAATACCGTTGTTTTTTCGCAGTACGGCAGTTCAAAAAAAATATACCTGCACCAGAAGGCGTCCGACAGGCGGTATACGGTTGCCTGACGTACACCGGTTATATAATCAAAAAATGTTTGTCCGTGTGACTGTTCGGGAAAAACCTGTCGCAGTTCTCTGCTGATAAGCTCATCAATCGGCTCATTCGGGTCGATAATATAGCTTTGTACATTACACTTACGGAGCATTTTTTGCAGGAATTGCAATTCATTGTCAAAAAACATATCGTTTACACCCTTGTTTTGTTTGTGATAAAAACCAAAAAAAATACACTCTGTTTATTAATTATATCACAATTGCCTATATTTTCAAGCTTAAAAACGCTGTTCGAATAAAAATTATGCAAATTTGCATTAATTTTGTGCTAACGCAGTTATTTGTCTTCCTGTTATAATATATTCGTACCTTTACCGGTAACTACATAAGGACTGCGTTATGCGGTCCGATGAGAGGAAATGTTGTTATGGATAACAATCGCAAAATCCGTCCCTTTGGCATACGCGATAATATCGCTTATGCAGCGGGTGACCTTGGCTGTAATATGAGCTTTTCACTCAAGGGCACCGTACAGACTTTCTGGCTGGTTTATATGACTATGGAAACAGGTCTGCTGTCCCTGTTGCTTCTGATCGTGCAGATATGGGATGCTGTTAATGACCCGCTGATCGGCAGTCTGATTGACGCTGACAGAAGAAACTACCGTTTGGGTAAATTCCGCACATACATTCTCATCGGTGCTATCGGTCTTACTGTTGCAGGCGCAATGGTATTCTTGCCTTTCCCCAATTCAAGCGTAGTTGTTAAATGTATACTGTTTATCGCCGGATACGTTATCTGGGATGCCTGCTATACAATAGCTAATGTTCCCTATGGCTCAATGCTTTCTCTTATCACTAAGGATGCAGGCGAGCGTTCTCAGCTTTCAACCTGGCGTTCTGTAGGCTCTATGATAGGCAATGTACTGCCTATGGTTATTCTTCCTATGCTTATCTGGCGTAAAGAGGTAGATGCAAACGGCAATCCCGTTATCAATCCCGAAACAGGTGTCCAGGTAGAAACATTGCTTGGTGACAGAGTATTCTGGGCAGCTCTCATTATGGGTGTTATCGGTCTTATCTGTTTCCTGTTTATGATTAAAAATGTAACCATCCGCGTGGATGAACAGTCAGTCAAGACAAACGAAAATGCAAAATTCAATATTTTCAAGGCATTCGGTAACTTTATGAAAAACCGTGCCGCTATCGGTGCAACTCTTGCCGCTATGGCAATGTTCCTCGGTATGAACTCCGCTACAACTGCAAACACAATTATGTTCGCAACCTACTTCGGTCAGGCATCTATGTCAGGTATCGTGCAGATGGTTGGTTTCCTGCCTATGTTCATCTTTATGCCATTTATCAAAAAGATTGTTGCCAAGTACGGTAAGAAAGAGGCGGCTTCCGGCGGTGCCGTAGTATCTGTAGTAGGCGGACTTCTGATGCTCGTATTCCCCCTTATTCCCAACAAGAACATTGCATTGCTTATGTATGTTGTTGCGCTGTGCATATTCGGACTCGGTATGGGTATTTACACCTGCGTATCCTGGGCACTTATGGCAGACGCAATCGATTACAACGAATGGAAAACAGGTAACCGCGAAGAAGGCACCGTATACTCACTTCATTCATTCTTCCGTAAGCTTGCACAGGGTGTCGGCCCTTCATTCGTACTGTTGCTAATGGGTTGGCTCGGTTATGTATCAGACCTCGGTACAGAAGGTCAGAGCCTTGAAACAGCTTACAATATGTGCTGGCTTGTTGCAGCTTTGTTCCTCTTTAGTGCTGTAGTTATGTTTATTGCAATCAAGTTTGTATATAATATTGATAAGAAAACTCTTGAAACAATGAATGCAGACCTTGCAGCTCTTCACGGAGAAACGGTTGACGTTGCTGATTAATTCAACAAAATTCAGATAACATTTACGCCGTATCACTCTGTCGGTTTTCCGGCAGGGTGATATTTTAAAAAGACAAATTCTAAGGAGGCTTTTTATTATGAGAACAGTTTTGAATCTCAACAGAAAATGGGCATTCAGCAAGCAGGCTGATGCCATCCCCACCGCCATTGATAACAAATGGAACTTTGTCAATCTTCCTCATTCCTGGAATGCCATTGACGGTCAGGACGGTGACAATGATTATTACCGCGGCACAGCATACTATGCAAAGAGCCTGAATAAGACAGATCTGCCCGAGGCAAAGCAGTATTATCTCGAACTTCAGGGCGCTAATTCTTCAGCAGACGTCTATCTTAACGGCAAGCATCTTGCTCACCACGACGGCGGTTATTCCACCTGGCGTGTAAACCTTACGGACGCTCTTGAAGCTATGAATCTGCTTGTTGTGGTTGTTGATAACAGCGCAAACGAAACAGTTTATCCTCAGATGGCAGACTTCACGTTCTACGGCGGTCTGTACCGTAACGTAAACCTTATATGTGTTGACGAATCTCACTTTGACCTTGATTATTACGGCTGCACGGGAATTATGGTAACACCCGTAATCAACGGTAAAGATGCTTTGGTTAAGGTTGATGCATTTGTTACCAACGGCAAGCCGGAGCAGACTGTACGTTACACCGTGTATGATGCAGATGAAAATGTTATTGCACAGGTCGAAACAGCAGAAACAAATGCTGAACTGACAATTCCCGATGTGCATCTGTGGCACGGACGCCGCGACCCCTATCTGTACTGCTGTGAAGCAGAATTGACAGAAAACGGACAGGTTATCGACAGTGTGTGCACACGCTTCGGTTGCCGTACTTTTAAAATTGACCCCAATAACGGTTTTATTCTCAACGGTGAAGAGTATCCTCTTCGCGGTGTATCCCGTCATCAGGACAGATGGGGCGTAGGTAATGCACTTTTACCAGAGCATCACGAAGAAGATATTGACCTTATCTGTGAGGTGGGTGCAACAACTATCCGTCTTGCTCACTATCAGCACGATCAGTATTTTTATGACCTCTGCGATGAGAAAGGTCTTGTTATCTGGGCGGAGATTCCCTATATTTCAAAGCATATGCCCACAGGTCGTGAAAATACAATTTCACAGATGAAGGAGCTTATTGTTCAGAATTACAACCACCCTTCCATAGTGGTATGGGGCTTGTCAAATGAGATCGGAATCGGCGGTGCAGACGATGATCTGCTTGAAAATCACCGAATCCTCAACGATATGTGTCACGAAATGGATCCCACACGTCTTACCACTGTTGCGGCTGTTTCAATGTGCAAAATGGATGACCCCTATCTGCAGATTCCCGATGTTGTGTCATATAACCACTACTTCGGCTGGTACGGCGGCGAAACAGATATGAACGGCCCCTGGTTCGATAAATTCCACGAAATGCATCCCGATATTCCAATCGGTTGCTCCGAATACGGCTGTGAGGCGTTGAATTGGCACACCTCAAACCCCGTACAGGGCGATTATACGGAGGAGTATCAGGCGTATTATCACGAGGAGCTGATCAAGCAGTTCTTCTCCCGAAAGTATATGTGGGCAACCCACGTGTGGAATATGTTCGACTTCGGTGCAGATGCCCGTAATGAGGGCGGTGAGAACGGTCAGAATCACAAAGGTCTTGTAACCTTTGACCGCAAGTATAAGAAGGATTCGTTCTATGCTTATAAAGCCTGGCTGTCCGATGAGCCTTTTGTGCATATCTGCGGTAAGCGTTATGTCGACCGCGTGGAGGATGTTACTAAAGTAACAGTATATTCCAATCAGCCGACGGTTGAGCTGTTCGCAAACGGCAAATCCTTAGGCGCAGTAACAGCGCCCGACCACTTCTTCTATTTTGATGTTCCCAACGCAGGCGAAACTGAATTGAAGGCTGTTGCAGGTGATTGCACGGACAACAGCATCATCCGCAAGGTTGATACCTTCAACGAAAGCTACCGTCTTAAAGAGAAGGGTGCAATCCTTAACTGGTTTGATATTGACGCACCCGAAGGATATCTCTCACTCAACGATAAAATGAGCGACGTTATCTCAACGGAACAGGGCAGAATGCTGTTTATGAGCCTTATGAGCAAAATGATGGGCGGCAAGGACGGCGATGAAGGCAAAATTCAAGCCGCAGGCTTCGAGGTCGGCCCCGAAATGATGAGTATGATGGGCGGATTCACAGTGCTTCGTCTGTTCACCCTTATGGGCGGTATGATGGATGTAAAATTCACAAAAGAACAACTGCTTGAGCTGAATGCAACACTCAACAAAATCAAACACCCGAAGAAATAAGGGACGAATAATATATAAAAGGGGCTGTAAAAAAACTTTTGTTTTTTTACAGCCCCTTTTTATTGTTCTATTGTATACTCAACAGAGTTAATAATCAAGGAGTTTTCATTCTTCCAGTATATTTCCATATCCTCAAATTCTCCCCACTCGCCGCGATATATCAATTGAGGTTTTTTCTGAATTTTAAAAATGCCTGCGTCGATAATACGGCTTTCGTATACATCAACAAGTGTGTTTCCGCCAAGTGCTCCCTGATTACTGTCGATTACTTTTGCATAATATGTATCGTTTGGTGACTCCACAGACTGAATAACCGTATTTTGTCCTATGTTTGCCATTAAACCGAAAAAAACAGTGGGTAATACCGATAATGCAGACAGCACGAAACATATTATTTTTAATGTCAAAGGCTTGCCGTGTTTTGCGGTCAAGCAGCAACTGCAGACGGTGCAGATAGCCATACATATTGCAATCCATATTGTTACGTTATCACATTTGAAAATATAGAAAAAAGTATTTTCTAACGATAACGGAGTTAACAATGCAAACAGAACCTTACTTGTTTCGCTTTCTATTGTTTTTTTTGAAATGATGTGTAAAACAGTTGTGCAGACTGAAAGTATAGCTGTAATAATCGCAAAAACAGAATAATCTGTTAATTCAAATGTGTAACCGAAACAGGAGGATAGTATAACGCAAAGCGGTAATAAAATAATAATAACAAACATAGCATAGCTCAAAGCTATTACCAGTCTTGTCCTTAATCTTTTAAAAAAGATCAGATGTTTCATTTGTAATTATTCCATTTTCCAATATGTATTGTTTTATTTTCAGAGGGTCATATACTCCATTTTCACAATATGTAATAAGCAGACTTCCATCCGAGAATGATTGAATGCCAACAAAATACGGATTTTCTAGGGGAAATGAAAATTTTGTTGCGCATATCTGCTCATTTGCTATGTCGATTATATATAACGGGCAATCTTTCTGTTCAATTTCTCCGCTATATACATTAACATTACTCTCAATGAAAAAAATGTATTTGCTTGAAACTGCATATTGGACTTGACGGTCTGCACCTTTCATAACAAGTTCAATTCCATTTTGTGTTTTTTTGCAAATGTAGGTTGCGAGGCTTTCGTATGTACGAAAAGCAATATAATCGCCCATTAAATGAAGTTCAAGCATTTGTTCTGAACCAATGATATTTTCAAATCCGGTTAGAACTTCCTCGTTTAATAGAGTTCCGTTTTTATCATAATGATATAAAAAGAATTGGTACTTACCGGAAATCAGACGACGCCCCAATCCGAATAATTCTCCGTCTTTCACAGCAAAGCGTTCTATAAGTATCCCTTCGCTGTCTGTCCAATTTGCATCATTTTCATATTTTTCATAAATTATGTCTCTTTTTTCTCCATTTATATTATAAATCCAAGCAGCAGATATAACTGCGTAATCTGTTTTGTCTGAAGGTTCTTGTGTAATGCTGTATGATAAAAATTCCGTATCATTTATTTTGCACATATAAATCAATGGTGTTGCATATTCCAATTCGTCAATTATTTCAACATTACCGTTTTTACCATCAATTCTTGTTAATTTTACATCATAAGCATTTTCTAAAGATTCTGATGTATAACTTTTCCATTCATAAAGATATCTGTCTTGCAAAACAACTGTGGAACCTGAACCAACTTCCCAATTATCAAGATTATCTGAACGCAACAGCTCTGTTTCTTCTCCCGAATGAGGATTAATTAATATGAATTTGTCATTGATACCGCTGTCTGAATATATTGATTTATATCCATAATACATACTGTCTATTGTTTCTGTAATTGTGAAATTATCTAATTTAATATTTTGAAATTTTTCTGCTAAATTATAAGATGAAATAATTGCTTTAGGTAATACAACATTTTTATTCTGATAATCAGCCGGTAGAGTGTTTTCAGATTCTGTTTTTTCATTTTGGTAAGTATTTTGCAAAGTGCTTTCGAATTCTGTTGATTCTGTTTCGGCTGAATCGGAATTTAAGCTATCTTTTGAGCAACCAAATAAAAAAATCATTGTAAATATTAAAACAAAACAAATAAATTTTTTCATATGTTTCCCTCCTTACTCTTTACCGAGCATTTTTGCGTATTTGTTTGACAGGATTTTAGAAAGTGTACAAAAGATTATCGTCAATAGTAAGCCAATCCAAAAAAAACGTACAGACAAAACGATTATTTCAAGAGAATCTGTGAAGTTGATTTTGGTAAAATCAAAAACATCCCACTCATAATGAAATCCTGCCCAGATATAAGATAAAAGCGTGATGACTAATGTGGTAAAAAAAGAACAATCAGAAAAATTTTTTTTGCTTTTATAAATTCTTATAAAATACCAGTTTGCAAGGGATAACAGAAATCCGGTCGCAGGAATAACAAGAGAAACAGCCCAGTAACCATTTGTAAATCCTGTGGGAGAAGCGGCTTCCAAAGCAACGCCTGCAGTAATGATTGCAAAAGATATGAAAAGTAACACGGATTGAAGAACAGATGCTCTCCAATCATTTATTCTGTTCAGCTTTGTGGGTGCAGAAACCGTATGAACTATGTCCGATGGTGTTCTCATATTTTCATACATACCTTTGCATTTGGGGCAGTAATCAATATGTTTCTTTACAATTTCTGCACTTTCTTCTGAACAGCAATTGTCAATATACAGCGGAATCAAATCTTTAATAATATTGCACTCCATTTTAATTACCTCATTCTTTCTGAAAGTTTTTGTTTGGCACGGTAAAATGTAACTCTTGCCCAACTTTCGCTTTTGCCAAACAGTTTGCTTATATCCTTTAATGAAAATTCGCCAAAAACCGATAACATAAATACCTCTTTGTATGGCTCTTCTAATTCGTGCAGACAAGCAAGAGCATTTTGAGTGAGTTCTTTTCGGATAAATATATCTTCTGTATTTTCCGAATATTTGTTAATTTCAGCATCTTCAAGAGAATCAATTTTCTTATACTCATTGTACCAAGCATAATATGCATTTTTAGCTATCTGGCAAAGCCAGACAGATGCCTTTTCTTTATTACGCAGACCCGCATAGTTCATATATGCACGAAAAAAGGTTTCCTGCGTTAATTCTTCTGCAAGTGATGCGTTTCTAGTAAGTTTTATCAAATATCTGAAAACTAAATCCCTGTTATCATTGAAAAGCTTTTCAAAATCAGTCACATTTTCACCGTCC
Organism: Clostridia bacterium; assembly: GCA_017465825.1. Classification (GTDB taxonomy): domain Bacteria; phylum Bacillota; class Clostridia; order Oscillospirales; family Acutalibacteraceae; genus UBA1081. The sequence continues at coordinate 254,396 of JAFTVI010000035.1, forward strand.
TTTCAACTATAAGATAAGAAAAATATCAGAACGTTACATAAACGTTACATAAATTATAATAACAAAAATATAAATTTGTTTCAATATAAAAACAGCGGCAAGGATTTTACTCCCTGCCGCTGTTGCTAAATTTCGGCTGTATCAGTTTTTTTACTGCTCAACTGCTTGTATGTTTTTGCAATTATTATTGCTGAAATTACTGCTGTTAAAATATCCGACAGGGGCATAGAATAAAGTACACCGTCAAGCCCGAAAACCAGGGGCAGTAAAAGTGCAAATCCTACACCGAATACAATTTCACGAACCATAGAGAGCATTGTTGATGCAACAGCTTTGCCCATTGCCTGCAGGAATATGAACGCCGCCTTGTTTACACACGCAAGAATCATCATACACAGATAGATACGGAAAGCCTTTACGGCAAAATCGGTGTAATACACACTTTCATTTGCGGCACCGAAAATCTGAATTAAAGCATTCGGGAAAAACTCAACTATAATCAGCGCAACCGCACCCACACAGGCTTCGGCTATCAGCAGTTTTGTAAAGAGCTTTTTTACACGGTCTTTAAGTCCTGCTCCCATATTGAATCCGACAATCGGAATACATCCTGCTGCCATACCTACGACAACGGATATAACGATCTGGAAGAACTTCATTACGATGCCCACAACAGCCATAGGAATCTGTGCATACTGCTCCTGACCGAAAATATCGTCCAATGCACCGTATTTGCGAATCATATTGTTAATAGCAGCCATTGCGGCAACAAGGGAAATCTGCGAGAGAAAACTGCATATGCCGAGCACAAGTGTTTTTCCGACTATCTTTGATTTCAGAATAAAATCTTCCTTGCTGAGTTTTACTGTTTTTGTATGGCAAAGATACCAGACAGCAAGTACCGCGGTTACGATCTGACCGATAACGGTTGCAACGGCGGCACCCATCATTCCCCATTTAAAAATAAATATAAATACAGGGTCAAGAATGATGTTTATGATTGCTCCTGCAACTGTGGAGATCATCGCAAATTTCGGACTGCCGTCAGCACGGATAACGGGATTCATTGCCTGCCCGAACATATAGAACGGAATACCGACAGTGATCCAGAAGAAATATTCCTGTGAACACCGGAAGGTTTCCCCGTTTACAGTGCCGCCGAACATAGCGATGATCTGATCGCTGAATACAAGATAGATAACGGTCAGAATCAGACTTGCGACAACAGTCAGCAGTACAGAGTTTCCCATACTGTGCTTTGCATCGTCGGGCTTGTTTTTGCCCATACTAAGGCTGACAAAAGCACAGCAACCGTCACCTATCATAACAGCTATTGCAAGAGCAATTACCGTCAGCGGAAACACAACTGTGTTTGCGGCATTACCGTAGGAACCAAGGTAGTCGGCATTAGCTATGAATATCTGGTCAACGATATTGTAAAGCGCACCTACCAGAAGTGAGATGATGCAGGGCACGGCATATTTGCCCATAAGTCTGCCGACCTTTTCGGTGGCAAGAAATGATTGATTTTGATTTTCCATTTTTTTTCATACCTCCTGAAAAGCAAAAAAATAATGCGTAAGCCCTAACCGGACTTACGCATTTCTGCTACTCGTTAACAGAATTATAGCATAATTTTTATATTTTTTCAAGAAAAAACTTCAGACTTTTTTATCTCGTTTTGTTGTTAATGTTATACAAATCTTTGTGCATAAGCACATCTGCGACAAAGCTCTTCCGTCGCTTTTCGGCAGTCAAAGCCTTTGACCATATCCTTTGCACGGGGAGAGGACAGAATGTCATCAATATCCTCATTGAAAATATTGCCGAGAGCTATGGTGCCGTCGCTGTCAAGACAGCAGGGGACTACCGTACCGTCGCAAAGTATGCCGAAGTGGTCACGCAAGCCGTAACAAAAGACAGTATCGCCCTGCACGGGTGCTGATTTGTCGGGCCAACCGAAACGTTCTCCCCACTCGAGGAAAAATTTGTTTCTTATACGCAACCCTCTTGAGTTTTCCGTCCATTCACCGTCAATGCGATTTTGCAGAAATTCAAGAATTTTATCATTGCGTCCGCCGTCGTAACCTCTGTTCCATAGCCTGAAAACCACAATGACACCTGATTTTGATGCATAATCTGCAAATTCTGCAATCTCAGTCATATATCGCTCAAAATCAGAGTCGTCTGTGCCCTCAAAGCTGTGAACGGAAATGTTGATTTTGTGTATACCTGCGGAAATAATCTCCGCTCCGCGTTTTTTCAGTAGTGTTCCGTTGGTGGTTATTATTGATTTAAAGCCTTTTTGCGCCGCAGTTCTCAAAAAATCGGGTAATTCGGGATGCGTCAACGGTTCACCCATTAAATGATAGTAGATATATTCCGTTTGCCCCGAAAGCTTGTCAAGTATATGAGAAAATTCACTGTGGCTCATTCGTCCGGGTTCTCTTGAATGCCCGTGACAGAAGGAACAGTTCATATTGCATATGTTTGTAATTTCCACATAAACGCGTGAATACATAATAACTCCTTGTAATGTGCTGTTTAGTTGCAAGCCCTGTATTGCAGATAGGCGGCTTTCATTTTGTTATGAAAATCAACTTGAAATTATAATAACACAAATTTATGACTTTTTCTACCTTTAAAACGATAAAAGCGGCTCAAAGCCAAAGCTTCAAGCCACTCAAAAGCCATATTTATTATTCCCACTCGATTGTGCCGATGGGCTTGGGTGTGAGGTCGAGGAGTACGCGGTTGATGCCGTTTACCTCGTGGGTGATACGGTCTGTGATATGGTGCAGAAGTGTATAGGGAATCTCCTCTATTGTTGCAGTCATAGCGTCTGTTGTGTTAACTGCGCGGATGATTGCGGGCCAGCCTTCATAACGGCTTTCGTCTTTAACGCCTACGCTCTTCATATCGGGTACGGCAATGAAATACTGCCATACTTTTTCTGAAAGGCCGTTTTTCTCAAACTCTTCACGGAGAATAGCATCTGCTTCACGGAGTGCATCAAGTCTGTTTCTTGTGATTGCTCCGAGGCAACGTACGCCGAGACCGGGGCCGGGGAAGGGCTGACGGTAAACCATTGCGTGAGGAAGACCGAGAGCCTCACCTACAACACGGACTTCATCCTTGAAGAGAAGTTTTACAGGCTCAACAAGCTGAAATTTAAGGTCCTGGGGAAGACCGCCTACATTGTGGTGGGATTTAACAGCCTTTTTGCCTTCTGCCTGCTTGACGCTTTCAAGAATGTCGGGATAAATTGTGCCCTGTGCAAGGAATTCAACACCCTCAAGCTTTCTTGCCTCGTCAGCAAATACATTTATGAATTCAGCACCGATAATCTTACGCTTCTGTTCGGGGTCGCTTACGCCGCCGAGAAGGTAGAGGAAACGGTCTGTTGCATCAACATAGATAAGGTTTGCGTCAAGAGTTTTGCCGAAAACTTCAATAACGTTTTCGCTTTCGCCTTTACGCATAAGTCCGTGATTAACGTGAACGCATACAAGCTGTTTGCCGATTGCTTTTATAAGAAGTGCCGCAACGACTGATGAATCAACACCGCCTGAAAGCGCAAGAAGAACCTTCTTGTCGCCAACCTGTTCTCGGACAGCTTTTATCTGTTCTTCAATAAACGCCTCGGCAAGAGCTTTTGTTGTGATACGCTCCATAGATTCGGGTCTGACATTTGATGTCTGCATATGAATTCCTCCGTTCTGTCAGTTTGTGTAGTTATCGAAATAGCCCTGAACAAGAACTACGGGAGTACCCTTGTCGCCGGAACCGCTGGTAAGGTCGCAAAGTGAGCCGATAAGGTCTGTAAGCTGTCTGGGAGTTGTGCCCTGAGATGCCATATTGCCTACAAGGTTGTCGCTCTTTGCCTTGATGCTTGCGGAAATTGCTTCTTTGAGAGCATCGCCGCTGAGGTCTTTGAAATCGTTATCTGCAAGATACTTGAGCTTGAGCTCGTTGGGAGTACCGATAAGTCCGTCTGTGAATGCGGGGGAAACAACCGGGTCTGCAAGCTCCCAGATCTTACCCTGAGGATCCTTGAATGCGCCGTCGCCGTAAACCATAACTTCAACGTGCTTGCCTGTTGCCTTGAGGATTCTTGCCTGAATGTCAAGAACAAGATCCTTGCACTCTCTTGGGAAAAGCTTGATTGTTGTTTCTGTTGATTTGTTTGAGCCGAGAAGACCATACTTTTCGTTACAGCCGCTGCCGTTAACGGGAGCATTCATAATATCGTCAAGACCGCAAACGATCTTTGCGCCTGCCGCTTTGAGAATACGCTTTGTTCTTGCTCTTGTGTGAATATCGCAGTTGATTATGCAATCTGTGTAATCAAGGATAGCCTTTGCCTGATTTGCGAAAATGATTTCGCACTCGGCACCGCAGGAGCGGATAAGCTCACCGTAGTATGCAACATAGTCAACACCTGTGAATTCGTGCTTGTTTTCGCCGAAAAGCTCACGGTATTTTGCTTCTGTAAGAACATCGCTGTAGGGATTGATGCCTGCCGCATCAATTTTGTCAAGGCTTACAAGCTCGTTACCAACCTCATCGGAAGGATAGCTGAGCATAAGAACAACTTTCTTCGCGCCCATTGCAATACCTTTAAGGCAGATTGCAAAACGGTTTCTTGAAAGAATCGGGAAAATAACACCTACTGTTTCTCCGCCGAGCTTAGCTTTAACATCAGCGGCAATATCTTCAACGGAAGCGTAATTGCCCTGTGCTCTTGCTACGATAGACTCCGTTATTGATATAACATCACGGTCGCGGAGTTCAAAGCCCTCGGATTCAGCAGCCTCGAGAACACTTGCGGTAACGATTTCGGCAAGGTTATCGCCCTGACGGATAATCGGGCAACGGATACCTCTTGAAACAGTACCGACTCTACGTTCATTTTGATTCATAATAGAAAAGTCCTTTCTCTGATAAGCCGGATATACAATACAGCTACATCATTTGTAGATTTCTTTACAAATGATATTATACGCCTAAATTTGTGATTTTTCAATACTTCAATAAATTCTTTATTTGGAAGAATATAAAAAATTAAAGGGTGATTTTTTTTAATTTTTAGGCAGAAAAAATAATATTATACGCCTGTCGATTTTTTTCTTTTATTTATATAAATTATAAAGGATATAACAGCAGTAACAATAGCTATGCACGATGCTATAAGCATAAATAGTGAAAGAATATCAAAGGGCAATGTGAAATCTGCAGGAACGGCGTAGTTCACGGTCAATGTTTCGTCGTCAAAAGATACCTTGCTGTTGATTTCGTATATGCTGAGAATATCATTATCCCAGCATTCGTTATATCTGAATGCTTCGGCTTCGTCAACAGTGTTGAATATTTTTGTTTCACACACTTCTGTTACAATTTCATAGTCGCCGGAGACAATCTGACCTTCATCATCGAACTTCGCATCTGTACAGTTTGCCGTGAGTTCATAAACAGAAAGCACTGGTGACATATCGTACTCTATAATGTAAAGCTGTTCTCCGTTCAGGAAAAAGTCTTTCAGCTTGTTGTAATCGTTTTCGGCATCTTCAAGGGTATATTGGCCGTAGATGATTGCATCGGGAAAAGTGAAACCGTAGCTTGCCGTTAAACTGTCAACAAGTTCAGCAACGAAAGGAAATACCATACATACAACAATTATAACGGCTATAAAAACAGATGTGTTTTTTATATGTTTTTTACGGTAAGCCAGAAATTCGGGGGATAACACGGCTTCATCGTCTTTGTCTGCACCGATGTTTTTGTACATAATTCTGTAAATCGCAAATGCAATTGCACCGCTGACAAAAATGTTTACAGGTATAAACGGATAAGGATCAAACAAACCGATAATATCCGTTGTGATACCTATAACAGCAATAATTACAAGACAGATCGTGATGCAAAGGTAAATCAGTGCTTTTTTCTTAGTTTTGCCTGTGGTTCTTTCATCAATGATGTTATCTTCGGTATTGAAATTAGTCTTGAAATTATTGAATGCCACAACCTGAATAATAAGGGATGCACAGGTCATAAGCAGCGTAAGCAGAACGCAGATTGTTTGTGTTGCATAAGTGTTGGAAAGTATACAGGTCAGATAGGCAAGTATTGATGCAAGCACGCCCAGAGCGATTGATATGAATGACAGATTTGTGAACCGTGAGAGTGCCTTATCAAAAAGATATTTTGCTCTTTTTTCCGTTTTTTCTTCGTTGAGCTGTTCATTTTCTGCTTTGATGATACGCTCACCGCGCAGAATTTCATCAACGGTGACATCATAAAGTTCAGCGATTGCAGGAAGCATCATAATTTCGGGACAGCCTTCATCACGCTCCCATTTGCTTACAGTTTTATTTGAAATGTTCAGCTTGTCGGCAACCTCCTGCTGAGTGTAGCCGTGAGCTTTTCTTAATGCGGCAAGGAATGCGCCCATTGTCTTTTTCTCCATAACAAAACCTCCTTTTGTCACCTCTATTCTACTTTGAAGAGAGCATTTTTGCAAGCCATTTGCAGTAGAATATGTCTGCGAATCGTGGAAAAAGCAGAGATTTGTTCATACAACAGAAAAAATATATCTTGTTGACATAGTTCGATAAATAATATATAATGAAATCGCGGAGTAAACTCCGTGTCGAGAGGTAATCGGCGCAAAAAAAGGCGGTTAGCACACCAAGCGAAAGCGAGGTGATGCATTGTGGTAAAAGCAATATTGTTTTTATTGATTTATGTTTTACATAAAGATACAAAATCAGTTACTCTTACTATCAAAAAGAAATAACCGCCCTGTTAGCGTCAGGACGGTTGTTCAAAAAATAATTCGTTCTAAAGGTTAGCCGCTTTTATCGGTTACCTTTCGGCTTTATTATAACATAATCATTCTATGATGTCAAGCGCCGTATGGTGCTTATTTTTTTTAGGTTGATTATGCGTTTTTAATGTCGTGCGAAAACAAATTCTCCGTTTTCGACTTTGCAGATGTATTTTTCACCTGTGCTGATTTTGTTTTCGAGCAGGAGCTCGGAAAGCTTATCTTCAATATTTGCCCTTATTGCTCTTCTCAGCGGTCTTGCGCCGTAGACCTCGTCAAAACCGACCTGAGCAATTTTGTCTGTGGCTTCTTCGGAGAAGGTGATGTCAATATCCATTTCTTTGACACGCAGTCTTACGCCGTCAAGCATTTTGCCCGCGATTTCGTGAATATTCTCCTGTGTGAGCCTTGAAAATACGATTATGTCGTCAATTCTGTTGAGGAATTCGGGACGGAAGGTATTTTTCAGTTCACCCATAACCGCATCCTGTATTCTTTCAAAGGACATTGAGCCGCCGCCCGAGGAGAATCCTAGCGCTGACTGCTTTTCGGTAATGAGCTTTGCACCCACGTTGGAAGTCATAATTATGACAGCATTTTTAAAGCTGACCTTTCTGCCCTGTGAGTCCGTGAGAATACCGTCATCAAGAATCTGGAGCATCATATTGAATACATCGGGATGCGCCTTTTCGATTTCGTCAAAAAGAACTACGGAATAAGGCTTTCTGCGGATTTTTTCCGTCAGCTGACCGCCCTCTTCAAAACCGACGTAGCCGGGAGGGGAGCCGAGGAGCTTGGAAACGTTATGCTTTTCCATATACTCGGACATATCAAGACGGATGATTGCGTTTTCGTCACCGAACATAGCCTGCGCAAGAGCCTTGCAAAGCTCCGTTTTGCCCACGCCCGTAGGGCCTAAGAATATAAATGAGCCTATGGGGCGTTTGGGGTCTTTCAAGCCTACACGGCTTCGGCGTATAGCCTTTGCAACTGCGCTGACAGCTTCGTGCTGACCTACGATTCGGCTGTGAAGCTCGTTTTCAAGATTGAGAAGCCTCTGACTTTCTTCCACTGTGAGCTGACTTACGGGAATACCCGTCCAGCTTGCGACGATTTCGGCGATTTCGTTCGTTCCCACTTCTCCGGAAACGTGACTTGCTTTCTCTTCCCATTTCGCCTTTGCTTCGGAGAGCTTTTTTGCAAGCTCTTTTTCATCGTCACGCAGCTTTGCGGCTCTTTCAAATTCCTGTGAATTTACGGCAGAGGCTTTCTCGTGATTAAGCTCCTTCAGCGCAGTTTCAAGCTCTTTTATCTCCTCAGGCGGAGTGAATGCCTTAAGACGTACTCTTGATGCCGCCTCGTCAATAAGGTCTATTGCTTTGTCGGGTAAAAATCTGTCACCGATGTATCTTGCAGAGAGTTTTACTGCGGCGCAGATTGCATCGTCTGTGATCTTAACCTTGTGATGTGCTTCGTATTTATCTCTTAACCCTTTGAGGATTTCAACCGCCTCACCCTCTGAGGGCTCACCTACGGTTACAGGCTGAAAACGCCTTTCAAGTGCCGCATCCTTTTCAATGTTTTTGCGGTATTCCTCTATGGTGGTTGCACCTATAACCTGAAATTCACCCCTTGCAAGTGAGGGCTTCAGGATGTTAGCCGCATCAGTTGCACCCTCTGCCGAGCCTGCGCCCACAAGTGTGTGAATTTCGTCTATAAACAGAATGATATTGCCCGATTCCTTGACTTCTTCTATACAGTTTTTGATTCTGTCCTCAAAGTCGCCCCTGTATTTTGTACCTGCAACCATACCCGTAAGGTCAAGGGAGATAATGCGCTTGTCTTTGAGCAGTTCGGGCACTTCATTCTGTGCGATTTTCAGTGCAAGTCCCTCTGCTATTGCCGTTTTGCCCACGCCCGGTTCACCTATAAGACAGGGATTGTTCTTTGTGCGGCGGGAGAGTATCTGCGTAACTCTTTCAATCTCAGCCATTCTGCCTATTACAGGGTCAATTTTACCCTCTCTTGCAAGTGCTGTAAGGTCTCTGCCGTATTTGTCCAGAGTGTCGGTTTTGCCCGAATAGTTTTTGGAATTGTTTGCAGTTCCCGTATTTTTAGGCATTGTGCCCGAAACGGCTTTGCTGATGTCGTTTATAATATCTGTTGAGGATACACCGCATTTTGCAATAATTTTTGCGGCATAGCTCTGTGATTCTCTTACAATTGCAAGCAGAATGTGCTCTGTGCCCACAAGGGGAAGACCTGCTGTTCTTGCTATGAGCATAGAGGTTTCTATGATGTTTTTGCTTCTCGGGGTGAAATCGTCAGAGGACAATTCCGTAGGCATTCCCACGCCCACTTCAGCTTTTATTGCATCTTCAACCCTCTGAAAGGTCAGACCTCTTGACATCAGCACCGATGCGGCTATACTGCCCGTGTCTTTAAGCAGACCCAATAGCAGATGCTCACTGCCGATGTAAGTGTGTCCTATATCTTCTGCGGCATTGACAGCATTGTTGAGTGCCACATTTGCCTTTTCGTTGAAGCCTGTAAATTTATACATAAACTGTCAATCCTTTCTAAAACAACAATTTCGCAAAGCTCAATTGTTGTTTAATTAGTAAGTAGCAATTAGCAATGAGTAATGTCGGAAAGGGCGTTGCCCTTTAATCCAATTATATAATTCAAGCCCGTAGGGCTTCCTCAATTGCTCATTTCTCACTGCTCATTGTTCATTACAATAAATTATCGGGGAATCCGATAATTTATTGTTTAAAAAGTTTATTCCTTACCGCTTTTGCTCTTGCTTCGTCGCGTTCGTCGCCGTTCATATCCTCGCGATTTGCACAGGCAAGAGTTGCCGCCTGCATAGTCTCGGTAAGCTCATTAAGTATTGTAATGTCGGTATCAATGATTTTATACATAACGCCGAGTCTTACCCAGGAAAATAAATCAAGCATTTCGTCTGTGCTTAAAAGCCTTGCGGTGGAAAGAATACCGTATGCACGGTTGATTCTGTCAAGCACGTTTACATTCTTTACAAATTCTTCACCTACGGTGCGCTCCTGAGTAGCAATCTGCATTGTGATAGCCTTGAGATTGTCGAGTGCGTTGTTTTCGGAAATACCCAATGAAATCTGATTGCTCAGCTGATAAATGTCACCCTTTGCGCCTGTGCCTTCGCCGTAAGTGCCTCTGATTGTAAGACCGAGCTTAGATACGGTTGAAACGAGCCTTGAAATCTGATTGCATTTTGAAAGTGAGGGCAGATGCATCATAACGGATGCTCTCATACCTGTTCCCAGATTGGTGGGGCATTGTGTGAGATAGCCGATTCTCTCGTCAAATGCAAATTTTAATTTGGAATCGAGTAAATCATCGATTTTGTTTGCAAGGTCAAATGTGCCCTGCAAATCAAGTCCGCTTTTGATAACCTGAATTCTTATGTGGTCCTCCTCGCAAAGCATAATGCTTACGGATTCATCGGGTGAAAGAAGTAAAGCTCTGCCCGCCTGAGGAGTTGCAAATTCGGGACTGATAAGATGTCTTTCCGCAAGAGCAACCGCCTGCTTCTGTGTAAGTGAGGACATTTCAATGTATTGAAGCTGTAAGCCTGAAACATCTGCAAGTGCATCCTTTACAGCTTTGCAGACCTGTTCCTTGCCCTGTGTGTCAAGACGGCAGGGGAAAGGGTAGTCCTCAAGATTTCGTGCAAAACGGATTCTTGTGCTTAAAACCACATCATTGTTGCTTTTATTTTCGTACCACTTATTCATTGATTAACCCTCCAATTCCTTGATTTCATCACGGAGCTGAGCCGCTTTTTCAAAGTTCTGCTCGTCGATTGCCCTGTTGAGCTGTTCTTTCAATTCGGTAAGCTTGTGTGCCTTTTTTACATCCTCGCCTGCACCCTGAGGGAACTTGCCCTGATGGGTTGTGTTGCCGTGAATTCTCTTGAGTGAGGGCTGGAGCTTGTCGAAGAATGTCTGATAGCACTCCGCACAGCCAACCATACCGCTTTTTGCGATGTCGTCAAAGGAGCATCCGCACTTTTCACAGCGTATAACTCTGTTGCTCAGCTTGCTTACGGGGATATCACCGAAAAAGCCTCCGAAAAGGTCACCGATGTTAAGACCGAAGCCGGAAAATACCGTTTCGTAACCCATCGCCGCCGCACAGTGTGAGCAGAGGTGTGTTTCTGTTTTTTCACCGTTTATGATTCTTTTAAGATGTGTTGTGGCTTCATTTTTGCCGCATTTCTGACATAACATATTTATCTCTCCCTTTTGATTTTTGACATTTTGATAATTAATAAACAATAATTTATCGGCGGATGCCGATAAAAATGAGTAAGTAGCAATTAGCAATGAGTAATGGTGGAAAGGGCGTTGCCCTTTGACCCATTTTATATAATTCAAGCCCGTAGGGCTTCCTCAATTGCTCATTTCTCACTGCTCATTGCTCATTACAATAATTTATAGGCTCACGCCTATAAATTATTGTTTACGCCAGCAGCATCTGCTTAAATATTGCCGCTCTGATTCTGCCTCTGTATTCGGCAGGTACGGATTTATAGCAGTTTTCGTTAATTGCCGCAAGCATAATTTTTGCTTTTTCCGCCTCAAGCAGTTCTCTGTGATTGAGGTTGATTATTATTGCTTTTGCGGACTGCTCGCTTATGGATTCGCCTATCGAATTAATTATATGCATAAGAATTTGCTCTTTAGTATTATAATTAATACGGGTGATTTTGATATAACCGCCGCCGCCACGCTGGCTTTCCACCGTGTAACCTCTTTCGGGGGTGAAACGTGAAGATATAACGTAATTTATCTGGCTGGGAACACAACCTAACTGCTGTGCAAATTCGTTTCGCTTTATTTCCGCTCTGCCTGTCTCTTCAAGCATTTCGGTAAGTATTTTTGCTATTTCATTACTGAGATTCATTTTTATTTCATCTCCTTATTTGACTTTGACTATCTTTGACCTTGTGATTGATATTATAATCAATTTTTGCGGAAAGTCAAAGGTCAAAAATGGTCAAAAAGTGAATTTGATTTTAATTTAGCTCCTGTTTTCTTTAATATTCTTTGATTTTATATAAATTTTCTTTATTTTTCTCAAATTTGACTTTTGTGTGATTGACATTTCTTTAATAATGATTATACTATTATATAGAAATTATGAACGGAGAAAGTTATGCTTAATAAACTTGTAACAGTTGAAAAACGTTTTGAGGAAGTCAATGCACTGCTTTGCAGCAGCGACGTTGCATCCGATATGGAGAAGTATACCGCACTTATGAAGGAGCTTAAACATTTAACCCCCATTGTCGAAAAATACAGGGAGTACAAAAATGCCGAAAGCACCCACGCTGAAGCTGAGGAAATGCTCAATTCCGGCGGTCTTGACAAGGATTTTAAGGAAATGGTGCAGGAGGAATTTGAACAGTCAAAGGCAGATATGGCAACCTTTTATGAGGAACTGAAAATTCTGCTGTTGCCCAGAGATCCTAATGACGACAGAAATGTTATTGTTGAAATCCGTGGCGGTGCAGGGGGAGAGGAAAGTGCTCTGTTTGCCTATGATTTATACAGAATGTATTCAATGTACGCCGAAGCAAAGGGCTTTAAGATTGAGGTTATGAACCTTAACGAAACCGAGCTTGGCGGCATTAAGGAAATCAGTTTTATGATAAACGGTGAGGGCGCATATTCGCGCTTTAAGTTTGAAAGCGGTGTACACCGTGTTCAGCGTGTGCCCGAAACGGAATCAGGCGGCAGAATCCATACTTCTACAGTAACCGTTGCCGTTCTTCCCGAGGCTCAGGCGGTTGAGTTTGAGCTCAACGAAGCTGATCTTGTGTTTGAGGCATTCAGAGCAAGCGGTGCAGGCGGTCAGAAGGTCAATAAAACATCATCTGCTGTTCGTGTTATCCACGTTCCCACAGGCACGGTTGTTGAGTGTCAGGTTGAGCGCAGTCAGTACCAGAATAAAGACAGAGCCGTTGAACTTCTCCGTGCAAGGCTTTATGATGAGGAATGCCGCAAACAGCAGGCGGCTATTGACGGCGAAAGGCGTTCACAGGTGGGTACGGGCGACAGAAGTGAAAGAATCCGTACGTATAACTATCCTCAGGGCAGAGTTACCGACCACAGAATCGGTCTTACGTTGTATAAACTCGATACCATTCTCAACGGCGACCTTGATGAAGTGATTGACTCGCTTATCACTGCTGATACGGCAGAGAAGCTTAAAAATAACTCCTGATACAGTTAGGAGTGATTTCGGAAAAGGCTTTGCCCTTTAACCCGAATTTATTTATTATTAATTGTACATTGTAAATTGTAAATTGTACATTGAACCAAAAATGGTGGTATATTAATTGAAAAATACATTAAAACTAAAAACCTATGATATAAATAACGACCTTGCAGACATACGGACTGCGGCTGAAATACTGAAAAACGGCGGTGTTGTTGCAATTCCTACCGAAACGGTTTACGGTCTTGCGGCTGATGCATTTAACGAGGATGCGGTAAGATATGTTTACAAGGCAAAGGGCAGACCGAGCGATAATCCGTTCATTGTGCATATCTCATCCTTTGAGCAGATTTATTCTCTGGCAAAGGAAGTTCCCGAAAGCGCAAAAAAGCTTGCCGAAAAATTCTGGCCCGGTCCTCTTACAATAATTCTGCCAAAGAGGGATGAAGTGCCGTATGCAACAAGCGGCGGACTTGATACCGTTGCGATAAGATTTCCCTCGCATCCCGTTGCGAACAAGATTATTGAGCTGTCCTGTCCTCTTGCGGCTCCGTCAGCCAATATTTCGGGATTTCCCAGTCCTACGGCTTTTGAACACGTTGAGGCTGATATGATGGGCAGAGCAGATGCTATATGTGACGGCGGCGACTGTAACGTGGGTGTTGAGTCAACGGTTATTTCGCTTGCAACTCCCGTTCCGTTGCTTTGCAGACCCGGCGGAATAACTCTTGAACAGCTGTGTGACGTTCTCGGTGAAGTTCAGGTTGCAGATTCCATACTGAATCCTATGAAACAAGACGAATCAGCGCCTTCACCCGGTATGAAATACAAGCACTATTCCCCGAAGGCACAGCTTACTGTTGTGAGGGGTAATTTTGAAGAATTCAGAGCTTATGCGGATTCTTCCTACGCAGATGCGGTTATGTGTTTTGAGGGTGAGGAAGAATTTTTTAGGAATAAAATTACCGTTACCTTCGGTCAGGAAACAGATCCTCTTACACAGGCGCAGAGATTGTTTTTTGCTTTGCGCGAGCTTGACGAAAAGGGCGCAGACAAGGTGCTTGTCCGCAGTCCCTCAAAAGAGGGGGTTGGCCTTGCGGTGTGCAACAGGCTCTACCGCGCGGCGGCGTTCAGATTTGTTGATGCATTCAAGCGCCCCATTGTGGGACTTACAGGCCCTACAGGCTCGGGTAAAGGCTATGTTGCCGCTTATCTTAAAAATATAGGTTGCTATGTTGCCGATACGGACCTTATCGCAAGAGAGATTACAATGAAAGGCGCGCCCCATTTAAAGGTTCTTGCCGCACATTTCGGTGAAGATATAATTACTGCCGACGGCGAGCTTGACAGAAAGCTCCTTGCATCAAGAGCTTTTAAAGATAAAGCAAGTCAGGAGCTTCTCAACTCCCTTACGCATCCTGAAATTATAAGGATTTCTATGGAAAGATGCATTGATGCTCTTGAAAACGGCGCAACAGCCGCTGTTATTGATGCACCTCTGCTCTTTGAGTGCGGAGCTGACAAACTGTGCAACACGGTAATTGCCGTTACAGCACCCAAAGAGATTCGTCTGCAACGCATTATGCAAAGGGATAATATAAGCGAGGAACAGGCTCTTGCCCGTATGTCCGTACAGCACGATGATGAATTTTACACAGATAAATCGGAATTTTCGGTCCGTTCCTATGCACCGTTTGATGTTGAAAAGGAGCTTGAGCCCTTTGTTGATAAGTATCTGAAAGCGCAGGTGACGTAATTGGCGAAAAAGCGAAAAAAGAAATTTGCATCAGTTTTTAAATTTATTGTTTTCTGCGTGATTATTGTACTTTGCGTCAATATCGGCTATGAAAAGGTTTCGGAATATCTGTACCCGAAAAAATATACTGAATATGTTGAAAAATATTCAGCAGAATATGAAATAAGCGAAAATCTGCTTTATGCGGTTATCCGCACGGAGAGCGGTTTTGACCCGAATGCGGTCTCGTCGGTTGGCGCGAGAGGTCTTACGCAGATTACCGAAGATACTTTTGATTGGCTGCTGACAAAAACAGGCGAGGATTACACCTTTGACGATTTGTTTACGCCGGAAATTTCAATAAAGTACAGTGCGCTGTTTCTGTCAATTCTTCAGGATGAATACGCAATAACCGAAACGGTGATTGCCGCATATCACGCAGGTATGGGTAATGTATCAAGCTGGCTTGCGGATTCAAGGTATTCCGATGACGGTCAGCATCTTAAAACCACACCGATTTCCGACACGAACCACTATGTTGATAAGGTTTCGTCGGCAATGGACAGATATTATAATATTTATAATGAACAATGAGCAGTGAGTAGTGAGCAATTAAGGAAGCCCGATGGGCTTGAATTATATAAAAATAAAATTCTTTTTCAGGAGGAAAAATATATGGATAAAACACAGATTGACAACCTTAAAGAAAAACTCTTCTACAACCCGAAGCACGCATCAGAGGTTATGAGTGACAATGAAATTGAAACTGCAGACGGCTTTTGTGAGGGATACAAGGATTTCCTTGATAAGTCAAAAACAGAGCGTGAGGCTGTTGACACAATCATTTCACTTGCTGAGACTAACGGCTTTGTGCAGTTCATCCCCGGTGAAAAATACAACGCAGGGGAAAAGATTTATTACAATAACAGAGGTAAGTCCGTTATTCTTTGCGTTATAGGCAAAAAGAGCATTATCGAGGGCGTTAAGATCGCCGCGGCTCATATTGATTCACCCCGTATTGACTTAAAGCCCAATCCTCTTTACGAGGACACCTCAATGGCGCTTTTCAAAACCCATTATTACGGCGGTATCAAAAAATATCAGTGGCCCACTATTCCTCTTGCACTTCACGGTGCTGTTGTACTTAAGGACGGCACAGTCGTAAAGGTTTGCATCGGTGAGGATGATGAAGATCCCAAGCTCGTTATTACCGATCTTCTTCCCCATCTGGGCGCACAGCAGGGCAAAAGAACGCTCAGCGACGGCATCAGGGGAGAGGAGCTTAATATTCTCGTTGGCAGCAGACCGTTCAAGGGTGACGACAGCTCCGAGGCAGTAAAGCTGAATATCCTTAACATTCTTTACGAAAAATACGGATTTGTCGAGGAGGATTTCCTCAGTGCAGAGCTTGAGGCTGTTCCCGCATTCAAGGCTTGCGATATCGGTTTTGACAGAAGTATGATAGGCTCTTACGGTCACGACGACAGAGTATGTGCATATCCTGCTGTTATGGCTGCACTTGATGCTGTTGATCCTGACTACACAATAATGTCCGTGCTTACGGATAAAGAGGAAGTCGGCAGTGACGGCAACACAGGTCTTGACTCCTCATATATGCAGTATTTCATCAACTATCTTGCGGCAATGGAAGGCTACGATGGCTACGAGGTAATCAGAAAGTGCGAGTGTCTTTCAGCTGACGTTACCTGTGCATTTGACCCCACCTTCCCCGAGGTGCTTGATAAGAGAAATTCTGCATTCATCAACAAGGGCGTTGCAGTTATGAAGTACACAGGCGCAAGAGGTAAGGCAGGCACATCCGATGCATCGGCAGAATATATGGCTAAGGTGCGCGCAATGCTTGATAACGCAAATATCCTCTGGCAGACCGGTGAGCTCGGTAAGGTTGACGAAGGCGGCGGCGGAACAGTTGCAAAGTATGTTGCAAAGCTTGATGTTGACGTTATTGATATCGGTGTTCCCGTGCTTTCAATGCACGCACCCTTCGAGGTCGTTTCAAAGCTTGACGTATATATGGCATACAGAGCATTCTACGAGTTCTTTGTGCAGTAATAAATGAAAAAAACTGTCCTGTTGAACAGGGCAGTTTTTGTGCTTTTTTTGATTAATTGTTATCTGAGTTTTTCGGGGTTATCTGTCAGTCCGAGCAAATAATTTGCCGAGATATTGAAATATGTGCATAATGCTTTTATGTCCTGAAGATTTGGCTCGTTTTCGCCTGTTTCCATTCTTGAAATTTTCTTTTGTGTGCAGTTAAGAATGTTTGCAAGCTGAGTTTGATTAAGGTCTTTATCTTCTCTCAATCCTCGGATGCGGTCACCAAATATACTCATTTTATATCCCTCTGTGTATTATAAATTTATATATAAAATTATAATATAGACGGAAAATGCCTATTGACTTTTAGTCTAAAAACGACTATAATGAATGGTGCACAGACTCCGATGTTGCTACACAATTTAATGGGTTCCTGTAGGGGACGGCACTCTGCCGTCCCGTTTTCATCGGGATATGATTTGAACTTTGCTCGGGATGCCAGAGTGGCATCCCCTACAAGTACTTGATGTGTATATGACATACAGAGCATTCTACGAATTCTTTGTTCAGTAAATATGAAACAGCGGTCAGAAATTGCTCTGACCGCTGTTTTGTCGGGAAAACAAGAATTTAGCAGCAAGTTTGTTGTAGGGAGCGACGCCCTCGTCGCTCCGAATTATCCAAATCTGTGATTTGGATAATTACAACAGGTCAAATCAAATTTTTAAATATTATTATTGATAAAAATGGCACATTTTTATCAATCGGCGCGACGGGGGCGACGCGCCCTACGAAACACTGATAAATTATTGTTTAATTAGCGAAAAAATCATAATGCAAAAAATTCCCCGAAACAATTTCGGGGAATAAATTTTACTGAATTTTTGCTTTGCCGCCGTCGCGGTAATACTGTGTACGTGTTTTCGGGTGGGGATTGTTTGCCCATATCTCCTCGGCAACGGGTTTCCATTCGTATGCAAATTCGTCACACTTGCCGCAGAGTGTGTCAACGTCCTCTTCAATAATAAGGTCTGTTGACTTTGCACCTGTCTTTTTGATGATCTCCCTGAGCTTTTCGGGATTTTCAAGCATAGGACAGGGCATAAGGTGGTTATCGTTGAAGGGCTGACCTTTGCGGTACTCGGTAAACAGGGGATTTTTAAGTCCCTCAAGCAGAGTGTGAGTGTGAATGTTTGCGTCGGAATAATGAATGAATACGCAAGGCTCCATATCGCCTCTGGAGTTGATGTGGAAGTAGTTTCTGCCTGCCGCGATGCATCCGCCGACAAACTCGCCGTCATCCTGAAAATCGAAAATGAACATCGGCTTGCCGTTTTTGCCGTTTCTTACCTTGCGAAGCCAGTAGTACATATATTTTCTCTGTGCAGGAGTGGGGATAAGATTCTTGTCGCCGTCGTGACCAACGGGCATATAGTTGAAGTAAAAGCCGAATTTTACTCCCTTTTCAACCATTAAATCAAGGAATTCATCACTTGTTACCATATCAAGATTGCTTCTTGTGTAACAGATTGAAACACCGAAAATACACTTGTTCTTTTTCAGCAGATCCATAGCTTTGAGCGTTGTTTCGTATGTGCCTGCACCTCTGCGCCAGTCGTTGCTTTCCTCTGTGCCTTCAATGCTCAGCGCAAGTGAAATGTTGCCCACGCGCTTCATTTCATCGCAAAATGCCTGATCTACAAGCGTTGCGTTTGTGTACGCAAGGAATGTACATTCGGGATGAGCTTCGCAGATTTCGATAATATCCTTTTTTCTTATAAGAGGCTCGCCGCCGGTGTACATATAAACTCTTGTACCCAATGCCTTACCCTGAGTAACAATGCTGTCCATATCCTCGTATGAGAGATTGAGAGTATGACCGTATTCAGCCGCCCAACAGCCCTTGCAGTTAAGGTTGCAGGCACTTGTGGGGTCCATAAGCAGAAGGAAAGGAATGTTGCAGTTGTATTTTTCTCTGTTTTCACGTACTTCCTTCGTACCCTTAAGACCTGCCTCGTAGCCTAAGCTCATAGCAAGAGTTTTGATCATATGCGGGTCGGTGTCTGTGAGAATATTCTTTGCAAGCTTAACATAAACGTTTTCGGGGTCGTTGACACCGTTTTTGAGCTTGTCGAGAGCTTTACCGGGGAAAACCTTGCCGTAAAGGTCTATAAATCTGCCCGCAAGCTTAGGAATATTCTTATCGGGATTTTTGGAAACGTATTTTATTGCAATATCAAGCGCCTTGCTCAATGCGACTCTTTGAATTTTATCCTTTGCAGACATAGTTTTGTCCTCCTTGTATGCAAATCACAACTATTATAGCACAAATTTTTTTCTGTGTAAATAATAATATTGTTACAATATTGAAACACTTTTTAAGGTATGTAACTATATTTTTCTTGTAATATTCCATATTATGTGCTATGATTATTAAGATTTTATTTACTTTGAGGTAATTGAATGACTAAACAGAAAAAAGAAACATTAGGAATAATATTAAGAGCCGCAGTTGCGATGATTTTGTTTGTTATTGCGGTTGTGAATTACGATAAGCTGTCAAATCTTGATGTTGAGGCACTATTGTCGTCCTTTGATAACACCGCGGTAATAGTCGGTGTTGTGCTTGCGCTTTATTTTGCCAAGGGACTGATTTTTGTTCTGCCTGCATCGGTTATTTATGTTGCGGTTGGTGTGATTCTTGACACGGGACTTGCCGTTGCCGTAAATATAACGGGTATTATAACCGAGGTGCTGATAACGTATCTTCTCGGCAGATTTCTGGGCGGCGACCTTGTGAGAAAGATAATTTTAAAAAGCAAAAAGGGGCAGAAAATTCTTGATACTGATTTTCAGAATAAAAAGAGCCTTATTTTTACAACAAGACTTCTGCCTGTGTTTCCTATAGACTTTTTAAGCCTGTTTTTCGGCGCAACAAAGAGCAACTTTCCTTTGTATTTTGTGTTATCCGTTGCAGGTCTTGCGCCCAGAGTAATACTTTTTACAATAATAGGTGATAATCTGTTCAAATGGATTCCCGTAGATAAGCTGATATTCATTGCAATCTGCTGTATTCCCGTCGGCGTTGCAGTGTATCTTATAAAAAAATTGGTTTTAGACAAAAGAAAAAAAGACAAAACCTGATTAAAACAGGAATATATCAAAGTCTGCGGTATTAGAATATATATCAGAGGGGATGTCTTATGGATATATATTCAATAATTTCATTATTCGGCGGACTTGCGCTGTTTTTGTACGGAATGCATACCCTTTCTTCAGGACTTGAAAAAATGGCAGGCAGTAAAATGGAAGCCGTCCTGAAAAAGGTTACGTCAAACAGCTTTAAAGGTCTTGCATTCGGAACGGTTGTAACGGCTGTTGTGCAGTCATCCTCCGCAGTGACGGTAATGCTTGTAAGCCTTGTAAATTCGGGAATAATGCAGTTACGGCAGACCATAGGCGTTATAATGGGGTCAAACATAGGCACAACGGTGACCGCCTGGATACTGAGCCTTATGGGTATCGACAGCGATAACTTTTTTGTCAATATGCTCAAGCCCTCGAACTTTTCGCCCATTGTCGCTTTTATAGGCATTATGCTTATAATGGCTTGCAAAAAGCAGAATCTTAAGGATACGGGTTATATATTCATCGGCTTCGCGGTGCTGATGTACGGAATGACTGCTATGTCAGGCTCGGTTGAAGCACTTTCGGAAGATCCACGTTTTGCAGGCATTTTTACCCTTTTTGACAATCCGTTAATGGGTGTAGTCGTAGGTCTTGTTTTTACGGCGGTGATTCAGTCCTCCTCCGCATCTGTCGGTGTTTTGCAGGCGATTTCTATGACGGGAGCAATCACTTATTATTCGGCAATTCCTATTATTATGGGGCAGAATATCGGTACCTGTATTTCTTCACTTATCGCCTGTGTGGGAACTTCAAAAAACGCAAAGCGTGTTGCGGCGGTGCATATACTTTTTAACTGTATCGGTACGGTTGTGTTCCTCGCCATATGGCTGGCGGCTATATCCCTGTTTGATTTATCCTTTGCACACAATGCTGTTGCACCTTATGATATAGCCGTGATTCATTCGGTTTTTAATATAATCTCAACGGTTTTAATGTTCCCGTTTTCATCCGGCCTTGAAAAACTTGTAAAAATAATTGTCCCCGATTGATATTTGTGCTTGACAAGTCTTGTATGATATGTTAAAATCAGCTTACTTCGTGAGGGAGTAGCAAACGCGTAAAGCGCAGTAAGTCAACATACTGACCGCAAGGTCTGGCTTGCTTTAAATTGCGAGACTCATATATAACTGTAAAGCTATATAGAGTCTTATTATACAATTTTTTTAAATTAAGACACGGCATAGCTTACGGGTTATGCCGTTTTCATATTCTCTGCACGAATGAGAAAAATCTAAGTTGATAAACAACAATTTACCTAATTTACAATGTACAATGTATAATGTACAATGGAGGAAAGGGCTTCGCCCTTTAACCCGATTTATTATTATCCGTTAATTGTACATTGTACATTAAATTATTGTTTAACTTTCGGAGGTAAAAATTATGGAATGGAGCTTTATGTTTTTTGTAAACAGTATTATGCTCGGTGTAGGACTTGCAATGGACGCATTTTCGGTGTCTATGGCAAACGGACTTAACGAAACAAATATGAAAAAGGGAAAAATGCTCTCAGTTGCAGGCGTTTTTGCTTTTTTTCAGGCGCTGATGCCTATGATAGGCTGGATCTGCGTACATACGATCGTTCAGTATTTTACATCGTTTGAAAAATTCATCCCATGGATAGCTCTTATACTGCTTCTCTTTATCGGCGGAAAAATGCTTATTGACGGCATACGCAATAAGGACTCCGAGGAAGAAAAGCACGGCGTAGGCATTGCCGCACTTCTTGTTCAGGGCGTTGCAACGTCAATTGATGCGCTTTCTGTGGGCTTTACAATTGCAGAGTACAATTGGATTATGGCTCTTGTTGCGGCGGTTATTATTGCAGTAGTTACATTTGCTATATGTATGGCAGGTATCGCAATAGGTAAAAAATTCGGCACAAAGCTTTCAAATAAAGCTCAGATTTTCGGCGGCGTTATTCTTATAATTATAGGAATCGAGATTTTCGTAACGGGAATATTCGGATAAACAATAATTTATAGGCGTGAGCCTATAAATTATTGTAATGATGGTTGCCTTACGGCAAATGATGGTTTGCTACGCAAAATGATATATGACCTGCGGTCAAATGATATATTTGCCCTATGACAAATATTGTGGAAGGGCTTCGCCCTTACCCATTAAAATTCAAGCCGCTTTGCGGCTTCCGCAACAATTTGCCGAAGGCAAATTATATCTCATTTGCAAAGCAAATATATCACATCCGCAACAGCGGATATATCACATTTTTCCGTAGGAAAAATATATCACTACAATAATTTATCGCTGTGCAATAAATTATTGTTTATCTCCCTGTTGACAAGCAGGGAATTTTATGGTACATTATGCATAGATACTCAATGTATCGAGTAAAAAGGTAGGTGTTTTAAGTGAAAATCAGCAAGGAATTGGCAAAGGGAAGTACAGCATTACTCGTTCTGAGTGTTCTTTCGAGAAAACCTATGTACGGTTATCAGATAATAAGAACAGTTGAAGTTATGAGCGAGGATGTTTTTCAGATGAACGAGGGTACACTCTATCCCATTCTCCATTCTCTTGAAAATGAGGGATTTCTCACTTCATATTGGAGTGAAAAGACTGAATCTGCACGCCGCAGAAAGTATTATGAAATCACTCCTCAGGGATTAAAGGAGCTTGAAAGCCAGAAACAGGAATGGAGCGTGTATTCTTCGGCAGTTGCAAAAGTGCTGGGAGGTGCAAAAGTTGTCACAACCTGATTTCAGCGGTATTGTAAAAAACATCTGCTACGGCATCAAAGGTAATCGGTCACGCGCTGAAGCGGAAGAGGAGCTTATGGGGCATCTTGAGGATACTTACGAGCGTAATATTGCAATCGGTAAAAGCGAAGAGGATGCATTCAACGCTTCGGTTGCAAGTCTGGGTAACACCAAGCTGCTTGCTCAGCAGCTTGAAGCCGTGCACGCTCATTCTCCTGCAGCACAGATGAAATCCGCAATATGGATATTTGTTATCGGCTTTGTTTTGCAGAAATTTCATCTCAATCTGTTTGACGGAATGTCTTTGATAACTGATTTTATCGGTATGCTTTGTTGGCTGTTTTCGCTGTATCTTATGCGGAAAGCAAACAAAAATCTGCGCATTGCATATTATTCATATTCAATTTTGTTCCTGCTTTCCGTGGTTAATAACTGCATCACAAGCTATGGCATAAACAATGATATTTTTAATTATGCATACCTGATTACATACCATATACTTCTTGCAATAATGCTTATCTGTGCGATTTCGGGATTTATGACTATGGATAAAACTTATTGCTACGACAGCGAAAAACGCAAACCCCATCTCGGATTTGCACTTGTTTATATGCCTTTTGAGGTTGCTGTGGCAGGTGTGATTTCAGTTATGAGTTATGGAGAGAGCTTGAATTCTGAGAATCCGATCCTTTTTATAATAATGGTGGTTATCTATATTTTCATTATTGCTCAGTTCGTCAGGCTTAAAAACAGACTGTGGGATGCAGATGCCCGTTACGGCATTGATTCGTTAAGCAGAAAGAATGTCCCTATATTGTGTATGGTTGTTACATTGAGCATAATCTTACCGATGTGCTGTATGTACGGGTATGCTGTTAAGGATACAGATAAAACTCAGCTTGTTATTCACGACACGGATAATCAGACCGAGGCTGATGCAATCCGTGAACATATGGCAGAGCTCGGCGTCGATGCTGAAACTCTTAATATGCTCCCCGACAGCGAAATAATGAATTATAAAGATGCGGTAAATATGACGTTTTGTGGTGAAGGATATGCAGACGGTTATGTTGATTGTATGATATTCGATTTTTATTTTATTGATGAAAACGATAAAAATGAATGTAGTATGAGATCACTTTATGTGCTTAATCTTTCGGATTGCAAATACAGAATGGGATTTTATTATTTCAATTTTGATGACAGCTACAGTCATATAGTGCCGTCCGATGAAAAAGATGTTTACGTTTCTATTCTGCACAAACAGGGAAATAAATACTATGCTAAAAAGCCGATAAATTACAGTTTTGATTTGTTTGACAATCTTTCAAGCGTGCCTAACGGTTTTGATTTCAAAGCAGAAAATGATCAGACAGTTATATTTGCTATGAACTATAACATTCCGGATTGCAGGATGAATTTTTCTATGAATCAAGGGGTGCTGTTTGTTTCTCAGCGTATACCGTTTTCATTTGTATTTAATACTGTTGAACAGGCGGCTATAGTATCCGGAAATTATAATTTTCACTCTTACAGTAATCATAATGATATGTTTAT
Source organism: Clostridia bacterium (assembly GCA_017465825.1). Lineage (GTDB taxonomy): Bacteria > Bacillota > Clostridia > Oscillospirales > Acutalibacteraceae > UBA1081. Next base: position 278,745 of record JAFTVI010000035.1, read on the forward strand.
GAAATCATATATTTGCAGGGATGGTACTATATTCGAACCGGGTATCGTTGGTCAGACATATTATCAGGCTGATGAGTTTTATTGAAACAAAAATAAGGCAGTAATCAAACGATTGCTGCCTTAAATTATAATAAACTGATTTAATCCCATTCCGCACCTGTTACGGTGTCCATATCAACGCCTTTTGTGTCGTGCGTTTTTGTTGAGAGGGTGAAAAGTGCGCCTGCAAATCCGGGAATGGCGAGGCAAAGAGCAATTATCCACTCATAGCTGTTGCCGAAAACCGTAACAAGAGGCATACCAACAACGTATGTTATTGCAACACCTACCGCCACTACGATATACTGCGCCGAAATGGTTGACGAACGCAGATTGGTAGGTGAGGATTCACCTATCATCATAATAAGAACGTCGTTTGTGGAATAGTAGCCGCCGATGCAAGCGCCGCAGAGGAAACCTACAATATACGGGCTTAAATTCATATTGGCACCTACCACAAAGCCTACAAGTGATACAAGACATATTGAAGCCATTGTAATCGCCGCCGCTTTTCTGCCCTTGGAGTCGGAGACAAAGCCCATAACAACCTGTGCACAGGCACTGCCTATAGTAAACAGGAACAGCGCAGTCGTAAGAACTCCCACGCTTGCGGCGTTTACTGCCTCATCAAGTGTGGCGTACATTCCGTTTTTAACGTAGTAGTTTGCATATCCGTAGGTCATTATCGGACTGTAATCTATCGTTACAAGGAATCCCACATTGGCAATAGCCGCCGAAATATAGAGCCATTTGAGCTGTTTGTGTCTGAATGCAAACTTAACGGCATTGATAAGTCCGCCCTGAGCATTTGCTTCTTTTTCTGTCTGCTGAGCCAAGGTTCTTTCTTCGTCGGTCATTTTAAGATAGCGCAATCTCGAATCTATAAACGCATCTGTTTCTCTTGCGGAGAGCAGAGCAATAAAACTGCAAACAAGACCAACAATGGCAGGAATAAGGTAAACCTTTCTCCATTCGGAGGCATCGGTCATAAGAATACGTCTTAACAGCGGAACGAGCATAACGCCCATATTTGCAACGAATTTTATAACCGAGTACATTCTTGCTCTGTGCTTTGACGGTGCTGTTTCCATTATGTAAACGACGTGCATATCGTGAGGAATGAAGAACTGAACCATACAAGCGCCTACGAAATAAAGGAACAGATTGTTTGAAAGGAAGATGATAAGCAGAGCAAAGCTCATACCGAAAGTATTAATGATGAGGAACTTTTTTCTGCCCCATTTGTCGGCAAGAGGTCGGTATACAAGACCTATCATCTGGAAAGGAACAACAACCATTGACAGAATATTGAGCAAGCCGACAGAGCTTTCGCCGAATGATGCAAGCAGGTCGTTTGCAATTTCCGTTTTCATAAAAGTGCCTATCTGTGAGGCGATTTCATCCGTAGCGTAAATGAGAGTGATAACAAACACAAGATATGCTAAGTAATTGTTTTTCTTGGGCTTGGATTTTTCATACTCCCATTTTTTTATTTCTTTTTCCCTTTTTGCCGCAATTTTCTGCAGTTTTTCGGGAGAGAGCTGTTTGGTTGCCATCTGAATTCCTCTCTTTCTTTTAAACGATAATTTAGCGGAATGTTGGTGGTGTTCCGTAGGGCGCGTCGCCCCCGTCGCGTCGATTGATAAAAATGTTCCATTTTTATCAATGATAGTGTTTAACAATCTGATTTAACGTGTTGTAATTATCCAAATCGTAGATTTGGATAATTCGGAGCGACGAGGGCGTCGCTCCCTACAAGTGCAAAACAAATTCACTGACAAATTATTGTTTTCCGCAGCATTTTTTATATTTCAATCCGCTGCCGCAGGGACAGGGGTCGTTTCTGCCTATTTTTTCGCCTTTTCTGACAGGTCTGTTCTTTTCCGTTCCGTCGCCGCTGTTGGTTGTGGTGGGTTGCATTTTCTGCTCACGCTTTACATCTGCCTCAGAGCGGAGAACAGCACAGAGTACATACTGCACCGTGCCCTCACGGATGTTTGTAATCATTTCCTCAAACATATCGAAGCCTTCTTCTCTGAAAGCAACAACGGGGTCTTTCTGTCCGTATGCCTTAAGTCCCACGCCGCGCTTGAGCTGTTCCATAGCATCAATATGATCCATCCAGCGGATATCAACATTTTCAATAATAGCTTTGTGTTCAAGAGCTTTGAAGAGCTGTTCGCCGTACTTCTCTTTCTGCGCATCAAGCTTTGTTTCCGCAATGTCGAGCATCTGGTCAAGGATCGCGTTCTGATCGTTTTCACTTACAAGCTCTGTTTCTCCCAGCAACCACGCATATTTGCTCTTGAGACCCTGTATGTTCCAGTCTGCAGACTTGTTTGACCTGGGACAGTAGAAGCTTACCGCATCTGTGATGCTGTCAATAATCATCTTACGCACGGTCATATCAAGGTCAACACCGTCAAGCACATCGTTTCTCTGCTTGTAGATGATTTCACGCTGTTTGTTCATAACGTCATCGTATTTGAGAACGTTTTTACGGGTTGCAAAGTGGTTGCCCTCGACCTTTTTCTGTGCGTTTTCGATTGTTTTTGAGAACATCTTGATGTCGATAACCATATCGTCCGTGCCCTTGAGTGAATCAAGAATATTGAAGAAACGGTCACCTGCGAAAAGTCTTATAAGGTCATCTTCGGCTGAGAGGAAGAAACGGCTTGTGCCGGGGTCACCCTGACGGCCTGCTCGACCTCTGAGCTGGTTGTCGATTCGTCTTGATTCGTGTCTTGACGTACCGATGATGAAAAGACCGCCCGCATCAATTACCTGCTGTTTCTCACCCGCAATTTCAGCCTTGAATTTCGCCTCAAGCTCTTTGTAAATACGGCGTGCGTCAAGAATTTCTTCGTTGGTGGTTTCGGCAAAGCTCGTTGCCTCTGCAATAAGCTCATCCGTCATATTCTCCATTTTACGCATTTCTGCTTTTGCAAGATATTCCGCATTACCGCCGAGAAGAATGTCAGTGCCTCGACCTGCCATATTGGTTGCGATGGTAACTGCGCCCAGCTTACCTGCCTGAGCGATGATTTCAGCTTCTTTGTCGTGATATTTAGCGTTAAGAACATTGTGCTTTATGCCGTTCTTTTTAAGTATTTTACTGAGCTGTTCGGACTTTTCAATGCTTACGGTACCGATAAGTACAGGCTGTCCCTTTGCGTTAAGCTCTTTGATAAGATCAACGATAGCTCCGAATTTTGCATTTTCGGTTTTGTAGAAGGCATCAGTCTGATCAACTCTTATCATCGGCATATTCGTGGGAATTGCAATAACGTCAAGACCGTAGATTTCCTGAAATTCGTCGCTTTCTGTCATTGCAGTACCGGTCATACCGGAGAGCTTTGAGTAAAGACGGAAATAATTCTGGAACGTAATTGTAGCAAGAGTTTTTGACTCGGAACGGACGTTTACGCCTTCCTTTGCTTCAATAGCCTGATGCAGACCTTCGTTGTAGCGTCTGCCTATCATAATACGGCCTGTGAATTCGTCAACGATAAGCACCTGACCGTCTTTTACAACATAGTCAATGTCTTTTTTCATTACACCTCTTGCTTTGAGAGCCTGATTGAGGTGGTGCTGAAGTGTAAGGTTTTCCGCATCCATAAGGTTTTCGAGGTTGAACCAGCTTTCAGCCTTTGCAATACCGTTCTTTGTAAAGGTTGCGCTCTTTGCCTTTTCGTCAACAATGTAATCATAGCTGTCATCCTCAGCCTGATCGTCGATTTCCTGCTTGGAATCAAGCTCCTTGATGCGCTTTTCCTTAAGAGTTCTTACAAAGCTGTCTGCCTGCCTGTAAAGGTCGGAGGATTTGTCACCTCTGCCTGAAATTATAAGGGGAGTTCTTGCTTCGTCAATAAGAATTGAGTCAACCTCGTCAACGATTGCAAAGCTGTGACCTCTCTGCACGCGCATTTCCTTGTAGGGAACCATATTGTCACGCAGATAGTCAAAGCCCATTTCGTTGTTTGTGCCGTATGTGATATCGGCATCGTATGCCGCCTTTTTCTCGTCGCGGTCAGCACCCTGAACGATAAGACCTACTGTAAGACCCATAAAACGGTATACCTTACCCATCCATTCCGAACCGTGTCTTGCAAGATAATCGTTTACGGTAACGATATGCACACCCTTGCCTGCAAGCGCGTTAAGATATGCGGGAAGAGTTGCAACGAGGGTTTTACCTTCACCTGTTTTCATTTCGGCAATTCTGCCCTGATGAAGAACGATGCCGCCGAGAATCTGAACAGGGAAGGGCTTCATACCAAGAACACGCCAGGCTGCTTCACGGCAGGCGGCAAATGCCTCGGGAAGAAGTGAGTCAAGAGATTCACCGTTTGCAATACGCTCCTTGAATTCAGGTGTTTTTGCCTGAAGCTGAGCATCGGTAAGTTTTTCAAATTCACTTTCCAGTGAGAGTACCTTCTGCTGTAAGGGTTTAATTCTCTTAAGCTCTTTTTCGGAATAATCACCGAATATTTTAGTCAGTAAAGACAATGTAACTACATCCTTTCAAGAATCCTTTTTCATTCTATATTTATTAATTATATTTTCTTTTTGCAAAATGCATTCATAACGCAGTTTTCGCACTTCGGCTTTCTTGCATCGCATACTGCTCTGCCGTGCAAAACCGCTCTGTGGCAGAAATCGTTGCTTTCCTCGGGCGGAAGCAGTTTTTTCAGCTTGATCTCTACCTTGTAGGGATCTTTTGTATCAACAAGACCGAGCCTGTTTGATATCCTTATTAAGTGCGTGTCCGCAACAACAGCAGGCTTGCCGTAAACATCGCCGACAATCAGGTTTGCGGTTTTTCTGCCTACGCCGGGGAGCTTTGTAAGGTCGTCGATATTATCAGGCACCTTGCCGTCGAAATCTGAAAGTATCATCTTAGATAATCCCACAATGTCCTTTGCTTTCTGCCTGAAAAATCCGCAGCTGTGAATGAAATTCTCAATGTCTTTTACGTCAGCGGCAGCAAAATCCTCTGCTGAACGGTATTTTTCAAACAGTGCAGGTGTCACGAGATTCACCCTTGCATCCGTGCATTGTGCGGAAAGCCGTGTTGCAATAAGCAGATGCAACGGATTATCCGCAACAAGTGAGCATATTGCATCGGGATATTCATTTTTTAATGCCTGTACGGCGTTGAGTGCTATTTCTTTCTGTGTCATAATTAAAAGCTGTCAATGCCGGCTGATACACGGAGGATTTTTCTTGCATCGGATGCAGTAAGCTCTCCGTTGAAATCAACGTCGGCTGCGTTAAATGAGTTTTCGTCAAGATATTCAAGCATAGCTGATGAACGGAGTGCAAGACGGGCATCTGCCGCCGTGATTTCACCGTCTCCGTTAACATCACCTAAAATTCGCTGAGGTCTGTCTGCAACGGTGTATTGGAATTCGGCTTCATATTCACCGTAGGTTACTTTTACGGGATATTTGCCGACCGTTGACGTGTCAATTTCGTGGGTTAATCCGTATCCGTCGGATAAAAGCTTCTTCTCACCGCTGTTGTATACTATATAAACCTTCAGATTGCTGAAATCAACCGCAGTACCCGTGTAACTGCCTACGGATGTTGCATCACCCACTTCAATACCTGTTTCTTTAAGCTCAAGCACGGTGTAATCGAAGGCAACGTATTTATCCATATAATAAATTCTTGCGGTGTGTGTGCCCAACTGCATATTGTCGTATTCAATATTGAAGTCAGTTATCGTTTCGGTGATACCGTTGTCATATGTTGCTTCAAGCTCAAAATCCGATGTTCTGAAGCTCTGCCCCTGATAAATGGTAGGATCTGAGGGGATTTTAATAATTTTAAGACTTGTTACGGATTTTTCTGAAACATAAATATGAAAAGACGCCTCAATTTCGGGGTACATATATGTTACCGTTACTTTGTATGTGCCTGCGTCGAGGGTTGAATCGCCTTCTTTTACACCTGTTATGGTGTATTCACTTCTGTCAAGCTTTATTCCTGCACCGGAATCTCTGCCGTCGCTGAAATAAGCGGTAACTCCCAAGCCGTCAAAGGATATGGCTTCACCTTCTATGTAGGCTGTCTTGGAAGGAAGTGTGAGCACAATACCCGTAACAGGCACTTTTACAACTGAAACAGGGTAGCTTGCGCTGTAACCGCCGTAATAAACAGTTACGTTTTTTTCACCGATTGTGTCAAGGTCGGGGAATGATACTGTGTAGCCAGTGATTTTCATTGCGGAGTTGTATTCGTCGTCAAAAATAAGTGAGACCTCAAGTCCGCTGATATCAGCCGCTTCTTCACCCTCAATATATGTCAGCTTGTCGGGTAATTTTGTGATTTTTATACCCTTTGAACCTTCAATTGTGTTTTTATCGGTAACGGCAGGCATTGAAGATGTAAATCTGAGTCCCGAGGATAAATCAACCCAACCGTATATGCCGTCGTAAACCGTATAGCCGAAAGAGCCTGACACTTCAATTATGTTAAGTAATGCATCCTTTCTTGCAGTTGTACAGAAATCAAATGTTTCTTCTGCCTGACCGTAGAGCTTTACGCCGTTTGTATCTGTAACGAGATATGCGCCCGTGGTAAAGCTTTCTGCGGCAAGGGATTGTGCCGATGTAAGTACGGACAGCATAATTGCAACAGTAAGAATAAAAACTGTAATACGCCTGAGCATTCTCATCACATCCTTATATTAATTGTATAATCTAAATCATTATAATATATTTCGATGACAATGTCAAATGCTATGTTCAGGAAATAAAAAAACAATAATTTGGCAGAGCCAAATTATTGTAATGATGGATGCCTTGCGGCAAATGATGGTTTGCTACGCAAAATGATATATGACCTTCGGTCAAATGATATATTTGCCTTTCGGCAAATATTGTGGAAGGGCTTTGCCCTTACCCATTATAATTCAAGCCGCTTTGCGGCTTCCGCAACAATTTACCGCAGGCAAATTATATCGCATTTGCGTAGCAAATATATCGCATCCGCCATTGGCGGATATATCACATTTTTCCGGAGGAAAAATATATCACAACAATAATTTAGCGTCGCTAAATTATTGTTTATTCATAGTATCCCATAACCTGTATCGGGTCGGAGATTTCGCCGTCAACTCTTATTTCGAGGTGGATGTGCGGATAATCGGCATCTGCTTCGCCGGGAATCGTACCGACCGTACCGATTTTATCACCTTGTGTTACTTTCATACCCTTTGCGATGCTGTCGCTTGCCGTCACGCCGTAATAGCAAGCCTCTACACCGCCGCCGTGATTGACTGTTATAAAAGAGCCCATAACCGCATCTTCGCCAATTTCAGTTATCGTGCCGTCTGCAATTGCTTTAACGCCGTCGCCGTAGTTACCGTTGAAATCCACACCGTCGTGAGTGCGCCAGTCACCCATTACGGAGTTGTAAACAGGCACTCCCATACTGTAATCGTTGCCGATATCCGTGCCGAGCGGCAGAATGTAAGAGGCGGGCGCAGTATCTGCTGTAGTTGGTTCCTCTGTAGTGGTTTCCTGTGCGGTTTCGGTTGTAATCTCCGTTGCAGGCACTATGAGTGTTTCGTTGTTTCGTGTATCGGGTACGTTTGTAAGCTCTGCCTCAACATTTTCATCCGCAGGAGCAGTTGTTGTAACATCCTCAGCAAGGTCGTTTGAGGTTACAGCCGCAACTGCCATAATTGCAACAATCAGCATAACTGAGCTTATGGCTATGGAATATTTTTTGATTTTCTGCTGTACGTTTTCCTTTTCGTAGTTCATTTGTAACATCCCTTCATATCATTCTGTCAGTATTTTGAACGGATATCGGAATTTTATTCAGCAAAAACAGAATATTTTGGATTTGACATTGACCTGTGTGTGTGTTATTATAAATATGGTATATTCTAAGAGAGGATGAAAATAAATGAAAAAAAGGATTTTTGGCGCAGCTTTGTCAGTAGTGCTTTGCGTTTGCATTGCATTCGGCTGTATGCTTCCTGCCTCAGCAGATGACAGTATGATGTCGATCTTTTTAGGTATGCTGTCAGGCTCGGATTCAAGCGGCTCAATAAACGTGGGACAGATTTTTTCCGATATGCTTAAGGAAGAGATAAATAAGGAATCCACTATTGACAAGCTGGTAAACAACATCAAAAATGAGTTCAACGGTACAGGTGATACCGAAGAGCCCGACGATACTCAGGAAGAAGTTCCTGTTGAAATTGACCCCGGTGCGGCGGCAAACGTTGCGGAGCTTTTCAATATCACCGTTAACGAGCTTAAAAAGGGAAGTCCTGCCTTCACAAAGTACACCACGGCATCAATGGATCAGGAAATTTCAAAAGAGCTGCAGGGTAATTTAGGTATCGTTACAGGTCTTGTTGAGTCCATAATCGGCACAAAGGATATTTTTGCAGGTGTGCTTGACGGCTATAATTCCGAGTCAAACACCGTAACCGAAACCTTCGAATCAGGTAACGATGTTGTAAATAATATTTCCGTTTCGGGTCAGGATTATGTTGCCTGCCTTACTGCTGAGGATATTTACGATTACACCGTTTCGATTTATTCAAGCGGCAGATACAAAATGCATATCGACCTTAAGGATGTTGAGGGCTCTGCGGCAAAAAGCGGACTTGCACACGTTTTTGACACAATGGACAAAGCCTTTGCAACCATTGAGCTCGGTACGGCATCCATCAACATAAACGTAAAGCTTAAGTACACAGGCTGTTATGTTGAATGTGCTGTTGACAGATACGGCAACATTCAGTCCTACACCACACATATGGGAATAACGTTCCTTTTCCAGCAGGATGACGGTACATATTCTCCCGTAATGCCCTACTTCGGTGTTGATTTTGAAGAGGAAGGCATAATTTATACGGTAACAACCGAGTACACCAATTTTGATTATGATTTGAGATATGTTGGCGATGCCAACGGCGACGGCAGTGTGAATTCTTCCGATGCAAGACTTGTTCTTCGTGCATCCTCCGAGCTTGAGGAGCTTTCCGAAATCACAGCGGAATATTGCGATGTTGACGGTAACGGCAATATCACAGCCGGCGATGCAAGAATGATTCTCAGAGCATCTGCTATGCTCGAAACACTTCCCACAACAGAGGAGCTGTTGGGCGTAGAGCAGTATGTTAAGGACGAATCCGTGCAGAATCATATTGATGACCTGCTGATTCTCCTGTTGGCATACCAGACAGCCGCAGACGAAGAAGCCAAAAAAGAGCTGCAGGATGCATATGATGACGTCTACGACGATACAACCGAAGAAGAAACCACAGGTGAGATAAATTCCACAACGAATAAGATTGACGGCTATATCGGTACAGTCGGAGATATTATCGGCGGACTTGTGAACGGTGATTTGTCCGGTCTTGGCAACTTGCTCGGGTAATATATAATAGTATGCAAATCAGTCGGTGCAATCCGGCTGATTTTTTTTGCTTATCTTGACAATCAATGTAGACCTATGTATAATAATGTTGCGATAGTGATATCGCAGTCGAGAGGTTGCCGAGAATAAGGCGGTTGGTGTACATCCTCCGGAAGGAGGTGATACATATGCCGATTACTTTAACATTTCACATTGGTAAATTTACTTTTACAGTGCATATTAAGGTAAAAAGCAACAACCGCCACTCGGACAAGTGACGGTTGTTAAAATATTCTTCTTTTTAACACAAGGCACTAACCGCTTTAAACGGTTGTCTCTTGGCTTTATTATAGCATATGCATTTAGTGTTGTCAAGTCTCGCAAGAGGCTGTTTTTTTTGTTATGAAATGATTCAACAGTGAATTTGTTTTTTAGTTGTAGGGAGCGACGCCCTCGTCGCTCCGAATTATCCAAATCTATGATTTGGATAATTAAATAATGGGTAAACTTATTATTGATAAAAATGACACATTTTTATCAATCGGCGCGACGAGGGCGTCGCGCCCTACTGAACAGAGCTGAATTATTGTTATTTTTTTGACAAGTAGTGCGCCTTTACATTTGTTTTATTGCTGTAATGGTATTTGACTTTACATTTGCAATTTTTGTGGTTGATTTTTGCCTGTTGCACAATATATATTTTTCCTGTGCAGAAAAAATTCAGGCGCTTTTGGGCATTATTTACAAAAATGTTTATCGGTTGTCAAAAATCCACAAAACTGTTGAAAAGTGAGGAAAATAATGATATAATCTATATGCTATTAGTATGCCTGTTTATATCTTTTTTAGGCAAATACCCTTTTTCGGAGCGAAAAGGTGTTTTCGGGCGAATAGAATATATTTTAGAAAGGAAATGATTTTCTATGAAAATCGCAAAGAAAACCCTTAGCGTATTTTTATCATTTTTAATGGTATTCACATCATGCTATGTAGGGCTTTTCGGCGTTACCTCATTTGCGGCACCCGGCGACTCAAAGTATACACACGATGAAGTCGTTGATCTTATTGAAGCTGCAATAGCAGACGGCTATTCTGCAAAGAGTAGTGGTAATGCTACAAATATTACCGGCGATAACGGTTCAATTCTTGCGGCTGCAGAAGCTATTTTTGACTATGCAGTCAAGACTTACCGTGAAGGCAGAAAGGCCGATTCAGCTAACAATTCCGGTGATACTCTCCTTGCTGCGTTTGCTGCTGAGTTTGCTGCAGATTTCCCGGATGCTGCAGATGCTAACGCGGCTTATGCTCTTGCTACCGATGTCCTTAACCCTAACGGTACTACCCTTTACGGCTATCCAACTACAGTAGCAGGTACCACCTTAACAGAAAAGTCTTCTACATGGACGACTGCGAATTTCGGTGTTAATCCGAAAAGAACTGCAGGTGACAACTCTGATGCAGATTGGATTCAGGCTTATTACAGCTCATCTGTAAAGGAAGTTACCAAAACTGTTGCAGTTGAAGTTGATGTTGACAAGTTCCTTCAGTCCTATGACAGTATTGAAGATATACCCTCATCTTTCCTTACAAGTGTGTCCTATACCTATGCACATGCAATAGGTAAACAGGCAACAACTACAAATTCGGAAAAAAACGATGGAAAATTCATAGCGTGGAGAACTTATTGGTATGAAAGTGTTACCACTACCAAATCCTGGAACTATATGTCCGCAAAGCCTGTAAGAGTTGTTGTAAAGAATACAACTGCTAAGAAGTACCTCAAGTCAATCGACAAGTTCTTCAATGCTGACAGACTTGCTCTTACACTTGACGATCTTCTTGCAATGAGCCTTGCAGACCTTGAGTATCTTAACACTCAGGCAGACGGTTTCCGCACAATGATGAACGAAAACTTCTCTGCTGCAACACTTACTCATTTCGGTTTTGCTCCCGATAAGATCAATACATTGATCGACAATATTAACTTTGCCTACAACGTAGTTGCAGGTATGGCTGCTATTGATACTCTTAACAATTATATTGGCTCCGAATATAATGTTGACAGCTATGCAGAAATGGCAAGCCTTTATGCAAAGGTTTCATCAGCTTACAATGTAGTTGATACAATGCAGGATTCAGTCCTTGATTATATTCTTAATGAGTATGATTATACAGACGAGTATGCATCTGTTGATATGGCTGCATCAAAGGCTTATATTGATGAACTTCATGCTATCATGACTGAACAGCGTCTTGAAGAGCTTGTTGCTTCAATGACTGCTAAGTACAATGAGTACTATAGCCTTCTTGACAAGGAAAATATCGTAAAACCCACAGACGATGAAATCACTCACCTTGTCAGCCAGGTAGCATCCTGGAACGAAATTCTTGCTACATACACAGGCTATGACTATTACAGAACTTACTACACAACAGATCATGAAGCGGCATGGAATGATTTCTGTGCAAAGCTTAATGAAGTTGCAGAAGTAAGAGGTCTTAAAGCTGATTATAAGGATTTCTATGATTGGTTCTACTATCTTCTTTACACAACTGAAATCTCAGACGCTTCTGACGATCAGTTGATGGAGATCTATGAAGAAGCAGAGACCCGTCTCGGCGAACTCAGAGATAAGTATAATGAAATCGTTGCAAAGTACGGCAACTATACAATCGCTGATAAGATTTTCACAATCAACTATGAAGGTTCTGATTATCTTCTTCAGACACTTATTGAGAATTCAAAGACAGCAGGTTATGCCGCTATCAAGGCAGAGCTTGTTGACAGAGCAGAGGCTGACCTTGATGCTGTTATGGTTTACAGCGGTGTTACTGTAGTTAACTTTGATAACTTTGCAGAAATCAAGTCAACTCTTTCACACTTTAACTATGACCTTTACGATTATGTAACAGGCGACAACAGAGAAGGCACAAACTGGCTTTCCAACGATTATGTTACAAAGTATTCACAGGTGCAGACTCTTCTTGACAAGTACCACGCATTCTCAACAACTGACGGTAAGCAGTTCTTTAATGAAAACTTTACATATGCTGATGCAAACGGTCTTTACGCAACCCGTTACGCAGGCAACCAGACTGCAGAGGTTGTTGGTGAAGACGAAGACGGAAATCCCGTAACAGCAACCAAGCAGATCGGTTATCCCAACGATATCGCAAGAGATAACGAAGATAAGAATAACGACGGTAAGGCTGACGATAACTACTATGTTGATGAAGCAGTTCTTCTCAGCACAGTAACAAGAATCGACAACTTTATCACATCCCGTGACTTCGGCGCTCTTCTTAACCTTGTAGATACAGAGACAGAAGAAGCAACTGACCTTAAAACATATGTAAATCAGATGCTTGCAGAAATGCTCTACACAGACGAGATGATGAACACTCTCGTTGGTGCTATCTTCCCGATGGTCTGTGAGCTTATTGAAGAAGAACTGATTGGTGCAATCGGAACTATGGATGGGGCTACTGTTGATGAAAACGGTGTTCCTTGGTTAGACCTTAATGAACTTGCAGGTATCAGCGGTGATCTTGCTCTGTATCTTGATACAACATATGCTCCCAGTCATGATGGCGGTAATCAGAAAGATTTCCCCACACTGTTTGCAGAGCTTGGTCTTTATATCTACCCCTCAACTCTTGCCGATTCGCTTGCAGTTTCCAACCCCTCTTTCTACGGCAAGGAATCAGATATTTATAAGGCTCTTAAAGCAGCAGGCAGAGATTGGTCACAGCTTGTATGTGAAGATGATCCCGAAACTCTTAATGTAGATGAAACAAAGGCTCTTGAGTTTGTATGGGGTGTATACGATCAGGATTCATTCTTTGATGCAGTGGCTTGTGTTCTTGATTCACTTCTTCCCCTTCTTCAGGCTGTTTTAACGAATGCCGGCTATTCCGAAGAAGTATCAAATGCGGCAATTGCTTATTCTCCCGAACTGCTTACTGTTGATGATGTATTCATCAGAGGCGGCTTGGAGCTTACAATTGATCCCCTTAATGCATACAGCACACTTCTTAAACCTCTTTTCCAGGTGCTTGGTGTAACAAATATTCCTAATCTCAGCTCAAGCTGTGACGGTTCTGATATTGTTAATGCTATATTCGGTACACTTCTCAAGAGAGTAGATGAAATTCTTGATGCTCCTCTTGATTCAATTCTTTCAATTCTTCCCAACCTTGTATACTTCCTTTCAATGGACAGTGTTCAGGAGATTATTGACGGCTTGAATATCAAGCTTAACCTTAATATCCACGAAGTTGAAGTAATAGATTTTAGTGGTTTGTTAGGTTATCTTCTTGATGGTATAGATGGTATACTTGCAGATAAGATCAATTTTGATATCAACCTTGCTATTGCAGATATGCTTGACCTTTACGACCTTCTCGGCTTTGAGATTACAAACTTCAATGAAGTTCTTGAATTCCTTCTTCCCACATTAGGTCTTGATGTCAAGCTTCCTCCCATCAAGCAGCAGGAAATTATCTTCTGCTCCGATTGGACTACACGTGCAGACGGCAGCGTAAACCTTGTAGCAAACAAGGGTGACCTTCTTTACTGGCTCCTTGATTACATCGTTTCCGCTATTGCTGACGGCACACTTATTGATGCTCTTCTCGGCGATACAGAAATGGATCCCAATATTGAAGCATTACTTGACAGAATCGTTTCACAGGTTTCCGGCAATCCCAAGGGTGCTCTTGCAGCCATTATTGAGCTTCTCAATCCCGTTGAGTACGAACTCGAAGATATGGATTGGATCGAACAGGGCGCATGGGATTATGATGAAATCGAAGGCGCAAATCAGATGTCTATCGTTTACCTCAACTACGGTAACGACTGGACACGTGAAGATGCTGACTACCTTGTAGACAACATCGACACAATGCTTGCATCAATCCTTGATATGGTTGGTGTAGAAATGGATGACCTTGGTGCATATCTCCAGGATATGGTTAACGGTCTCTTTACAAACGCTAACATCACAGCTCTTGTTGAAATGCTCGGCGGTCTCGGCGATTCTCCCAGCGGTGTAATTCTTGACATCGTTGCAAATCAGGTAGAAATCGACATCAGCTCATGGTTCAACGCATTCGGCTATCTCTATCCCGCAGAAACATGGGCAGAAGATGCAGAAGTAGTTGCTAAGAATTCTCTCCTTTATGTAAACAACTTCGGCGTTGACGGTATTGCTAACGAAGACGGCTCTATCACTTGGGTTCTTGACGGCAGAACTACTCTTGTAGACGGTGACGGATATACATTTATCAACATTCTTACAAGACTTCTCGGCAGTGCTGAAGTTCTCGTTAAGTTCCTTCTTGCAGGCGAGGACATCAAAGCATTTGAGGACCTCCTTACAGTTAAGGGTTACGAAACCTACGACACATCTCTCGGTCTTCTCCTTACAATGCTCGGCGTAGAAAATCTTCCTACACAGGCAGATTTCAATGCAGATACTATGGGCAGCCTTACAAATATGCTCACAGCAACTCTTGACTGGTTCTACGCTCTTACAGATTCTGACGATATGATCGCTCAGCTTCTTGAGCTCATTCCCGATGTATTCTACTTCATCGAAAGCAACGGTCTTTCAACTCTTCTCCACAACCTGCTTATGCCCGTTCTGGTACTTGTTGATACAGTCAGACCTATCTTTGATGTAGATATCAACGGTCTCCTTTCACTTATCGTATCAGAGTTCCTTAACTACGGTACTCTTGACCTCGATGTAATTCTTCAGTATCTCATTCACGGTATTTATGTAAATGACGATTTCGACTTCGTATATTACGCAGTTGATATCAACAACCTTACACTTTCAGCAATTATTCAGATTGTCGATAAGTACATCGGCACAAACCTCTATGAAAGCGGTCTTGTACAGATCGGTGTCAAGGGTCTTTGCTCAGGTGTTGAAGCTGTTGAAGATACAGCTGTAGGCGATATCTACAGAACAACTGTTACAGCAGCTGACGCTATTACAATCATTATTACAGCATTCATTGACTGTCTCAGCTATCCTGCAAAGGATGCATCAAAGACAAACGGCGATGCTCTCTTCGGCTTTATTGCTGAAATGACTGAAAATGAAGCAATTGCAGATCTCTATCCCGCAATTCAGTCTATCCTTGACGGTATCGTATACGACTACGATTCACCCAACTGGGGTTATATGTTCGAAAACAGCGATCTCTTTACTCTTGATCTTCCCAAGCAGTCAATCGTTTACCTCGGTTACACAACTGATTGGGACGAGGAAACAGCAGACGCTGTATACGGTGTTCTCGACGAAGTTCTTGAACTTGTACTTCCCGAGGTTCTTGAAGAAGGCGAAACAATCGCAACTCTCATCAACGGACTTCTTGAAGACAACGTATATTCAGACGAAATTCTCAACACAATTGTTGAGCTTCTCGTAAATCTCCTTGCAGATTTCGACAAAACACTCTTTGATCTTGTTGACTGTGTTGTTGATACAGACATCAGCACATGGTTCACATACTGCGAGCTTGACGAAACAACAGGCGAGTATGTATGCACATACGATTGGGGTGTTGACGAAGCAGCAGAAGCAGATAAGAAGGATAAATTCGTAGCAGGCATCAAGGCTGTTCTTGAACCCGCAAACTCACTTCTTGCTTGGCTCTTCTTTGGCACAGAGTACGCATTCTTCACATCATCCGAAGTTGACGAAAACGGCGATTACATATATGCTGACCTTATCACTCTCAACGGCGGCGAAGGCTATGCATACGGTCTTGTACCCATCTTTGAAGCTCTCGGTTGCACAATGAAGCCCGCATCAGATTTCTACAATGCAGAAAAAGACACATACAACGTAGGCGACGCAGTAGAAAGCATTCTCAACTCCGTGCTTGCACTTGTTGATGAAATTTCTGCAAGTGAAAATCTTGCAGCAGAAGTATTCAATCTTCTTCCCAACCTCGTTTACTTCATCAATGCTGACGGTCTTGTAACAAGCGTTAACAACCTTCTTGCTCCCGTCAATGTAATTCTTGAAAAGCTTTCTCCCGTTATCAGTGAAGACGGCGAAAAAATTTCTATCGGCGCAATGCTTGAAGAAACCGTTGGTTTCGATATCTGCAACATCACAATGGAAACACTCCTTACAATTGCTGTAGATAACGGTATTGTTCTCAATGATGAAATGATTAACATTCTTGCTAACCTCTATGTAGGTAAGCTTGCAGAGTTCACATCAGCAAACGGCAGAATAGCTTACAGACTTGATGTTACAGGCTATGAAGGCGATGTTCTTACAATCATCCTCAGCCTTGCACTTGATCTGTTCAATATCAATGCTGAGCTCTTCTCCGACCTTCTTGGCGAAGAAACATACTGGACAGTATACAACCTTATTAAGGGCGCTTCTGAAAACTTCACATACCGTGATATGAACTGGGCATATATGTACGAAGGCGAAGATGCTGCTGAAAAGCTTGCTGCTCTTGTAGAAGCAAACGGCAAACTTCCCGAGCGTACAAATGTCGGATACGATGTATACACAAAGTACCAGAACAACTGGAACGAACGTACAGCTGATTATGTAACTGAAGTTCTTGACACACTTGTTCACGACATTACAACAGCAGTTCGCAGTGACGGTTCTTCACTTGGTATGATTCTTGATCAGGCAATTTCTGACGGTCTTTATCAGGATAGCATTCTCAACAGTCTTGTTGAATTGGTAGTTGAACTCCTTATTGACTACGAAGACCTCGTAGCAGGCGCAGGTGCACTTCTCGGCGCAGAAAAACTTGCAGACTGGTTCGATTATTGTACAATCACAACAGACGAAAACGGTGACACAGTTGTTACTTGTACACACAACTGGGGCATTGATGATGCTGAAACAATCGATGAAAAGAGAGACGCATTCATTGATGCATTCGCAACTGTTCTTGAACCCGCATATGATCTCCTCGCATGGCTCTTCTTTGCTGAAGATTACACATTCTTAAACGGCACAACAGGTGAGAACTACGGTGATCCTCTTATCACTATCAAGGGTGGCAGAGGCTACGAAGAAGCACTTGTACCCCTCTTTGAAGCTGTTGGCGTATTGATGAAGAGAGATGCAAACGGCGATCTTCTTTCAGTAGAAGAAACATATCTCAATGGCGAGTCTGCAGTACTTCGCGCAACTGCTTTCTATGTAGATGGCGAGCTTGATATGGAATATGCAGTCAAGACAATCTTCGGTGCAGTTTCTGATTGGCTCTATGACATTTGCGGTGACCTTGCAGATCAGGGTGCAGACGGTGCTCTCACATCAATGCTTGAGAGACTTCCCAACCTGCTCTACGGCATAAACGCAGACGGTCTCAAGGTTGTTGTAAATAACCTTGTAGCTCCCGTTATGTATCTCCTTGAGGCTCTTGAACCCATGATCGGTGAAATTGACTTCAACGAGCTTATCGGTATTGAAGGCATGGATATCTTCGACTTTGATTTCGATGACTTGTTCGCTCTTCTTGCAGATGAAGATGTTCTCGGACTTCACTTCCCCGATTATACTCAGGAATTCCTCAAGACATTCTATATCGGTGAATTGGTAGATTACACATCTGCAAACGGTGAAACAGCTTACTTCATGACATACACTGAAGAAGAATCCGCAGCAGAAATGATTACTTGCCTTATCGGCTTTGTTGTTGATGCATTCCAGGATCCCAGAAATGACGTATGTCTTATTGACTGGATGGGCGAAGATGTATACAACGGTATCATGGCAGTTCTTGGCCTTCAGGGCGTAAAGGATATGCAGGATTACAGCTGGATGTATACAGAATATGCTGATACAGATTATGAGTTCAATGCAACAAATACATCTGTAAGATACGAAGCAGCATACAACAATATCTGGACACGTGACAAGGCAGAATACATTGCTGACAATCTTGTTCCTTTCGTAAGCAACATTCTCGGTCTTATCGGTCTTGAAATCAACGGCGTTGAAATTAGAGATGTTGACGATCTTCTTGATTCACTTCTTGAAGGCAATCTTTATACACAGGCTACTGTAGATTCACTTCTTGAAACAGTACGTGACCTTGTAAGCAACCTTACATCACTTGAACCTTACGGTGAATACATTACAGGTATTCTCGACACAGCATTCGGTGTTGATCTCACAGCCTGGGATACAATGAATCTTGTAGTTGAAGACGGCAACAGAGATTCCTTTGTTGCAGCTCTTGAAGAAATGCTCGCTCCCGTAGTACCTCTTCTTAACGTACTGCTTTGCGGTGAAAACATTGAGCTCTTCTACTCAATCGCTCCTGAAAAAGTAGGCGAATCCGCTGTTATTATCTACGGTTCAGAGGGTTATGCTTACGGTATCGTACCTCTTCTTGAGGCACTTGGCTGTGAAATGATGGATCCCGAATCCTTCAAGGCTCTCAGCAACGAAGATAAAGTTGGAGCAATCCTTGATTCACTTCTTGACAGAGTTGACGTTATCCTTCAGGATCCCGTAAATGAAGTATTTGCAATGCTTCCCGAGCTTATTTACTTCATTAACTCCAACGGTCTTGATACAGCAGTTAACAATGTTCTCAACAGCGTTGATACAGTTCTTATGGCTCTTGAACCCATCGTTGGCGCAACAAGCCTTATGGAACTTCTTGGTGTTGACCTTGCAGAGTTCAACTTTGAATATCTCATCAATATGGCTTGTGAAGCTATTGAAGAATCAACAGGTCTTGATGTTGAACCTCTCATCGTTGACTTCTGTGCTGAACTCACAATGGGTAATGTTGTATCCTATCAGTCTGCAAACGGCGAAACCTACTACAAGATGGTTTACGCAGGTGAGAATCAGCTTGCTGATATGGTAACAGTTCTTCTCAGACTTGCTATTGACTGGCTTGCAACCGATAACAATGCAGATGCAGTTATCGCTCTTCTTCAGGGTAATGCAGAAAGTGAAGAAGCTGCAAACAGCTCAGCTACACTTGTTAAGATGATTCTTCAGGGACTTAATACTGAGCCCTCAACAAGCGGTGCAATGGCAACTGTTTACTACATCTTCTACGGTCTCAATAACGGTGCTGCAGGTCTTGATACCCTTTACGGCAACTACGGCGACTCATGGGATTCTCTTCTTAAATTCTTTGAAGAAACAGATGACAGTACCTATGATAAGGTAACTGATTTCCTCAAGAATGTTATAAGCGAATTCGGCGGTGTTAACACAGACAGCTCAAAGGATGACTGTGACTGTAACTGCCACAGCAACAGCGGATTTATCAGATTCTTCTTCAAGATAGCTAACTTCTTCCGCAGACTCTTTGGTATGAATGAATATCAGTACTGTGATTGCGGTGAAGCTCACTGGTAATCCAAACTAAAAAACTGATAATTAAATAGGTTTTCCCCCGAAGCTCAGCTTCGGGGGTTTTTGTGTGCATTGAATGTGCGTATTTCTTATAGTATGACTTACATTGATTTTGTGAACAATAACAGTCAAAAATATAACGGGCAGTCTTGCAGTAACTGCCCGTTTGTGCTTACCAATAAATATAGTTTGAGAAAAATTCAATTGAGTTCACTTTTTCATAATTATCAAGATTCATAATGTCTTCATCTATGTCCGCTGAAAAATCATAAATAATCATAGTGCCTGTCAATTGTCCGTTTGCATCATATTCTTCCAGCCTTACGAGTTCACCGTTTTCAAAGTAAAAACGGTTTTCAAACCCTGCGTCACTGTAGACAAAGGTGATGCACTTGTGTTCGGTGTCGCCTGCCTTTGTTTCTTTAACAGTTATTTTGTCCGCTGTTTCATCCGCAAGTGCTGTTTCGTCAAGTGCTAAACTCATCATATCATCGTATGAAATGCCCATAGACGAAGCAAAAAGTCTGTCGATCTTTGTATAGATACCTTCAGACCCATTTATGATGTAGCAAACATTTTCTTCCTTACCGAAAAAGTTTGTTTCTGTTGTGTATAAGCACATAAAATCGTCAATTGAACCGTCGTAAATCATTACAGCATTGTCTGTGCAGAATGTGTATGTTTCGTATTGAATATTATTGAGGTTTTCCGTTGTTATGGTGAAATCCGGTTTTTCGTCACTGATTGCTTTAAGTGCTTTAAGCGTATCCGTTTCGGCAGGATAGTATTCTGAGTTTTCGTAATCCGGATATTTCATAGCCGTATTATTGCTGGGATTTAATTCATAAATCTGTTCATCATCGGTCAGAAGATATGAGTAGTCAAAATCATTGTCAATGTATGAATAAATTGCGCCTTTTTCTCCGGCTGATATATATACTGCGTGGTCATAATAATACATTGTTGTATCAGCGGCGGTAATTTTGTAAGTGCCGTCAATAACAGCACGGAGCTGCTGAGGAATATCACTGTCCGCTGTGCTATCTTTGTCATCAAACTTGTCGAGAGACGCTGAAACACGCAGAATCTTTCTTGCATCAGCTGCGGTAATGGTATTGTTATAATCGACATCAGCAAGCTTCGTTTGCTCTTCGTTGAACTTATCAAGAGATGCTGAGACACGCAAAACTGCTCTCGCATCGGATGCTGTTATCTCTCCATCGAAATTAACATCACCCAAAGTCGCATTTGAGGCAAAAACTGTCATCGGAAGCAAAGATGCGGCTATTGAAATTGTTAAAAGTGTTAAAAATTTTTTCATACTGTTCACCCATTATTGTATTGTATTTACATTTTAATATAAATATATTGAAAGAAACATATAATTTTGTTAACAGTATGAAAATTTTTTTAACATTATATGTGTTTTTGTGTATTATTGTACGTTCAATCTGATTCACTGATGTATGCATTTAAAAGTTGCCGCCCCTCATAAACTGAGGAGCGGATTCTTGTTTTATTGTTTTACGCTTGCGGGTAATTTGCCGTCGGGGATGTAGCAGAGTAATGTACTGCCGTCTGCTGTTTTAAAGGAAACGAACCAACCCTTTGCTGTATCCTCCTGTGCATATACTGAGTAAGAGCATTTCACAAGCTCATCAATAACATTCTTGTCCGTAATGGCTTTGCCTTCAACCGTTAAATCAAGAGTTTTGTCATACACTGTCCAACCCTCATCGTTTGTAGGCTTTGAAGAAGAATAAGCACCAATAAACAGATTGGAGTATCTGTCTGCCAGATAATTATATTCGCCGTTGATTATAGTGTCATAGGCTGTCTGTGCATCAATGATTTCAGCTGAAACAAATTCGGGTACGGCAGTCATCTGTTCGTAGATGCCCATATCTTTAAGCAGCTGAATGGTGTTTGTCATATCAGTTGTGATGTAGGTGAAGAAATTAGTCTGCCATACTGATGAGGGACAGAATTCCTGATACTTTGATGAGAAATCATTAACCGTAAATTCGGACTGTTCGGGCGCTTCTTCAGCTGTTATTGATACTTCACTGAGCGGGAAGTATACAAAACCGACAGGACTTTGGGCAGGATAATATTTTTCTTCTGCCGAACGGTTCACAAGGTCTGTGTAGAGAGCATCAAGCAGTTTTTCTTTATCTGATAAGGAAAGGTTAACAGTAAATACTTTATTCTGATATCTGCCGTAAAACTCAACTGTGTGAGAGTTCTTTAAGTGGGTCTGTGCCTCGGCAAATACATACTCGGCAGATTCTACATAGTTGTCAAACTTCTTTATATCACCCTTGAAATAATTCTTTAGCTGTTCGTCATAGAAGTTGCAATCCTCAAGATAAAGCATCTTTTTATATGCATCACCGGAAATTGAATCAAAATTTCTTCTTATTTTTTCACCGTTTTTGAGTGTATACACAAGCTGAACATCAGCTTGAACAGTTCTGTCATCTTCGTCTGCTTCGGTTATTGCCTTATGAACGTCAACAACAGCTTTTATGTCATTCTCTGTAGTGAATTCGCCTGCAAGACAGCCTGATGCATCAAAATATCTGTAATCAGCGTTGCTCCACCAGCTGTCGCTGTTAAACAGTCCGTACTCTGCATTTGTGCCGCCAATGGTTATTGCCACACTCTTGATTTCAGCAACATCGGGTATCTTCTGAGAAAAACCGAAAAATCCGGAGTTGAAAATGAACACTATTGCCACCGAAACTGCAATACCTATAGGCAATTTGTAAAGACCTCTTACAAATTTTTTCAGATCTCTTAAAACAATGATTTCAAGCACAAGATGTATTATTGCAAATGCTACAGCACCGAGTACAATGCCTAAAACAAAATCTTCAAAGTAGTTTATTGCAACGCAGAATGCGGCAAATGCTGTAAGAAGTGAAACGGCGGAGTTAAGATAGCGGTTTGTGCCGATAAATCCGCAGATTTCAGCTTTACGCTTGTTGAAAAACAGAACGGCAAGGAAGAATACTCCTACACAGATTCCGAGCCATAAAAGAGCATAAATGAAATTCGGAGAGATTTCGGGAATAACGTCCTTGGGGTTATTCTTCTCCATATATCCAATCTCATTCATCTGTGTTTCGCCCCAGAAAACAGGACTTAAAAAGCTGAATTTCTCTGATAACGCAGCAGTCTGATTAAGATTATAGTAATTGTATTCATTAGCGTAAAGAAAGCTGTTGCCGTAGGGATTGCCATAAAGGAACTTGTCCATAAGTACCTGAATGCTGTAAAGGAAAATGTCGGGGATAAACAGTATAATTGCGGAGAAAATTGCAGTTTCAAAGGTTGTGCCCACAACTGCAAACACGGCTGACGTTATAGTGTATGATGTGAAGGCGGTCAGCATAAATTTAAACAGATAGTAAAGTACCGCTTTCATCAGTGTTGCGGAATAGCCTACTGTTGCAACGTTTGCAATAAAGGTTATGAGCATAGGGATGAATGTCGCAAGTGTGAGCAGTAAAAGACCTGAAAAATACTTTCCGCAGAAAAGCTTTGTTCTTGTAATACCCAGAGAGTAGTACACATTCACCATTTTCTTCGACGTGATGAAATTGAACATACATATTGCCGCTAAAACACCGCCTGCTGCAATAATCATAAGAAGCGGCTTTGACATATATGCACCGTCTTCAAAAATTATGTAGTGGTAGAAATTTGTTATGGGCTCATAGCCTGTCAGGTTGCCCATATCATCATATATAGGTCTGTCATTGAACAGCTTGATAACGGAATACATTGTTGTAAGGAAACCTATTGCACCGCAAAGAATAACCGCGACGGCTGTTGCTATGCTTTTTAGACCCTGTTTAAAGGTAAATAACATCGGTTTACGCAAGGATCGATTTGTAGTCATAATCTGTACCCTCCATTTCCTGCATAAATATTTCTTCAAGCGAAAGGCTGATTTTCTCCGTAACGGCAGGAGCTAACAGCTTAATCTGTTCTTCCGCTTCATCGGTGTTGCCGCTTACGGTGAACATCGCAAGCTGACCGTCTTTTACAAGGTTTTCACATTTTATATTGCTGAATTCTTCAAGTGTGAACTCTCTTGCAAAAGCAAGACGGAATTTGGTCTTGCCATAGGACAATTCATCAACCGCACCTGTTATGGAAATCTTTTTGCCGTTGATAATGCCGATGTGGTCGCAGAGATTTTCAAGCTCCTGTAAATTATGTGATGAAATAATAACGGATGTACCGTAATCCTTTATGGTTTCTTTCAAAAGACCTTTCATAAGCAGACGCTTCTGCGGGTCAATGCCGTCAAAGGATTCGTCAAGCAATAACAGTTTCGGATGCGTTGACAGGGCAAGCACCATTTCAGCCTGCCTTTGCATACCCTTTGAAAAGCCGTTTATACGCTTTTTCGGGTCAAGTCCGAACGCCTCAACCAGCCTGTTGAAGGTGCTGTAATCAAAGCGGTTGTAGTAGCCGTTGTAGAAATCCGCCATCTTTTTCATATTTGCATAAGGTCCGAAATACAAATCATCCGGCATAAAGAACAGCTCTTCTTTTTTCTTTTCATTGTTGAAAATGTTTTCACCGTCAAAAAGCACTTCGCCGTCTTCGGGCTTGTATATTCCCGAAATATTTTTAAGTAATGTGGTTTTGCCTGCACCGTTGTAGCCTACAAGACCGTAAACACTTCCGTCATCAACGGTAAGTGAAATATCCTGCAAAGCAGTAAAATCACCGAAGCGCTTTGTCAGTTTTTTTACTTCAATCATATTAAAACCTCCCTTTCAATTTCATTATATCGAACTCAGTTGCAAAGTCAATCGAATTTACGATTCTTAACTGCATCTTTGAAAATTCTTTATAAATAGAAAATTTTTCAAAAAAATAAAGTCCAGAGATAAAGTAAGTTTATACAATGAAAATTAAATGGTATAAATCGTAGGGAGCGACGCCCTCGTCGCTCCGATTGATAAAAATGTGCCATTTTTATCAATAATAATATTAAAATCTGCAATAACCCGTTATAATTATCCAAATCGCAGATTTGGATAATTCGGAGCGACGAGGGCGTCGCTCCCTACAATTACAAAATCAATTCGCCGATAAACTATAGCTTTATAAAATTACAGTTTTGTTATCAATATTACAATTCCGCAACAAATGTTGACACAAAAGAATTTTGCTGATACCATAAAATTAAGAAAGGGGCAGATCATATGAAAAATAGTAAGAAAACGGTATTTATAATCGTCGGAATCATTTTGACTATTATTGCGAGTTATATTGTGTCGTATTTTCTTCTGATGTATGTTGTTCTGCCGGGACTTTTTGGTCCATCGCAAGTTCCCGAGGATGAAAGAATCGTGGAGTTTGATGACGGAACGGTGCTCGAAAGAACAGGCGGCCCCACGTATACCCACACTCTTTATGACGGATATGAATTTGTTAAAGGTGATGGCAGATTTGAAGGTCGTATTTATCACGATGACAACGAATACTCCGTATATGGCTATATTATGCGTTATGCTTATGATACTAACGGTAATATAGCATACCGTCAGCTTGAGGACACATCATACTATGGCGAGGAGTATCTTTTTGAATGGGATAATTATAATGTTGTGGCAGACCGCACAATTCTTTATAACTGCAAAACCGATACGGAAACCGAATTTGATTCAATGAATGAGCTGTATGCATATTGTGACAGTCGGGGCATTGAATTGGGAGCGTGGTACTATCCTGTTGGCTATACGCCTGTGGAAGAAGTTATTCAGCTTGAATCAGGCGGCTGGACTGTTGCAAGCAACGCTTTGGATTATTCCGTGGTTGATAACGGCAGTGAAGAGCTGTTCTCGGGGTTTATTGATAAGTATTTCGAATGTGATAATTATTTCGGTTTTCATTTTCAGCATATTGAAAACGGAGATTATGATATTGCTCAAAATCCCGTAATAACGTACTCAACCGATAATGTTGTGGGTAAAAAGTATGCAGGCTTGCTGTTTTTCTATAATGACGTTTATGTTGATAAGTATGTTTTAATCAATACGGATACGGATGAGTATACTGTATTTGATACTAAAAAGGAGCTTAAACAGTATGCCAAGGATATAGACCTTGATGTCAAATGGAATAAAATTGAATATTAACGCAAAAAAATCTCCTGATTCGCTCGGGAGATAAATTGTTATTTAATTAGAAGTTACTTCCGTTCCAGCCCCAATCGGCAACGGGATGATATGTTACATACACGGCAGTGCCCGGGATTCCCAATTCATCCTGATAGATATCGCAGATTGCGGCGGTCATTTTTTCGTAGTCGGCAGGGGAGGCATTACCCAGAAGGCTTACCGAAACATAAGCACCTTTTTCAAGCTTGTTGCCGCCCATCCACAGGTCGTAGCCGTCGTTTATGCCAACCATAAGGTACGTTTCTGACTTGTGAAGAATGGACATCGTTGCGCCGAGCTTTGCTTTGAGAGATTCTTTCTTTTCATCCGATACTTTTACGGAAATTTTTGAGTCGATAAAAGGCATAGTATATTCTCCTTTATGCAAGGAAGCCTTGCACAATGATATTTTCAGCTTCTTCCTCAGTCATACCGAAGGTCATAAGCTTGAGGAGCTGATCGTTGTTGATTCTGCCGATTGCGGCTTCGTGAACTATCTGTGCATCTGCATTGTTAGCCGTAATTGCGGGAACAGAGCTGATTTTTGCACTGTCCATAATGATTGAATCGCATTGAACGTGCGCCTTGCAGTCTGCGTTGCCCACGGCGGTAGGCTTGAAAATCTGCTCGGATTCATCCTTTGCAACTGAGCGTGAAATAATCTGTGCGGATGCGTCCTTGCCGTTGAGATTGATAATCATATTTGACTCGGCCTTCTGCTTGCCGTGTGTCATAAGCTTTTCGAGCACAACATATTTTGCGCCTGCCTCCATATGCACATCCGTGTCACGGATTGTGGAGTCAACACCCTCAATCTGCACCATTTCCATTTCACAGTAAGAGTTTTCCTCCATAAAGACCTGCGTAGTGGGGTTGAGAATGCGCTGACCTGTGCCCTCGCCCTCACCGTAGTGCTTTTCAACATATTTAACTTTTGCGTTTTTGCCGATAAAAAATCTGTGAATACCGTCGTGCTCACTTGTCTGACAGCCGGAGTTGTGGATTCCGCAACCGGCTACGATTTCAACATCTGCACCCTCGCCGATGTAAAAGTCATTGTAAACGGTATCGTTGACGCCCTCTTCGGTGATGATTACGGGGATGTGCACCTTTTCAGCCTTTACGCCCGGCTTGATTTTTATGTCGATACCAGGCTTGTCGGTTTTTGTAACGATTTCTACATTTTCGGTGGATCTGCGCTCAACGCCTGCACCGTTTTTTCTTATATTGTATGCACCGACAGAGGGAATTGAACCGATGTCGGCAATTTTCTGAAGCATAGAAAGATCTATTTTTTCCATATTATCCCTCATTTCCTCTGAATGTACAGCCTGCGTCAAATTCATTCATAAGCTTTGGAAAAACTTCGTCCTTAGGGCCGTAATTTCTGATTGCGCCGTCAGCAATAACTACTATTTCATCCGCAAGCTGCATAATTCTTTCCTGATGTGATATGATTACAATGCTTTCTTTGCGGTTTGCCATAATTGCCTTAAAGCTGTCAACGAGCATTGTAAAGCTCCACAGGTCAATACCTGCCTCAGGCTCGTCATAAATTGCAACATTAAGCTCTCTCGCCATAAGAGTTGCAATTTCGATTCTTTTAACTTCACCGCCCGAAAGGGAAGTGTCAACCTCACGGTTGAGGTAATCTCTTGAGCAAAGACCGACCTTTGTAAGGTATGAACAGCACTGATCCTCGGGCAGCTCATTGCCGTGAGCAAGACTTAACAGACGTCTTACCGTAAGACCTTTGAAACGGGGAGGCTGCTGAAAAGCATAGCCGATGCCCATTTTTGCTCTTTCGGTAACGGTCATACCGGTAATGTCAACACCGTTAAGAAGAATCTGACCCGATGTAGGATTTTCAATGCCCATAATCAGCCTTGCAAGCGTGGATTTACCGCCGCCGTTGGGGCCTGTTATAACTATAAATTTTCCGTCGGGGATAGTGAGCGAAACATCTTTTACAATATCAAGCTTTGCATCACCGTCATTGACGGAAAAACTGACGTTTTTTAATTCAAGCATATTTTTTCTCCTTGCAATATAACTACAAATATATCCAATATAGTATTATATAACTATTGCTCAATTATTGCAAGAGAAATAAAAATAATTTATCGGCGGATGCCGATAAAAATGAGTAAGTAGCAATTAGCAATGAGTAATGGTGGAAAGGGCGTTGCCCTTTAACCCATTTTTATATAATTCAAGCCCGTAGGGCTTCCTCAATTGCTCATTTCTCACTGCTCATTGTTCATTACAATAATTTATAGGCTCTCGCCTATAAATTATTGTTTATGCCTCATTAAGCACAATCGTTGCCGTTACCACCGTTATGTCATCTGTTTCATTTTGGGGCATATTAAGATGGGCGGTTTTTGCAAGCTTGTCCGCAAGCTCGCTGTCATCGTAATCTGTTGCGGATTTCAGAATTTCGCGCCACATTGTAACAGCCTCCTGTGTAACTCCGTCTGTCATCAGCACAAGAGCATCGCCGTCGTGGAGTTGTAATTCAATTTTTTCAAATTCGATCTGACGCAGAATACCGACCGGAAGTGACGGCTTTTCGATTTTCAGCATTTTCAGGTGCTTCATTGCGATTGAAAAGCCCGCGCCTGCCTTGAAAAAACGCACGTTTCCGTTGTAAAGGTCAATTTGCGCGATGTCAAGTGTTGCTATGGATTCCTCGCCTGAACGAACAAGCATAGCGGCATTTATCATTTTCAGAATTGCGTCGGGAGCAAATCCCGAGCGAAGCATTCCTGCCGCAAGAGAGCAGCACATAACCGAATCAGCCGCCGCCTTTTTGCCTGTGCCCATACCGTCGCTCAGCAGTAAACAGAAGTTGCCCCTGCCGTCAAAAAAGCTGTCAAAGGTATCACCGCACCAGCCTGCACTGTCAGCACTTATCTGGTGTGAGCCGCTTATAACTCTGTATATTGTCTTTTCGTAGATGCACACACGCTTTGTGCCGTCGGACAGCTTATGTATAACGGGTTCTTCAAAGGTTCGCTCAATGGCTTCGCTGAGCTTTTTTGCAATCATATCCGCATTGAAAACCGTTTTGGCATCAAAGCATATTTCACCGTAGATGTGATTTTCCGCTGTTTTGAATATACCGCAGCTGACGGTGGGCAGATCCATATCGTTTTTCAGCAATTCAGCCGCAAGCTCAGATAAATTCGGGTCGTATGCTTCACAGGAATCAATCGTTCCTGACATCTGCGACAGAAAATCCGCAACGCCGAAAAACTGGTCGGAAACAATGTTTACCGTTTCACCTGTTTTTGAAACCTCGCGCATTGCATTTCTGTATTTCTGCAGTGATGAATACAGATTTTTTACGATTTCGTCTGTTTGCGTACAGGTGTTAGTGAAAAATTCGGGAATCCGTACTTCTCCGTTTTCATTGTATCTGATTGATTCAGTTATCTGCTCAAATGCCGACTGAGTGGATCGAAGATTCTGACCGTAGCAGTAGTTGTATTTTTCGCAGTCCCTGCAAACGTTCACACAGGTGTTTTCGTATATTTTGTTTTTGTCTGGAATGATTTTTTTTCTGTATATTCCGCCGATAGCCTTTACGGCGCCTGCCACCTCGCTCAGTCCGTCAGCGGCGGTGTGAAGCCGCATTTTAAGCACGTTTCTTTGCCCTGAAAGATATACGCCGTCAGCTGAAAGTGAGAATACCGCAGAATAAACGTTTTTAATTTTTTTGGGCGTAAGCACAAACAGCAGACAGGCAATTCCCACATCGTATATTATGTAGGAGGCGCTGAGCCAATCGTCAGTTGAAATTGCCGTCACCGAAACGCAGATAATGAAAATAACTGATGCAATGAATCTGTTGCACTTGCTGAAAATGCCGCTGAGCAGTCCGCCCAGTGAGATTCCGCCCGTCACAAAGCTTCCGTTTCCCGACAATCCCAATACAATGCCTGCAAGAATTCCCGAAAGTGAGCCGTATTTGTCACCGCCGTAGGTTGCGCAGACGAGTACGGCGTAAGAGCCGAAAATAACCGCAGGTGAGAATATATATAGCGGAAAACTGTTGAGAGCCAGCAATGCAATGCCGAAAGCCACCAGTATTGCCGTTGTTTCACTGCCCGTAAGCCGAGCGGCAAATTTTTTTGAGGTGTCAATGTTTAAAAAACGGTCAAAAAACCACCCTGTAGTTGCGGCGGCACCGCCTTCCAGCGCATAAATCAATATTTCCTCTGCGGAAAGTGTAACCGACAGGCTGATGATAAGTCCTGTTGAGAAGACCGATAGAAAGGCTGATGCGGCACTGAACCAACGCTGATAATTCCTCTGAAAATTTCTTTTGAATATGTAAGCTATTATTCCTGCGATTGCCGCCGCCGCAATATATCTGAGTGTGAGCACCGTTGCCCCGTAGGTGTAAAAATATCCTGCCGCACAGCCTAAAACACAGGCAGGCATGTACTCTGAATATACAGCCGCCGAAAGTGATACGCCGAACGGCGCAAGTGATGCAACTGATGCAGTTGACGCAAGAAAGCCTGCCAATGCCGTTACTCCCTGCTTCAGAAATGAAACAGCTGTGTATTTTATAAGCTGTTCGCTGTCAATCGGTTTTTTGATATTTCGTGTTTTATACATCTTAAATTCCACCTGTTTACATAATTCTCTTTTTAATAAGATTATAAAAGAGAAAGTCTGAAAAATCTGTCACAGTATGAATGGCTGTTTTTATTGTTTATAAAGATATAATGTCAAATAAAAACAGAAGAGTGTATTATTTTTTACTTTTCTGCTATTGCATTACATATGTAAAAATAGTATAATGATCTATTATACATCAATTAAATTTTTATGAGGCATATATATGGAATACAGAAACGATAAATATAAAAAAAGGCCTGCTCACGACAGAGCAGAAAAACAGGAAAAATCCGAAAAGCCTGAGAGAATCGAGCGTGACGACCTTATCATCGGCAGAAACGCTGTAAGAGAAGCCCTTAAAGCGGAAAGACTTGCTGAGTGCCTTATGGTACAGCGCGGTGATAAGAAAGGTGCTGTTGCTCCTCTTGTTGCTCAGTGTATCGAGAAAAAGATACCTGTAAAAGAGGTTGATATCAAAAAGCTTGATTTTATGTGCGGTCACAGCAATCATCAGGGAGTTATTCTTATTGCCGCCGCAAAGGAATATTCAACTCTTGAGGATATTTTCGAAAATGCCGCAAGCAGAAACGAGCAGCCTTTTATTATTATCTGTGACGGTCTTGAGGACCCTCATAATCTGGGCGCAGTTATCAGAAGTGCAGAGGCAGCCGGTGCGCACGGCGTTGTTATTCCATCCAGAAGAAGCACGGGACTCGGCTATACCGTAGGCAAATCCTCTGCAGGTGCGCTTGAATATATGCCCGTTGCAAGAGTAACCAATCTTAACGTTGCCATAGATGAAATGAAAAAGAGGGGAGTATGGGTTTACGCCGCAGATATGGACGGCAAGCCTTATTATGAAACCGATATGTCAGGAGCTGTTGCAATCATCGTAGGCTCAGAGGGCAAGGGTGTGGGCAGACTTGTAAAAGAGAATGCCGATATCGTGGTTTCAATCCCTATGAAAGGCAGAATCAATTCACTCAATGCCTCAGTGGCGGCAAGTATTCTTATGTTTGAGGTATCAAAAACCAGAGGATAAAACAAAACGAACGGTGATGAAAAATGGCAGAAAAAAAGGTCGGCGGAAAACCGAAAAAGAATACAACAGAATATTCGTCGGCAAACCTTTCTTCGAGCCGACATCTGCAAGCGGAATATGATGCTTTTCTGGCAAAGTACGGTCACGAGCTGAGAATAAGAAGTACAAAAACCGTTCCCGAACCAAAGAAAAGCAGAACGGAAGCTAAGGATGCAAATACTGCAAGATGCGGAGAAATTGATCCTCATACAACAGTAAATCCGGCATCGGAGCATCAGATCTTTACCAAGCGCACAGGCCGTATTCTTTCCGATGATACAGGCTTTAAGGCAATGAGCTATAACGACAGGTTTGCGCTGAAGCCTGAAATGCCTGAAATGGATTCTGCCGAAACAGTAGCCGTTCACAGCGGATTTGACGATGCATCCGTGCCCGGTCAGCAGACTATGGCAGATCTTGTTGCCGAATCAGGCGGAAATGAAGAAATTTCGGTTCCCGTTGAGGCAAAAATCAACAACGATGAAAATACCTTCGCCCTCGCATATAAGGCAATAAAAAGTGCAGAAGGCATAACCTTCGGCAAATCCGAAAAGCTTCGCGCCATAGCAAGAACTGCGGCTGACGATGTGGGTATGCAGCCTGACAGTCAGCTCACTTTTCCTGCATTTTCTCCTTTGTTCAGGTTCCCCGAAGAGGAACAAAGCCGCAAAAAGCATATAAAAAAGAAAAACAAAAAAACTAAAAAAGAAGAACAGCAGCAGTCTGCTTTTGATATAGAGGAATCGCAGATCGTAACCGTACATTCGGAAGATACTGCAGAAACAAAAGATTCAGCAGAAGTAACAGCTGATTCTTTGGATAAAAAACATAAGGCAAAGCGCATTTTTGAAGCTGTCAACAATGCAGGGCTCAATGAGACAGAGCCTGCTTTTGAAATGTCATCAAAAGCGGATATCCGTCCGACTTTACAGAAGCTCAGAAAAAATCAACTTATTGAGCTTGTAAAAACTGCACTTCTTATTTTGATGTGCCTTGTCCTCGGCATTATTGCAGCAGTGGCATCAAAAGAGGATTCAACGGTTAATTTCCCCGTTGTTTCAGTAGTTTTTCTTATTCTGGCAGGTGTTGTCTGCATAAAAGAGTTTGCCGACGGCATAAAAGATATACTGAAACTGAAATTATCTTACAGCTTCGGCGGAGTGCTTATTTTTGTATTTTCGCTTTTGCAGGCAGTAATTGCATCGTTTTCAGCATCGGATATACCCGTACACGTGCTTGCGCCCTCGGCAATTCTTATGCTGTCTGTTATTACTCTGCCCAAAATGCTTCTGTCCGATAATGCACAGACTGCGGTAAGCATTTTTGCTGAAGGTAAGGGTGTTTCTCTGTTCAAGCCTCTTTCCGAAAGCGGTATTGAAGGCGCTGTTCAGACACAGTATTCACAGGACGGAAAGCCTGTCAGGTATTCGGTAAAAACGGAGTTCGCAACAGGACTTATGAAAAAGCTTACCAATGCGATTCCCAAACCGTTTGCAGGCAATATAATGTTTGTTTTCGCTCTTGTATTTGCACTTATCGTTGGTATTGCATCCGGTGTTAAAAGCGGCAGCTTTATAGGCGCAGTCACAGGCTTTGATGTTATGCTGATATGCTGTATCCCTATGACATATACGCTGAATGCGACGGTTTTGCTGTTTATGTCAGACAAGAAGCTGGCAAAAAACCGTTCGAGTATGATTTCATATAAATCCGCAAAGGAGCTTACGGATACAAAAGCTATTGTTTTTGATGACGGGGATATTATTGAAGCCTCGGCCTGCAGTATTCACGGAGTAAAGTTCTTCGGCAGTATTGATGCTAAGGATGCGGCACTTTGTTGCGGCGCGGTAATGAACAGCGCAGGAATGCCGCTTTTTGAAATTATGAAAAAGGTGATCGAACAGGGTGAGGATGAAATGCCTCAGGTTGACGATTATATTTTAAGCAATAAAGGTGTTGCGGCTATATTCGGCAGTAAAAAAATATTGCTCGGTACAAAAGAGTTTTTGAAAGAAAACCGTGTCTACGTTCCTGATGAGGATTTTGAAGAAAAGTATATTTCAGGTGACAGAAAGCTGTTGTATCTTTCTGTTAACGGCGAATTCTGTATGATGCTTATTGTAAGCTATCATATAAAGAGAAATGTTGCGAGCTTCTTCAAATACCTTGTCAAAAAGGATATTAATATCATAGTTCATTCCTGTGACCCCAACATCACAGCAGAATTTGTTGAAAAAAAATGTAAGCTGAAAAGCGGCACGGTTGCAGTTCTTAATGAAACTGAAACTGCATATTTTAAAGATAAAACGGCAAAAACTGAAAATGCACTTCCTGCCTGTGTATTTACAGACGGCAAGCTTGCTTCCGTTGCATCATTGTTCAGAAGTGCATATTTTCTTGCATCAGCGTCAGATTTGTTGCCCGTTATCATTTTTGTGCTTTCCGTTATCAGCGCGGTTGCGGTTGCAATCCCCGTGATTGCAGGCAATATGTTGACTCTCGGCAATTTGTATGTTGTTATTATTAAATTGTTGAGCATAGCTATCGGAATTGTTGTTCCGATTATAGCATTCAAAGAAAAATAGTGAGGTAGAAAAATGGATTATATCATAAATTTGTTCAGCGGAGAGCTGACGTGGCTTGATGTTGTAATTCGTGTTGCAGTGTCTATGCTTATAGGTATTGCAATAGGTATAGAAAGAGAGCTGTCAAATCATCCCGCAGGTATGAAAACTCACGCTCTTGTTTGTCTGGGTGCGGCAATAACCACTATGATTTCTGCTGAAATGTGCTATTCTCTTATGGGAAATGAGGCTCTTGACGCATCATCCAAGGTCGATATGTCCCGAATCGCATCGGGCGTTGTGTCCGGTATCGGTTTTATCGGCGCAGGTGCAATCATCAAGTCCAAGGACGGCTCTGTTGTTACAGGTATCACAACTGCGGCAACGGTATGGATAAGCGGCTGTATGGGTCTTGCAATCGGTATGGGTTATTTCAGGATTATCGTCGTTGCAATGCTTGCTATTCTGTTTACAACAGGCATTCTCAAAGGTCTTGAACAGAGATTTATCAAGCAGAGAGGTACCCGTTATATAGAGGTAATCACGGACGACAGACCTAATGCATTGCCTACGCTTGAGGATTACTTTGACCGCAAGCAGATAGTTGTTACCGCTTTTGACTGCATACTTAACGATAACGAATCCGACGGCGAAAAGAAAAGTGAAAAGAATGAGTATAAATTCAGATATTATCTTCGTATTCCCAAGGGTATACCCTTTAATACCGTAATGCGTGATATTGCCAAAATGACTGAGATTACCGAAGTCTACGAGGCAGATCCTGCGGAAATGAAAAAGAGGAAAAGCTGAATATTGATTGCACCGTTTCGGCGGTGCATTTTTTTTGCGACATTTTAATAAAATTGCATATAAATATTCAACTGATAGTTGAAATTTTGTGTATTATGTGATATATTGTAATTGTGAAATCAAAAAAAGGAGTGATTTTATGTCAACCGAGCTAAACAAAACAAAACGTATTCCAAGTATCGACAGATTCAGAGGTACAGTAATATTCTGTATGGTTATTTTTCAATTTATAGCTTACTTCGATAATCTCGGAGTAATTGCAAATATCAGTTCTCACGCACCTGACGCTCAGGCAATATACATTCTGCCCAATTTTGCAATTGCAGATGTTATTGCACCGATGTTTATTCTTGCAATCGGTCTTACATATATGCCTTCTTTCCGTCGCCGAGCCGAAAAGGACGGTGTTAAGACTGCTGTAATTCACTTTGTCTGCAGAAATCTTACACTTATCGGTATAGGTGTGTGTATGAACGGCATCAACAATATTCTTGACGGCGATTCAGAATCCCTTAACCTTGTAATGATTGCACTGACAGTCGGCATGCTTGTTTCGGGGCTGCTTACACTCATTCTCTCCGCATTCAAGGCTAAAAAAGCCAAAAAGGTGATGTCAACCATTCTGCAGGTGATTCTGCTTGTTATGGGTGCGGCAGGTATAGTTATAACTACTGTTAATTTTATTATGCTCTGCCTTGGCAAAACTGCGGATTCGTTCGGCTATTGGCTCGTGCTTCATCATATCGGCTTTGCAGGTCTTGTGGCTCTGCCCTTTGTAGCTCTTTCGTATATGTCAAAAAATGGCAAAAAATGGGGGGGCAATCAGACTTATCGCAGGTCTTGCAATTCTTATTGTCTTTGCAATTTTCCACGAAGGCAACCTTTCGGGAGATCTGTTTGCAAGCAATATGGAGCTTGTTGACGTTGTGCCTGACGGAGGCTTTGCAGGCGGATTCGCATACGGAGCAATGATGCTTCTCTACACCGTCTTTGCAGACCTTTACTATGACAGCAAAAAGAAATTCGTTGCGGCAGTGGGCATTTTTGCAGTTCCCGTTATTGCAATTGTTATAGGTGTTTATGCAACACTTCCCGACGGAATCGAAACCTACGCAAATGCACTCAGTGCATTCCTGCCCATAAACAAAGGCAGTATCAGCCCCTCTTATGTGCTTATTGCTATGCTGTTGAGCCTTGTTGCTTTCACGGTTTATGATTGCTTTAATTTCTATAAGAGCAAATTTGACCCGCTTATGTGGTGGGGCAAAAATCCTATATTGCTTTACATTATCGAGTTTGCATTTATCGGCGGCCTTACCGCTTTCCTTGGAGATTGGTTCGCAACCCTGTCCGCAGGACTTTCCGCTGTTATCGTTATTGTGATAACCGCTCTTCTCACCGCATTGGCATACCTGCTTAACAGGAAGAATATTATTCTTAAACTGTAAAATGAACAATAATTTAGCGTACCGCTAAATTTAATGAATAATGAATGATAAATGATGAATGATGAATGATGAAAAATGAATAGTTGAGGTGACTTGCTCCGCAAGCATTATAAACGGGGTAAGGGGCAAAGCCCATTCCACAATTATTCATTATTCAATATTCATTCAATAATTTATCGGCATCCGCCGATTAATTATTGTTTAACACAAAGAATCCCCGAATTGAAATTCGGGGATTTTGTCATATTGAATCAACAAATCTGCAAGCGGAGATTGCCGCAACTGCGCCGTCTGCGATTGCTGTAGCAACCTGACGTACAGATTTTGTTCTGCAGTCGCCTGCGGTGAAAATGCCTTTCGGGCTGTTTTCGGGAATACAGCTTTCATCGGCTTTGATGTAGCCGTATTCGTTGAGTTCTGCAACGTTTGAAAACGGTTCGTTCTCGGGTTTCTGACCTATTGCAACGAATACGCCGTCAAGCAAAAGCTCTGCCGTTTCGTTTGTTTCGGTGTTTTCAATAAGGATTCCTTTGAATTCATTTTCGCCGAGAATCTCTTTTACAACACTTGAATAAATTACATTGACATTTTGTCTGCTTTCGATGTCTTTAATCAGCTTTTCTTCGCCTGTGAGGAAAGAGAGATTCTGAACCACCGTAACGTTTTCGCAAATGTCGCTGAGCATAACCGCTTCCTGTAATGCGGAGTTGCCGCCGCCTACTATTGCAACATTTTTACCTTTATAAAATGCGCCGTCGCACACCGCACAGTAGGAAATGCCCTCGCCGACGAATTTGTCCTCATTGGCAAGCTCAAGCTTTCTGTGAGCAGAACCGCCGGCAATGATAACGGATTTTGCGCTGTACTCGGCGTAATCACCGACTACGGTGTAATTGCCCGCATCTCCTTTGATTTCCTTTGCGGTGTCAAGCTCAATTTCCGCACCCTGCGCAAGCGCCTGTTCTGTCAGCTTGTCGGCGAATTCCGTGCCCGACATCTGTATAAATCCGGGATAGTTTTCAACTCTCGGCGAGTGAGTAATCTGCCCGCCGAAGGTTGATTTTTCCAACACAATAACGGATTTTTCTGCCCTGCGTGCGTAAATCGCTGCTGTAAGACCTGCAGGGCCGGCTCCGATTATAACTATATCGTACATTTACTGCTCCTGTTTAACAACCTGCTCTGTGAATGCTCTGATGTTTGAAAGGTTTGTGATTTTTTCAATCTTATTGCCTGAAATCACTACAAGTGTGGGTGCCTGTTTAACATCAAACTTCTTTGCAAGCTCGGGGTTGTCGTTTGCAAATACTTCCTCAAACTCAATGCCTGCTTTTTTGAGGAAATGAACAGCCATTTTGCAGTTGGGACAGGTTGATGTTGCGAAAAGAAGAACTTTATCCTCTTCCTGTGAGGTTTCTTCAATTTCCTGTTCCTCTGCTTTGACTCTTGAGTTGGGTGTTACATTTTCAAATTTATCGAATGCGTAAACCTTTCTGTCCTTGTACTCCTGTGCTTTGCCGTCATTCCAGTTCTGTATGGGACGGTAGTAGCCTGTAATACGGCTGTAAACCTCGGTTTTTTCGCCGCAGTCGGGACACTCGTAAACCTCGCCCGCGATGTAGCCGTGATTTTTACATACGGAATATGTGGGGGAAATCGAGTAGTAGGGGAGCTTGTAGTTCTCAGCAATCTTCTTTACAAGAGATGCGGCGCTCTTCCAGGAGGGAAGCTTTTCGCCTAAGAATGCGTGGAAAACAGTACCCGATGTGTAAAGAGTATGAAGCTCATCCTGAATGTCAAGAGCTGCAAAAATATCGTCTGTGTAACCAACGGGAAGATGTGAGGAGTTGGTGTAGTAGGGAGTGCCGCCCTGTGTAGCATCGGATGCTGTGATGATGTCGGGATAATGCTTTCTGTCGTGCTTTGCAAGACGGTAGCTTGTGGATTCTGCGGGAGTTGCCTCAAGATTGTAAAGGTCGCCGTATGCTTCCTGATAATCGGAGAGCTTGTTTCTCATAAAGTTGAGAACTTCCTTTGAGAATTCCTGTGTTTCCTCGTGAGTCATATCCTTTTTGATCCAGCTTGCGTTAAGACCTGCCTCATTCATACCTACAAGACCGATTGTGGAGAAGTGGTTGCTGAATGTGCCGAGGTAACGCTTTGTGTAAGGATAAAGACCTTCGTCAAGAAGCTTTGTGATAACGTCGCGCTTGATTTTGAGTGAACGTGCGGAAATGTCGAGCATTCTTTCAAGACGCTTGTAGAAATCATCCTTATCCTTTGCAAGATAAGCAAGTCTGGGCATATTGATAGTAACAACGCCGATTGAACCTGTGCTCTCGCCGCTGCCGAAGAAGCCGCCGGACTTTTTGCGGAGCTCTCTCAGGTCAAGACGAAGACGGCAGCACATACTTCTTACGTCGCTGGGAGCCATATCGCTGTTGATGTAGTTTGAGAAGTAGGGAGTGCCGTATTTTGATGTCATTTCAAACAGTAAACGGTTGTTTTCTGTTTCGGACCAGTCAAAGTCGCTTGTGATTGAATATGTGGGGATAGGATACTGGAAGCCTCTGCCGTTAGCATCACCTTCAATCATAGTTTCGATGAATGCCTTGTTTATCATATCCATCTCTTTTTTGCAGTCTTTATACTTGAAGTCCATTTCCTTGCCGCCTACGATTGCGTTAAGCTCTGCAAGGTCGTTGGGAACAGTCCAGTCAAGAGTGATGTTTGAGAAAGGAGCCTGAGTACCCCATCTTGAGGGAGTGTTTACGCCGTAAATAAAGGATTCGATGCACTTCTTTGTCTGGTCGTAGTTAAGATTGTCAGCCTTGACAAAGGGTGCAAGATATGTGTCGAATGAGGAGAAAGCCTGTGCACCTGCCCATTCGTTCTGCATAATGCCAAGGAAATTTACCATCTGGTTGCAAAGAGTTGCAAGGTGTTTTGCAGGTGCAGAGGTGATTTTACCTGTTACTCCGCCAAGACCTTCCTGAATAAGCTGCTTGAGTGACCAGCCTGCGCAGTAGCCTGTGAGCATTGAAAGGTCGTGGATGTGAATATCTGCATTTCTGTGAGCGTTTGCAATTTCGTCATCATATATTTCGGAAAGCCAGTAGTTTGCGGTAATTGCGCCTGAGTTGTTGAGAATAAGACCGCCTACCGAATATGTAACGGTTGAATTCTCCTTAACTCGCCAGTCAGTTACTTTAACATAGCTGTCAACAATCTCCTTGTAGTCGAGAATTGTGGACTGCATATTACGCATTTTTTCTCTCTGACGGCGGTAAAGAATGTATGCCTTTGATACATCTGCATAGCCTGCCTGAATGAGTACGGATTCAACGCTGTCCTGAATGTCCTCAACTGCGATTTTGTGGTCCTTGATTTTGGACTGAAAATCAGCAGTAACCTTAAGTGCAAGGAAATCAATCATATTGTCGTTGTATTCCTTTTCAAGTGCGTCAAATGCCATTTTGATAGCGTCTGAAATCTTCTGTAAATTGAAATCTGCAATTTTGCCGTCTCTCTTGATTACCGTGTACATTTTGCCCTCTCCTGTTCTTTTTTTATGTTTGAATTTTTAATTATTGTGTATTGCGTGCATATATGAGTATAGTATATAAGATACCGTTTGTCAACAAAAAAAATACAAGATATTGTAATTTGTGAAAAATGACAATACAATATCTTGAATATTTTATCCTCTTATTTGCGCATTTGGCATATACGTTTTCAAAGTGTTTAAAAAGATACCCAGATTTTCATCGCTGTGTGGATTAAGCCCCGTTTTAATGGTATCACCCGAGTCAATAAAGGACTGTAAAAAGTATTTTGCATCACTTCTCAGCCATTTTCCGATTTGTGCAAAATCACATTCCTCGTGGTATTCATTGACAACAGTTGTGCGGAATTCAAAATCAACGTCACCGTTTAGTAAAAATGATGCACTTTCTTCAATTTTTGCAAAATCAAAATTATCAAGTCCCGCTGTCAGTGCATATTTTTCGGGAGAATTTTTTATATCCATAGCAACGTAATCAACAAGACCTTTGTTACAAAGATTCTTTAAAATATCGGGACGGTAACCGTTTGTGTCAAGCTTAACGCTGAATTCCATATCCTTTATCCTTATAATAAACTGTTCAAGGTCCGGCTGTAGTGTAGGCTCACCGCCTGAAATGCACACGCCCTCAAGAATTCCCGTGCGCTTTTTAAGAAAGCTGAAAAATTCGTTTTCATTAATGCATTCGGAATCAATATGCGTGACGAGTGATGCGTTGTGGCAGAAAGGACATCTGAAATTACAGCCGCCTGTAAAAACGGTACAGGCAACCTTCGATGGATAGTCGAGAAGTGTTAATTTTTGCAGACCTTTTATAAGCATATGATCACATCCTTGGCAGATAAACAATAATTTATCTGCGATAAATTATTGTTTAAGTAATAGTGAATAAGTGTTGAAGGGGCTTTGCCCCTTACCCCAATATAATGGATTAAAAGGCGGAGCCTTTTCCTGCACTCCTCACTCCTCACTACTAACTGATAAATTATTGATTCTTCTTCATTTTTATCTTTGAGAAAAGCTTATCAAGTGCATTATCAATAATGGGGAACAGGTATTTTGCAATTACTGTTGCAATAATTGCGCATATTGCACCTATAACAATGCCGCCGATTACATCGGTAGGGTAGTGTACCTGTACATAAATTCTTGAAAATCCCATAATAAATGCAAAAATAATTACGGGTATGCCTGTTTTTCTGTTATTCAAAAGGACTGCAACAGCCGCCGCAAAGGCTGATGCGGTATGTCCCGATGGGAATGAGTAGCTTGACGGCTTATACACAAGATCGGGATAAGTATATTCCGTTCCCCACAGAGCGTATTTTTCGGGATTTGATTCATAGAGGTCAAAAGGTCTTATCCTTGCAAAAAACTCTTTGAGAAAAAGATCATTGAAAAGCAGCATTATTATAAGAGCAATGAGAACAGTAAGACCTTCTTTGCGGTGCTTTTTTGTGAATAAAAGTACAAAACCAAGGATAATAAAAATTATTCCGGCATTTCCTATAGTTGTAATTGCAACCATAATCCAATTAAGAACGGGATTCTGAATATTCTGAATCCACTGAAATACATTAAGGTCAAAATTTAATAATAAATCAAAAAATGAATTCATATTTGTTGCTCCTTGCTGATTTATCCTTTCGTATACCATAAAGAAAAGATGCTTAAAAAAATGAAGGACAGGCAATTAAATTCTGCCCGTCCTTTATTTTACAAATCCGAAGATTTATAAAATAAACAACCGCCCTTTTGGGCAGTTGAATAAAGTTCCGGCATCGCCCTATCTTCCCGGGCCGCTTCCAGCCAAGTATTTTCGGCACTGCAGAGCTTAACTACTGTGTTCGGGATGGGAACAGGTGGAACCTCTGCGCCAAAGACACCGGATATTCACTTCTCAGAAGTGTTATCTCCTGAGCACGAGAGTTATTATAGCACGATTTTTTTAAATGTCAATACTTTTTTGAAAAAAATTTTAAAAATTTTTTTCATCATTCTTTTACAAGGATTTTTACGATTTCACCCACGTAAATATCGTGATAATCCTTAGCAGAATAACATCCCTCAATATCGGCAGAATAAAAATTGTCAGGCTGTAGAGCAGTTTTTGCAGTTTTTCTGCAAATGAAAACTATTTCCGCATCCTCGCAGTAAA
The DNA here is from genome assembly GCA_017465825.1 of Clostridia bacterium. GTDB lineage: Bacteria > Bacillota > Clostridia > Oscillospirales > Acutalibacteraceae > UBA1081. Next base: position 320,996 of record JAFTVI010000035.1, read on the forward strand.
CGGAATCGCCGTCGTATGCGGCTGTAAGACCTGTTTCTTTAAACTTATCGTAATCCCTGCCGCTTTTTGAGCCGAAGAAGGATAACTCCTTCCTGCATTTGCTGTTAAAACAGCTTACGGTGAACAAGTCACTCTTTTCGCAGTAATCGTGAGTGTATCTCTGCGGTCTTACAAAAACAAACATTGAGTGCTTGCCCCATATTTCACCGATTGCGCCCCAACTTACCGTCATAGCGTTGAAATCCGATTTATCGCCTGCGGTAAGCAATGCCCAACCCTCTGAAAACATAGTAACGGGATTGACGTTTAATTCTTCAATTGTAATTTCTCTGAAACTCAAAATGAACAACTCCTTTAAATATATTTTATAGCAATTTTGCATTTTGTCAAGGTAAAAAATTGTTGAAAAGAGTAATATATTGTATTATAATATTTTTAAATATTTTATCGGACAACAAAGAGGTGACCGCTGTGAATGACGAGTATGAAATTTTTGATAATGTTGATGTGCCCGAGTCGGATTCGGAAGTCAGATCTCAGAAGAATAAAAAACCTGTAATGCACGGCGTCAGCGTAATAATGATGTCCCTTATTCTTATTGTTTGTGTTGTAAATCTGCTGATGTGTCTTGATCTTTATAAGAAATATGATGAAACTCAGCTGAATCCTCAGCTTTATTTTCAGAATTCCGAGTATGTGCAGACAACATCAGGTAATGTGGTAGTGGAGTACGCTGCAGCTGATTTTGTTGAAACCACAACGGTTGAAATCACAACGGTTGAAACAGTAACTGTTAATCAGGTTGCATCATCTTCCCGCAGTACAACTACGGAAAAAACGGAAACCACCACGACGCAGGCTTTGACAGAAAGTCTTATAAACATAAATACTGCAACTCTTGAGGAGCTTACGGCGTTGAGCGGAATAGGTGAAACAAAAGCACAGGCTATTATTGATTACCGTAACGAAAACGGCAGATTCAATTCGGTTGAGGAGATTACAAATGTTTCGGGTATCGGTGAAAAGACGCTTGAGAAAAATATTGATAAGATAACGGTTGATTAAATATGAAAAGTTTTGCATTCAGAAACAGCAATCTTCAGCTTGACGGACGCGGAGTGATTATGGGGATTCTCAATGTTACTCCCGATTCGTTTTCAGACGGCGGTGAATTTTTTTCTCCCGACGCGGCATTGCTAAAAATAAAAGAAATGTTCGCTCAGGGCGCGGATATTATTGATATCGGTGCAATGTCCACAAGACCGGACAGCGAGCCCGTTTCTGTCGCCGAGGAGATAAAACGACTGGATCCTGTGCTGACGGAGGCTGTAAAAATTGAAAATATCATTATTTCCGTTGATACGGTAAATCCCGAAACTGCTCAGTTCGCTCTTGAAAAGGGTGCGCATATAATAAACGACGTCAGCGGAGTTTTTAATGATGCTATGGCAACTGTTGTGAAAGAATATGATGCCGGCTGGATTATCACTCACACCGCAGGTGTGCCGTCGGGCAGTGTGGTGAAATATCCTGAGGGTGTTGTTCCGGCTGTGAAAGAATTTTTTGATTCCGTGCTCAGTCAATGTGAAAAATTCGGCATTGAAAAAAATCATATCTGCCTTGACCCGGGGTTCGGTTTTGCAAAAACCACGGCAGATAATATTGATCTCCTTAAAAACCTCGAAAAAGTCATTGTGCCTGATGTGGCATTTTTAACGGCGCTTTCTCGAAAAAGATTTATCGGCGAAATCACACAAACGCAAAATCCCACCCAAAGACTTGCCGGAACATTGACAGCGGATATTATTGCTCTTATGAAAGGCAGTGACATTCTCCGTGTGCACGATGTTGAAGAAACACGCCAATCAATCGCTATATATAATAGTATAAAATAAAGGAAACACAATATATGGATAAAATAATTATAAACAATCTTAAAATATATGCATATCACGGCGTGAATCCGGAGGAAAAAATACAGGGGCAGAATTTCATCCTTGATATTATATGCAAGCTGGATTTAAAAAAGCCCTGTCAGACGGATAATGTTGATGATACCGTGAGCTATGCGCAGGTAATCAAGCTTGTGAAAAGAGTTTTTGTGGCAGAAAAGTACGATTTGATAGAAAAGGCGGCACAGGTCGTTGCAGATTCAATTCTTGATGCATTTGAGCAAATTGAAAAGGTTGAAATCACGCTCAAAAAGCCTGAAGCGCCCATCAAGGCAGACTTCTCTTATGTTGCCGTTGAGATAAAGAGGGAAAGATAAATGAATCTTGTATATATTAGTATAGGAACAAATATCGGCGATAAGCTCAAAAATATAAATGATGCTATTGATGCAATCAATCATCTTCCTTCAACAAATGTGATACGGGTATCATCTGTTTACGAAACCGCCCCCTGGGGATATCTCGAGCAGGATAATTTCTATAATATCTGTGCTGCGGTTGAAACGGATTTCAGTCCCAATGCATTCCTTGGCGCCTGTCTTGGTATTGAGGCGGCATTCGGCAGAGAACGTCCTTTTAAATATTCTCCCCGAATTATTGATATAGATGTTCTTTTATATAATGATTTAAAAATTAACACGTCAGAGCTGACGGTTCCGCACCCGAGAATGAGTGAAAGAGCCTTCGTTCTCGTCCCGTTGAAGGATGTATTACCGGATATGAACGACTTTGAAGATGCATATGAAAATTGTGATAAAAACGGGATAAATAAAATTGAAAACACATAATTCGATGCATTTTATCATATAATTTTAAAGTTTGTTTTGTGTGTATGTTCAGTGAAAAACCTCGCAGAATAGCCATTTCTTTGAGGAAGAGTGCAATAAAACACACGGCGGCGTTTGAGAGAAGTCGAAAAAACTTCAAAAAAAGTGTTGACATTTTCAAAACGTTGTGATAAGATAAGCAAGCGCTCGAGAGAGGACACAGACAAGACACGACATTGAGAGCGATTTGAACCTTGAAAATTAAACAACGACGAGATAGAAAAAGGAACCCTGAAATTTTAGTAAGTTTAGAAAAACTTGCGACAGAAATTCTGGAAAACACAGAGTTAAAGAAAGTCAGCAATGACGTAAGAGCGAATTAAAGG